>CAUFBM010000031.1 GCA_959023295.1 uncultured Collinsella sp. | reverse complement strand
GAGCACGATAGAATTTGATAAGGACATGCGTTTTGTGGAGCATTGCAAATCGGTGATTTTGCCCACAAAGTTCCGCTTTGCCGATAACGGCGAAAAGAACGGCATGAGGAGCGTGGCAGGTGAACAATGGCTGAAACAGTAGATGCCACCCCGGTTTATATGCGCATTCGACGCCGCATCGAGGAGCGTATCGAGCGCGGTATATATCCCACGGGTTCCATGATTCCGTCCGAAAAAGACCTCGCCGAGGAATTTGGTACGACGCGCTTGACCATCCGAAGCGCTGTCGATGAGCTGGTTCGGCGTGGGCAGATTCGACGCGTCCGCGGAAAGGGCGCGTTTGTGGCACAGAAGGTGCCCGTTGCCTACGAGCGAACGGGAGGCTTTCGCGAATCGGTTCGTGCTTCGGGCGGCGAGCCGTCCGTCCGCATCCTCGCGCGTTCCAAGCGTTATGCGGGCCCATATTATGCCAACCTGTTTGGCATTGCCGAGGACGATTTACTGTATTCGATTCGGCGTTTGAACTG
Source organism: uncultured Collinsella sp. (assembly GCA_959023295.1). Lineage (GTDB taxonomy): Bacteria > Actinomycetota > Coriobacteriia > Coriobacteriales > Coriobacteriaceae > Collinsella. The sequence continues at coordinate 2,761 of CAUFBM010000031.1, read as the reverse complement.
CGTCAACGGCGATCCCGTATCGATTGAGATGGCGTTCATCCCGTGCCTGCTGTTTCCCACAATCGAAGATATTGACGTGTCGGTCTTCAGTTTGTACGAGACCTATGAGATGTTGGGCCGAAAGCCGGTCATGGCACAGGAAAAGCTCGATATCGAAGCACTGGGCGCGCGAGATGCCGGCCTGCTTGGACTGGAGCAGGGCGATCTTGCCTTGACGCTTGAGTGCGTGAGCTTCGATGCGAGTGGCCAGGCGATCGAGTACGTCAAGTCGTTTAACCGCGGTGATGCGGGTGGATATACCTATACGTACTAGCTGGTTTTTTGCATAACGGGCTGAAAAGCTGACGGAATTTTGATTCGTTGGGCAGACTGCATATACAACCTTACATGGCTCAAAATCGACCGTTCGCCGATGGGGATAAATTAATCGACAAAGAGGTATCAAAAAGCCGTAACCTGTAACTGTGATTGGTATCAAATACTAATGATTTGTCACGAGGTGAGACGATGAAGATGCTCGATTACGTTCAGCTTGCCCATGTGCGTATGGGAGAGAACCTCGAGCGTTCGTCTGAGCTGGTAGCGCAGCTCGTTGATATTTTCCAGTCCGGTTCTTTTGACGCGCTGCGCATCGTTGCTTCGGGTTCGTCGCGCCATGCCGCCGATTGCGCTCGCGATTACCTGCAAGATGCCCTGCAAATGCAGGTGTCCGTTGTGACGCCCGAGGCCTTCGTCGATTTTGAACACACCTATCCGCAGCATGCGCTCAACATTGCCGTTTCGCAGAGCGGCTACTCGACCAATACGATCGCGGCTCTTGATTACATGCGCGCGCACGATATGGCTGCAGTTGCGCTCACGGCAAACGTCGAGGCACCCATCAAGGAGCACGCTGGCATCGTTCTTGACTACGGTGTGGGCGTCGAGTCGGTGGACTTTGTGACTCTGGGCGTCGAGGTTCTCGTTGAGTACCTGGTGCTCTTTGGTATTTACGGCGGTCAGGCGCGCGGAACGATTGACGCCAAGGGCGTTGCCCAGCGTCTTGACGACCTGCGCGAGGCTATCCAGGCCAATGCCGTGATGTGCAAGACCGCCGAGGCATATGTCCAAGACCACATGCTCGAGCTTTCTGGGCACATGCCCGCCATGGTCGTCGGCAACGGCCCCAACTACGGTGTTGCCGAGGAGGCAGCGCTCAAGCTGAGCGAGACCATCAAGATTCCTGCCATGCATCACGAGGGCGAGGAGTTCGTCCACGGTCCCGAGATGCAGATCGTTCCGGGCTATCTGGTGTTTATTGTCGACGATCCGCAGGGGTCGGAGCGTCTTGCGAATATCGCCGATGCGCTATCGAACGTTACGGCAAAAACGGTGCTGCTCACGGCCCATCCCAGGGGTAGGGCTCACGAGGTTGCGGTGCCTCAGGTGGCTCCGCTGCTCAGCGCAATTCCCAATCTTGTGTTCTTCCAGACGATTGCGGCCATAATCGCCGAGCGCCTGAAGTCATGGGATGTGCACCCGTATCTCGATGCCGTCTCCAAGCAAATGGAGGTCAAGGCAGAGGGCTACGAAGAGTCAGTCAATGCGCTTAAGGCCAAAGCGGCTGAGTGTTACGGAATGTAAGCGGGTTTTGATGCCCGTTGGCACGGGGGATGTGGAAACAACCCCCAGAAAGGAGAGACAAATGAAGGAAACCGAGAAGATCGAGATCATGCATTTCGACCAGGAGGGCTACCTCGAGGACGGCAAGGCGCTCTACGAGACCGGCAAGAAGATGACCGCGCTCGCCGACAAGGTCGCCGACGAGGGCTACGACGCCGTGTTCCTGATGGGCGTCGGCGGCACCTGGGACGAGCTCATGCAGCTCGAGTACCTCATGAACAAGTTCGGCGACCGCGACCTCGAGGTCTACCTGATCCACGCCGCCGAGTGGAACGTCTCCGGCCACAAGCGCATGACCGAGAAGTCCGTCGTGCTCACCGCCTCCGAGTCCGGCACCACCCCCGAGGTCCTCGAGGCCGTCAAGAAGATGAAGGACATGGGCGTCCGCGTCTACGCCATGACCAAGCCCGAGGGTCTCATCGGCCAGGCTGTCGGCGCCGAGAACTGCGTCAAGATGGCTTCCGATCATGGTAACGGCGGCTGCGAGATGGGCTACTACCTCGCCGACTGCTTCGGCCTGCGCCTGCTCAACCGCCGCGGCTGCTTCCCGCAGTTCGACAAGTTTATTGAGCAGACCAAGGATGTTTGGACCCACCTGGTCGACATCCGCAAGAGCTTCGAGCCGCGCGCCGAGGAGCTCGCCAAGAAGTACGCCCTGGCCCCCTACACCATGTTCATCGGCTCCGGCGCCCTGTGGGGCGAGACGATCCTCTTCTCGATGTGCATCCTCGAGGAGATGCAGTGGAAGCGCACCCGCTACATCACCTCGGCCGACTTCTTCCACGGCACCCTCGAGCTCGTGGAGCCCGGCGTCCCCGTGTTCCTGTTCATGGGCGAGGACGAGAACCGCAAGCTCGATGAGCGCGTCCGCGCGTTCCTGACCCGCGGCGTGACCGGCGACACCGACATCAACATCATCGACACCGCCGAGTTCGCGATCCCCGGCCTTGACGACGAGTTCCGCGTCATCGTGTCTCCGTGGATTCTCTCCTCGCTGATCACCGATCGCCTTGCCGCTTACTACGAGACGGTCACCAAGCACAACCTCAACTACCGTCGTTACTATCACCAGTTCGACTACTAATAGTTAACCACTCAT
>CAUFBM010000030.1 GCA_959023295.1 uncultured Collinsella sp. | reverse complement strand
GCATGGCCACCGGACCCATCGAAACACATCTCCACCGTTCCTTCAACTGGGAAAATGCCGCCCCCGGGCCCCGGGAGGGCCGCGGGGGCGTTCGGCTAGGTGCGGGAACGGCCTATTTGCTCAATGTGTTCGGCTGAGATCGGAAATCAACCTATTGTTTGCGATAGGAAAGAGTTGGGTATGGAAGGGCGCCGTGGGACAAGACACCGTGCAGCTACGCTAGTGCTTGCCGCCGTGACTGTTGCGCCAGATATTGCGGCCCAGCATGAGCGCCAAAACCAGCGCGCTCACATAGCCAACAAAGCCGATGATCGGAATACCGAGCACAACAGGCTCGATGCGCGCATAGTAGACCACCGAGGAACCGATAAACAGGCCGGCAATGACAATGGCCATTGACATGCGGTCGACGATGCCGCCTATCTGACGCAGCGCCTTGTCGCTACTCATGAGCTGCAAGTTCAGCTTGAGCTGGCCGCGCGTGAGCATACGCGACGCCAAGCCCAGATACTCGGCCGCCTCGAGCGAGCCTTTTGCCGCGCGATAGCTGCTCGCCGCAAAGTCGCGCCCCATTTCGCGGACGCGCGCATAGGCGCTCTTCTCGTTTTTGATGTGCGCTTGGATGATCTGGATCATGTTGACGTTGGGCATGTACTCGGTCAGCAGACCCTCGAGCGTCACCATGCCGCGGGCGAACATCGTCACCACGCTCGGCAGCTCAACGTCATTCTTACGCGCGAGGTTTAACAGCGAGGTCAAAAACTCGCCGATATCCAGGTCCTTAAGATCGAGTCCTGCAAAGTCGGCTACGATAAAGTCCAAATCGGACAAAAAGGCCGAATGGTCGAGCTCGGCCGAATCACCGCGCGTCACGGCAAAACGCATGAGCGAATCCTTGAGCTTGGGCACATCGCCCTCGGCCACGGCAAAGATCATATCCTTGACGATACCGCGGTCGTGGCTCGACATGCGCCCGACCATGCCCAGGTCAATAAAGTAGACAATGCCGTCCTTGAGGATGATGTTTCCCGCATGCGGGTCGGCATGGAAAAAGCCGTCGTCGAGCACCTGCGTCGAATAGTCCTCGACGATCGCCGAGCCGATCTTTTCCAGGTCATAGCCCTCGGCCACCAGGCGCTCGGGATCGGCAATGGAGATGCCGTCGATGTAGTCCATGACCACGACGTGTTCGGTGCAAAGGTCCAGGTAGGATTTGGGACACGAAACGCCATGCACGCTTTTGTGGAAGTCATAGAAATCGTTGAGATTTTTTGCCTCGGCCAAAAAGTTGGTCTCCTCGCGAAACGAGGTCCACAGCTCTTCGACCACGCCGTGTAAGTCAACAAACTGGTCGGTGTTGACGAACTTGGAAACGATGCGCACCACCGAACGGATGATGTCGATGTCCTGTGCCATGACCTGTTGCGCGCCGGGGCGCTGCACCTTAACGGCCACGTCCTCGCCCGTCACCAGGCGGGCACGGTGTACCTGCGCGAGCGACGCGCTTCCGAGCGGGTTGGGGTCGATCGCGTCGAACATCTGCCCCAGGCGCTGGCCGTACTCCTCTTCCAGACAGCGGAGCACTACCTCATACGGCACCGGGTCTACGTCGGAGCGCAGGCGGCGCAGCTCGTCGCAAAACCGCTGCGGCAAAATCTCGGACCGGTTGGCCAGGATCTGCCCCATCTTGACGAACATGGGGCCGAGCTCTTCGAGCAGACGACGCAGGCGCACCGGCGTGAGGTTATCCCATACGCGGTACTTTTTGATCAGGCGAACGATCTGCCCAATGCGTTCGCGGCGGCCTGCCGGCGTGAGCTGGTATTCCTCGTCCGGCGCCATCGCGTCGGGCTCTTCGGGAACCATATCGACAGCACGCGGCTTCTTGCGAGCGCCCGAGACGGCGGCATCGACCTCATCGACAACCGCCGCCTCGTCACCCAAGGGATCTAGATTGTTGTAATCGGTGGTGGAATCTGCCATCTGCGCTGCTACTCGGCCTCTTCGGTGTCCTCTGCATCGTCGGGCTCAACGGACTCGACGGGCACCGAAGTCACGTTGTCCTCGACCGAATCGACGATGTCGCGCACATGGGCCAAAAAGGCCGTGCGCTCGGGGGCGGTCATAACGCGGACGCGGGCCAGGATGAGCTCGTCGAGCACGCGCTGCGCCGCAGTCTCACCCTGCATGCCCAGACGCTCGGTCAGGTCGGAAATGGTGCCACCGGCCTGCTCGAACATGTCGGACACGCTGCGGGCGATATCGGGAGTGCCGGCGTCCTTGCGAACCTGCTCGCCTTTGGTATTGAGGTCGTCGAGGACCTTCTTGCCGCCCTCGACGGCAACGGCGGCGGCGCCGAAGCCCACGTTGATGGCACCGTTAACAAGCTGATCGAATTTCATAACCATGGTTGGCTCCAATCGTGAACAACTGCATTGGCCTTCTTGTACCCAAGATTGAGCGAACGACACAAAATCGTTTTGCCGCCAAGGTAGGAATCGAGCGGGGCAAAGCCTTTGACGGCGTTTGCCCCGCTCGTTCGCCGCAAGGCTGTCTTTACCTTACGTTGTCGTTCATCGCGAAGGAGTTCTTCATGGCACAGCTCGTGGTGTAGAGCACCTTGCCCAACAGGGCATCGGTCTCCACGCGTACAAGCTCGGCAAAGGCCTCGTTGGCGCGGGCGAGCTCGGCAGGCACCTCGGCCTCGGGCATCGCGGCTACGACGGCGTCAACGTCGTGAATCTGCTTGTGGCCCATGCCGCCGACCTTCTCCTGATAGTCCTCGACCGCGCGACCGCACTCATGGAAGCGAACATCGGCCAAGGCACCGATCAGACGATTTGCCCAATAGAAATTCTCGGACGTCACGCGAGCCTGCGTGTCGGCATAGTACTCGGGCATGGTCTCGACGTTGGCATACAGCGGCACGAGCGCGTTAAACGAGTTGGAGCCAAACGCCATCCACTGTACGGCGCGATACGCCGGCTGCGCATAGGGGCGCAGCTGCAGCACGGCAAGCTGGCTGTTGCGGTTGATGCCGATGGGACGATAGGCGCCGCGTGTGGCGGGCGTACCCTTGCTGCCGTAGCAGTCGAACTCCGTGCCCTGGTAGTGGCTCGAAAGCACGTACTTGATGTCCTCGAGGGTCACCTTGCGCTCGGGCACGCGGCTCCAGGGGATGTCGTCGCTCTCGGGCGTGTAGTCGGCGTCGGGACCGTCCCACACATCGCTGGGGTTGAGGCAGCGCTGCATGTACCAGGCGCGCGGCGTGTTGTAGACGTGGTCGCTGTCGCTGTGCGAGCCAAAGGCCTCGCGCGGGTTAAAGACCGCGGCGGGACCGTCGCCCTTAACACCCAGCGTCAGATCCAGATGCCACTCGGCCATCCAGGAGCGCAGGTCGGCGGAGCACATGTGGTCGGCCTGCGCGCCCTCAGCATCGTCCAGGTCAAAGCTGTCGATACCCAGCTGGTTGGGCATGGTCACATAGGCGTCATCGGGCACGCGCTTGGCGATCCAGTGGTGGCCGCCGATGGTCTCGAGCCACCAGATCTCGTCCACATCGCTAAAAGCAATGCCGTTGTTCTCGTAGGTGCCATAGCGCTCGAGCAGGTCACCAAGGATGCGTACGCCGTCACGGGCGGACTTGGCGTACGGCAGTACCAGGGTCACCATGTCTTCCTCGCCCAGACCGCCGGGCTGCGCCGGAACATAGCCGTCCTCGCCCTCGTTGCCCTTTGCGGGCACATAGTCCACGAGCGGATCGGCGCCGCGGACGCGCTCATTGGAGGTGAGCGTCTCGGTTGCGGACATGCCAACGTTGAGCTCGTTGAAGCCGGCCTCGGCCCAAATGCCGTGACCGGGGATGACGTCGGGGACGCTTGTGTAACGCATGGGATTGTCGGGCAGTTCAACGGTCAGGTGGCTCAAGACACTCGTGTAGACACGCGGCTGCTCGTCGGGGTGCACAACACGCATGCGCTTGGGCTCAAACACCCCGTTGGACGAATCCTCGTTGCGGGCAACCAGCGTCGACCCGTCGTAGCTCGCGTTCTTACCAACCAAAATCGTTGTGCACGGCATGCGCATCCTCCTTGAGCGAAGAAATCAAACGGCAACAGTGTATCGCTTCGGCGCAAAAAGGGCGAAACCGCGGCCCCTCGGAACCCCCTCGGGACCTCTGTGTGCAAAAAATGCCAAATATGAGTACTGTCACCAATTTAGTAGCAGCAAATTTCCTTGTAATGAGTGCCGAAAATCCCTATTTGTCCAAAAGCAAGACAACGTTATTCCCCATAGGTTCAATAAAATGAGCTTCCTAACGATAATGGATATCACTAGGAAGCCCAAATGTCATAAAACATATGTGACTATC
>CAUFBM010000029.1 GCA_959023295.1 uncultured Collinsella sp. | reverse complement strand
AACTGCGGGAATGGCCTATTTGCTCAATGTGTTCGGCTGAGATCGGAAATCAACCAATCGTTGACGTAATCGTGGGCGCAGACCTCGTCACCGCAATCAGGGCAGCCGACAAACCAGCAGCTAAACCACCCTTTATCGCTTGATCCACGAGGTCTCGGGGCGGCAGATAAGTCGCGCGTTGTTGTAGGCCATGTCGAGCGTGAGACAGGTACGCGCGGCGTAAAAGCCGTCCTCGCGCTGGATAGTCAGCGCCAGCTCGGGCTTGTCCCCGGTTAGGCACAGCGGCAGCAGCAGCTGGATCCGGCCGCCATAGAACTGCGGCACCGCGAGCGTGTAGTTGGCTGCGGCGCGGCGGGCGGCCTCGACGACGGCGCCCTCAAAGGCGCGGCGCAGCAGCAGCGAGTTGTCCTCCCCCATCAGGCTGGCGGGGATGCGCGTCAGGTTTTCCTCGTCGCCCAAAATGTGGTCGATGTTGGAACGGATGGGCAGGCGGTAGTCAAAGACGAGCTCGGAGGGGTCCTCGGCAAAGCGCACGCGGCACGGCAGGTACTCAAACGAGACCAGCATGGGGTCGCTCTCCTTAAAGAAGCCCTTCAAAAACCAGCGCTGGCGTGCGTCGGGCTTGGTGTTGGGCTCAAACAGACCGTAGATGGTCTCGTAACGGCGTGTATACAGGCCGGTGTTAAACAGGCAGCGGTCGTCATCGAACACCAGCGGCAGGTTGGACGGTGCGGTCTGGTCCACGTCGCGCTCGGTCAAAAACACCGCGCGGCTAAACGAAAACGACAGGTAGTTTTTGAGGATGCGGTTGCTGGGACCCCAGTCCTCGGGATCGGCGAGGTCGACCAGGCGGTCGTAACAGGGCTCGGGGCAAAACGCAAAGTCGTAGACATTGCTGCACAGGGTGCTGGGGATTTCCATATGGTGTCCAATCCATTCAATAACTGGCGTGCGGATGCTTAGATTCTATACGCGCGAGGGGTCGCCCGAGCCTACAACACAACCGCGGCGCAGCTCTTCGGCTAGCTCGCTGGTCGTGCGGCGACTGGAAACGAGGTCCTGGATCCAGGCATAGTATTGATTGTCTTTGGGCTCGGGGCCATCGGACAGCACGACCGGAGTGCCGGCGAACCTTAAGACGGACAACGCAAAGACAAGGCTGGTGCGTTTGTTGCCGTCCTCAAAGATGTGGTCCTTGACCATGTGCTCGGCCACGTAGGCGACCTGGTCAAAGATGTCTGCGAAGCGATCGGCCGGCGATTGGCCGAATATCGTACAGAATGAACCTGCAAGTACGGACTCGACGCGTCCAAGCTCAAGTGCGGCACGGTCGCCCGCGGCGTCGGTCGTATAGCAGCGCCCGACGGTCATCAGCGTGCTGTGTAGACGCATCACGGCCGCGGCCATAGCTTCGAGCGAACCGGCATCGTCGAGCACGAGCGGTGCGAACGGATGTGCCCGGCGCGGCGCGACCGTCGTCATGAGTTCTCCAAGAGCCTGAGCGCGTTGGGCATGCCCGCAATGGTTAGCCGAACAGCTTCGTCGATTAACGTGGCGCCGTCGCGCAAAATCAGTGATGCTGAATTTGCCACGTGCGCAGTTGAATGATCTTCTTGAGCAACGCAATCAGCGCCGTCATCTTGTTGAACATTGCTCCAAAGCATGTCTGCCTCCTTTATAGCTCTATGGATGGAATAGCCCGCGAGTCGTACTCCAGGGCAACCGGTTTCCAGACGAGGTCTTCGATGGCGCAGTTTAGGGCATTTGCAAGCGCCAATGCCGAGGAGACCGAGGCGCGGCGTAGGTCGAGCTGGTTCTGCTCGTAGAGTTGTATGGCGCGAAGCTTAACCCCCGATTGGGCGGCGAGCTGTTTTTGCGTTAGTCCGGCCGCCTTTCGTGCCGCTTTGAGGCCCTTTTTGTCTGTCTGGGCGTTGTTCCATTTTTCGATAATAATCTGGGCGAATTTGACTTCGGAGGCCTCGTGAAGCGGATGGTACGAGCCGATGATCCAATCGAGCGGGGCGACTTCGAGTAGCTCATTAAAGCCCAAGCTGCTCATCCATTGCGCATAGGCCAAAACCCAGCCCGCCCAATACTGAGGCGAACGGTCGAACGGATAGGTCTCCCTGCATTCGACGGGGGTCAGTCCCGCATGGGCGATAATATCGCGCGCGAGCTCGTCGCCCGCCATGCCGCAGACGACGCGAGTCGTACCACGCTCAAACTGTTTCATCTCAAAAGCGTTCGACAGGATCGCCGTCAACTCGGCCGAAGTCAGCCCTTGGTCACAGAGGGCAAAATCGACCGCCTCGCCCAGCGTTCTCATTGCATCCTCGAGATACATCTCACTGTAGGCGTTGGTCATCGCCCGTCATCCCCTCTCGAATGATATCGACGATACGGATTCCCTCAAATGGATTTTCGGCAAGGAGCTCCCGATATTCAATACTGGCTTCTAAGACTCTCCGAGTTCGGAAGTGCGGGGAAAGACCGAGTTCCGCCAACCAGACCCCGGTTATACCCTTTCGTGACCTGCGGTTTTGACGCCAAAATTTGGTTTGTGCTCGGCTGGTTGCGATTTTCCCCGCACTTCCGGAAATGGGCGTTATGGCTGTGTTGTGCACGGCAAGAAAAGCGCCGAGAAAAGGGCAATCAAGCGGCAGCCGGTAGTCTTGGGAAGCGTTATGGGTATTGCGGTGGCTGCAAACCTTTACCGGATGAGGTCTGCCAGGCACAACTCGCCCTTGGGGATCTTCGAAAGTCGCTTGTATTCCCTGGCGGCTGCCGTAAGCGAATCGGCATCCCAATAACTTTTGAGGAAGCCTTCCCTCTTTACCTCGTGCATGCCGAGCTCCTGTTTGCAGAAGTCGCTCGGTTTCATGCGTCCGCCGTGCCAGCGTCTCCACGAGCCCTCTCGAATAATGGCCAGCACCTCTATCTCGGGATGGGTCACGTAGCTAACCACCGGGAAGCGGCCGGCGTACAGGTTGCCGAGTTTGAAGCGTTCTTTCCTCGAGTCCAGCACCCTGACGATGCAGACTGGCCAGTCATAGTCTAAGTTGAGGTAGTTATCTTGGATATCGGAGGCTTTGCGCAGGCGGGTGACGTCCACGACGTCGGCCTCTGAAAAGACGAGCGCGTCCGCCTCGAGGAGAATGTCCACGGCCACCTGTTCCGCTGTTCCCTCGCAGGAGATGATCGGATGATATCCCGCAAAGCGAAAACCGTTATCACCGCTCATCGGACACCTCCTCTGCGACGAGCTCTTTAAGCGCGCGCACGTCGGCGTAGCGCGGAGCGGTCCCCTTCACAAAGTTCGAGGCGAATACCTCCGATTTCTTGTTCTCGATGCGTTTCACGCGGTCGGCGTACTTCACCACGCGCGCACCGCTGTTGCGTCGGGCGAGAAAGAACACGTTGTCCTTGCGGTGCACGTGATCGAGGAGCTGCGGGTAGTGAGTCGTGAAAACCAGCGTCGCGCCGTTGGGGTTGGTCCCGCGGGCGGCAAACAGATCAAGCACGACGTTAACCAGTTGGCGGTTAAGGTGGTTCTCCACCTCGTCGACTAAAAGGTAGCCGCCGGAGCGCAGGACCCTCATTGCGCGTTGCACCAGCCCTAGGCCACGTACAGTGCCGGAGGAGAGCACCTCGGTGAGCCCCCGCTCGGAGATCGTGATGGGCTCGCGACCTGTAAACGTCAGTACGAAGGCGCGACCGGAGTCCCGGACCTCGAGGTGCTCGATGCCAGAGTCGAAAACACGAAGCACGTCGTCGAGACCGTTGAATTGCTCAGTGAGGCGGAAGCCACCGTCGCGCAATGCTATCGCTCGGATGCGATGGCCGAAGTCCTTGGCGAGCACAGCGGCTGCGACGGAAACGTCAGGCGGCGTAAGCGCCGCCCAAGAGTCCGGCATCTGAGCACGGTCGCACAGCGGGGACGCGAGTTTCTCGATTTCGGCCCAGGATGCCAGGGTCGAGCGCTTGAGGGCCTTGGCTGGCAGCGAAGAAATCACCTCATCGGAGAACGTCAGCTCGGGACCGTCGTCGCCTCCTTCGACAGTCTGCAGCACCGACTCGAGCAAGTAAAGACGATCTGCGTGCCATATGACGCACTTGAGCTTGGACAGGCCGTCGAACGCGGCGGGGAACGTTGATGGGAGCCCGCCGCCGCGCGCCGGAGAGCCGTCAACAATGCGGCAGGCGAGCTCCAGCAGGTTCAGTGCTGTTGTCTTGCCCGTAGCGTTAATGCCCGCCAGCGCAACGACGCTATTCACGTAGAGATGGTCCGCCAGTTCGAAAGCCGACTCATCGGAGGCCGTCACGCGGTCGGAGGCGAACAGGTCGATTTCGAATAACCCGTCTTCGAACATCGAGAGATGGTCGAAGCAAACCTTTAACAACTTCATCTCAAGCCTTTCGAATACTTGAAACAGAATTTATGGCTCAAGTATAACACATGAAGGATATCGCGAATTAAGCCTGCCGCTAGGCAGAAAAGGCTTATCCGCATTGCCGACCTCGTCGATATGCAGGTTCAAATGCTTAGACATTTGATCAAATCGTACAAAAATGGCGAGGTACGTACCTCGCCGATCTGGCACCTCCAAGACGACAGTCTCTTCGGTGGTTAAATTCTCTCACGCTTCAGGAGCTTTTAGAGCTGCATCGATTAGATCGGCGCCGTTGTCGAAGCGACCGGACTCCCTTGCTGCAAAGAATGCGTCACCTTCGCGGATGGCCTCGAGGGTCTCCGGGTTGGGTTCTTTGGAAGGAAAAGTTTGAGGGCTAGTATTCGCAAGCTCCCCGTCCTGTTTACAGCACTTCATAGATGCGCACCTCATCTTGTTCGATGCTTTTGCGAAAGGTCGGGCGCATGTGCTCTGGTGGGTTGGTGACGACATCCACCTTTCGCCCAAGTTTCATCTCGAGCTTATAGTAGAGTTCGTAAAGCGTGCCGAACGTCATGGTGTTGCCGCAGACTAGGCGCAAGTCAATATCGCTATCGGGCGTTTGCTCGCCTCGGGCAAACGAGCCAAATAAATATGCTTCGCTGACGTCGTATTGAGCTAGCACGCGGGTGGCGACAGTGGATATGTCGGTAGTCGAAATCATGGGTTATTTACCGTTCAACAGTAGAACATCAGAGGGCCAGCGTCGAAACATAGTCCTTGTTGCGGAAACTCATATGGCTGCACGTTAGACATTGCATGCATGAAAAAGCAACGCTCCCTTTCCGAAAGCGTTGCCCTTAAAGCTCATACAGAGCTCTTGTATCGCAGCCAAGTGCGTCGTACCGCATCAGCGGTGATATGCGGCGCTCAGAAGCACTGTCCCCAGCAGGAATAGCGTTAAGGAGGCAGCTATCCAGTGGCTGTCGCCGGTCTTGGGAAGCGCCGATGTTGTTGCCATAGTGGATTTGGGCTTGGTCGTCTTGGTGACTGTGGTCTTGGAGACCGTTGTCTTGGGCGACGTAGCTGCGGGTTTCATCGCAGGATCCGTCGCCGGTACCGCACCGGGTTGCCCCGCAGCAGGGTCGGCGCCACCAGTAGGCTCGCCTGTGCCATCCCCCGGCACATCGCGCACGTCGATCTCCCCCGCCGGGGCGGTGGCGCCATCGGGCTCGATCACCACATGCGTGGCCACGGCCCCGTCAGCATCCACCACGCTGGCGGCACCAAAGGTTCCGCCTGCAGGCATCACAAAGTGCGCGGCCACGAGCGATCCGCGATCGCAGGCAACGCCGGCATCCGTACCGGCTGCATCCAGCCAGGACGCATCCACGACAAGTGTCTCGCTCGCAACGTCAGCACCAAACCCCTCGTCGAGCAAGCGCACGCCATAATAGCGCAAGCCCGCATCGGATCCCGCGCCCGCGGTAACAACGCGCCCGCCGCCACGTACGGTCAAGCTACCTGCGGCAATGCCGGCAACAGTCTGGTCAAGAACGCCTGCCCCGTCGGCCCTAGCATCCACCGTGCATCCGTCCACCACCAGCGCCTGGGCTACATGGATCCCGCATTGCGAACCCGTCGCCGTGAGCGAGCCGGAGCCGCGAAGCGTAAGGTTTCCCCACACCTCCATGCCGCTCATGGAAATGTCCGCATCGGGCGCATGTGTCTCGACCACGGAGTTTTGCCCTACAAGCGTCACCACCAGGTCGCCGTCGGCGCCGATGGCCTCACCCGCATAGCCGGTTAGCTCCAGATGTTCGGCATCGGCCCAAACCCACCCGAGACCCGACACGCCCGGCTCGCAGTACGTGTCGCCCGCAATGAAAAGGTTGTCCGCGCCCGAGGCATAAGAAGGCCCGCCCAGCAAAACGCATAGGCAGGCCAAGACAGTAAGCAGAATGTAGTGTCGGCTAGTGTGGAACGCGGTGGCAAACATAACCGCTCCGATCTTCGCAAGAGCCAATGGAAACTGCGCCAGGAAATTACCTGGTAACAGCACATATTAGTGTAGCGAGATCACACAATGGACGAAGAAAAAACCAGCGATCGAACCCCGATATTAGGCGTAAATCGTTTTGCCAGTCGGTGAAAGGAAGAATGATTGACACATAAGAGGGTTCGGATGATCTTCGTAAAACGAGACACTTAAGTAGACAATTTAGGAATTCATGCCCACCTTCCAAAGAAAAAATGCCTCCAACCCAAAGAGATTGAAGACATCTTCTCGATGGGCTTTCTTTTGATTTCGTTGGTCGCGCCCTACGACCAATTTCCATCTTAAGTGTACTAAAGATGCAGATGGCGTGATACTCGTTCATTGTTTACATCCGACTTGTCAACCCTTATCAAATCGCTGAATAGATATTGTGTCATGTCGATGCGACAACAGGCATGACGGATTCCATATCGGACGTAGCCGCGAAGGCGTTCGTCGCCCAGCCGTGCTCGAGCGTCGGATTCCAAGAGATGATATGGAAGAAGCAATGCGTATATATCTGGGTAAAACTTAGGAAGCCAAATGCAGAAATTCATACGTGAAGGGAATTTAAAATGCACCAACTAATAATTCTTGGAAATGGTTTCGACTTGACCTGCGGATTGAAGTCCAAGTTCTCTGACTTTTACAGAGATAGGACGAGCGGGTCATTCTCAGTTGAATCGATTCCTGAGGACGAAAGAAAAGTTTGGGATATAATACTTGCTGAAAAAGGACAAGACGACCCTTTATGGTGCGATATAGAAAGTCTTATCTCTGCATACGTCTTCCAAGAAGACGGATTGGGCTCAAGGCTAGACAGAATGTTTAGCGTTACGGGTTTGGCCATTGACCTATCAAGCACAATTCCATTCCCGCGGCCAAAAGACGATTTATACAAATTTGTGTCGACTCGACTCGGAAAAGAAGATGTTTCACAGGCGGAACTTACAAGCTACCTCCTATCTTCGCTAAAAAAATATGAGAGCATTTTTGCGAGATATCTCGAGGAGCAAGTAGAGGAAAACGAAGATTATAGAGAAAAGGCCGCAGTGTATTTTTCAGCCATACGTGATGCCTGCATTGAAGAATCCCAGCAAAAGAATTATGAATCTTCCATTCTTAACTTTAACTATACGACCCCATTTAAATCGGAAGATCCGAAACTAGGAATTGTTGCTGCTCGGAATATTCATGGCTCACTGGGCAGAACGGACATCATTTTCGGCATTGACGGAAAAGACGTCGCTGAAGATGATCCGGCGCTGCCGTTTACAAAAACATATAGGCTTATGTCGTTGGAGCCATATAAAAGCGAGACTGTAAAACTCTGTGACAGCGATACCGGTTTCATCAAGATATTCGGACACTCGCTTTCTCGGGCTGACTATTCCTACTTCCAATCAATTTTTGACACTGTCAATTTATACGGCGGAGATACTAAACTTGTATTTCTATATAAGAAATATCCAAATAAGCCAGACAAAACAGTTGATGAGCAGGCAATTCGTGAAGAGCTGTACTCACGCATATCGCATCTTCTGTATGAATATGGAAGCACACTCGACAATAAAGACCATGGAAAAAATCTCATGCATAAGCTTCTTCTAGAGCAAAGGTTGCTTATTAAAGACGTTGACGAGAATAAATCGGTCTTGCCTTCCAATATTAATTTGCCTTAGCAATTGAAAAATAGACTGAAACATCTGTCTATGGAAGTCAGATCTAAATTTTCTGGTGTGCATTATTTGCCTGAAATAAGATGCACCAGGGTTTTTAGGGCATGTTAGCGCCGGGCGATTTTAGCCACTAATAGTCAAACCATTTCGACCAATCCCAGTCACCGAATAATGGCCATCGCGCCTCCCCGCCGCCACTACGCTGGTGGTGCCAACACGCCGGCGTTAGGAGGACCATTGAGGTGAACTGTGTTTCGTCAAGAGGATTTGAGCAAAAAGAGCATCGGAAATTGAGCAGCCTGA
>CAUFBM010000028.1 GCA_959023295.1 uncultured Collinsella sp. | reverse complement strand
ACCTTGGCCTGGAGCTCGAGGGGCTTGCCGCAGCGGGCGTCGCCCGAGACGTCGAGGCCCTCGAGAGACCAATTGACTACTTTGTACTTTGAAGTGCTCGAAATGTAACCATTTGAATCGATAACATCGGCGTAAATCTCATATTCACCGGCTGACGGCAAAGTCCAGGTAACCGACGGGCTCGTCAAATCTTGGCCAATTACGCCCCAATTGGAGGTACTCCAATCAGCTCCGACTTTATGCCAAACAAACTAATATTTAAGACCATCAGTCTTGCCGGTAACATTCACTCCAACTTTAATCGAAGATCCAGCTCGCCCCAATTCCTCCGAAAAGGTAATTCCATCAATGGAATAAGGATGAGGGAACTGCGCAATAATAGCGGCGGCATCAGCCTCGCCAAGACGACGACAGCCGTCATCGGAAAAGTAATTAGCGACATCGCCGGAATTCGAAATAAAGCCATGCTCAATTAAGATGCCAGGGATCCCCTGCTCGCGGGCGCATCGGATTACCGCAAACTCATCTCCCACTTGCATCTGGAAAACGCCGCGGTACGTAAGACCCATAGCAGCAAGGTTATTCATAACCTTATTGGCAAGCTCAACAGAAACCTGTGTATAGTCTGATCCATTTGAGGTAGGAGCGTAAACCTCAGCGCCATGAGCAGCGGAAGGACCGGAATTGATATGAAAGCTCACGAATGCTTGCGCGCCCTGATCAATGCAGCGCTGGACGCGATATAGAAAATCATTGCCGGAATAATTACCGTATTGCTCGCGAGCAAGAACGACCTTAAAACCATACGCTTCAAGCTTATTCTTGCAGGCCGTCACAATCTTCCAGGTAAGATCGGCCTCACTTTTGCCATTACCCTGGGCTCCGGGATCAGACCCGCCGTGGCCAGCATCAAGAGCGATCACGCCAACGTTACGTGCGGAACGAGCTGCATAAGTAGAGACACCATCCGGAGAATCGGCACACTCCAACGCCTGCTGAATAGACTGGGCCTCAACAGCATTTCCGTCCCCATCTGCATAATAAACAGATGTGCCCTCGGAGTTCATAGAGCTATCTGCGACGGTGAATGAATAATCTCGATCAGAAAGATCAATCTTATGCTCAGCCTCATCTCCCTCTAGATAATACGAAATCGAAGTGAGGAAATAAGTATTGGCTTCGAGTTTTGAGCCAAAAGTAAAGGCGGCAGAATTATCAGCCGTAGAAGACGCGTCGACAGAGCCCTTTACGCCGTTGGCACTCACATAGCCAAGCGTAGCAGAGGAAAGGACTTCGCCGTCATTAGGGGTAGCAAAAGCAATGACTTGATTGGATCCAGAGGGAAGGTTTGGGTAGGCCAGGTAAACGTATTGGAAGGAAGAACCGACCGCATAAGCCTCGGAACCACTCCCAGCTGTGAGCCAATCTACAGAGCCAGCAGCCTCAGTATCGCCTTCGGACGGCGCCTGATCAACAGTGACATCGGTCCCGCAAAAATCATCACCACGTGCAGCCACACCACCGTCATCAGGGGATACCTCATCCGTCGCAGCACATACAGGCTGGGACTCATCCAAACCGTAGGCAGCAACCACAGGACTCATCAATGACGAAAATGTCAGAAGAGCCGCCAAAGAAAAAGTGGTTGTAGCGCGTAAGACCTTATTCATATCGAATCCCCAGTCAGAATCTCAATTACAATAATTGATTATCCATCAAATTGTCCGACATTTAAACAATTGTTAGAAAAGGGACTCTCGGGGGCAATGAGCGCATGATATGGGAAGCTGTAAAAGCCGAGCCTCGGGCGCCAGCCCTTCTTCTTGAGCTGGGCGCAGAAGAAGGCCGAGGCAGCTCCGTCCTCAACTCCAGCGGCATCGCTCCGAACTCCGCGTCGGGTTTACCAAGCAGCCGACCGTCGAACACGAGCAGTCCGAACGCGCCATTCTTGCAGACGTGTTTGCGCTCGACGCTCTCGACCGCTCGCAGCTCTTCCTCAGAGGTTCTCGAGATCAGGCTGGCGCACGCGTCAATACCTTGCCCCTGGTGCAAACTGCCCCCTCGGACACGAAGACGAGGTAGAGACGCTCGACATCATCGAGCCCCTCGCGCATGGCGATGGGGGCGTCGATGCGCTTTGGGCGGCGGTGCCCCCATCGCCACGGCATCCGGCTACCAGGACCTAATCGCGCCACACGACACCGTCTAGGTGGGCGGGCGAGACCCGCATCAACGATACCGACCTCTCCAAGGGCTAAGGGCAGGCCCGCAAGCGCGATCTATCCTGCCAGAAGGCTTGCAACTGCGTCGGCTTCGACGTCCAAAAGAACCCAGTCGCGGTTGCCCGTGGCCACGAGAAGCCCAGTTCGACGCGTGAGGAAGACCATGGACCGCAGGATAGCGCCCGGAGTCCCGCTTATCCACAACCTAGAGAGGGCGCGCAACGCGCTGGTCATTGACAGCGGGCTCGAGAACGAGGCGCACAGGGCCGATATGAACGACCCGGTCTAACTGGAGTGGATGAAGATAGCGAGTGACCTGTGCTCATAGCTGAAACGCTATCCATGCCGCTTCACAGGGAGGTCACTGCGGAAGCCCCAGGCACATCTCGACTGGTATGCCTACCTCTTCCGGGTCAAACAGGCACGTGGCTGATAGGAAACAACTGCAAGGGTAGTGCGCCACATCCTGATGGCCGACGCGACTTACCGCAGCTTGGGTCAGTTACGGCATCACCCGTTATCTAAACCGTTAGATTGAAAGAATGTCGTTATGACACAATCGCGAAATCACTACTGCAAAGTCATTGTGCGTCAGCACCCGCCCAAACTCGCACCGGAGTTTACTGGCGTCTATGGCATGGCGTCGATAATGTCAGGGCGCCCCTTTACCCAGTCAATGTAAAGCTCATCTCTACCCATAGCATTCAGAATTACGGCGCTCGCAATTGGCGCCAATGAGATATGACTCCTCAATCGTCCCTTTAGTCAAAATAGACCAAACGGCGCGGGCATGATCATCCACGTGAATCCAGTCACGGACATTCAGTCCATCGCCGTACAATTTGGGACGCTCGCCACGCCGAACGCATGCAATCGAATGTGGAATAAACTTCTCGGGGTGCTGGTACGGCCCATAGTTATTGCAGCAATTTGAAACGGTCGCAGACAGGCCATAGGTGCGAATCCAGGCCCTCACGAGCATGTCGGATGACGCCTTGGAGCTTGAATAAGGGCTACTCGGTTGATAAGGAGATTCCTCGGAAAATTTGCGCGGATCATCAAGCGCCAGGTCTCCAAACACTTCATCTGTCGAAACGTGATGGAACCTTACATTGAACTTTCTTGCCGCTTCGAGAAGCCGATACGTACCATCAATGTTTGTTCTTATAAAAGGGTCAGGGTCGGCAATCGAATTGTCGTTATGAGACTCTGCAGCGTAATGAACAATGACGTCGTGCCCAGGTATCAGCTGATCAAGAAGATCCGAATCGCAAATATCACCAACAACCAGCTCAACCCTACCTTCTGGCAAGCCAGCCATGCTATCTGGATTCGCGGCATAGGTCAGTTTGTCTAAAACTGTTATGTGAACATCAGGGGCACTGCTTACCACATAGCGGACAAATGCAGAGCCGCAAAACCCGCAGCCGCCGGTTACCAAGCTATTTCGCGGCTCAAACATAATGCCCTCGGAAGTCCTAGCCAATTAACTCCTCAATCAACCGCACCGTCTTGAGATACGAATGCGGACGATCAAACTGCTCTTCTGCGATGGCACGTGCCCTCTCCCCCATCCGCGAACGACGTTGCGGATCCTCAATAAGATCGACAAGCACCTCTGCCATTCCCTCAGCATCTCCGGGCTTCACGTTCACGCCAAACCCATCTGCCTCAACCTTTGCCCTAAACTCCTTGCTGCATGACGTATTCACCATGGGTTTTCCGGCAGCAAGATAGTCGCCGATCTTGGTCACGATGCTCTGGGCGGCTTTTTCCACCAGCGAGTTGATTGTGATGTCGCTCTTGGAAAGCCATGCAGCCATTTGGCTATAAGGCAAATAGCCATGGAACACGACCTCGGCGCCACTAGAATGCGCCGCGGCCTTAAGATTGTCGCGCTCTGAGCCATCGCCCAAGATTTGCAGCTTAGCTTCGGGGTGAGTTTTCTGCACCAGCGCCATGGCCTTGACCAGCGTCTCCAGGTCATAGCACGCGCTTAGCGTACCTGCATAGGAGACCCAAATGTCACCAGTGGGCTTATCAATCTTCGAAGCATGCTCAGCAATGCCGGCGTCAAACTCGCACAGCTGATTGCCGACATAGACGGTTTCACTCGGAATGCCAACTCGGGCATCACGCAGACCACGCTCCCGATACTCATCCGAAGTGCCCACAACGGCATCAGCCATCTGATACACAGCCCTTGCCTGCCGATAAAACGGCGCGAAAAGGACATCTGAAAGAACAGGAACGTCGAGTGCCACACGAAATGCCTCGGGCCAAAGATCATTAACATCGACCACAAATGGAATATTAAACTTATGGGCCGCCTTGCCAATTTCCCTGGCAACATCATTAGGCGGAATCTGACAGTAGATCAAATCATAGTCATGATGCTCATCGAAATACTCCGACACTCGCTTGGCAACGACATGATGCGCCCAAATACGCTGGGGGCACATATTCTTTGGATAAAACGGCTCCTCAATAAACCGAATTCTATAAGCATCAGTCCCTGCATCAAAGTGTTCAACGTCACGTTGACGCTTTTCCCAATGCTGAAATCCCGAAGTAATAAAATCGACATCATAGCCATGTTCATGCAGCAACGTTGCAAGATAGACATAGCGCGTTGCGCCCTTGACCTCATTGCCCAGCTTGGCATCTTGCGTATAAATGGCAATTCGCTTCTTGTCTGTCATATCACTAATCCACTCTCACGGCTTTGCTAGGCACTCGTTTTATCGCGGCGCTCCCCTTTTTCGGCGGCTCGACGATTGCCAAACAAGCCGATACGCGAGAAAGCGAACCCAAAACCATTAGTGCGCAACGAATAGACGAACTCCGAGGCAAGAAAAGCAACATATGCCGCTTTATTGGCCGAAACAACTACACCGGTGAGCTGAGAGTATGTCTGTTTAAATGCGCCGCTGATGTGCGACATTCCCGAGACGATCTCCGGGTCCATGCGCTTAAACAATGTCGCACAACGAGCCTTGAGTGCCGGATCCTCAAAGGCCCCCTGTTCAACAAGTCCGCCAACATACCTAAAACCGATGGTATAGAAAGACTCGAGAATCCCCTTGTCGGAAATATTAAGTTCATCAACGATATCGGCCATATCATTCCAACGAACAATAGGGAGATCGCTTGCTTTTTTAGCCGAAGAGGACGTAGGGAGATCTTCGCGATAGCAATAAAACGAATCATCGGTATACACAATCGAACGCGCCTGAGCGAGCGTTTGAATCAAAAAGGGGTTATCCACCCATCCGGCGCCGGGCACCTCTTTAAAGCGAATTCCAAACTCGTCCAAAAACGAACGCTTGTAAATCGCGCTCCAAATGGAAGGATGATGCTGGATCAGGCGAGGATTATCCCGTAGCGTAAACGGCTGCCTCTTTGTATTAATTCGCTTGTAATAGGCGCAGTGGCACACGTTCTCCTGTGGAGTACCGGGCATACACACACGCCAATATGCCGACTTAACAACATCCGGCTCTCCGTATGCATGGGCAAGGTCCATCAGTCTTGTATACATGCCAGGCTTAAGGTAATCATCGGGCTCGACAATGGCAATATATGCACCTCGAGACTCCTCAATACCACGATTGACCGTAGCACCATACCCCTGGTTCGGCTTATCAATAACGCGAATTCGGGAATCGTTTTTCTCGTGACGCTTCATGATTTCCAACGAGTTGTCAGTCGAGCCATCATTAAGGACAATCACCTCAAGCGATGCAAGGTCATCGGCCTCGATGCTCGTCAGGCACTGATCGAGATACTGTGCCGTATTAAAACACGGAACAATAACTGAGACCTCTATACGCTCATCAGACTGCAAATTGCTCGGCACTTAAACCCCTTTGGGAACGCAAATCAGAACTGTTTAATCCTAACACAGCGGTATTAACCGCTAAAAAACTGCTCATACGCCCCCTACAACCGCTGGCACACCGCAGCCACATGTCGCCCGTCAAACCCGAACCCCCAACGCATGCAGCCCACACCGGGTCGCGGTACGCGAATCTTGTCGATGCCGTCGCGCTCTATGTCGAGCAGCGCCTGAACGGCCAGCAGCTCCAGGCCCAGCGCGTCCACGCCGGGGTCATACATCATGTTGATCGTTATCAACGGACGCTCGTCGAGCATGCCGATCGTGTCTGCCACGTCAAACACGGTGCCCGTTGGAAATACCTGGATGTCCCAGCGATCCGCGCCACACTTTCGCCTCGAGGCAGGATTGGCATAGCCCGGCAAGCCAAAGCAGAGTCCCTGCAAGAGCAGGTGATATGGAAGCGGCGCATCTGGGTCGGTCGCACCGATACCCGCATCTCCCAGGATGCGGCCTAGCGCCTGCCTCACCGCATTCTCCTCCCCGCGGCACAACCCATCTCGAAACGCATCGACGTCTCGAACGTCCTCGGCAGCACACTCAAACCACTCAATAATCACCAGACGAAAGGCCTGGCGAAGCTCGTTATTGGGCAGCCGCAGAGCACGGAGGTGACTGCCATGTTCTGGCTCCTCAGTCATATCCGTCGTCAGGAAACCGGACAGATACAGCGCCGTCCACAGGCCATCATCAGACGAGGCCTCTGACCCCGCAGCGCCCAAGCAAAGCGGGGCCTCAACGCATCCATGAGCTTCGAGCAAATCGAACAAGACCGAAAGGCGGTCGAGATTCCAGCCGCCAACTACCCTACTCAGGCAATCGGCATACCCATACAGGTCGGCACGCACAGGCGCCGTACAGCCTCGATCCAGAAAACCGATCACACGCGCCGGACTCGAGCAATAGGTCCTGCCAAACCGGTATCCCTCGAGCCATTCACGCGCATCATCCAAGCATTCCTCGTATCCAGCATGGCTCAGCAGGGCCTGAACCTCAGCATCCGAAAAGCCAAACCACCGGTCACACCATGTCGAGAGCGGCGTCGCTAGACAATACGAGCAACCGCGCACAGAAAGTGCTACCTCGGCAGGGTCCGGACGCTCCCCCATCAGGCATGCCAGCCGCAACGAATCGCCCGCAGTGGTAATGGCGTCGAAAAGCACACGGTCGAGCAGCTCCGCCTGACCGGCGCCGGAAGCACCCCTCGCGCTCGCACGGCCCAACCACGCCGCGTCGTACTCATCAACGAGCAATACAACCTGCTCATCGCAGGCCATCTCCAGCAGTTCAATGAGCACACCAAGCACCGAGTCAACCTCATCCGCGCTCGCCACGCCACGCGCAACGCGTTCGATATGACGCACCTTATCTCGAGCTAAATCCGGAGCCTCGAAGAGCGCCAACAGGCGAGCGCACTCGCCCGAAAGAGCATCGCGCACGACGCCGACAACAGCGGCGCCACGACTCGCGGCGCCAGAAAAGTCCAGCGATATCACCGGATAACAGGCGTACTCGTCCCGATAGCGCCCGCCATCCGCATCCCAAATCAGAGTATCGGCAAACAAGCTCCGACCGGCGCGACCGACCGCGGGACGCTCCAGAAAAGCCTTGAGCATCGACAAGTTCATGCTCTTGCCAAAACCCTCGGGTCGGCAGCACACCATAACGGGCGGATCACAATCCAGCACATCGGCAATAAACATGGTCTTGTCGACCAGCGTGCAGCGACCAAGAGCCTCCACATAGTCGTGCATGCCAATGGGCAAAACCGCATCGTCGGCACCACCGATCAAGCGCACGCCAAAGCCGGCAGCACAACAATTATTTGCCTGTTCAAACACCAAAACGTTCCCCCTAAATCGCAGCACGATACCAATTGTAATGACCACCTCGCACGTACTGATGTCGGTGCGCATACAGATCGGGCAACGGTAGCAACATGGGGCGTGAGGGGGCATAACTAATCGTTGCACAACAAAACGGGGCCCGATGCAGCAGCACCGGACCCCGTCCCGACTCTTTAGCTATCTGACAACCGAGAGGCTACTCCTCAGAACCGTCCTCACCAGCAGTCTTATTCTGCTGATCGAGCTTATGCTTGCCACTCACAATAGACGTGGCACCCAGCGTGGCCAAGCTTGCGCTGGCAAGGCTCGCCATCACGATAAGATCACCTGTCTTGGGCATATTGCCACCCGAGGCCTTGGTCGTCGTGGTCGTAGTAGTCGTCGTGGTGGTCGTAGTGCTGCCCTTGTCACCGGCTTTCTGAGCATCGGCGTCGGACTGTTTCGCACCCGCGCCGGCGGAAGCATCGGCAGCACCGTCGGCATTAGAGCCGGAGCCCTGCTCAGACGCTCCCTCATCAGAAGAAGAGCCCCCGTTAATGCCCGCCATCAATGACGACCCCAGCATAGAGCCAAGCTGCTCGACGGAAGAAGGTTTGTTTCCCGTCGAGGAATCGCCGCCATCGGAACCCTCGTTCGAACCACCCTCGGAAGCACCGGAGTCAGAACCGTTAGAGGAGCCGGCATCGGCAGAGGAATTGCCAGCGCCGTTGGAAGTAACCGCATCGGTAGAGCCAGAAGTCGTGCCATCCTTAGCGCCGTCGGAGCCAGAAGTCGACGAATCGCCCGAAACATCGCCAGAAGCAGTGCCACCAGCAGAGTCATCGCCGCCAGTATCGGTCGAAGGCGCATCCACATCGTTATCGTCGCCCGCATCGTCATCGGCACCAGGTGTCGGTGCGGCGGGAGCAGTGGGCGCCATGCTCGGACCGGGCGCCGGCGCGGGCGCGGGCGCGGGCTCCACAGGCGTTGCCGCGGCAGCCTCGTCCTCGGCGATATAGACGAGGCAATCCTTGAGCTCATTGCGGTAGCGGTTCTTCCAGCCCTCATGGTACTGTGGCTGGCTCGCATACTTAGTCGCCACATTATTGACCACACTGCCCGAAAGCGCCGTCACAAACTCGCGGTCCGTCATGCTGTTGGAAAGGTTTGCCCAGCGGAAGAAGTCTCTGCAGCCACCGGTGCCGCACATGTTGGTGATACTCCACACCATGCCCTTGACGCAGTCGGCGCGGCCGGAGATGTCAATGCCAAGAGCGCTCTTGAACCACGCCTCGGTCACCGCATAGTAGGAGTTGTACGCATAGGCATCCTGCAGCGCCGAGAACTCAGCCGGATCGGTGTTGTAAGCACCCTGGAAGGCCTCCTGCGCGATGCGGCCCAGATCGGTGAGCTGCCCGTTCGCATACATGGGGTTGTTCGCGTTGGAAATCTCGCTACCGCGATCGATCGCAGCCTTAAGCATGCCGTACTTGGCAGAATCGTAGTTATAGACCTGCTTCATAAACGAAATGAGCGACCAGCGGCGATCGAACTGATAATAGCCCAGCGCGTTATAGCCGTCGCCATACGAAAAGCCCTGGTTATAATTGCCATGGCTCTCGTATTTGGTGAAGTATTTCATCTCGGCAGTCACGTTGACAAATGAAACACCCTGAACCGACCTCAGCACGCCCGAGAAGGACTGCTGGGTGTAAAGGCCCTTATCGATATCGGTGGCATCCGAGGCAACACCCGGCGTGGGCTCCTCGGCAACAGCAGTCACAGGCGCGGCAACGGTGCCAAACGAAAGCGCCAGCGTCAGGCCCGCGACAATTGCGGAATGCTTGGGCTGCATAGATCCTCCCTGCATTGGTATAGTTAAAGTGCAGTTTGCAAAGATAAATTTAAGTATCCCAACTCGCCCGTTGTTGCACAACAACCCCTCGGTAAACGGCAACAACCCTCCGCGAAATCTTAAGGAATTGCTCGCGAACTACAGCTTAATGTCAAAGTTGATCTCGGGGACGGCGGCTAGGTCGGCCAACGTCACACCGTCGACGTACTTTTCGATTACGTCGTCCAGACCGCGCCAGAACTTGACGGTCGAGCAAAGATCGCTGCGAGTGCAGCTGTTGTCGATGCCGTCGCACGCCACCGGAGCCGTGCTGCCCTCAACGGCACGCAGGATGTCGCCGGCACGCACCTCGGCGGGGTCCTTGGCCATCATGTAGCCGCCGCCCTTGCCGCGCACGCTCTTAAGCAGGCCCGCCTTCATAAGCGGACGAACCAGCTGCTCCAAATACTTTTGCGAGATATGCTCGCGGTCGGCGACCTCGCGCAGGGCAATCTTGCCCTCGACGTCACCAAGCGCTGCGATATAGATCATCAGACGGAGGGCATAGCGGCCCTTAGAAGAAATGAGCATACCTACCCTCTCATCGTTGCCGGGACAAAATACCAGGCTTGTTTGTCCCAAATCTTATGCACGCGGGGCAAACAAACCTGATTGTTATGTCCCACATCTAAAAAGTCGAGTGGATTAGTCGGGTTTTCCCTTGACTAACGCAGAACCCATAGTAACTTTATTCCGAGAAGATTCCTAGGGTTTAGTACACCTATGAGTACACCATATACAGAGAGGGACAGCATGAGCGCAAATCCGCTGCTTTCCATCGAAGGTCTCACCGCCTCCGTGGACGAGAAGACCATCCTCCACAACGTCAACCTCAACGTCGCCGCCGGCGAGACCCACGTGCTGATGGGACCCAACGGCGCCGGCAAGTCCACCCTCGGCCACCTGGTCATGGGCGACCCCGTCTATACCGTCAACGACGGCCGCATCGTCTTTGACGGCCAGGACATCACCGAGCTCACCACCGACAAGCGCTCGCGCGCCGGCCTGTTCCTGAGCTTCCAGGCCCCGGTCGAGATCCCCGGCGTGCCGCTGTCGAGCTTTTTACGTGCCAGCATCGCCGGCCGCCCCGGCTTGGAGATGAAGGGCAAGGAGTTCCGCCGCCGCGTCAAGGAGCTCGCGGCCGAGCTCAACATGGATACCGCCTACCTCAACCGCGAGCTGGGCGTGGGTTTCTCGGGTGGCGAGAAAAAGAAGGTCGAGATGCTCCAGCTTCTGCTGCTGCAGCCCAAGCTCGCCATCCTGGATGAGACCGACTCGGGCCTGGACGTCGACGCGCTTTCCACCGTCAGCCACGGCATGGACGCCTACCGCAAGAGCTGCGACGGCTCCATGCTCATCATCACGCATAACACGCGCATCCTGGAGCACCTGGATGTCGACCGCGTCCACGTTATGGTCAAGGGTCACATCGTTCGCGAGGACGACGCCTCGCTCATCCCCTGGATCGACAAGAACGGCTTTGAGACCTTCGAGCGCGAGGCCGCCGAGCAGCGCGCCCAGGCCGAGGCCGCCGCTGACGAGCAGCAGGCATAAAGGGGCGACGCAATGACCAAGAACCGCACCGAGGTCGCGGACATCGACCGCAGCCTCTACGACTTCACCTATGGCGAGGAGGGATTCGAGCGCCTCGACGCCGGCATCACGCCCGACATCGTGCGCGAGATCAGCGCCAAGAAGGACGAGCCGCAGTGGATGCTCGACCTGCGCTTAAAGTCCCTCGAGATTTTCAACCGCTTCCCCGACCCGACGTGGGGCCCCTCCATCGAGGGCCTGGACATGGACAACATCGTCACCTACGTCAAGCCCAACACCGACCAAAAGCACGACTGGGAGTCGGTGCCCGACGACATCAAGAACACCTTCGAGCGCCTGGGTATCCCCGAGGCCGAGCGCAGCTACCTGGCGGGCGTCGGCGCGCAGTACGACTCCGAGCTCGTCTACCACAACATGCAGGACACCGCGTCCAAGATGGGCATCGTCTACTCCGGCATCGAGGAGGCCCTGCACGACCCGCAGTGGGAGCCGCTCATCCACGAGAAGTTTATGACGCTCATCCCGCCCACCGACCACAAGTTTGCGGCCCTGCACGGCGCTGTGTGGTCGGGCGGCTCGTTTGTCTACGTGCCCAAGGGCACCAAGCTTGATTTTCCGCTGCAGAGCTACTTCCGCCTCAACGCTAAGGGCGCCGGCCAGTTTGAGCATACGCTCATCATCGTCGAGGACGACGCCGACCTGCACTTTATCGAGGGCTGCTCCGCACCCAAGTACAACGTGGCAAACCTCCATGCCGGTGCCGTCGAGCTCTTTGTGGGCAAACGCGCACACCTGCGCTACTCGACCATCGAGAACTGGTCCAAGAACATGTACAACCTCAACACCAAGCGTGCGCGCGTGGACGAGGACGGCGACATCGAGTGGATCAGCGGCTCCTTCGGCAGTCACGTGGGCTACCTCTACCCCATGAGTGTGCTCAACGGCCGCCGTGCTCGCTCGAGCTTTACCGGCATCACCTTTGCCGGTGCCGGTCAGAACCTCGACACCGGCTGCAAGGTCGTGCTCAACGCGCCCGATACCTCGGCAACCGTCGAGACCAAGGGCATCTCCAAGAGCGGCGGCATCCAGACCTTCCGCAGCTCCATCGTGGCCACGCCCAAGGCCGAAGGTTCCAAAGCAACCGTGAGCTGCCAGTCGCTCATGCTCGACGACCAGAGCCGCTCCGACACCATCCCCGCCATGGACATCCGCGCCAAGAACGTCGATATCGGCCACGAGGCCACCATCGGCCGCATCGGCGACGACAAGGTGTTCTACCTGATGAGCCGCGG
>CAUFBM010000027.1 GCA_959023295.1 uncultured Collinsella sp. | reverse complement strand
GACTTGCAGCGACGGACCTCGGGACGCTCTTACACCACGTCTGCGCGCGCCACCAAGATACTAAACAAATGTGGAATATCCTGGCACCAATCTGACGTCACGGAGCGTGAGAACTGCTTGCAGAGCCAAGAATTCCTGCCATTAATTTGGTAACAGTACTCATATTTGCTATTTTTTGGCCACGCGCCCCAAGACGGGCGCGTCGGGGCTCTCCATGGGGAGTAACGGGCTCAATCAGGGCATGTGTGGCCCGCTCCGACCTGCGAAATCTGTACTCGCGATGCGAATAACGTCCCTAACCTTAAACTATAGCTTGAACTTAGCTATAATGCGCTACGTTCCTGCCAGGCTGTGGTTGCGGACGGACGAAATGCCCATCCTAGTCCAAGACAGACGCGGTCAAAGGGATCCACGTAAGCGACCGCGTGCGCGCGGCGCGATCATGGCGCGTCCTAGATGTAAGCCGCACCGTCCGTTCTACTTTCTTTGGGGCAATACCGCCTCGCGGACGAGCGGGCCAGTCGTGAAGGTGGCTACGGCCTCCCGAGCAAACACCCCGGTGCGCAAGTGTGGGGTCAAATACCAGGTCAGCTGGTGGGAACACCCGTTATTCCGCGCAACGCACGGATTGTATACGACACAGAAGGCAGGGTAGTGGACATGGTGAGGGGCAGCTTGATGCACGCGGCTCGGTTAGGTGCTGGGACCGCGGCGGTCATTGCCGTTTTGGGCCTGAGTGGATGTGCGTTCAATCCACTGTCCACGTTCACGACGCCCACGATCGACCAGATCGAGCGCGAGACCGTTACCCCCACGGTATCGGACGATGCCTTAGTCACGCCGGGAACCCTGACGGTCGCCCTCGATACGTCCGACGCCCCGCAGGCCATGCAGGATGCCGACGGAAACCTCACGGGCTATGCGGTCGATGCCGCTCGTGCCCTCGCATGCCGCATGGGTCTCAAGGTCGCCTTTGTCGATGCGTCCTCGGCCGATTCCGTGCTCAGCGACAAAAAGGCCGATATCTTTATTGGCGACGTCAAGTCTGCGGGCGGCGACATCAGCTCGCTTGGCACCTGTCTGTACGATGCCGCCGCCGTGTTTGGCAAGACCAGCGACGGAGAGTCCCCGAGCGTCTCAACCGACACGCTCAACACTGCTACCCTGGGCGTCCAGATGTCCTCTGCCTCGCAGGAGGCGCTTGCCAAGCAAAGCATCACCGCCAACCAGAAGACCTTCTCCAACATCAATGAGTGCTTTGAGGCGCTCGAGTCGGGCGAGGTCGATTACGTGATCTGTGATTCCACGGCCGGTGGTTACCTCGCGCGCCTGATGAGCCAGATCTCCTATGCCGGCACGCTCGAGGCGCCCTCCACGCTTGGCGTCGCAGGCCTTAGCTCTAACGATGAGCTGTGCCGTGCCGTGAGCGATGCCCTCGACGGCATCACGGCCGACGGCACGCTCGAGGCGGTCCACTGCGTCTGGTACGGCCAGACGCCCTATGACCTTACCGCCAAGACCGTTTCGGGGGCCAATGTGCAGGCATCCGACTCCACGTCCAACGAGACCGAGTCCTCCGATGACGACGCCTCTGATAACAACGGCGACAGCCCGTCGTCTAGCCAGGAGGGCACCATCACCGACGATGACATCAACAAGCTCAATAGCTAGTTATTGGTAGGGGTGGCGCCTGCCATACATTGAACGAGGCACTTCTTCACGGTTTCAACACGCATAGCCGGGTCTCCCTAATAGGGGAGCCCGGCTTTTCTATTTTGGTAAAAACGGCAGGTAAAAGCTGATTTCCAGGAGAAAAACTAGCTTTGCCGACGCCTTCCTATAGCGCACTTTGCCACGGAAAAGTGCGAGACTTCGGTATGCGGTATCAAGCAGTCGTTATTCGGGTCTTTGGGAAATCGCGTGATTAAATGCACGGCAATGGGTACATAGCCAGTACAGTAAGTCCCCGAGGCAGATTGGAGCCACGTATGGATATCAAGGTTTCTGGACGCAAGACGACGGTAACCGATGCTCTGCGTGCGCATGTGGATGAGAAAATCGGCGAGGCGCTCAAGGTTTTCGACATCGAGCCCATGACAGTCGACGTCGTGCTTCGTTATGAGAAGAACCCCTCGAACCCCAACCCGGCAATCGTCGAGGTCACGGCTCGTGCCCGCGGTTCGGTGATTCGCGTTGCCGAGCACGGCGCAGATATGTATGCTGCCATCGACCTCTCCGCCGATAAGGTCACCCGCCAGCTGCGCAAGTTCAAGACCAAGGTCGTGGACAACCGCCAGGGTGGTGCCAGTGCCGCGGATGTCGCGCCGGTCGAGCGCGTTGAGGATCTGGCCGACCTGCTGCTGCCCGAGGAGGACGACGACCTGCTCGTCCGCGAGAAGGTCATCGATGTCACCCCGATGACCGAGGAGCAGGCGCTGGTGCAGACCGATTTGCTGGGCCACGACTTCTACGTGTTCGAGAACGCGACGACCGGTCTCATCAATGTGGTGTATCACCGTAAGAATGGTGGATATGGCATCATCAAGCCCCGCATCGAAACACTTGACGAGTAAAATACGTTAACTTGCATGAGTTAACGGTTGGCGGCCATCCCATGCGGGTGGCCGCCTTTTTACGTAAGGAGTCGCTTTGATGGACAAGGCCGCATCCGCCGGTCATTCGAACCGTTGCCGCATCGTCGTCGATACCTGCTGCGACTTTAGCCCCGAGGTCGCCGCGAACCTCGATGTCGATATCCTGGGTTTCCCTTTCATTATCGATGGCGAGGAGCGCACAGACGACATCTGGTCGAGCATGAGCCCTAAGGAGTTCTACGACCGCATGCGCGCCGGTGCCCGCGTGTCCACCTCGGCTGTGTCGCTCGGTCGCTATATCGAGTTTTTTACCGAGTGCGCCAAAGAGGGCACGCCCACGGTCTACCTGTGCTTTACCTCGGCGCTGTCGTCGAGCTACAACTCCGCGTGCCAGGCGGCAGATGTCGTGCGCGCCGAGTATCCCAACTTTGAGCTCTACGTGGTCGACAACGCTCTGCCCTGCGCGGCCGGTGCGCTCTTGGCGCTCGAGGCCGTGCGCCAGCGTTCGGCGGGACTGACCGCCAAGCAGCTGGTCGATTGGGCAAACGAGGCAAAGACCTACGTGCACGGCTACTTTACGCTCGAGAGCTTCGACGCACTGGCTGCCGGTGGCCGCATTCCTCCCGCGGCGGCGCAGCTCACGGCAAAGCTCGACGTCAAGCCCGAGCTCTCCTACGACCTGGCCGGCTCGCTGTCGCTGATCGGCGTCAACCGCGGCCGCAAGAAGGCGCTCAAGTCCATCCTCAAGTCGTTCCGCGAGAACTACGTGCCCGATCGCACCATGCCCATCGCCATCATGACGGCCGATGCCGAAAAGGATGGCGACTGGCTCGAAGCCGCCATCCGCAAGGAGGAGGGTTGCGCCGACGTCACGATCATTCGCGGCTCCGTGGGTCCCACCATCGGCTCGCACGTGGGCCCCGGCATGGTGGGCTGCGCGTTTTGGGGTAAGAACCGCGCCGACAAGGCGTCTCTTTCCGACCGCATCGCCCGCCGGGTGCGCGGCCAGTAGGCAGGCGCTGCGTCCGTAATCACCCTCGACTCACAGCCCAAACGCTGGCACCGAGTATTCAACCTGGTAATAACACCCAACCCAAAAGGAAAGGTTTCATGGCAAACAAGCTCTCTGTCGCATTTATCGGCACCGGAATTATGGGTGCCCCCATTGCCGGCCACATTCTGGACGCTGGCTATCCCGTCACGGTCAACAACCGCACCAAGTCTAAGGCCGCAGCGCTCGTTGAGCGCGGTGCCGTCTGGGCCGATACGCCGGCAGATGCCGCGGCGAACGCCGACGTCGTCTTTACCATGGTGGGTTATCCCTCCGAGGTCGAGGAGCTCTACCTGGCGGGTGACGGTCTGCTCGCGTGCACTAAGCCCGGCGCGGTCCTGATCGACCTCACCACGAGCTCGCCCGAGCTGGCGCGCGACATTGCCGAGGCCGCCCAGGTCTCCGGCCGCATGGCGTTTGACTGCCCCGTCACCGGCGGCGAGTCGGGCGCTATCGCCGGTACGCTCACGGCTATCGTGGGCGCTACCGAGAACGACATCGCGCCGGTCCGCGACATCCTTGCCACCTTTGCGGCCAACATCTGCTGCTTCGACGGCGCCGGCAAGGGCCAGGCTGCCAAGCTCGCCAACCAGGTGTCGCTGGGCGCCTGCATGGTCGGCATGGCAGACGCCATGGCATTTGCCGAGCTGAGCGGCCTTGACCTGGAGAAGACCCGCCAGATGATCCTGGGCGGTACCGGCAAGTCCGGCGCCATGGAGAGCCTGGCGCCCAAGGCGCTCGACGGCGACTACAAGCCCGGCTTTATGGTTGAACACTTCATCAAGGACCTGCGCCTGGCGCTCGCTTACGCCGACGATCGCGAGCTCGCGCTGCCCGGGGCCGACGTGGCCTTTACGCTCTACGACATGCTCGACGCCATCGGTGGCGCCAAGCTGGGCACCCAGGCCATCACGGTCCTCTATAAGGAGGAGGCCGACGCCATCGCCGCCGGTCTGGACTGGTCGCAGTATCGTCCCGAGGAGCATGGTGCCCACGAGGAAGGCTGCGGTTGCGGCGAGCACGGCGACGACCACGAGTGCGGTTGCGGCCACCACCATGGCGAGGACCACGAGTGCTGCGGCGGCCACGGCCATGACGACGGCCACGAGTGCTGCTGCGGCCATCATCACGAGGAGTAGCGCCCATGAGCTGGACGTTCGTGGTGCTCGCGCTGGCGCTCTTTCTCTTTGCGATTTACATCGGCTTTTTGTGCGGCCAGTGGGCGTGCGAAAAGCGCGTCATCACCAAGCGCGACTACTGGATCGCCAATTTTGCAGGTGCGGCGGCAGTCGTCCTGCTAACCTGGGTGTTTTCGCTGTTCCCGCTGGTGCAGTTTGCGCCGATCGGCTGGCTCGGCGGCTTTATCGCCGGCCTTAAGATGAGCTTTGGCGAGTCCGTCGGTCCGTGGCGCAAGCACGACGAGGTCTTTAACGTCAACAAGGCACACCGCGCCGCCGCCGACGCGGGCGATGCCGAGGAACGCCGCCGTGCGCGTCGTAATGGCGCTGCCGACCGACAGCTCATCTCGGTCACCGATGACAGCAAGGGTGCTGGCAAGCACGCTAAGAAATAGTAAGAAGAGGTAACTATGGCAGAAAATAAAGACGAACAGCTCACCGACGAGGAGCTGGCACAGCTCCAGCTGGCAGAGGAGAATGAGAACGCCGTCGACCGCCTGGTCCAGGAGCTCGGCTGCCCCACGCGCCGTATCCGCCAGTTTGCCGCTCGCGTGCTGCACCTGCTTGCCGAGCGCGATCCGCAGCGCGTCGTGCCCTGCGTGCCCGCACTGATCGAGGCGCTCGACCGCCCCGAGGCTCAGACCCGCTGGGAGGCCCTCGATGCCCTGACGGCGCTCGCCACCACCTGCCCCGAGCAGCTGGGCGATGCCTTTGAGGGCGCCGAGACCGCGCTGTTCGACGAGATTTCCTCCACGCTGCGCTATGCCGCCTTCCGCCTGCTGTGCGTGTGGGGCGCCACGAGTGTCGAGCGTTCGCGCGAGGCTTGGCCCATCCTGGACGAGGCCATCCAGTGCTACCACGGTGATCTCGAGTATCGCGACATGCTCGGTTGCCTGTACGAGTTTGGCCAGGGCGAGATCGACGCCGAGGTCGCCGAGAAGCTCGCGCTGCGCCTTAAGTTCGATGCCGAGAACGGCAAGGGCAGCTATCTCAAAGCCTGTTCGAGCGAGATTTGCGAAATGCTTGTTAAACGCTTTGACCTTGATCTCTCCAAAAAGAAGAAGCGTGCTAGCGTTAAAAAATCTGACGACGCCGAAAACGAGGAGTAACAGATTATGGCGCACGATGTAGTCCTGATTCCCGGTGACGGTATCGGTCCCGAGATTACGCAGGCCATGCGCCGCGTGGTCGAGGCCACCGGTGTCCAGATCAATTGGAATGTCCAGGAGGCCGGTGCCGGCGTCATGGACGAGTTTGGCACGCCACTGCCCCAGCACGTGCTCGATGCGGTCGCCGAGACCAAGGTTGCCATCAAGGGGCCCATCACCACGCCGGTCGGCACGGGTTTCCGCAGCGTCAACGTGGCCCTGCGCAAGTACTTTGACCTGTACGCCTGCGTGCGCCCCTGCCTGTCGCAGCCGGGCGACGGATCGCGCTTTCGCGACGTCGACCTGGTCATCGTGCGCGAGAATACCGAGGACCTCTACGCCGGCATCGAGTTCGATGAGGGCGCTGCCGAGGTCGAGGAGCTCTCGCAGCTCGTTGAGCGCTCGGGCCAGAAGACCTTCGCCGCCGATTCCGCCATCTCGATCAAGCCGATCTCCATCGCCAAGAGCCGCCGCATTGTGGAGTATGCCTTTGAGTACGCCCGCCGTTGCGGCCGCAAAAAGGTGACGGCTGTACACAAGGCAAACATCATGAAAGCGACTGACGGCCTGTTCCTGCGCGTTGCGCGCGAGGTGGCCGCCAACTATCCCGATATCGAGTTCAACGACAAGATCGTCGACGCCACCTGCATGGGCCTGGTCCAAAACCCCAACGACTTCGATGTCCTGGTGCTGCCCAACCTGTACGGTGACATCGTGAGCGACCTGTGCGCTGGCCTGGTGGGCGGCTTAGGCATGGCCCCCGGCTCCAACATCGGTGCCGACTGCGCCATTTTCGAGGCGACGCACGGCTCCGCGCCCGATATCGCTGGCCAGGATATCGCCAACCCCACGGCCGAGATTCTCTCTGCTGCGATGATGCTCGATCACCTGGGCGAGAACGACGCTGCCAATCGCATTCGCGCCGCCGTATCTGCCACGCTCGACGAGGGCGAGCAGGTTACCGGTGACGTGCGTCGTGCCCAGACCGGCTCCGTCGAGGGGGCCGTGGGCACGCAGGCCTTTGCCGATGCCGTTATCGCGCACCTGGCCTAAGGCATGCGTGCTGCAAACGCCTAAATAGTACTTAAGTGTTTGCGTATAACCTGAGAATCAATACGCCCGGCGCTCTGTCGGGCGTATTCTATTGAGGACTATGTTTCCTAACAAGGAGTAACCGATATGGGTCTGATTCAAAAGAAGGACGAGAAGGACGAGATCGACGGCATCCAGATCATCGAGCGCGGCGAAGGCCCCGACGGTGACGAGGATGAGAAGATCGATCTGGTCACCGGTACGTCTGCCGAGCACATTGCTGCCGGTACGACGGCCGAGGAGGAAGACGCCCGTCTGGAGGCACAGATTGCTGCGGACGCCGCTGATGAGAATCTGATGCCCGAGGCCCAGGATGAGGACGACGATATCCTGGGTTCCGACGAAGACGACCATGCATCCAAGCACAAGAAGACGATGATCGCCGCCTTTGTGGTTGCAGTCGTGATTGCTGCGGTGGTCGGCTTCTTTATTGGCAATGGCGGCTTTGGCGGCAAGGGTGTCGGCTCGGCGACCCTCACCGAGGATCAGCTCGATTCGACCGTGGCAAGCTATAGCTACAACGGCAAGAAGAGCGACATCACTGCGCGCGAGGCCATCGAGAGCCAGTACAGCCTCGATACCGTCAAGGATAGTGATGGCAACTACACCGCTCCTTCTGCCGACGTCATCCTGTCCTACGTGCGCAACAAGATCCTGCTCGATGCTGCCGAGGACGAGGGCATTACCGTCTCTTCCAAGGAGATGAAGCAGTACGCCGAGGATTCCATCGGCACTTCTGACTACAAGACCATGGCCACGCAGTATGGCGTGTCCAAGGACCAGGCCAAGCAGATCGTCCGCCAGTCCGCGACGCTGCAGAAGCTCTACAAGAAGAAGGTGGGCGATAGCTCCGCAAGCATGCCGACCGCCCCGACCGAGCCTTCTGACGGCAACGAGGAGACCGCGAGCAAGGATTACGCCGACTACATCATCAACCTTGCCGGCGATGAGTGGGATAGCTCAAAGGGCACTTGGAAGGACGAGAGCAGCACCTACGCTAAGGCCTTTGCCGACGATGCCTTTACGGCCGATAGCGCTACCTATAAGCAGGCCATGACCGCCTATTACACCGCCTACCAGCAGTATTCCTCGCAGGCTTCGAGCGCCAGCTCCAAGTGGACCGAGTATGCTAACGGCCTCTACGCCAAGGCCAACATCAGCATCTACGGCCTGTTTGCGTAAGGTTTGCCTGAGCTTTCGAGTACGAAGCCGAAATATCTGATGAAGCCCGTTAGAAAGGACAACGTTCTA
This sequence comes from uncultured Collinsella sp., assembly GCA_959023295.1. Taxonomy (GTDB): domain Bacteria; phylum Actinomycetota; class Coriobacteriia; order Coriobacteriales; family Coriobacteriaceae; genus Collinsella. The sequence goes on along the minus strand of CAUFBM010000027.1, from coordinate 11,451 downwards.
GCGGGCTTGTTGCGTTGTAGGACAGGTCGGGGAAGAGAGAGGAAGGGGGGTTATATACAAATTCTTGAAGACTTTATTCATGTAAAGTGAAAACGATTTCGGTCAAACTGGTAGTAACAATGTGGTACCACTGTTCATCTGGTAGTAACCAATTTTGAGACGAAATCGAATGGAAATTGCTAAGAATTAGTTTGGTAATGAAAGAAACGCGGCACGTCTACCTGCGAAAATTACCGTTTACGGGCCAAAAATAACCGTTTGGCAACGATATAGTAATTTGAGCGAAATGTGGTGGACGTTTGAATTGGATGTGTGTTAACGTACTCAATAGCAACCCGAAATAGAGACTGGGTTGTCTTAGTTTGCGCACCAATGCCGGCAAGCGGAGAAGCCGGTATGCACAAGGCGCGGACATGGGACTCGTTGGTAACAACGAAAGAAAGGTTGGAGGAGATACCATATGATGAAGTACCTCCAGAAGCTCGGCAAAGCGCTGATGCTTCCCGTCGCGGCGCTTCCCGTCGCAGGTATTCTTATGGGCGTGGGCTACCTGCTCGCTCCCGCAGTCATGGGTGCTGTCGGTGACACTACCGGTTTTGCCTATACCGCCGGCTTCCTGCTCATCAAGGCAGGCGGCGCTCTTATCGATAACATGGCCTGGCTGTTCGCAGTCGGCGCCGCTGTCGGCCTTGCCGACGATCACGATGGCACCGCTGGCCTCGCTGGCCTCGTCGCCTTCCTGATGATCCAGCAGCTCCTGAACCCCGCTGTTGTTGGCACCATTCGTGGTATGGACGCCGATGCTCAGACCGCTTGGCTTGCCACGACCGAGGGTATCGCGTTCTCCAAGATCGCTGGTAACTCCTTCATCGGCATCCTGTCCGCCGTCATCGGTGGCACTTGCTACAACAAGTTCAAGGACACCCGTCTTCCCGACTGGCTGGCCTTCTTCTCCGGCAAGCGTTGCGTCGCCATCATGACCGCCGTCATCTGCATCGTTGTCTCCGTCGTGCTGCTCTTTGCTTGGCCGCTCATCTTCGGTGCTCTTGTTGCTCTTGGTGAGGGTATCGCCGCCATGGGTGGTATCGGCGCTGGCATCTACGCCTTCCTTAACCGCCTGCTCATCCCGACCGGTCTGCACCACGCACTCAACAACGTGTTCTGGTTCGACACCATCGGTCTGGGCGATCTGACCCACTTCTGGGCTGGCGAGACCTCCGCTGACGTCAAGTGGAGCCTCGGCATGTACATGTCCGGCTTCTTCCCCTGCATGATGTTCGGTATCCCGGGCGCTGCCCTGGCTATGGTTCAGACCGCTAAGAACAAGAAGGCTGCTATCGGCCTGGTTGTCTCCGCTGCTATCTGCGCCTTCGTCTGCGGCGTCACCGAGCCCTTCGAGTTCGGCTTCATGTTCCTGTGCTTCCCGCTCTACGTCGTGTACGCTGCCCTGTACGGCATCTTCACCATCATCACCTACTATGTTGGTTTCCGTGCTGGCTTCTGCTTCTCCGCTGGTGCTACCGACCTCCTGTTCTCCTCTAGCCTCCCGGCTGCTGCCAACACTTGGATGATCATCCCGCTGGGTATCGCTGCCTTCTTGGTCTTCTACCTCGTGTTCCGCTTCGCCATCACCAAGTTCAACCTCATGACCCCTGGTCGCGAGGATGAGGATGTCGAGGAGACCTCCGCTTCCGCCGTTGCTGGCGACGACAAGTTCGCCGCTCTGGCAGCCGCTGTTCTCGCTGCCGTCGGTGGCAAGGAGAACGTCAAGACCGTTGACTGCTGCGCTACTCGCCTGCGCTTCGAGCTCGGCGATTCCGATCTGGTCGACGAGGCTGCCTGCAAGAAGGCTGGCGCTCTGGGTGTCATGAAGATGGACAAGGGTGCTACCCAGGTCATCATCGGCACGCAGGTCCAGGCTGTTGCCGAGGAGCTCAAGAAGCTTCTCTAAGCCTTAAAGACGTATCTGTCTTGCAAAGGGTCGTCCCGCTCCGCGGGGGCGGCCCTTTTTTGCTACCTCGATACTTGATGCAGCGATGTGATTGGTATTACAGTACACGGCAATCAACTGGCAAACAAAATTGAAATGTGTGGGTTGACCTGCTGTTATTCTATTAAAACTGCTATAGTACGTGGTGTCTGGTTACAACCAATTTCGAGTCATTTATCCGGCAGGTATCATTATGGCAATGGGAGCGCGCAAACAACCCCTGTACGATCAGCTCGTCGATTTGCTGACCGATAAAATCGATCACGAACTTCGACCCGGCGACTATTTGCCGTCCGAGCGTGACCTGTCGGAACGCTACGGCCTCTCGCGTACGACGGTTCGCCTTGCCCTGCAGGAGCTTGAGCGCCTGGGCTTGGTGGTTCGTCAGCGCGGCCGTGGAACCATGGTGTGCGACCGCTCTCTGCAAACGGCAAACCTCTCGCAAATCTATAGCTTTACCGAGCAGATGAAGGCAATCGGCCGTGTGCCCAAGACGAAGATTCTTGAGTTTACCGAGGTCGAGGCTGACAAGAATATTGCCGTAGAGATGAACGCGCGCCTGGGCGAGCGTCTGTACAAGATCAAGCGCCTGCGTATTGCCGATGGTGTACCGCTGATGATTGAGTGCACGTATCTGCCAAGCCGCAAGTTCTTTGCGCTTAAGCGCCCCATGATCGAGAACAAATCGCTGTACGACATGATTGAGCAGGACTTTCACGAGAAAGTTCGCGTGGCAGAGGAGGAATTCTACGCGAGTATTGCCCGCCATTCCGACGCCCGTCTGCTCGAGATTGCCGAAGGCGCACCGGTCCTGGATTTGATTCGTACCACATATGACATGAACAACGAGGTCATCGAGTATACGCGTTCGGTTGCGCGTGCCGACCAGTTTAAGTACAAGGTCTACCACAACCGCGCAGTCTAGAGTTATTGGGTATAAACGGCTTGGCGTGTTTTGCGGCGGGTGCAAAATGTGCCAAGCGGTAGAAGGCAACGAACGATCGCTCGAATTAACAATGCAGTGGTTTTTGACCCGTCCTAAAACACACTGCGGGTACGGGAGCATAGATGAGCACGTATGCTATCAAGGCCGACAAGTTCTTTTTGCCGGCAGGGCCGCAGCTGGGCGGCTACCTCATGGTCGAAGACGGCGTCTTTGGCGTTTGGCAGGCCGATGAGCCCGCTTGTGAGATCAAAGATTATTCGGGTACATGGATTGCGCCGGGCATGGTGGACACCCACATTCATGGCTTCTATAACCATGCCACGACCGATAACGATGCCGAGGGCATCAACATCAGCTCGACCGAGCTTGCTCGTCGTGGTACTACCAGCTGGCTGCCTACGACCTTTACCGACGGCGTGGAGCAGATCAAGGACGCCTGCGCCGCCATTGCACAGGCGGACGAAGAGCGTGGCCCCGAGTTCTGCGGTGCTCGTATTCAGGGCATCTACCTGGAGGGTCCGTTCTTTACCATGAAGCACGTGGGCGCCCAGAACCCCGCTTATCTGATTGACCCGTCCGAGAAAATTTTTGATGAGTGGCAGGAGGCCGCCGGCGGTCGTATCGTCAAGAGCGCCATGGCGGCCGAGCGTGACGGCGCCGCCGCTTACGCCGCGGCTCTGAGCGCCAAGGGAGTTGTGACCTGCATTGGCCACTCCGATGCCACCTATGATGAGTGCGCCGCTGCCATCAATGCTGGCGCCAGCTGCTTTACGCATACCTACAACGGCCAACGCGGTCTGCATCACCGTGAGCCCGGTGTCGTCGGGGCCGCTATGACCACGCCCAACACCTATGCCGAGATCATCTGCGATGGCAAACACGTGAACCCTGCTGCTATCAAGGCCCTGCTGCAGGCCAAGGGCTGGCAGCACACGGTGCTGATCACCGACTGCTTGGGTTGCGGCGGCATGCCCGAGGGCAAGTACACCAGCGGTGGCATGGATGTCATTATGAAGGACAACCTTTGCTGGCTCGCCGATGGCTCTGCTATCGCCGGCTCGGTGCTCACGCTCGCGCAGGGCGTAAAGAACATCGTCGACTGGGGTCTCGCGAGCGCCGATATCGCAATTCGCATGGCGACCGAGGTGCCCGCGCGCTCTGCTCACGTCGAGGATAAATGTGGCAGCATTATGCCTGGTCGCGACGCCGACTTTGTCGTGTTCAATCCCGACCTTACCCTGGTCGAGACGTATGTGGGTGGCAACAGCGTCGGTAACGCGTTTACCGAGTAGCCGCCAAAGGAGCGATCCGAAAGGGGATTTAGATGATTTACGGTGCATTGGGCGATATCGAGGAGTACCGCGGAATGCTCAAGGGCCTCGACGTGCTGATCGATTGGCTCGAGGAGAACGATCCGGCGCAGCTCGAGGTCGGCAGCCATCCGATTCTGGGCGACAAGGTCTTTGCGAACGTCATGGCCCCCACGACGCGTCCCGAGGCCGAGGCCCACTACGAGACGCATCAGCGCTATCACGACCTGCAGATCGACGTCGAGGGTCGCGAGGCCTTTAAGGTCGCCACGGGCAGCCTGACGCTGGTTCAGGAGTTCGACGAGAAGGACGACTACGATCTGGTCGATTCCGACGCCTCGATCGCCGGCGATCTTGCTGACGACAAGTTTGCGCTGTTTGTTGCCGGCGAGCCTCACATGCCCACGCTCGAGTTCCCGGGCGATGGCGCGCAGCAGGTCAAGAAGATTTGTTTTAAACTTCTTGCCGACGCTTACTGGCAGGAGTAAAGAACCACTCGGTGGAGCTGTTCGTCTGATGGCGTGATTCCCCTAGGGGAATCACGCTACAACCCCGTTAACCGTGTTTCCCCAAGGGAAATCACGTTTGGTGGGGCTTTCTGTTTTTGAGCAGGAAGCGGTCGACGTGGCGATACTTGGGTTGGCGCACGCGCACTCAAATCGGCAACAAAAAAGCCGCCCGAAGGCGGCTATCTTGTGCAATGGAGCCAGCGACCGGGCTCGAACCGGTGACCCCCGCTTTACGAGTACGTGAATTGAACCTTTACCCAGATAGTGCGAATTTCACTGAATTTTAAATAACTGCACGTAAATATATGTATATAGCAAATATCGAGCTAGCTATTAGAATTAGATTTCCCACCAATTTCACACTTATCGATGCTTGAAAGTGTGAAATCTTTCCATTAGGCTTGATGGCAAAGCCTTTAAAGCTTTGCCATCAAGCCTAATGGAAAACCTAGTGAGGGATATGATTCAGGGATCGATAAAAAAGACCGCACGCGGAACTTCGGAGTGCATCGATAAGGCCAAGGGGGTCTATCGAATCTACTTTTCTCTGGGAAAGGACCCTGATACGGGCCGGTACCGTCGCAGCCCATCGCGTAGAGTCCATTGCAGGAGCAAGAACCCGAAAAATTGGCCGAGTGAGGTTGCCAAGGCGCTAGAGGCCTATAGGGCTGAGCTTGAGGGCGCTTCCAGCCGGGAGAATGACGTTCTGGGTTTATCGGATTATGCAGACAGGTTTCATGCAAATAGGGAGTCGACTATGGGGTCGCCTCTTGCCTATGAACGTGAAGGATTGGATATCCGCCATATACGCGAGCTGTTCGGCAATCCCAATTTCGATCGGCTTAAATCGGATGACATTCGTGCCGTGTATGCCAAGGCTAGAAAAGACGGGCGGTTCAGCGAGAGTGAAATTCGCCGCATCCACATCAAGCTTAAACAGATTATGGAGGACGCCGTCGATAACGACCTTGTGGGAAAGAACCCGTGCAGGGCAGTGAAGCTGCCCAAGCAGAATGTCGAGGCTCGTAAGGCGCTGAGTGCCGAGGAGGCGGCAAGGCTGCTTACGGTCCTTTTGGAAGAGAAGCCATCTTCCTTCATCACGTGCACAATGCTTCTGCTTCTATGCGGTTTGAGGAAAGGGGAGGCCCTGGGCCTCTCGTGGGAGGATTATGACCCCGATGCCAAGACCTTAAGGATAGTGAAGCAATATACGAACGATAGGACGCTGAGGCCGCCTAAATCAAAGATGAGTAGGCGCAAGATTTCGGTGGGAGATGAGATTGCCGACTATTTGGACAGATGGAAAGCCATTCAGCGGAGTGAGTTCGATTCATTTGCAGTGGGGCAGACCGGAGAAACGCCGATTGTCCATTCCATTGGGATTGCCGATGTCCCCGGCGGCAAACGGGCCTTTGTGACCCGGATGGACGGACATAACTATTCGAGGGCGTTTAGGCTGTTTGCAGTGAAAAACGGCTTCGGTTCTTTTAAAGAGAGCAGGGAGGTCGTTGGCAGCGACGGCGCCGCTCGCACGCGCTATACGGGCTACAGCGGGCTGAAGCCTCATGAACTGAGGCATACGCAGGCGACCCTGCTCGTTGGGGCCAATACGGATATCAAGACGATCCAAGCGCGTCTGGGCCACGCCAGCCCATCGACGACGCTGTCCATCTATAGCCACTTTATCGAGGCCAATGACCAGAAGGCTGCGTCTGCGTTGGACAATCTGCTGAAAGGTTAGAAAAAGAGGCCCCATCGGGCCTCTTTTTCTAAGCGGCATTGTTTCGGCAGATCATCGCGCCGTATGGCGGCTCCAGCTCCATTGACTGATAGTAGCTGGCATCTAGAAGATTGAAATAGCAGATGATGGGAGCAGCAAGGTGCTCGTCCTTATTTAGGTAATGCCCCTCGTCATCTGTGACCAGTTTGACCTCGTCGCGGATCACATCGGCCATGCGGGGCCAGAGTTTGGTTGCGCGTTGCAATTTATCCTTTGGGCTAAAGTCGCCATTGTGGAAGAAGACAAAATGGGGAGCGTCGTACTTTGCTCCGCCGCGAATTTCGATAATTCCGACCTGGCTGCACGATTCTGCGCAATCTTCCGGCTCCAGAAGCGTCCATGAGGAGGGAAAGACCGCGTAATCACCGCCCAAAAGATTGACACGCTTCATGCCCTGGGGCTCTTCTGCCTCTTTATAGTAGAGGGATAGATGGTCGTAGAGGCGCTGGAACTGTTCACGTTCCAACTCTTTAGTGCTAAACGTCAGCTCTTCTGTCCCGTCGATGGGAAGGGCTCTCATCTCGTTAGTGATGAGTTGGATCTCCTTGGCACAAGTGTCTTCCAGGACTTTTGCAAATCGGGGCGTAAGCCCTGTAAGCAAATTGCACAGATAGTCGATCGCCTCGCCGGTGCTCCTGATCGATTCAGGGTTTTTACGGCGCAGCTCGTCGATTTTCTTGGGTGTGGTTTCCAGAACAGTTGTTCCGTACTTTATTTTTTTCATCTTGCTTCCGGATAATGGTAAACGGCCCATGATAACTCCAATCTCCATATAAGATTGTAATTCAGTTAGACGTAAAAATCTATGACGTTAGAAAATGAATTAGAAAAGAAATTAGATTAAAATCCCGAATCACCGTGCGAAATAGTATAATGGCATTAGGTAATAGCCTGACCAGCTGGTCTGAAAGGAGTTATTTAATTCTCGGTCGTTGATTGAAAAGCCGCCCGCCCTTCCCTAACTAAGTTTGGCGACGAAGGGGGAGGGGCGAGCAAGCCCGAAAGGATTCTACCATGATTGGAGAACCCCAACCGTACGTTGCTGTACAGGCATCATCTGCGGTTTCTTTTCGCCCCGACTTGGGGCGCGAACGCCTTCTCGGTATTTCCGACGTGAGCAAAATGACCGGACTCAGTCCGGTCACTGCATCGAAGCTCATGAAGGAGAGCGGGCACGCGATTGCGTTGCATCGCCGCGTTTTTATTCTCGAATCGAGCCTGTTTGCCTATCTCCGTGAACTGGAGGTGAGCAGGCCGTGTCGTCTGTAAAACCGATGAGCGATGGCCTGGATAAGACCACGCTTGACATTCTTAACAATAAGCCGCTTGGCCATATTGAGCACCGTGTGCTCGATGCTCTTCTCGGCGGCGTGCGCCAATATCTGTGCATCGTGCCGGGTGGCCCTGGCACTGGCAAGACTACCTTTATGCATCAAGTTGGGGATTGCTGGGCGATTGCAGGCCATCCGGTTGTAATATTCGAGGGCGAGCTCACCCGCGCGAGCATGCTCGCGAAGAGTCTGACCCGTATTACCGACGGTGGGCTTACGTATGAGGACATGTACAGTGGCGATATGTCCGTGGGAAAACGTGAGCAATTTGACAGGTCGGTCGATATCTATGCGCGCAGTATTGCCGAGCGCATGTTCATTATCTCCGGTGAAATCAAAAATGCGGGAATGCGGAAGGCAATCGAGGAGGTTGCCGATAGATATGGCGAGCCGCCACTGGTTATCGTCGATTACGCGCAAATCGTCTCTCTGCCCCAGGAGCTGCGCATTGCCGACGAGCGTGTCGGTCTCAAGCTCGTTGCATCGGAACTACGCCGCATTGTGGATGAGGTACATTGCCCACTGTTTGCAATATCGTCGATTAATCGAACGAACTATGACAAACAGACCACCGGGCTTCAGGCCATAGGGGGCTGCAACATGTTTGAGTATTCGGCCGACATCGTCATGTCGCTCTCGATCAAGGGCGACAGGCCCGAAGAGCGTAACGCCAACATGTTGCTCAAAAAACGGCCTGTAATTGCTTCGGTCACGAAAAATCGCTACGGCTCATGCGGTGTCGTAGAGTTCGAGTTCGATGCCCCCGCCGCGACGTTCACCGAGATCGCCTAATTATGGTGCTCGGGCCCCGTCATTGTGGCTCATGGCTCGTCAACAGCACCTCTACCACGGAAGTGTGCTTTCCGTTGACGATATAGGCATGGTCGGCGTGGGAGACGTGGGAATCCGACCAAAGCGAGTCGATGAGCCTGTGCTTCGGTAGTCGTTGTGCGCCCACGAGGAAACCATGAACCTGCGGCCGCTTTCCATGAGCGAATCGCGCAGCTTGAGGATCGAATCTGGGCGCTGACGCACCCCAGGAAGTCGCAGGACGTTGAGGAAGGGTTGGACGACATGATTGCCGACGCCCAAGAAGTGGTGGCGGCGTGGAACGAAGATCACGCCCGTGACGCGCCGAGGCGAAATCAGGGAAAGAGCTGGTAGGGCGCACTTCCCACAAACGGAAACAAAAAAGGGAGCCAGACTAGGCTCCATGAAAGCAAAGGAGACAAAGATGGCATACGAGGACACGCCAATCGAGATTCCGTTCTTGATTTGTACGGCTGACTCAGACCAAAGCCGGGTGGGTTTGGATTATCGCAGGGTTGATAAATTCCTTGCTGCGTTCGCCGAAAGCGATGATGCCTTTGAGTTCCAAAGAATTGCATGGAATAAAGATTCATGGGCTGGAAGTTGGTTCAACCGTAAGGAATTTATCAAGAACCCGACGGCGAAGATTCCGGAGGATTGGCCATACATGGTTCGCCGCGGTAGTGAGGTGGTCGCGGCGTTCTACGAGCGCGGCGATGCTGTGATGTTCGAAACGATACTGCGGTTCAAGCAGGATTGGAAAGACGAGCCGCACATTTGGATCGACTGCGAGGAGCGCGACCGTCGGGCTGCGCCCCCAGATGACTGGGTCGAGCACAGCGATGAATACTATGAAGCGCTGGCAGATCTAAGCGATGATTCGATTGAACCCAGCGACGAATGGTACGAAATGATGGATAACCCAACCGGGGTGTTCTTCTAGTCATGCCCAAACAGAAAAAGGGAGCCGATCAAGGCTCCCTTTTTCTGTTTGGGCATCGGCTTCATGGAGCCGAGTTGCAGGGTGAGCATGAACCGCGGTTTCATCGAGTTCGACCCGAATAAGGTCGCTGGCGACAAGAGATTTTGGCGGCTGCTGAAAAAACTCTCGCCGTGTCTGTCGCACGTCACGCTCAAACGGTTTGACCTTGCGTTCGACATGCCGATCAACAGACTCGATTGCCGTTTGAGTAAAGACAGGTGCATCTACAAATCGGTCATTTGCACGGGAATCACTGAATACCTCGGGGTCAAGAACACACCAATTTGATTTCCCGAGCCGAGATTCTTATAAATCAGTCCTGATTTTAGTTCTAAGTTATGATCCAGACACCAACCGAAAGCTAATTGAAAAGCATGCGGAGTGCATTGAATGGCACTCCGCTGTATTGCTATTCGTTATTATTCTTGTCATTAACGGACGAAATCAACTTTCCAACCGACTCAAATAACTCATAATGCCGTGCAATAAAACTTCAACAGGTTTTGATTTCCTTTAATTCGAACAACGTTTTCAGTTTTAAAACCACGCTTAGATTTTATTTTTGTGCGTGTATCAAACGGTATGCGAAGTCCATTTCTTTTCAATTTCTCCTATTCGTCCTCTAATAATTCGCAGTCAGTTCATGTTTCTAAATTGAAAGAACTTGCTTTCAGATTGCCGGTAATCACTAAATACGTAGCGGTCGCGCCGTCATTTTTCGTTGCGCGAAACCTTTTTACAAGCCTTTCAAGTTAATGCCGGAGCAACTACAAACAATGATTTCAAACCAGAACGGTAATCAAATCAGCGTCCAAATCCAATTGCTGAAACCCTTTCGACCTTACAAACAGTTTGCTGTCGCGACTTGCTGCACACCCATCAGAAACCAACCTCATACTTCCAAGCCACTCGCCGGATAGGGGAGAGCACCATCTGAAGCGGATCGCAGATCGCCGTATTCCTCTGCCAGATGCACTCTCAAAACGCACCCATCCTCGTTGCCCGCAACCCCTCGTTAGCCCTATTCCCCATCTGTTTCTTTGTCGGACATTCATCGAGATCCCTATGCCCTGGCAGACATTTATGTTCCCCAGCTGTGGAGTTGGCGGACATTGACCAAGCACCCATTGGCTACCTGTCAGACATTCTCCAACGTCCCAATCACATGCCAGGGGATAGCAGAATTCGCCCCGAGCAGGAGCCGATCACCCCGCAGCGCGGCCGCCTTCCCTGCGGTCAGGCGGCAGGTGCTAAATGGCCTTGCCAATTGTGGATGCCGCTGCGGCAACACCCGAACCGCCCCAAAAAAGTGCTCCAAACTACCCATAAGGCCAATTAGCACGCCTGTTTCGTTCAACGTCAGACATTAAGAATGTCAGACATTGAACCTGCGGCAAAACCGCAGCTGGGGCCACAAGTGGCCTGAAATCGCTTCGCTTCGCTCGCTCACCCCACGCGAAATGTCTGCCAGGGCTGTCAGACATTGTCAGACATTGAAAATGCCTGATCGCGCGTGGGGGAACGGACGCTCGCGAAGCTCGGTACCGGCCGTGATGATTGGAGATCAGAAATGTCAGCCATTTCGCCAGATGAACTCAACGCAACCCAAGCGCCATCCGCCGCCCAGCCCTACGCCCCGCCTGCCTGGATGCAGCCCGACCAACAGCTCGCCGAAATGTCAGCCATTTCGCCCGACCAATCAGCCACCCGCCGCATCACGGTCCGCCTCCCGAACGCCGTGTGTTTCGTCAAGAGGATTTGAGCAAAAAGAGCATCGGAAATTGAGCAGCCTG
>CAUFBM010000026.1 GCA_959023295.1 uncultured Collinsella sp. | reverse complement strand
GGCGGTGTAGCTCAGTTGGTTAGAGCACACGGTTCATACCCGTGGCGTCACTGGTTCGAATCCAGTCACCGCTACCATAGGTAACACGGTGGCTTCTCAATAGTATGTTGAGAGGCCACTATGGTATAAAGGCAAAGTCCCGTCCGGGGACGACCTGTTAAGAGGAGGGCTTTATGGCCAAAGAGAAGTTTGAGCGCACTAAGCCGCATGTTAACATCGGCACCATTGGTCACGTCGACCACGGCAAGACCACGCTGACCGCCGCCATCACCAAGGTTCTCTCTGAGACCGAGGGCTGCAAGGCTGACTTCACTGCGTTCGAGAACATCGACAAGGCTCCCGAGGAGCGCGAGCGCGGCATCACGATCTCCGTCTCCCACGTCGAGTACGAGACTGCTGCCCGTCACTACGCTCACGTTGACTGCCCGGGCCACGCTGACTACGTCAAGAACATGATCTCCGGTGCTGCTCAGATGGACGGCGCTATCCTGGTCATCGCCGCTACCGACGGCCCCATGGCTCAGACCCGCGAGCACATCCTGCTCGCCCGTCAGGTCGGCGTTCCCTACATCGTCGTCTTCCTGAACAAGTGCGACATGGTCGACGATGACGAGCTCATCGACCTCGTCGAGATGGAGACCCGTGAGCTCCTCTCCGAGTACGATTTCCCCGGCGACGACATCCCCGTCATCCGTGGTTCCGCTCTGGGCGCTCTCGAGGGCGACGCCAAGTGGATGGACGCTATCCGCGAGCTCATGAAGGCCGTCGACGAGTACATCCCGACGCCTGCTCGTAACAACGACCTCCCCTTCCTGATGGCCGTTGAGGACGTTATGACCATCTCCGGCCGTGGTACCGTTGCTACCGGCCGTGTCGAGCGCGGTGAGCTCAAGCTCAACGAGCCCGTCGAGATCGTCGGCATCAAGGATACCCAGAACACCGTCGTTACCGGTATCGAGATGTTCCGTAAGTCCATGGACTTCTGCGAGGCTGGCGACAACGTCGGTCTGCTGCTCCGCGGCATCAAGCGCGAGGACATCGAGCGCGGCCAGGTTCTCTGCAAGCCCGGTTCGGTTACCCCGCACACCAAGTTCACCGGCGAGATCTACGTTCTGACCAAGGAGGAGGGCGGCCGTCACACCCCGTTCTTCGATGGTTATCGTCCTCAGTTCTACTTCCGTACCACCGACGTTACCGGTACGGTCAAGCTCCCCGAGGGCACCGAGATGGCTATGCCTGGTGACCACATCACCATCGAGGGCGACCTCATTCACCCGATCGCCATGGAGGAGGGCCTGCGCTTCGCTATCCGCGAGGGTGGCCACACCGTCGGTTCGGGCATCGTCTCCACGATCATTGAGTAAATTAGCTCTTTGATATAGCTGACTTAGAGAACCCGGCACTATTAGGGTGCCGGGTTCTTTTCTACGCGGGGCTTATTCCCTGTCGATTGCGCTTCGCTCACCCTTGATCCGAGCGTGAGGGATCGATTAGATCTCGCTGGCTTCATTGATGTGTTCCAAATATGAATGGATCCAGCGAGAACCAATTGATTCGAGGTTTTCATTGACAGCACTTACGTAGAGCTGATAAAGTACCAACTCGTGCCCGTACGGGGCGGAAATGAAAGGTTCAGGATAAATGCGTACCCTAGTTACTCTTGCGTGCACTGAGTGCAAGCGCCGCAACTATACGACCACCAAGAACAAGGCGAACATGCCTGATCGTATGGAGATCAAGAAGTATTGCCCCTGGTGCCGTCACCACACGCTGCACAAAGAGACTCGCTAGTCTCTAGTTACATACGCCAGTAGTTCAATTGGTAGAGCATCGGTCTCCAAAACCGAGTGTTGAGGGTTCGAGTCCTTCCTGGCGTGCCAGTCATTATTCCGTAAGCTCCCATTTGGGGGCTTACGGTTTACTCATGTATAAGCGCATTGCGCGGAGGTAACCCAAATGGCCAACAAGAAGAACAAGAAGAAGGCACAGCAGCAGGCGCCTGCCAACAACGCTGCCGCCAACTCCAAGGTTGAGGCCAAGAAGGCCGTTGCCAAGAAGAGTGAGAAGGCTGCGAAGTCCAAGAAGAACGAGAAGCCTGGCTTCTTCGCCCGCACCAAGAAGTATTTCGCTTCGGTGAAGTCCGAGATGAAGCGCGTCACGTGGCCCGATAAGAAGGAGCTCGTGAACTACTCGGTCGTCGTTTGCGCTTCTCTGGTCGTCGTCGGTGTCGTCATCGCTCTGCTCGATGCTGGCTTTGGCGAGGCTCTTGCTCTGTTCTCCGGATTGAGGGGCTAAACCATGTCTAAGCGTTGGTACGTCGTTCACACTTACTCTGGATACGAGAACCGTGTTAAGTCCGATCTCGAGCATCGCATCGAGACCATGGGCATGCAGGACCGTATCTTTGATATCGAGATTCCTATGGAGCGCGTCACCGAGATCAAAGAGGGTGGCAAGCGCGAGACCAAGGATTCTAAGATCTTCCCGGGTTATGTCCTGGTTCGCATGGAGATGGATGACGATGCGTGGACGTGTGTTCGCAACACGCCCGGTGTCACCGGTTTCCTGGGCGGCAACGGCAAGCCCGCTCCGCTTTCCCGCGACGAGTACAACAAGATGACTCGTCGTCCCGGTAAGGGCGATTCGCCCAAGCGTACGTCGGTCGATATTGAGGTCGGTACGTCCGTCCGCGTCACCGATGGCCCGCTTACCGACTTTGATGGCAAGGTCTCCGAGGTTAACACCGAGGCAGGCAAGCTCAAGGTCACGCTGATGATCTTTGGCCGCGAGACGCCGGTCGAGCTCGACTTTAACCAGGTCGCTGTCATCGCTTAAGTTTTCGTCCGTTCGCGCGAGCGTGCTTCTTCTGTGACTGCTCATCTCAGGAGTGCTTCTAACACGTGCGTGCTTACGATATAGCAAGTACTTCACACTCGTGATTCGAAAGGAATGACCATGGCTGAGAAGAAGGTTGCCAACGTCATTAAGCTCCAGATTCCTGCTGGTGCCGCTAACCCCGCTCCTCCCGTCGGCCCCGCCCTGGGCGCTGCTGGCGTGAACATCATGCAGTTCTGCCAGGCCTTTAACGCCGAGACGCAGGACAAGAAGGGTGACATCATCCCCGTTGAGATTTCTGTCTACGAGGATAAGTCCTTCTCCTTCATCACCAAGACCCCGCCGGCGGCTCACCTCATCAAGAAGGAGCTGAACCTCAAGTCTGGTTCCGCTAAGCCCCAGGCCGACAAGGTTGGTCAGCTCTCCCAGGAGCAGCTCACCAAGATCGCCGAGATCAAGATGCCGGACCTCAATGCCAACGACATTGACGCCGCCAAGAAGATCATCGCCGGTACCGCCCGTTCCATGGGCGTCACCATCGCTGAGTAGCGATTTCTTATGGTAACGACGGGTGCTCCGACCTGGGCGCCCGTTAAATGTGTGCAATAGGGCACACGATACGATGTGGGAGGGCTCACGCCCGTTTAACCACAGGAGGTAATGCACATGGCTAAGCATGGTAAGAGCTATAACGCCGCTGCCGAGAAGATCGATCGCGCCACGCTCTACACCCCCCTTCAGGCTGCCAAGCTCATTAAGGAGCTCGACACCGCCAAGTTCGACGAGACCGTCGAGGCCCACTTCCGTCTGGGCATCGATACTCGTAAGGCTGACCAGAACATCCGTGGTTCCATCTCCCTGCCCCACGGCACCGGCAAGACCGTTCGTGTTGCCGTCTTCGCCGAGGGCGAGAAGGCCCGCGAGGCTGAGGCTGCCGGCGCCGACATCATCGGTTCCGACGAGCTCGTCGCCCAGATTCAGAAGGGCGAGATCAACTTCGACGCCGCTATCGCTACGCCGAACATGATGGCCAAGGTTGGCCGCATTGGTAAGATCCTTGGTCCCCGTGGCCTCATGCCGAACCCCAAGCTCGGCACCGTGACCATGGACGTCGCCAAGATGGTCTCCGAGCTCAAGGCCGGCCGCGTTGAGTACCGCGCCGACCGCTACGGCATCTGCCACGTGCCCCTGGGCAAGAAGTCCTTCTCTGAGCAGCAGCTCGTCGAGAACTACGCCGCCCTGTACACCGAGATCCTGCGCGTCAAGCCCTCTTCTGCTAAGGGCAAGTACGTCAAGTCCATCTCCGTGTCTTCCACCATGGGCCCTGGCGTCAAGGTCGATCCCGCTATCCAGCGCGACTTCCTGGCTGAGTAACTAACAGTTACTGCCTGAGCAAAGCAAGCATTGCTAAAGAGACCCGGTTCTGCCTCGTGCAGGACCGGGTCTCTTGCTTTTGAGTCAACGAAACCACCACGAAGGGGACAGGCACCCTTGTGGTGGTTTTACTTGTGTTGTACTTTAGCGCGATGTAGTACTACCCGAGGCCGAAGGGAGCCCAACATGTTTAAGAACACGCAACAGCTCCTAGGCCTAGCGCTACTAGATTGGATAGCGCGCTAGGGTTGTAATCTCGCTATAACGATTTGTTGTACCCGGGTGCGCTATCGTCTGCCGCTTTCAGGCGTGATGAGCGACACGGGTATTTTTCTATCTCTAGGCCTTCTCTCTCTCCTGAAAGCCATCTGTCATAAAACGGTCAATCAGGAGGAACATATAAGCCGCAAAATCACAATCTTTGACGCCACCCTGTGCGACGGTGAGCAGTCGCCGGGCGCCAGCATGAATACCGAGGAAAAGCTCTTCATCGCCCGCCAGCTGGTGCGCATGAACGTGGACGTTATCGAGGCGGGCTTTCCCATCTCGAGTCCTGGTGACTTTCGCTCCGTACAGGAGATTGGCAAGATTGCGGGCGACCGATGCACGGTATGCGGCCTGACGCGCGCTGTCGACAGGGATATCGAAGTGGCTGCAGAGGCGCTCAAAACGGCCCAGAGGCCCCGTATCCATACAGGGCTGGGTGTGAGCACCAGTCACCTGCGCGACAAGCTCCATATGACTGAGGAAAGGGCAATTGAGTGAGCGATCCATGCCGTCAAACATGCTCGCAAGTTCGTTGACGATGTTGAGTTTTATGCCGAGGATGCCGGCCGCTCCGATCAGGAGTTTCTGGTGCGCATTATCGAGGCGGCCGTAAAGGCCGGTGCCACGGTCGTGAACATCCCCGATACGATGGGCTACAACATGCCGTGGGACTTTGGCGCCCGCATCCGTGACCTGCGCGGGCGCTGCGGGTGCGGCCGGTCAGCGTGCGGTCGACGTGATGGAGTATCGCGAGTACGAGATTGAGCGCATTGCGCGCCAGGCATTTGAGGCGGCGCGCAAACGTCGCGGCAAGGTGACGAGCGTTGATAAGCGCAACGTGCTGGAGACGAGCCGCATGTGGCGCGAGATCGTGCATCGCGTGCAAGACGAGGAGTACTCCGACGTGGAGCTTGAGGACCTGCTCGTCGACAACGCCGCCATGCAGCTCATCAGTCGACCGGCAGACTTTGACGTCGTGGTGACGGAGAACATGTTCGGCGACATCCTGTCCGATGAGGCGGCTCAGATTACCGGATCGCTCGGTATGCTTGCCTCTGCCTCGCTGGATGATGGCGTATCGCTGTTTGGGCCGAGCGCTGGCAGCGCTCCTGACATCGCGGGGCTCGGCGTGGCCAATCCGCTGGCTCAAATCTTGTCGGTGGCGATGCTGCTGACCTACGCGCTCGACATGGGCGAGCAAGCCGCGTGGATCGAGAGCGCCGTGGCGCGCGTGCTCGACGAGGGCTGGCGCACCCGTGACATCGCCGATGTCAACACCCCGGCAGATAAGATCCTCGGCACCACGACGATGGGCGACAAGGTCGTCGCCGCGCTGTAGGCGATGCCGATTCAAGCTGTCAAATATCTCAATCTGTAACATCTAAGGGGCAAAATCGTTCCTACCTGTTACAGATTGAGATTTTCGGCTGAGCATCCGTGGTCTGTCTCGATCTGTAACAGCTAACCGATTATTTGGGCCCTACCTGTTACAGATTGAGACAAACCGTTGGGACAGGTCGGACGAGTCAGCAAAACCACCACAAAGGTGCCGGTCCCCTTCGTGGTGGTTTTTAGCGCAACGAGGTGTTCCCAGCCGACCATACGGGCGGCCTTGCGCTCACGCTGCTCGATGACAGCGCATCTTTAGACGCGAAGTGCGGAACCGGGTGCATATACGAGCCGCGTAGCGTTACGAATTCATGGGAATGACCGTATCGCCAATTTGTACGCTTGCAATCTTGTCTGTGTCACAAACTTGCGAGAACGGCCAGGTCTTGTGGACATCAGTGGTGCCGTTATCCAGTTTATTTGCGAAATAGCCGCTGTGGCTGGTTGCGTCCTCAACATGACCGTCTTTGAACGTCACGATGAGGGGTATGTTGCCAACGGCATCCATAGACTCCTCCATGTTTTGAGACATCTTGCCGCTGTTGTTGTCGTGTTCGATGGAACGATCTATGTTGTAGCGGACTGAAACGCCAACGCAGGATACGGTGGCTTCTTGAATCGTCGCCTTGGTGCCGTTAAAGTTGACCGATTTGGGCGCGGGAATCGTAACGGATGTATCTTCGTAATTCAGCTGGAACTTAAGATCCCATGGGCCCGTAAGTATTTTCTTATACTCGGGAAGCTCTTTGCCAGCACGTGGCACAACGAGAGAGTTGATATGCGTGCGGACGGTCCTGCCCATAAGGCCGGGTGATTCAACGCTGAACTGTGCAAAGTATTGAATGCTGGAGTCATTGGGGTTCTTGTCAATGAGCCATGATTGGCCTTGGCCGCCATGCTCGCCATCAACGTATACGTTTCCATCGACACTTCCGGCGATAGTTCCGTTCTCGCCCGGCTCGGAAAGCTTTTTCAGGGCAGCGGGATCGTCGAACGTAAGCGTATAGGCGATGGTAACCATATCCTTGTCGCCCATGATGGCGTCGGCGGTCACGGTGACTCCGTTGTTGGAGCAGCTAGCACCGACGGGCCGGCCAATACGGTCGATGATCTCGGTTTGAGAAGCAGGTCCGTCAAAGATGTCGGAAAGCATGTCAGAAGGAAGCGGCAGGACGCCTGTTGCCATAGCCGTGCCAGCGCCTCCAATGACGATAGCGAGGACTGCCGTTACAGCGGCAATGCGAGCGACTGTTCTTACGGGATGGCGGGCGATGCGCGGCTTGCGTCGCGTGCCATTAAAGTTGCTTTGAGCGGTCGCCGCATCGCTTGAGGCGACGGACTGAGCAATCGAGTTTGCCATGTGCTGCTTCGCATTATCGGTAAACGAAATGTGCTCCAGGGCGTGGCGATAGTCATTCGAATTCGTAGTCATTGTGGTCTCCTTTCAAGGAAAGCCGAAGTGACGCACGTCCGCGGCTAAGGTGCTGGGCGGTTGCAGCTGGCGTCGCGTGAACGGCGTCTGCGATTTCCCTGATGCTCATGCCTGCGTAGTAGTGCAAAAAGATGGCGATGCGCTGTGCTTGAGGCAGGGCCGTGACAGCGGAAAGAATGGCGCAGTCGCGTTGCGCGAATTCTTGCTCGGTATGTGTTACGGGTGCGCAGAAATCGGGGAGCGAATCGAGGTCGACAACCGGGTGATTCGCGTGCGTACGGCCGATATCGCGACATGCGTTCAGTGCGACTCGGATCACCCAAGCACGTTCGTGTTCGAGCGAGTCGAACGGTTGAGTGCGTTGGAGAATCTTGATCAGCGTGTCCTGGCAGATGTCTTGAGCGTCGTCAGCGGATCCAAGGGCCGAATAGCACAATCGAAGGATGAGGTCGGAATACGTGTCGACCAAGCGCTTTGCTTCCCGCTCGATCTGATCGGCATCGCATCGGAGCGTGCTATTGCGGTTACGGCGTGCAGGCATAGTGTCACCTCCAATTGGTCGTGGTGGATATAGGGAAGGCGTCTCGCGAGGTCCCTCTACATACAACACGGTCGAGACTGCATAAGTTGACAAAAAAAGACGGCACGTGAGCGCCGTCCTTACAAAACAATGAGTGTTCTCGTTAATTACACAAGCACCGTGATGGACAGGTCGGACGAGTCAGCAAAACCACCATAAAGGTGCCTATCCCCTTCGTGGTGGTTGTTGGCAGTTACCAGGGGGTTCTGGCGGTTGAAGACTCGATTGCTTCGTGGCGTTTGAGCTCGCGGCGCATGGTTTGCGAGTTGAGCCAAGCGGCCTTCCAACCGCGCGTGGGGTAGCGCGCCTCGTCAATTTCGATCTTGGTATAGCCGCAGGCGTTGACAATCTTCGTTCCGCATGGGTGTTGGCGCTCGCGTTGAAAGTTGGGGCCGTAGCTTTGGTGCACATGCCCGTGAATCATATAGTCGGGACCCCAAGACTCAAGAGCCGCATTAAAGCACTCGAATCCTCGATGCGGCAGGTCGTCCAGGTCGCCCATGCCTGCGACGGGTGCATGGGTAAGTAGAATATCGCATCCGTCTACCAGTGCGATTTTTCGCGATAGCTTGCGCATGCGTTTTGCCATCTCGCGCTCGGTATACATGTTCGCGCCGTCGCGGTAGCGCATGGAACCGCCCAGACCCGCAATGCGAATACCTCGGTACACATATACGCTGTCCTCAACACAAATGCACCCGCCCGGTGCATGGCGCGCGTAGCGGTCGTCGTGGTTGCCACGAACGTACACAAGCGGTTTGTTGATGACAGTGACCAAAAACTCAAGATAGTCCGGATCCAGGTCGCCTGCGGATAGAATCAGGTCAACGTCCTCAAAGCGCTCCTTGCGAAAACATTCCCACAGGCAGCGCTCCTCTACATCGGCAATGGCTAGGATATTCATAGGGCACGGACCTCCGGCTCGTTATCGAGCTGCGGAATCGAGCCTATAACGTTGTCAGCCAGCCAGTTCATCTCGACAATCTGCGTACTCGGCAGGGGAGGGAAGCCCTCAATCTGAACCACGCCGTCCTGGCTGTGGAGCTCGCCGCCAAATGGGTTGATGGAGCCCTCGACGATGCCATTGCGGAGGAGCTGAACAAGCTTACGCGTCTGATAGGGCAGGCCCGGAGCGTAGCGAATGTCGATAACGCCCGAGCTCATGCCATACCAGTAGTTGACGGCGCGAACCTGGCTGTCGTTACTGGTCTCGTCCCAGGTGCCATGCAGTAGGCTCCGCACGATAAGCTCGTAGTATCGGCCCCAGTTCCATACCGGCATGGCAATGCCGGCAACCTTGCCATCGATCAGGCGGTGAAGTCCGTAAGCCGTGGGATCTTCGAGCGACTTTGACATGTCGACGCCGGTCATGACGCTCACACCTTCGCGGCACATGGCCTCGGCAAGGCCTCCGGCGGGCACATCGCCCCAGGTCAGGATAATTTGCGCGCGGGGGTCGAGCAGCGAGGCACCAATCGCAAAGGCGTTGATCTCGCTAAGTGCGCCCGACGCGAAGACCGACGCGTGGTAACCGATGCGATGGTTGTCCGCCATGCTAGCCGCAAGGGCGCCCAGGAGGAACTTGGCCTCGTACATCTTGCCAAAGTACGAACGGACGCTTTGGTGGGGAAGGCCGATAGAACAGTTAAGGAACCGAACCTGGGGATACTCAACGGCTGCCCTGAGCGTGTATTCCATCAGGCGGTGCGAGGTCGAGAAGATGACGTTGTCTCCATGTTTGACAGCCGTTTCCACGGCGGCGTAGAACACGTCCGGATCGTGGCAGTCCTCGAACGCCTCGGTGCGCACGATACCGCCAAAGTGCTCGTCGAGATACTGACGCCCTTGGTCGTGTAGGCTGTCCCAGCTCGACGTTGCACAAGGGAATTCATGGATAAAGGCGATGCGCAGGGGATTGGCCGCCGAATAGACGGTCTTGCCCATAAAGAAGTTGAGCACACCGGAGGTGGACTTGGCGGGCGACTCTTCCTCATCGACACTCGGCGCTTCGACAAGATCGACCTTGTCCTCGTCATTTTTGCCGGCAATGACCAGCTCGCGCCAAATTTTGCACAGGCGGTTTACGACGATATCCGTCGGCGTATCCAGCAGGCGGTCCTGGTTGTACACATTGAGGTAGACGAGCATGGCGTCGGCGGGCGTAATGTCCAGGTGATCGCCGCCCGCGCGAAGGTAGGCGCGCTTAAAGAGCAAGAAGGTGTGGCGCAGGTAGTCGACCTTTTTCTGCGGCCATTTTTCGATAAGGTTCTGACCGAGCATCTTGGCGAGTGTCTCGTAGCTTCCCTCACGCGAGAACTCGATCTCGTATAGGGGGCAGACGCGCCAAAACGCGCAGAACTCACCGTATAGGCGGCTTTCGACGGAATCCCATGTGCCGGGGTAGAGACGGGTAATCTTGGCCGAAACCGTCGGGGCGTCCAGGAATTTGAGGACGCTGACGCGCTTGTTGCCCTCTTGGACGTAAAACCGATGCATGAACTCGGTGACGATGATGGGGTCGCGATAGCCCTCGGTCACCTGGATGTCGTAGAGGTTGGACCACTTGCGGGCGAACTCGGTGCTAAACGGCAGCAGGGGCATGAAGTTGCACGAAAAGGCGGACTGACGGCCCTTGGTAACCGTTCCGACGACCATTTCGAGCGGAATGTCTCTTAGGCCGACATTCTCTCGCTGACCTAAGGGGAGCTGGGCGACCAAGCTATCGAGGTCCGTGAGGTACGGATGCTCGCTTTGACTAATGGCGCGACGGCGTCCCTGCTCGCCGCGCTTGCGTGCTTGACGATAGGCCTCTTCCATAGTGTCTACTCCCTTAGTCGTTTAAACAACGATATGAACCATGGTACCACGATGCGAAACCACCACAAAGGTGCCTGTCCCCTTTGCGGTGGTTTTAGGCGATGATGGGGGCGATGGCGCGGATGCAGGCGTCGGCTGCCGTAAAGGTGGTGCTGTCGTCACTGACGATAAAGATGATCTTACCCTTAATGCCAAAGTCGCCGATCTCGCTAAAGAGCACGTAGGGCTCCTTGTCAAAGCCCGAGATGGGAAGCACGGCGGCCTTGGTGGCGCTGGTCAGCTCGTCTGCCAGCGCGTCGAGCGAGGCCCACTTGGATGTGTCCTTTACGGCAACGGGCACAGCCACACGCCCAAAGGGCATGAGATGCACGAGCGTGTTCTTGGAGATATTTGAGTTGGGGACGATGATGGTCTGCCCGCAGGCGTCCTCGATGGTCGTGTGGCGCCAAGTGATGTCCTGGACCACGCCCGACACGCCGCCGACCTCGATATTGTCGCCGGGCTTGATGATGCCCATAAAGGTCACTTGCATGCCGCCGATAAGGTTTGATAGCGTGTCCTGAAAGCCGAGCGAGATGGCGATGCCGCCGACGCCAAGAGCGGCGACGAGCGCGTTTGCGTTAATGCCAAAGCAGTTGTCGAGGATAAAGCTGCCGCCGATCATCCAAATGACGGCACGCGCGATGTTGATGAAGATGCTCGATGCGGGAAGCGGGTTGTCGTCTCGGTTGAGTAGGTGGCGCAGGGTCTTGGATGCCACCTTGGCGGCGATGGCGGTGACTATTACCAAGATGACGGCCCAGATGATGTTGTGGACCCAGCGCTGCTCAAAGAAATGAAGAATCGGTTCAAACAATTCCATGTAGGGAAAACCTCCTAATGATCATTCAACCATGATACCCACCAAAAAGCCCGTCCGATCACATCGGACGGGCCGATAACTTGAGATGGGGTGGCCGCGGTGGCGTAAGCTGGGCCGCCGGCGAGCACGCCGGCAAGGAGTGCGGCGGTCAAGCAAGACGGGGAAGGAGTCTTCTCATGGCAGTTTCCTTAGTTCTTAACCAGTGGTTCCTGCTGACGCTGGATTATCGACATGATATGCGAAAACCGTCGCAAAGGTATCTGTTCCTTTGCGGCGGTTTTGACGTTTGCGCAGATAAAACCTGCCAAAATAAACCTGTCCCTTATTGGCAGGTTTTAGCTCAGCAGCATGCGGTCGTTGGCGAGCTCGCCGCCCGAGACCTCCTCGAACTTCTGCAGCAGGTCGGCGACGGTGAGCGACTTCTTCTCGTCGCCCGCCACGTCGTAGATAACGTGGCCCTCGTGCATCATGATCAGGCGATTGCCCAGACGGATGGCGTCATTCATGTTGTGCGTGACCATGAGCGTGGTCAGGTGGTTCTCGTCGACAATCTCCTCGGTCAGATTGAGCACCTTAGAGGCGGTCTTGGGGTCGAGTGCCGCGGTGTGCTCGTCGAGCAGCAGCAAGCGCGGCTTGGTGAGCGTGGCCATCAGCAGGGTGAGTGCCTGGCGCTGGCCACCCGAAAGCAGGCCGACCTTGGCGTTGAGGCGCGTGTCCAGACCGAGGTCCAGGCGCTTGAGCAACTCAACGTACTCGTCCTTCTCGGCCTTGGTGACGCCCCACGAAAGGCCGCGACGCTGGCCGCGACGCTTGGCGAGGGCCAAGTTCTCGGCAATCTGCATGTCGGCTGCGGTGCCGCGCATGGGATCCTGGAACACGCGGCCCAGGTACTTGGCGCGCTGCGACTCGCTCAGACGCGAGATGTCGGTGCCGTCGAGCTCAATAACACCCGAATCAAGCGGATACACGCCGGCGATCATATTGAGCAGCGTGGACTTGCCGGCGCCGTTGCCGCCAATCACGGTTACAAAGTCGCCATCGTTGAGGGTGAGGTCGACGCCGGTGAGCGCGCGCTTCTCGGTGACGGTGCCCTTGTTAAAGGTCTTCTTGACGTGCGAGAGCTTAAGCATCTGCCTCATCTCCCTTCGTGTAGGAGCTGCGGAGCTTATAGCGCTCCCAAACCACGGGCACGCACAGGGCCACGGCGACGATCACGGCGGAGAGCAGCTTCATGTCGTTGGCGTCCATGCCCAGTTGCAGCACGATGGCGCGGATGAGGAAGTACACCACGGAGCCAAAGACGGCGGAGGCCAGACGGACGGAGAACTGCGTGAGACCGCCGGGCAGCAGGCGGCCGAGCACCTCGCCGATGACGATGGCGGCAAGACCGATAACGATGGCGCCGGTACCCATGCCAATGTCGGCATACTTCTGGCTCTGGCAGATGAGCGCACCCGAAAGGCCAATGAGGGCGTTGGAGAGCACGAGGGCGATCATTTTGGTGGTGTTGGTGTTAACGCCCAGGGCGCGGATCATGTACTCGTTGTTGCCGGTGGCACGCAGTGCCGAGCCGATCTCGGTGCCAAAGAACCAGTACAGGATGGCGACGATGGCCACGGCCAGCACGATGCCTAGGATAATGGCAACAGTGGACTGCGGCAGGCCCGTCATGTTGCTGACAGACGAGAAGATAGTGCCCTTGGCAAGGATGGGCGTGTTGGACTTGCCCATGATACGCAGGTTGATGGACCACAGACTGATCTGGGTGAGGATTCCGGCGAGGATTGCGGGAATCTCAAAGACGGTGGTCAAAATGCCCGTGACCGCGCCCGCGATGGCGCCGGCGCACATGCCGGCCAGCACGGCGAGCAAGGGGTCGACGTTATTGTTGACGATGAGTACGGCGCAGACACAGCCGCCGAGGGCAAAGCTGCCGTCGCAGGTCATATCGGGGATGTCGAGCAGGCGGAACGTGATAAACACGCCAAGCACCATAATGCCCCAGAGGACGCCCTGCGAAACGGCGCCCTGCAATGCAATGAGCATGCTTCATACCTCCTAGGATAGGGTGGACACGTGATTTTCCATAATAGCGGTACCAATGCATAAAAGAGCTGCGGACGGATGTTTTGTCTCATCCGAAACAAGCAGGGCGAACGCCGGTCTTTAGCGTTCGCCCCAAGGACTCAGATATTGAATAACGCGGCTGTGGCGCGCGTGCGGGCCCTAGACGCGTTACCGCGCATGGTGCTACTCGTCCAGAGCGGAAAGGTCGATACCCAGAGCCTCGGCCATCTCGTCGTTCTTGACGACGACCAGGTCCTTGCTCGAGAGGTGCTTGATCGGCATATCCTCGGGCTTGGCCTCGCCCTTCAGGATCTTAACGGCCATCTCGCCCGCGGCGTAGCCCAGGTCCTTATAGTTGATGGAGAGGGTGAACAGGCCGCCGGCCATGCACATACCCTCCTCGCCGGTCACGAAGGGGAGCTTATTCTCCTTGCAGATCTGGCCGACCTGCGAAGCGCCCGCGGCGATGGTGTTGTCAGTGGGGGAGTACAGCGCGTCGACCTTGCCCACGGAGGACTCGACGACGGACTGAATCTCGTTGGAGCTCGAGACGGTGAAATCGGTGTACTCGAGGCCCAGCTTGTTGAGCTCCTTCTTGGCGGCTTTGATCTGGACGTCGGAGTTGGACTCGGCGGTGCAGTAGAGCAGGCCGACCTTTTTAACGTCGGGCAGGACCTTCTGCATCATCTCGAGCTGCTCGGCGACTGGGGTGAGGTCGGAAGCGCCCGTGACGTTGGTGCCGGGCTTGTCGTTGTCCTGGACCAGGCCGGAGGCGGCGTAGTCGGTGATGGCACAGCCCACGATGGGGATATCGGCCGTGGCGCCGGCGGCAGCCTGCGCGGCGGGCGTGGCGATGGCATAAATCAGGTTGACGTTGTCGCCCACAAACTTGTCGGCAATGGACTTACACGTGGACTGGTCGTTCTGGGCGTTCTTCTGGTCGATCTTGACCTTAAGGCCGCTCTCCTTGATGGCCTTGACAAAGCCGTCGTTGGCGGCATCGAGTGCGGAGTGCTCGGTGAGTTGCAGAACGCCGATGGTGTAGTCGGAACCGGCGGCAGCAGAGCCGGAACCAGAGTTGCCGCCGCATCCGGCGAGCGGGGCGAGCGCGAGCAGACCGGCGGAGACCAGAAGGCTCCTGCGGCTGATGGTGATGTCCTTCATATCATTACCCCCAGTATAAAAATGGCTGGAAACACTGCACTGGGACAAAGTGCAAGTGGAACTATAGTAGCGCTGATGTCCATTTTTACAACAGCCTGGCGGGTTTTTTAATACAGAATCGGATGGGCGGTACGGGTAGTCGAATGGGCGGCGGAGGGTCTTATGCGGCGGAGGAGGCATCGTCCTCGTCCAGGACGGCGAAGAGCTTCTTGCCGTCGAGGAGACGTGTGGTGACGTTTCTCATGCGGCCGATCTCAACGGTACGCAGCGTGTCGTCGGCGCCTCGCGCGTCATAGACCGTTCCCAGCAAATACGAGATGCCGTCTCGTTGCTTGATGGCAAAGGGCCGGAGTGTCATCCGTGCCACTTCGACCTCTCCGCGTGCCGTGACACTCGAAATATCAAAACTCACCGTGGTTCCGTGGTCGATGGCCTGCTCGATGAGCTCGCAGGCATCGATGCGCTTGACGGGCGTGCGTGTGGCCTTGGTGGATTTGTCGCCTGCGCTTGGAGCAGGCTCGGGTGCATCGAGGTAGCCGCGAACGTCGGCACTCGCCATGGCGACCAGGTGCTGCGCCATGCTCTTTCGAATGGCGATGGGCGTGGAGCGGTTGCGCATGACCATGCCGTGGAGCCGGATGATCTCTTCGTCGGTGAGCGGACGGGTCAAGAGTCGATAGCCCACGCCGCGCTTGTACTCAATTTCGTATCCGGCATGGCGAAGTGCGGAGATGGCGGTGTAGATGCTGCGCCGCGCCGCCGAGATGGGCATGCGGGCGGGGTCGTCGGGATGGGCGAGGCGCCGGATCAACTCATCGGAAAGCATGGCCTTGTCCTCGCCGGTGTTTTCGCTTAATAGTTGCAGGATGCGAACGGCGCGATAGGCTGCCATCGAGGCGGCGCCCCTCGTCGTGGTCTCGTAAGTTTCAACAGCGGTTTCGGTCATGGCGCCCACGTCCTTTCCGTTTTGGGTGGCGACGGTATGGAGCCTAGGGCGCGGGGCTTTCCCAGGGGTGCAGGACGCCCTGGGCGGTCGGTAGCCGTCGGCAAGCGGCGGGTCGAGTTTTCAACAGTCCTGCCCAACTGACCAAAAACTTGCCAAAAGATTGACGGATGCTGTTGAAAAAAGCGCCCCTCGGCTTGCCGAGAGGCGCTGGCGTGATGCGCTGGAACGTGTTTGGTGGCGCTGTGGCGATTAGAAGTCGGCGTTGCCCACGGTGCGCGGGTGCGGCAGGACGTCGCGGATGTTGCCCACGCCGGTCAGATACATGACCAAGCGCTCGAAGCCCAGACCGTAGCCGGCGTGCTTGCAGGAACCGTAGCGGCGCAGGTCAAGGTAGTACTTGTACTGCTCGGGATTCATGCCCAGGTCCTTGATGCGGGCCTCGAGCAGATCCAGGCGCTCCTCGCGCTGGGAGCCGCCGATAATCTCGCCGATACCCGGCACCAGGCAGTCGGCGGCGGCGACGGTCTTGCCGTCCTCGTTCATGCGCATGTAGAACGCCTTGATCTCGGCCGGGTAGTCGGTTACGAAGGTCGGGCGCTTAAAGTGCTCCTCGGTCAGGAAACGCTCGTGCTCGGTTTGCAGGTCGATGCCCCAGCTCACGGGATAGTCAAACTTGTGACCGGCGGCGACGGCCTGCTCCAGGATTTCGACGGCCTCGGTATAGGTGACGCGGGCAAAGTCGGAGTTTGCCACGTGGTCCAGGCGCTCGAGCAGACCCTTGTCCACAAACTTGTTGAGCATATTGAGCTCGTCGGGGCAGGTGGCCATAACGTCCTTAAGGACGTACTTGAGCATGGCCTCAGCGTTATCCATGTAGTCGTTCAGATCGGCAAAGGCCATCTCGGGCTCGATCATCCAAAACTCGGCGGCGTGGCGCGTGGTGTTGGAGTTTTCGGCGCGGAAGGTGGGGCCAAAGGTGTACACGTCGCCAAAGGCCATGGCAAAGTTCTCGGCATTGAGCTGGCCGGACACGGTAAGGCTCGCGTGCTTGCCAAAGAAGTCCTGGCTCCAGTCGACCTCGCCGGACTCGGTGAGGGGCGGATTTTTGGGGTCGAGCGTGGTCACGCGGAACATCTCGCCGGCGCCCTCGCAGTCACTCGTGGTGATGATGGGGGTGTTGACGTAGACAAAGCCCTGCTCCTGGAAGAAGCGGTGGATGGCGGCAGCCGCGACAGAGCGGATGCGGAACACGGCGCGGAACAGGTTGGTGCGCGGGCGCAGGTGCTGCTGGGTGCGCAGGAACTCGACGGTTGCGCGCTTCTTCTGCAGCGGGTAATCCGGGGCGCTGACGCCCTCGACCTCAATGGAGGTGGCAGAAAGCTCGAAAGGCTGGGGCGCATCGGGGGTCAGCTTGACGGTGCCGGTGCAAATGAGTGCGGCCGAGACGTTTTGATGGGCGATCTCGTCGTAGTTGTCGAGTGCCTCGCGGTTCATGACGACCTGCAGGTCGCGGAAGCAGCTGCCGTCGTTGAGCGTGACAAAGCCAAAGTTCTTCATGTCGCGGATGGACTTGACCCAGCCGGCGACGGTGACGGTCTGGCCGCCAAGCGACTCGGCATCGGCATAGAGCTGCGCGATTTTGGTGCGGTTCACGTATCCTCCCATAACGGTTGAATGATAGTTATCCATACAGTTCGATATTCTAGCAGCTCGGCTCATTTGGGCTATACGGATAAGGCATTGGCGGGATGGTTTTTCAAACGAAAAGCGCCTGCGGCCAAATGGTCGCGGGCGCTTGACGAGGTGCCTTTTGGCTGTGTGGCGCGGGGCCTGGCTACTTGGTCTTGGCTACCAGCAGCGGGTCGCCCAGCTTGACGAGCGGGTTGCCGCCGATAAGCGTGCCGGACTCGCCGACATGGTCGATGCTCTTAAGACGATCGAGCTCGGAGACGATGACGGTCACGATGTCCTCGTGACCGGCGGCCTTGATGGCCTCGCGGTCGAAACTGATGAGCGGCTGGCCTGCCTTGACCGTGTCACCCATCTCGACAAAGCGGGCAAAACCTTTGCCGTTCATTTCCACGGTGCCCAGGCCAACATGGATGAACACGCGAAGACCGTCCTCGGTGATCATGCCGATGGAGTGGTTGGTGACGGTGGTGGCGCCGATGCGGCCGTTGGCGGGCGCATAGATGGTGCCGGTAATGGGCTCGATGCCGTAGCCCTGACCGAGCATACCCGAGGCGATGGTCTCATCGGGAACCTCATCGAGGTTGACGAGCACGCCGTTGACGGGGGCGTAGATGACGCCTTCGCGGGTGGCGAAGCTTGCTGCGGGCGGAACGGATGCCTCGCCCGTCGAGGTGAAGGTGGACTTAAGCGAATCGAGCAGACCCATAGTTGCCTCCAACTTAAATAGGCGCATATCGCGCGCTTGGTTTGCCGGAAACGTTTCATATGTGTTTCGCGGCTTGGTCAACGCCCCTATTTTACGCTGCTCAACGATACCTCTGAACTGGGATTATGTGATATATCAGTTGAAGGGAAACTTATTGCTGGAGTGTTTCTTCGCCACGGGCTCAAGTGGGGTACGCTTAGACGCGAAAAACAAGGGCGCATAATCTGCGCGAAGGGAGCACATATGATTGTCGAGAACCATGCGCTGTGGGGCGAGGAGCCGACCGAGGAGTATCCGGCGACGTTTACGTATTTGGGTGCCGAGCCGCTGCCCGATAAGCCGAATGGCCGCCGCCCTGCCGTGATTATCTGCGGCGGAGGTGCGTTTACGCATATCGCTCCGCATGAGCAGGATCCCGTGGCGTTTGCGTTTTTGGACCGCGGCTACCAGGCCTTTGTGCTCAACTATGTGACAAGTGGCACGGGCGACGTGAGCTTTCCTCACCCGCAGGCAGACCTTGCCAAGATGGTCGCCACGGTTCGCGCCAACGCCGACGAGTGGCATGTCGATCCCAAGCGCGTGTGCGTCGTGGGCTTCTCGGCAGGCGGCATGATCTGCGCTTCGCTGGCAACGCAATGGAAGACTGGTCCCTTCGCGGCGCTTGCCGGGTCGCGTCCGGACGACATTCGTCCCGATGCCGTGGTGCTGGGCTATCCGCTGCTCGACTTTGCCTATGTGCGCGACATGCAGACGCGCGACCCGCGCATCGACCTGCGCGTTCCCAAGACGGGTGGCAAGACGGGGCGCGATTTGCTCAACGACTATCTGTCGATGGTGACGGGCGGTGAGGCGACCGACGAGCACCTGGCCGACATCTGCCCCACCACGCATGTTTCGCGTCAGATGCCGCCGACCTTTGTGTGGGGCGTGTCCGACGACAAGACGGCGCCGATCGCGCAGGTCTATCCGTTTGCGCAGCGCATGGCCGAGGAGGGCGTCGCTTGCGAGATGCACGTCTTTGACCAAGGTGGTCACGGGCTTTCGCTCGGCAACGCCAACACCGCGGTCGACAACGAGGACAAGCAGGTGGCGGTCCGTCCCTGGATCCGCCTAGCCTTCCGCTTCCTGGAGCGCCACGGGTTTTAGTTACGGCGTTTTGCCAAACGCCGTAACCGCATGACGCTGCAAGCCCGCCAGAGCGGCAATCTGCCTTTCAACTTCGGCGGCATGACCAGAAGGTCAATGCCGCCTCGTTTCAAGGCACCTTGCTCGCCCTGGCGGGCTTTCGCTGTCTGCGCCAAAACATCGGCGTTGTCTTGGCTGCCAAAAGAATGATCCCTCGGGGACGGAGGAAAATGGATCAGTTTGGGCGGTGCTGGCGTCAAGGTTTAAGACCGATGTCGTCCCTTGTTGCTTTCCTACCAAACGGTGAACTGGGCGTTCTCCGTGTTCCAATGGACATCGCGAACGTAGTCTCGCACGGCCGCCGCATCTCGCGCTTCGAACAGCTCAAGAATATGAGCATGCTCGGCATTGGCTATGCCCAGGAGTTTGCAAGCCGTCTCTTGGTCGACAGTCTCGTAATCGCGCTTGATAAAGCAGCGCTCGAGTTGCGAGATCATGTCGCGCAGACGGTCGTTGCCGCAGCGGTTGAAGTACGTAAGGTGAAAGTCTCGCTGAATATCGTCGTACTTACGGATGAGGCCGCCTTGGATCGCAAGGTCCATGGAGCCGACGAGAAATTTAAGTTGCGTAATGTCATCGTCGGTTAGGTTCGGACAGGCGAGATATGCGGCCTGCCCGTCGAGCGGCCCCATAATCTCAAAGACTTCAACGGCGTTTTGCTGATCGAACCCACGGACGCGGAATCCGCGGCGGGGGAGATTGTCCAGATAGCCGTCGCTTGCGAGCTGGATGAGCGCTTCGCGGACCGGCGTGCGCGACACGCCCATGGCATCGCAGATCGCTTGCTCGCTCAGCCGGTCGCCAGCGGACAACTCGCCGGCGTCTATGCGACTCGAAATGTAGTCGTATACATGGTCCTTCAAGGGCCTTCTGAGCGTTTCCATGAATTAATAATCCTTAACTGTATATTTTTAAAACTAAATACGTTTCGCTTGAATAGGCTAATTGAATTATAGAACTACCAGCTAAATCGTGCTACTCAATCAGGAGAAGCGAAAATACGCTTACCGAGAATTATCTACCGTTCAGGATTGTATACAATATACAAAACAGCAAAGACACCCTAAGATAAAGCCATCGGAAGGAAGGCGGACGCAAGGAAGTCCGCTCAGTACTATGAGATCCAAGGAGGATCATCATGACCAAGTTCAGCCACGTCATCATCCGTCGTCCCGGCAAGTCCCTGAGCAATGGCATCACGAGCGCTCCCGAGCTTGGCCAGCCCATCTACGAGCGCGCTATCGAGGAGCATTACGATTACGAGCACGCACTCGAGCAGTGCGGCGTTGACGTGTCGGTGCTGCCGGCTCTCGAGCAGTATCCCGACAGCTGCTTCGTCGAAGATCCGGCCGTTATCACTCGCTGCGGCGCCATCATTACCAACCCCGGCGCCGATAGCCGCAACGGCGAGAAGGACGAGATCGAGCCGGCCGTCCGTCGCTTCTTTGACGACGAGCATGTCAAGCACATCGTTTCTCCGGGCACGCTCGACGGCGGCGACGTCATGATGGTCGGCGACCATTTCTACGTCGGTCGCTCCGCTCGTACCAACGAAGAGGGCATCCGCCAGTTCTGCGAGATTCTCGAGGGCTGGGGCCTCGAGGGCTCCGAGGTGCCGCTGGAGGAGGTCCTGCACCTCAAGACGGGCGTCAACTACATCGAGGACAACAACATGCTCGTCTCTGGTGAGTTCATCGATAAGCCCGACTTTGCCCAGTACAACAAGATCGTCGTGCCCGAGGACGAGGCTTACGGCGCCAACTGCATCTGGGTCAACGGTACGGTCATCGTTGCCGAGGGCTATCCGACCGTGCTCAAGGCCGTGCAGGATCTGGGCTACAAGACGCTCGTCGTCGACACCTCCGAGTATCGCAAGGTCGACGGCGGCCTTTCTTGCCTGTCGCTGCGCTTCTAACGCGATAGCTGTAACAGTCTGATGATCGCTTGACCGATGGCCCGGCACCCGATTCGGGACGTCCGGGCCATCTTTCGTTCGATCACATGATGAAGGGGGTGCACATACAATGGCCTCTAAAGCTCAAAACGACGAGATTATCGACCCTAATGGCCTTGATCTCTTTCGTCTGACCATGATGGTCATCACTGCGAGCATTTGCGGCGGTATCTTTTCTCTTGCCGGCGATATGGCGGCAGGGGGAGCCAATACCGGCGCCGTTATCGTCTCGTGGGGAATTTGCTTCATTGGCGTCTTTGCGCTGATGATGGTGTTCAACGGTTTGTCTCAGGCTCGTCCCGACCTGACGGGCGGCATCTATGCATACGCTGCTGCCGGCTTTGGCGATTACATTGGATTTAACTCCGCTTGGGGCTACTGGATCAGCGCGTGCCTTTCCAACGTGAGCTTTGCGCTCTTGCTGTTTAGCGCGCTGGGCTATTTCTTCCCCGCGTTTGGCACGGGCAACAATCTGCTTTCCATCATCTGTGCCAGCGTGTTTTTGTGGTTCCTTACCGCTCTTGTGCTTCGTGGCGTCAAAGAGGCCGCGGGCATTAACACAATCGTCACGTTGGCGAAGTTGGTGCCGCTGGGACTCTTCGTGCTGAGCATTGTGCTTCTGGGTAAGTTCAACGTCGAGATCTTCATGGACAACTTCTGGGGAGAGCCGGCTGGTCCTGGGTTTGGCGAGCAGGTTGTCTCGACCATGATTGCCCTTGTCTGGGTCTTCACGGGCATCGAGGGTGCTGTCGTCATCTCGGGCCGTGCAAAGTACGTGCGCGACGTCGGTCGCTCGACGGCGCTTGGATTTGCAGCCGTGTTCACGCTGTATCTGATTATCTCGATGCTGTCTCTCGGCATTATGCCGCGCGAGGAAATGGCGCAGCTCGCGACGCCCTCCATGGCCGGAATTCTCGAGTGCGCAATCGGTCCGGTTGGCGCTGCCATCGTAAACCTTGGCGTAATTCTCTCGCTGGTCGGCGCAATGCTGGGCTACGTTATCATTGCATCCGAGACACCGTTTGAGGCGGCGCGCCAGGGCTCTTTCCCGTTGGCGTTTGCCAAGACGAATAAGCATGACGCCCCGGTGGTAACGATCCTCGTGAGCTCTGGTATCACGCAGCTCTTCTTGATTGTGTCGTATGTGGCGGCGAGCACCTACCAGTTCTTCTATAGCTGCGCGGTCAACACGATTCTGGTTCCGTATGTCTGCTCGGCTGCCTATTACATGGTGATCGGCTGGAAGAACGAGCATCTGGACGGGCCGCATGCGCCGAGCGTTGGCAAGGCACGCTTCTTCGGTACGCTCGGTTTTATCTACACGTTGTTCCTTGTGTGGTCGACGGGTCTTCAGGGCGTCATGATCACGACGATCCTTTTTGCCCCAGCCATCCCCGTCTATATTCTGGGCGAGCGCGGCCGCGGCAAGCAGGTGCTTCCGCATCTGCACGACAAGCTGATCGCAGCAGTGGTCATTGTCGTGGCAGTTATCTCGCTGTATCTGCACTTTGCCGGCATTGCGCCGATTGTCTAAGGCTACGGCGAGCTTCGTTGCTTGGTAAGCCGGCGGGCATCGCGTATCGGTGCTGCTCGGCATTCCATAACTGATGTGGGTCTCTGTAACGTGCCTTTTTGAACGCCCGCCAAGCCCGCGCAGGTGACATTTGTTGCCAGCGCGGGCTTTTGCGGTTGTGGAGGAAACTACATCCCGTTTCGAGCGCAAATTCTGGGCTGCTGTTTCCCCTGAGCGCCCAAAGCGGAAGCTGCATCCCGGAATTCGCCGGAATAGTGGGATGTGGTTTCCGGAAGGGGTAGCGCGCAGAGATGTGGTGTAAGAGGCGGGGCATGCCCCGCCTCCGCCCTTT
>CAUFBM010000025.1 GCA_959023295.1 uncultured Collinsella sp. | reverse complement strand
GGTCGGCGGGGCCATTGTGGCTCTTGACAGCGGATTGGGTCATATGAGCGAAAACCCGCCAGAGCGAGCAAGGTGACGTGAAATGAAAGGGCGCTGACCTTTTGGTCGCGCCCTTGAAATTGAACGTCAGATTGCCGCTCTGGCGGGTTTGCAGCGTCAACTGGTTACGCGGTTCGTAGAACCGCGTAACTGTTAGGGCCGCTGACCCATGCCACCCTCGAGGGTGACGGTCTCACCGTTCATGTACTTAAAGTCGGGGCCGCAGAGCTGAACGACCACGCGGCCGATCTCCTTCTCGACGTCGCCGTAATGACCCGCCGGCGGCATATGGACGTTGGCCTTGAACGCCTCGGGATAGGCATCCTGGAAGTTCTCGAGCGCAGCGGTCCAAGCAAGCGGGCACACGATGTTGACGTTGATGCCGTCCTTGCCCCACTCGTTGGCGGCAACGCGGGTCAAGCCGCGGATGCCTTCCTTGGCGGCGGCGTAGCTGCACTGGCCGTAGTTGCCAAACAGACCGGCGCCCGAGGCAAAGTTGACCACGGAACCTTTGGTCTCCTTCAGGTGCGGATAGGCCTTCTGCATGTACAGATAGGTGGCATACAGGCCGGAGTAAATGGCCAGGTTAAACTGGTCCATGGTGTGATCGGCAATGGTCACGCCCGAAGCGCTGGCCTGGGCATTGTTGACGACGGCGTCGATGCGGCCGAACTCCTCGATGGCCTTGTCGATGACGTTCTGGACGACGGCCTCGTTGTCCTGACCAGCCGAGACATCGGCCTGAACAGGCAGAACCTTGACGCCGTAGTCGGCCTCGAGGGACTCCTTGGCAGCCTCGAGCTTGGCAACGTTGCGGCCGGTAATGACGAGGTTTGCGCCCTCCTTGGCAAAAGCGATATCGATGCCGTAACCGATGGAGCCAGCGGAACCGTCCTTGAGCGTGGCCTTGCCGCCGCCGGTGACGATCACGGTCTTACCAGTGAAAAGTCCCATACAAAGTCCTTTCGAATCGCGACGGGCACACCCGCCGACTGCGCGTATCCAACTTCACGCGCCAAAAGCTGAAATGCAACTTTAGCGTGTTCAAGTGAAAAATAAAGACCGCAGCAGGCGAACGGCGCAACGTCATTCGGCGAAGGGAATGTCAAGCGTAAACTGACTTTAGAGGATGAATTTTTGCTATCCAAGCGAGTCATCGAACACGTTTTGAAACTTTGCTGCGGGGCGCGGGATGTCGGCGCGAGACTTTATCATAGGGTGACAAACAACGATGAGGAGCACATGCCTATGACAGACGAGCTGGACCCCCAGACTCAACAGCATATTGATGATTCAGCAGACGTCGCCGCAGATACTGACGCTGCGACCTGCAATGATACCGACGTCGACGACGCCACTCTAGATAACGGCGCTGCGACGGAAATCCCTACGGCCGAAGATGCCGGCGAGCAAAACGACGATTCGGCCGCTCAGGACGACGCCCCCGAAAAGGACGCCGCCCCGCAAGCAGAAGGCCCTATCGAGGTGTCTTCGGAAGAAGAGCTCGATGCCGTCATGGACTCCATGATGGATGCCGTCAAAGCGATGAAAAACGCCGTGGCCGACGCCGATATTGACGCCGAAGAAGAGGAGGCCGCCGAGGCCGCCTCGACCTTCGTGCCCGGCGAGACCCCCGTTGCCGACCAAGGCAGCACCCTGCCCTCGTTCCTGCAGCTTGAGCACCCCACCATTGGTGCCGATGCAGTCGACCCGCACGCTGCCGGCTTTTCCGTAGTCGAGGGCGGCACCGGCAGCATCGCCACGCCGCAGACGCCCGATGCGGGCACGGCGAACGCCGCTCACCCGACCGCCCTGCACACCCCAGCAGCCAGCCGCGATCTGGGAGGCGCCGTCTCAAACACCGCCAGCGCCGTGGGCGCCTTTATCGCCCAGGGTGCCTCGGCCATGCGCGAGATGAACGCCGCAAAGAAGGCACTCGCGGACGCCCGTGCCCACCTGGCCGAACTTGAGCAGCGCATCGCCGATCAAGGCGAGGAGCTCAAGACACGCCAGGACATCGCAGGCCGCTACGACCAAATCGTCGCCGAGCAGCGCCAGACTATCGACACGGCACAAAAGGCCGCCGCGGCGGCAGAAATCGGCCGCGATACCCATGCTGCCAAGGCAACAGAGCTCAAGGCGCAGCTCGAGCAAATAAAAGAAGAGGACGATGCCACCGAGCGGCGTCTCAAAGCCGCACTCGATGCCGTGGAGGCGCGCGAAGCCAGCTCGCGCGAGACCGGTAACCGCCTCGTTCGCCGCCTCGAGGATTCCAAGCGCATCCGCGACAAGGTGCAGGCCGAGCGCGACGCCGGCGTTGCCGCAGCGCAGCAAACCGTCGATGCCACGCGCGCTCAACTCGAAACGCTGCGCCGCGAGTATGCCGAGCTGCAGCGCAATCCTTCGGCGAATCCCGCCAATTACACGGTGCGCACCAGCGAGCTTTCGATGCAGATCTCCGACACGGCCGATGCCCTGCGCAAAGCCGAGGAAGATGTCCCGCACATCACCGCCGATCTTGAGCACTCACTCGCGGCCGCCGAGCACGCCGTCGAGCAGGCACAAGCCCCCATCGCTGACGCCAGGCGTGCTCATCAGGCCGTGACGGCCGAGGCCGATGCCGCGCGCGACGAGCTGCAGACCGCAAAAGCCGCCGCCGCAACGCGCCAACGCGAACTGCGCGAGAAGATCGCCGTCGAGGACAAGGCGCGTCGAGAGCAGGAGCAGGCTATTGCCAATGCCCAGGCGGATGTAGCGCATGCGCAGTCGATCATCGAGCAGGCGACCGAGGTGCACGACCATCCCGAGATTACCGAATCGCTCGCAGGCTCCTTGGCCCGCGATAAGGCCGAGCACGCCGAAACCGAGCGCGAAGTGGCTCAACTCGAAGCCGCCGAGGACGACGTGCGCGAGCGTACCCGCGACTCACGCATCAAATTCACCGGAGCCATCGTCTGCATCATCGCCGTAATCCTCGTGATCGTCCTAGTCTGGCTGTTCGCAAGCAAGTAGTCATTGGGGACGTTCTTAAACGACTAGTCAAACAAGAACGTCCCCAACGACTAGCCCAATGACGAGAGTGGATAATCTCCCACTTTGAGCCCCCAAGCAGGCCAAAAACGGGAGATTATCCACTCTCATTCTGCAGGCACTCATTTAAGTACGTCCCCAATGAGTACCTGCCGATGCTTTGGCAAAGTCAGCGAAAACGCCCCTGAGCGAGCAAGGTGACGTGAAAGAGGGGGGCATTGACCTTCTGGTCATGCCCGACGATTGAACATCAGATTGCCGCTTAGGGGGGTTTGCAGCGTCGGCCGGTTACGGCGTTTGTAAAACGCCGTAACCTACAAAATGAGCATCGCGTCGCCAAAGCTGAAGAAGCGGTAGCGCTCCTCGATGGCGGCGGCGTAGGCATCCATGATCTGGTCGCGGGTGGCAAGCGCGCTCACAAGCATCATGAGCGTGGAGCGCGGCACGTGGAAGTTTGTGATCAGCGCGTCGACCACGTGATAGGTTGAGCCGGGCATGAGGTAGAGCTGCGTCGTGGCGTTCTCGCGCACCACGATGTCACCGCGGCCAAGTGTATCGGCCCCGTCCTCGCGGCCCTCAAAATAGCGCGCCGTCACGGCCGGATCGGACACCGGTGCCTCAGCGTCAAAGGCGCTCTCGAGCGAGCGCACTGCGGTGGTACCGACAGCAATCACGCGATGCCCCTCGGCCTTAGCCTTATGCACGGCGTCGACAACCTCCTGCGACACGTGGTAGCGCTCGGTGTGCATCACGTGCTGCGTGGGGTCGTCCTCCTCCACCAGACGGAAGGTATCGATACCCACCTCGAGCTCGACGGCGGCAAACTTCGCACCCTTGGCCTCGATAGCGGCCATAAGCTCGGGCGTAAAATGCAGACCCGCCGTAGGAGCGGCAGCCGAGTGCTCCTCCTTCATGGCGTAGACGGTCTGGTACTTCTCGGGATCGCCCTCGTAATCGGTAATGTAAGGCGGCAGCGGCACGTGGCCGGCAGCATGGATGGCCTCGTCGAGCGTGCGCGGGTCACCGGCGGCATTGCAACCGGCCGGCTCAAAACGCACCAGACGACCGCCGCGGCTATCGGTGACAAAGTCGATGACCTCGGCCATCAGCACCACGGGAGCCCCCTCGGGCGCATGGGCGCCACCGGCGCGATACTCAATCTGAGCACCGGGCTTCAGGCGCTTGCCCGGCTTGACCAGGCACTCCCAAACGTGACCCAGCGGGTCAACATCCTCGCGGCGCTTGAGCAGCAGCGTCTCGACCACACCGCCCGAGCCAGCCTTGCGACCGATAAGACGGGCCGGCATCACGCGCGTCTGGTTGATGACGAGCACATCGCCCGGCTCGATATAGTCGATGATGTCGCGGAAGATGCGGTGCTCAACGGTACCGCCATGCTCTAGCGGCGTTCCTGTCTCGGAGCCTTTGCGATCAACCACCAGCAGGCGGCAGGAGTCGCGCGGCTCGGCAGGAGCCTGGGCAATCAGTTCCTCAGGAAGGTTGTAGTCAAAATCATCGGTACGCATAGACACGTCGGATACTCCTTATATAGCCAAAGTCCGCTCTACATCCTAGCAGGCTGACGTCCCAAACGAACTACTTTTTGGCGGCTTTGCGCTCGTCGCGGATGCGGGCGCGGTCCATGGCCGCCTCGACGGCCGAGAATCGGCAGCCGCAGTAATTCTGCCGATACATGCCCAGCTCACGCGAACGACGCGTGGCCTCGGGATAATACGGGCGAAAATCGCGAATCACCGGAGTGAGACCGCGGGCGGCAGCCAAGCGCTCAAGCACATCATTGCAGGTATCGAACAGCTGATACGGCGAGACGGCGAGCGTCGTACCCACATATTCGAACCCGCGCTCCTGGGCCACACGGCATGCCTCGGCCAGACGCAGGGCATAGCACGCACGACAGCGACGGGGTCGATCGGCGCTCAACGGGGCCACACCGGCCTCCCAGCGCTCGCGGTCCTCGCCTGCCTCGATAAGCTCGATGTCGCCATTGGCACACCACCGGCGCAGTTCGTCCAGGCGGCGCTGCCATTCATCGCGCGGTTGAATATTGGGGTTGGTCCAGCAAATCGTGGGCTCAAACCCCTCCTCGCGCAGCAGGCGAACCGGCTCAAGCGAGCATGGTGCACAGCACGCATGCAGCAACAACGACTTCATCGACATCTCCTCACCCAAAAAAGCGCACGCCAAAGGATGTGTCCTCGCAGGCGACAATGCGGCGGTCGCGCAGGATGGTCCGCACGTAATACCAATCGCCCACGCAGCCCGACAAGTGCAGACCAGCCGCCAGGTAGCACAGCAGCGGATAGCCCGAGAACGCAAACCCCAGGGCAAACGCCACCGTCAAAACAACCGTGGGCGCCAGGCAAATGGCCATGTACCGCCGACGCGAATACACAACGCCCTCGGCGCAGGCATAGATCATCGCCGTCTCACGATTCGCGCCAAAGGTCACATGCGCGCCCGCAGGCGCCAGCAGCTTAAAAAACACCGCATGCACCAGCTCGTGTACGGCAAACGACGCTGCAGAAACCGCAGCCACACCGACCATCCAGCCCACGACGGTGGTCCAGCCGCCCGCCTCAGCCGCATCCAAGTCCGCAGGCCCGCCCAGCAGCATAAACATCGGCACCAGGCACACGGCAAACACCGCGATCACGGCCATCCCCCACACGAAGCAAGCGTGTAGAAAATCCTCGTCCTCAAACGCATGTATGTTGGAAATCTCATTCATAGCATCTTAGGATAGCGCCCCTGCCACGTACCCGTCCGCATGTGCGATAATGTCGAACGATATGCACGAATTGACCACCGCGTCGCCAGGCCTTGCGCCCGGCCGCGCTCTCACCATATGCGAAGGAGTCCCATGGCATCCAAATACTCCATGAACGACCGTCCCAGCTGGCCTCGCCGCGCCATCGTTACCGCCGGCGAGCCCTACGGCAACAAGGGCCTTCACTTTGGCCACGTTGGTGGCGTCTTTGTCCCGGCCGACTTCTTCGCCCGCTTCCTGCGCGACCGTCTGGGCCGCGAAAATGTCATCTTCACCTCGGGCACCGACTGCTATGGCTCGCCCATCATGGAGAGCTACCGCAAGCTCAAGGAGAACGAAGGCTACGACAAGTCCATCGGCGAGTATGTCGAGTCCAATCACTCCCGCCAGGCCGCGACC
This sequence comes from uncultured Collinsella sp., assembly GCA_959023295.1. GTDB lineage: Bacteria > Actinomycetota > Coriobacteriia > Coriobacteriales > Coriobacteriaceae > Collinsella. The sequence continues at coordinate 17,166 of CAUFBM010000025.1, read as the reverse complement.
CTCAACAACTACAACATCAGCTGCGATATCTATGGCGGCTCGGGCCTTGAGCCGGCTGCGCAGATTCACAACGAGGTAACCGCCGAGATTATCGAGCGCCTGCACGAGCAGGGCACCATCTCCAAGCGCTCCACGCTGCAGTTCTACGACGCCAAGGCCGGCACGTTCCTCAACGGCCGTCAGGTGATCGGCCGCTGCCCCATCCAGGGCTGCAAGTCCGAGAAGGCGTACGCCGACGAGTGCGACCTGGGTCACCAGTTTGAGCCCGAGGAGCTCATTGCGCCCAAGAGCCAGCTCACCGGCGAGGTGCCCGAGCTGCGCCCGGTCGACAACCTCTACTTCGACCTGCCGGCCTACCTCGACTTTATGAAGACCTACACCGCCAAGCTCGCCCAGAACCCGCAGGTTCGCTCCGTGGTCTCCAAGACCATGGAGGAGTGGCTGCTGCCGGCACAGCTCTATATTCAAAACAAGTTCCGCGAGGCCTTCGACGCCGTCGAAGACCAGCTGCCCGAGCACACCGTGCTGGAGCCCGAGGGCAACAAGAGCAGCTTTACCGTCACCTTCCCCAGCTGGAAGGAGCGCGACGACGCCCACGCGGTGCTCGCTAACGGCGGCGTGCGCTTCCGCAGCGGCAAGGCGCTCGTACCCTTCCGCATCACCGGTAACATCGACTGGGGCGTTCCGGTGCCCGAGGTCGACGGCGTTTCCGACGTCACCTGCTGGTGCTGGCCCGAGAGCCTGTGGGCGCCCATCAGCTACACCCGCACCGTGCTCGCCCGCGATGCCCGCGCCGCTGGCGTGACCGAGGGTGTCGCCGCCCAGGATGCCGCCCTCATGGGCGAGCCCGCCGCCGATTCCACGCAGGTCCCCGCGCCCACCTACCAGCACAGCTCACTCGACTGGCGCGACTGGTGGTGCTCTGACGACGCTCAGATCTACCAGTTCATCGGCCAGGACAACATCTACTTCTACTGCATCGCGCAGACCGCCATGTGGGAGGCCCTGGGCTGGAACCTCACGCAGAGCACCGTCAGTGCCTGCTACCACCTGCTCTACATGGGCAAAAAGGCCAGCTCGTCCTCGCAGACGCCTCCCCCGCCGGCAGACGACCTGCTCAACCACTACACCTGCGAGCAGATGCGCGCGCACTGGCTGTCGCTCGGCCTGTCCGAGAAGCCGGTGAGCTTTAGCCCCAAGGCATACGACACGCGCGTGACCGGCAAGGACAAGGACGGCAACGAGGTGCGCGCCTGCGACGACAAGCGCGTTATCGATCCGGCCCTTAAGGAGAGCGCCCTTTTGACCGGCGTGTTCAACCGCCTGGCCCGCAGCTGCTTCTACGGCGTCGCCGTCAAGGAGGGCGACGAGAGCCCCTATCGCAACGGTTGTATTCCGGCCGGCGCCGCCTCTGCTGCCGTGGTCGAGGCTGCCGAGCAGGCCGCCCTTGCCTTTGAGCAGGCCATGTACAAGTTCGAGACGCACCGCGCGCTCGCCGTGTGCGACGACTACCTGCGCGCCGCCAACAAGCGCTGGAGCGATGCCTCCAAGGCCGCCAACAAGCTCGAGGGCGAGCCGGCCAACGCCGCCATGACTCAGGCCCTGGTCGACGCCTTTACCGAGCTGCGTGTGGCGACCGTCCTGATGCACGGCATCGTCCCGGCCGGCTGCGAGCTCATTTGCGAGTACTTCGACGTCGACCCGGTCGCCTTCTTTAGCTGGGACAACATCTTTGCCTCCACGGACGAGTTTGTGGAGAGCCTGGGCGAGAAGCCCGGCGAGCACCGCGTAAAGCCGCTGCCCCCGCGCTTCGACTTCTTTAGCAAGCACGAGAGCCAGTACTAGGCAATCGCAACGCGCCCGGGAATGATTATTCTGGGACGGGGATTAAAAAATCATTCCCGGGCGCTACAGCACAGTCTTTTTGTGACGGGAGTCATGGAATGATTTTTTAATCCCCGTCCCAGAATAATCATTTAGGTGGAAGGAAAGACGAATGTCCAAGCCGCGTCGTCGTAAGCAGAAAAAGCAGGTTAAGCCCGAGCTCAAGCTCAGGCAGTTTGCCGCTACCGAGCTTTCCGACCAGCTTGCCGCCCTTCCCTGCGCCGTCGACCTGCCGCGCTTTATGGTCGACACGGTCGCCGGCGCCTATGCACCCGCCGATGCCCAACTCGTGATTGAGGGCTTCGGCGCCGCTGCCACACGCCCGGTCACGCTACGCGCCAACACGCTCAAGGCGACCGCCGAGGACATCGCCGCGGCACTCGACGCCGCCGGGATCGCCCACCGCTCCGTCGCATGGTACCCGGACGCTTTCATCCTGCCCGAGGCCCAGGTTTCCGACCTGTGGGACCTCGACATCTACCGTGACGGCAAGGTCTACCTGCAGAGCCTGTCGTCCATGATGCCGCCTTTGGTGTTGGGCGCTCAGACCGGCGAGGATATCCTGGACATGTGCGCGGCCCCCGGCGGCAAGACGACGCAGATCGCCGCCCTCACCCAGGGCCAGGCGCACCTCACCGCCTGCGAGATGAGCATTCCCCGTGCCGAAAAGCTCGAGGCCAACTTGGGCCGCCAGGGCGCCAAAAACGTGCCCGTCATGCATATTGACGCGCGCGAGCTTGACGAGTTCTTCCGCTTTGACCGTATCCTGCTCGACGCCCCCTGCACCGGTACGGGCACCGTCATCAGCGGAAACGAGAAAAGTCTGCGCGGCCTCACCGAGCAGCTGCTCGTCAAGTGCGCCCGCTCGCAGCGCGCGCTTCTGGACCGCGCCATGGGGGCCCTCAAACCGGGCGGCACGCTCGTCTATTCGACCTGTTCAATCTTGCCGCAGGAAAACGAGGACGCCCTGCAAGAGACCCTCGACAAGCATATGGACTGCGAGCTCATCCCCCTCGACGGCACGCCAAGCGAAAGCGAAGCGCGTCGCACACAGGATACCGGCGACAAGCCGCATATCGAGTGCAACACCCTTACCGAAGCCATTGCCGCGGGTCACGTCTCGGCCATTGCCAACGGCATGCCAGGCACGCTGACCATTCCGCCCAGTCGCGACTTTGAGGGCTTCTATATCGCCCTGGTCCGAAAACGCAGCTAGCGCACGGATTCAAAACTCAACAAGCTATCGCCGTGCGCGCCTGTCCTGCTGGTCCTTATGCCGCGCAAGCGCTTCACGCTCCTTGCGCTCGGCCTTTTTGCCCTTAATGGCCGTGACCGCAAAGTAGATGACCGCGGCGGCAACGATTGCGCCCACGCATAGGCCAATCGAGCCCAACATTGCCGAGAATTCCATACCGCGTCACCTCTCTTTTGTATACGGGACATTCAAGATAGCACCTCGATTCCCGCCACCACAGCTCCTTCACGTTCGCCGGCCCTTCAGTCTAACGGATGGCGCAGCGGGGAAAAATCAACTCGTCAAACGATTTAGCACTCGCAACGCCGGTCGTACACTGCCGACCGCAGAACATAGAAACGGACCGCCATGGATTCTCTCAACGATTTGAACGAGCGCGTCGACGCCTTTGTCGGCACCAGCTCCTTCGAGACGCCTGCCGCGACTAACGACCAAGCCCCCATCGATGTTCCCGCCGAGGTTCACGAGGACATCGTCGCCTCGGTCGACTTCTCCGAGGTTGAGCTTGCAGACGAATTTACCGAGCCCCAGGTGGCCGTAACTCCCAACGGCCTTTTGCCCATGGAGCCGCTGCCCATCGACGGGCGTCTGCGCAAGGCAGCCCTCCGTATGCCCGATGAGATCGAGGAGGCCAGCGGCTTTACGCTCTTTGGCCGCCGCATCAAATCGCTCATCTACACCACCGACGTGGCGGTCATCCGCAACTCCAATGCCGACGCCGTGTTTGCCGTCTACCCCTTCACGCCGCAGCCCGCCATTACGCAAGCGTTGCTGACCGTTGCCGAGTGCCCGGTCTTTGTGGGCGTTGGCGGCGGCACCACCACCGGCAAGCGTTCCGTGCAGATGGCGGCCGTCTCCGAGATGCAGGGCGCGGCGGGCTGCGTGGTCAACTCCCCCGCTACCGCCGAGATGGTCGAGCATATCACCAACATCGCCGACATCCCCGTCATCGCCACGGTCGTACGTTGCGACGACGATGCTCACGCCAAGGTGCGCGCCGGAGCCAAGATCCTCAACATCGCGGCCGGCAAGAACACGCCGCAGGTCCTGCGTGAACTGCGCGAGCACTATCCCAACCTGCCGCTCATCGCACCGGGCGGCAAGACGCCCGAGAGCATCCGTGAGACCATCGCCGCCGGCGCCAACGCCATCATCTGGACGCCGCCATCGGCCCAGCAGCTGCAGACCGACATGATGCAGCGCTATCGCAAGATGAAGGAAGACGCCACGCCCGTCATCTCGCGCGACGATGTGCCCATTATCGACCAGGTCGCCGCCGCCGAGGTCAGCCAGGTCGAGAACATGAATCCCGACGTGCCGATCCCCGACGAAGTCATCGAACGCGTCGCTTCGATCCACGATCATATCGAGGAGCGTCGCGCCAACCGCGGACTCAAGCCCTCGCTGCACGGTTTCTTCTTCCGCGGAAAGAAACACTAGCCGCAACAGCAAGGCCCGCCCCGCAAACAACGGGACGGGCCTTTTTCTGTTATCGAATGTCAGGGGGAGCAGGCGTAGCCGTTAAAGCTGTCAGCCAGCCCACGAACGCTAATCCATGCGTTTGTCACCCATAAAGTAGACGGCCACCGTGCCAGGGCCAGTATGCGAGCCAATCAGAGCACCGATGCTATTAATCTCAATCTTGCCTTTGAGCTGCGGAACCTGTTCCTCTATCAGTGCCGCAACGGCCTCGGCGTCCTCACGGCACGCCGAGTGCGACATGATGCACTTGCCCGAATAGTTCGTGCCGTCCTGCAGATGCGCCATCACGGTCTTGGCCATCTCGGAGATCGCGCGCTTCTTGGTGCGAATCTTCTCACGCGGCGCCAGCTCACCTTCGCAATCGACCGTCATGAGCGGGCAAATCTTGAGCGCCGTGCCGATGATCGCGCTCGCGGCCGAAATGCGACCGCCGCGCAGGTAGCTCGACAGATCGGTCAAGAAGAACCAGTGGTGCAGGTTGAGTTTATGCTCCTCAATCCAAGCGGTCGTCTCGTCGAGTGAAGCCCCGCTATCGCGCACGTCGGCGGCATATTCCAGCAGCAGGCCAAAGCCCGAAGACGCCGCCAGCGAATCGATGACGCGCACCTTGCCGCCCTGGGGATAGCGATCCGCGAGCATCTGCGCCGCAACGCAGGCCGATCCATACGTGCCCGAAATACCCGACGACAACGTCAGATGCAGCACGTCTTTACCCTCGGCAACGAACGGCTCCCAAAACTCCTCGTACTCACCCACGCTCACCTGAGACGTCTTGGGCATGGCGCCCGCGGCAATCTGGGCAAAAAACTCATCCGGCGTAATCGATTGATACAGATCGTCCGTATAGACAACATCGTCGATCTCGTAATGAAAACACACGACAGGGATATTGCGCGATGCAAAGAACTCACGGGTTCGATCGGCGGCGGATTCACAGGTCAGGACAAAATCACTCATATGAGGCTCCTTACTCATTGCTGCGCAAATTATCGCACAGCAAGCGTGAATACGGTACAAATGTCCACTATTTACCAAATTGAACCAAAGGTAGTGAACATCTTTACCGTCATCATCTCTATCGATCCCGGAGGTATGCGCCTGCAAAAAAACGACCCTACGTCTCCACCCAACCGACACATCAACCTCAACTAAATCGATTTACCAAACCGTTCAGCCGACAATTCAGCCGCCGGCGCAAAATCGAAACAAAGCCGGCGCATACTGATAAACGTTTGACGCTGTTTATCAGTTTTACCAACCACATCGGAAGGTGCTTCATGGTCGCATTCGATCGCAATCCGCAAGACTTCAAGTATCTGCGTCTGCTGTCGAGACAGTTCCCCACCGAGCAATCCGCATTTACCGAAATCATCAACCTCTCGGCCATCCTCAACCTGCCCAAGGGCACCGAGCATTTTATGAGCGATGTGCATGGCGAATACGAAGCCTTTATGCACATCCTCAACAACTGCTCGGGCGTCGTGCGCGAGCATGTCGACGAGATCTTTGGCGACACGCTCTCCTTTGACGAAAAGGGCGAGCTGTGCACGCTCATCTACTATCCGCGCGAGAAGATCGATCTTGTCCGCAGCCGGCGCGAGGACTCGCCCACCTGGTACAAGACCATGCTCGACCAGCTCATTGTGGTTGCCCGCTCGCTTTCGAGTCGCTACACCCGCTCCAAGGTGCGTAAGGCCATCCCGCGTGATTACGCCTACATCATCGACGAGTTGCTGCACACGCATCCAGACGAGAACAACTACCGCGTGCGTTATCACGAGCGCATCATTGAGTCCATCCTGGAGACCGCCAGCGCCGACGACTTTATCGAGTCGCTCGCCTCACTCATCAAGCGGCTCGCCGTCGACCACCTGCACTTGGTGGGCGACATCTTCGACCGCGGCGGCGGTGCGGCCAAGATTATGGACCGCCTGCTCACCTATCATTCGCTCGATATTCAGTGGGGTAACCACGATCTGCTGTGGATGGGCGCTGCGGCCGGTGAGCCCGCCTGCATCGCCACGGTGCTGCGCAACAACCTGCGCTACGACAATTACGAGATCCTCGAGAACGATTACGGCATCTCGCTGCGCGAGCTTGTCGCCTTCGCCGACGCCACCTATACCGCCGGCGAGTCCATCACCCCGCTGATCAAGGCCATCAACGTGCTGCTCTTTAAACTCGAGGGCCAGATTATCCAGCGTCACCCCGAGTTCGACATGACCGACCGCCTGCTGCTCGACAAGATCGACCACGACACCGGCACGGTCACGCTCGCCGACGGCAGCGTGTGGCCGCTCGCGACCAACGACTTCCCCACCGTCGACCCGACGGACCCTTACACGCTCACGCCCCAGGAGCAACACATCATCGACAAACTCGTGCCCGAGTTTGTCACCGCCGATCACTTGCATCGCCACATCGATTTCCTCTATACCCACGGCTCCATGTATAAGGTCGCCAACGGCAATCTGCTCTTCCACGGCTGCGTGCCGCTCAACGAAGACGGCACCTTTAGCAGCATGAACTGCCTGGGCACCTGGCATGCCGGCCGCGATTATTTTGATTTTTGCGACCATATCGCGCGCCGTGCCTGGCGCGTCGGCGACCGCGATGCCCTCGACTGGATGTGGTACCTGTGGATCGGCTTTAACTCACCCGCCAGCGGACGCGTGGTGCGCACGTTCGAGCGCGCCTACATCGCCGATAAGAGCACCTGGGTCGAGCCGATGGACCCGTACTTTACGCTTACCAAGTCGCCCTCGCTCTGCGACGACATCATGCGCGAGTTCGGCGTCGCACCCATGGCATGTTCGCCGACCGGCCACATCATCAACGGTCATACGCCCGTCAAGACTACCAAGGGCGAGCAGCCCATCCGCGCCAACGGCAAGCTGTTGGTCATCGACGGCGGCTTCTGTCGCGCCTACCATCCCAAGACGGGCATCGCCGGCTACACGCTTATCTCGAGCTCGCGCGGATGCCGTCTTAAGTCGCACCGGGCCTTTACGACGGTTGCCGAGGCGCTCACCCGCAACGTGGACATCGAAAGCGAGACCAACCGCTTTGACGAGGCCGACCGCCGCCGCATGGTCAGCGATACCGACACTGGCGCCAAGATCCGCAGCCAAATCCAGGACCTACGCCAGCTGCTCGATGCATATAGAAACGGTGCTATCGAGGAGCGCGCCTAGCCCCGCCTGCGGGGATTGGCTAAACTTGCTGAGTTTGTCATCCCCGCGGCGCTCCGGCGCCACTCTAAGGCAGGTACCATGCAAAAGCTCCTTGCGCAGATCATGAAGTTTGGCGTCGTCGGCGTCATTGCCACCGTCATCGACTTTGGCATCATGAATCTGCTCCACTACGGTCTGGGCCTCAACATCCTGATCGCCAACACCAGCGGCTTTATCGTCTCGCTCATCTTTAACTACGTCGCGAGCATGAAGTACGTGTTTGCGCACAAGGAGGGCATGAGCCGCCACCGCGAGTTCATCATCTTTGTCGTGCTGTCCGTGATCGGCTTGGCGCTCAACGACGGCATCGTGCTGGCGCTCAACGCCGGCCTGGGGCTCGAGGCCAATATCGCCAAGATTTGCGCCACCGCGCTGGTCATGGTCTACAACTTTGTGACCCGAAAGATCTTCCTGGAGGGCGACGAGACCAAGTAGCTCGACCTCCTCGTTGCACTACGGGGCCCACGGACGATGCGCATCGAGTGCTGCGTTGTTCGTGGGCCCTGCTCGTTTGCGGGAAGATTTGCAACGTTTGCGGATTACCTCTTGAATATTTGGCGAGTTCGTATAGTTCTTGCCAAAGACCTTACGTTTCCCTTGCAAAAGCTCTAAAGTATCTCGTTGCTCGATTCGTCAACGCATTGGATGTGATTACGTGCGCAAGGCACTGGCACAACCTCATACCAAGCAGTTCCTCAAGTTCGCTGTCGTGGGTCTTATCTCCTTTGGCATCGACTGGGGCATGCTCATTGCACTCGTCGAGCTGTTCCACCTCGACTTTTTGATGAGCACCACGATCTCGTTTATCACGTCCGTCGTGGTCAACTACTGGCTCAGCATGAAGTACGTGTTCGACCATCGCGAGGGCATGAGCCGCAAGCGCGAGTTTACGATCTTCACCATCCTGTCGGTGATTGGTTTGGGCCTTAACGATCTGTACATGTTTGTGGGCGTCACGTTTTTGAGCATCGGCTACCAGGCCATGAAGGCCATCGCCACGTTCCTGGTCACCTGGTACAACTACTTCAGCCGCCGCTTCTTCCTCGAAGGCGCGCAGTCATAGTCGATTCGACATTTGCTTGAATATATAACCGGTTGGAATTCACGTTCCAGCCGGTTTTTTTGTTTGACGAGGCTGTCGAGGAAGACGTACGGGACGGGCCACGGTGCCGAAATGGGACGCGCCTTCCCCATGGGCGCCGTTCCGGAAAGCGCGTCCCAGATTGAGGCCTCAAAGCGGGACACAGTTTCCGCAACGCCACTCAAGCGGAAAGTGCATCCCGGAATCCGACCTCGGAACGGGACGCGGTTTCCCAATGGCCATCGAAGCGGAAACTGCATCCCGGAATCCGCCTCCAGAGTGGGACGCGCTTTCCGGTTGAGCCTCGATTGGGAAACTCCGTCCCATTCGCATCAAAAAACGGGCGGCCTGGATGTTTGTCCGAGCTGCCCGTTCCGTGCGTTATGTTGAGATCCCTAGCCTGTTACGTAATACCAGACGACGTTGTCGCCGTTGGAGAGAACGTAGTTGCTGCAGGCCGTCATGGGCGTCGAGCCGTTGACAGAGTACATCCAACCGCTCGTGCCGCCATACTGCTTCTCGGCCAAACCGCCGATCGCGGCGACATACGTGCCGTACGATGAGCCGTGTGCGTTGACGGAAAGCCCGAGCGCGCATAGGGCGTCGTAGACGGTGGCACCTTCGTTAAAGGTATAGGTGCCGCCGGCGGACACAGGATTGCCCACGGCACTCGACGTAACCGAGACCGACACAGTAACGTATCCAGACTCCTGCGAGCCACCCTGGCCGCCCGTGGAAGCGCCTCCGCCGTTAGAGGCCGTGGCCCCGCCAGACGACTGGCCACCGCCCGAAGAGGCACCGCCAGACGTGTTGGTCGTATCGGCAGCTCCGGTATTCTGAGAAACCGATGCTTCGCCAGACTTCTTGCCATCCTGCTCTTCGGACTTTTTGCCTTCCGAGTTTTTATCCGAGCTCTTGTTCGAAGACTCGGAATCGCCCTTGGCGTCACCCGAGTCCTTGGACTTATCTTTCGCATCGCCCGAAACCTTGGAATTCTTGGAGTCGGCCTTGCTAGAAGCAGCAGCCGAACCAGGCACCTTGGCATCATTGGCGACGACGCTCTCCCCCGTCACGGTCTGGACGATCCAATCAATGGACCAGGCGCCGCTCTCGGAGGGGTGGACAAAGCCCAGCGATACGACGATCAACGCGATACAAACCGCGGTCAGAGCGCCAAGCATCGCCTTGCGCCGCGGGGCGGACGCCGCCGAAGCGGCGCCCTTTTGCTTTGCATCGTCGAGCTGGATAAACGAGGAGTCGGGCTGCTGCCCGTTGGTCCCCTTGGGCTTATCGGGCATTACCGTCACCCTTGCCGCGCTTGGTCAGCATGAAGACGGCGATGAGCGCGAGGCCGATCACGCCGGCCGCGATGCCGACAATAGCGAGCGGGTTGAGGCCAGACTCCTGCGCGGAAGCCTCAGTGGACTTCTTGGCAGTGGTCGTGGAAGCGGATGCCTTGTCGGACTTGCCGTCCTTCTTGTCAGACTTCTTCTCGTCCTTCTTGTCGGACTTGTCGGAGTCCTTCTTGTCGGACTTGTTGTCCTTGGTCCCGCTCTTGGTCGACACCGTCGTCTTGGTCACCGGCTTCTGACCCGGGGCGACAGCGCCACCCTTCGAGCCGGAGCCAGTGCCCGCGCCGGTACCAGCACCAGTGCCGGAGCCGCTGCCACCGTTAGAGCCAGAACCGCCATTGCCGTCAGGGTTAACGGCGTTCTTGGTCCACTTGGCATACAGCGTCATATCGGCCGTCACCGGCGTGCTGAAGTCATACGCCTCCGTGCAAGCCTCATCGGTGTACCAGCCACCGAAGGTGTAGCCCTCACGCGTCGGATCGGCAGGCTTAACCAGCTTGCCGTCGGCCGTAGTCTGGAAATCGACCTTGGAACCCTCGCCAGTCTCGAACGAGACCTTAACGCCACCATTCAGCTTGAACAACGTGCCGGAATCGTTGATGTAGTAGAGGTTGCCCTTGGCGTCGCAGGCAATCGGCGAGTCGCAGTAGTTGTTGTGTCCCGTTGCGCTAAACGCACCGGTCGCCTGCGCGTCACCCAGCTTGTAGCGATAGACACCGCCGCCCGAGGTGTAGTTCACATAGTCGGAAGTCGCACCGTAGTTAACCGTGAAGTAGACATACGTGCCATCTGCCTGGGCGCTCACGAGCGGTGCGCCCTTGATGCCGCCGATGGGAAGCGCGGAGCCATCAGCAGACGAAACCAACGTCGTAGCAAAGTCATTATCAAGGTCGACAATCGCCAGCGCAGAGCCACCGGAAACCTCGCCGCCGACAATCAGCTTGTTGCCATACAGCGTAGGCATGCAGGCGCATCCCGTAAGACCCAGGTCGACGACGCGCTCTTCGGAAATGCGCGAAGCGGCATCCGCATCATGCGAACTACCGTCAGAAATCGCCAAAACGTGCAGCTTGCCATCGCGCGAAATCAGATAAGCATGGCTACCGTCGGCGGAGAGCACACAGGAGGAGTTAACGATAGCCCCAACGGAAACGCTTCCAAGCACAGCGCCCGAAGACTTGCTGAGCATCTCAACGGTACCGGCGCTGGTGGGAACCAGAATAAAGCCGTCACCCACGGTAGCGCCCGTCCAGTAATAACCCTCATCGGCGTTGACGTGCTGCCAGGAAACGGCACCGGTCAGGATATTGATGCGCGTCAGATGGCCGTTGTTATACACGCCCTTACCATAGTCGACATCAACGGTGCCGACATAGAGATAGTTGCCATCGACCGTCAGCTGAGAATTCGACTGAGCAGTTTTGCTCACAGGGTCGGTAACCCAAACCGTCGTGAGCGTATCGGCCGTCAGAGCCTGGACCGCACCGCCATCGAGCGGGACGATGACCAAGCCGTTCGTATAAATCGGACGCGTCGTGTAGCCAATCGCAGTCTTAAGATTCGACTCGGCCAGCACCTTGCCCGACTCGGCATCGATCTTAAGCAGGCGCTTGTTGACGGCGAGATACACATTGCCGTTTACGACAATCGGCTCGCTCGCGTTGGGGTACGTGGCGCCCGAATAGGCCTTCCAATCAAACGTCCAAGAGCTTGCCAGCGCGCCCGTAGGCGTGGACACGTTCTCGACCACCGCATTGGAATTGCCGCTCCAGTCGGCTTTCCAATCGGTCGGGCGCGAAGCGCTCGGATCAACTACGACTTCATCGGGATTAGGAACGGTATCGCCAGCAGCATAAGCCCAGACGATCTTGTCACCCGACTTGAGCACATAGTCGCTATCGAGCTGAGACCCAGGAACGCCGTTGACAAAGAACGACCAAGCACCCGACAGCTCGGTGCCATCAAGCGGAGAGACAAGAGTGTGAACGCCCCAATAACCAAATTGGTCGTACATCTTGGACTTGACGCCAACGGCATCGAAGTAGGCAGCAGAGGCATCCTTGATCGTCGTGCCCTCGACAAACACCTGCATCGAAGGATCAGTCCAGCGCTGAGCCTTATCGTCCTTCTTGCCGATGATCTCCATCGAAACGGAGACCTGACCAGGCATGGTGCCGTCGGAGCCATAGACCCAAGCAATCTCGTCGCTTGCCTTAAGCGTATAGGCGCCCGCACCAACATCAACAGGCTTGCCATTGACAAAGAACTGCCAATATTTCCAGGTGTTTTCGTCAACCTTCTCGCTCGAGAGGGTCACGTTCTTTTCGAACGGCGAGGTCAGCGACTCGAGATACCAGCCAAACGAGCTCTCCCCCGTTTTGGCGCCAATGCCAGACTTTTTAAAGATCTGCTCGGAAAGGTCAGCAGCGGTTGTTCCCTCGTCCACGAGAGCTGTCGTAGGCTGTGCCCACGTCTGCCGGGCGCCCGAAGCATCCTGGCCGATAACGGTGCAGCTTACCGAAAGCTGATCGGCAGGAGCGGGGTCGTTGTACTTCGAGTAGTACCAGACGACGGAGTCGCCGGCCTTGAGCGTGTAGCCGCCGGCGCCGACCATGGAGGACTTGCCGTTGATGAACAGCTGCCAGTACGCTTCGGTCGTCGGGTCGTAGGCGAGCGTGCGGCCGGAGTCGAAGGGCGACGTGATCGAATTGAGCGCCCAGCCCCAGGAGCCGTTGGGGTCGTAGTCCGCCTTGAGGCCGGTCTGCTTGAAGAGCTGCTCGGAGAGGTCGGCCGCGGTCGAGCCCTTCTTCAGCGTAATGCTCTGAGCGGCGGCCCAGGTCTGCTGAGCACCCTTGGCGTCGGTGCCGACGACCGAACACGTCGCGGAAACCTGCGTGGAAACCGTGCCCGTGGGATCCTCGTACACGAGCTCGAGCGTGTCGCCATCGCTCGGGTAGTAGCCCGTGGCATAAGAGTTGGCAGCCTTGCCATTAATATCAAAACGCCAGTACTTATAGCCGGACGCCGTGTTTTCCATCGCGAGCGTCTGGGACTTATCGGGGTTCGTAACCGAATAGGGAACGCCGCCGTCCGTGCTATAGCTATAGCCGGCGTCGTCAAGCACCTTGGCAAAGATGTCCCAGGCAGACATTTTTTGGGTACTCGACCACTCAAACGAGGCCGTCGGCACCCAGTCCACAAGGTCATAGGACTGACCGACATCGTGCTTGCTTACGCCTACAACCCTGACGATAACGGAAAGAGACTTTTCGTCGGAAGAATTAACGAGCCAAGCGGTGCTCTTGACATCGTTGTTGCCGGCGTTTGCCACGACATAGGCGTATTTGCCCTCAGCCGAGGCGGGAAGCGTGATCGCGCCGGTCGTTTCGTCGGCGCCAAACAGCTCGTGGGCATTTGTGCCCTCAGCGTCATCGGCGAGATACCAGCGGTAATCGACGAGGGAGCCCTCGGGGAGTGCCGTCTCGTAATCGCCCCAATCGCCCGTTGCCATGTAATTGGCAGTAGGGGTAAGCGTTCCGCCGACCTGTGCAAGGTTGCCGCTCGAAGCGACATTAACCGATGTCAGGGTATACGCCTTGGCATCTTCGCCCTTGACGATGGCATAACGCGTGGAGGCATAGTCGGTGTTGTAGCCACCGTCGACGATGCACTTGAGGTACTTGCCGACGTACTTTTGCGAAATTACGAACGACGGCCTGTGCGCGTTCTCATCCGTCAGCGTCGTGAACGGACCCTGGGCGCTATCGGCAATCTGCCACGTATACGTCAGTTGATCAGATGTAAGCTCGGCACCCTTTGTTCCTGCAGACGTCTTCTCGAATGCAGTAACACCGATCTTTTCGCCACTCTTGTAGACAAACTTGGCGTCATCGCTCTGATCGCCGACGATCTTTTTGAGATACGCCAGGAACAGCTCGTGCGAGCCTGCGGCCTTAACGGCCACAGCAGTAGTCGCCTCTACGGTGTTATCGCCCGCAGTGGCCGACACGCTCACCCAGCGCTTGGCGTAGTCATCGGGAATCGTAAAGCTGCTGTCGGTTTTGCCCTCGACCACATGCCAGTCGGTCTTCGCATCAAACGCAGAGGAAGACGGGTCGACAGAGGACCAACGCCACGTGTAGGTAACGCCCTCGGTAACCGGCTCAGACGAGTAATCGACCGCCTTGTAGGCGCACGCCTCAATCGTAGAGCCAGTGTCCTTGGCGCCCTTGCTCGCATTGGTAAATGCAACTGAATCGAGCGTCGTCGCGCCCTTGGGCAGAATGCGGCCCGCCTTGGTCTCACAGCTATCGGAGCCGGGGATACCCTTCTTGGCCTTTGCGACCACCTTGAGGTAGCGGTTCGCGCACTCCTTGGTAACCGTGAAGGTATCACCAGTTGCAACCTGCTCGAACGTGCCGTCAGCAGAATCGGCCACCCACCAAGAATAATCGACCTTGTCGGAGCCATAGAGGTCAGTCGGCGTGTCGTAGTTAAGGTAGTAGGCGGCAGCCTTAATCGTGTCACCGACGTTAGCGTTGGGGACGTTCTCATAATCGTCGCCAAATTCGGCGCCGTTATAGGCGAGAACGATGTGGCCTAACGCGATCTGGTCACTCGCGGCAACAGGACCCGGCGTATTGTAGCCAACAGACGCGGGCGTCCCGAAAGAGCTGCTCGGACCGTACAGCTCCTGGCCATCGCCGACAACCTTAACGCGAATGTACTTGCCCGCAAGCTGCGAGGCGAGTTCGTCCGTAATCGTTAGCGACTGGCCGGTCTGACCGGGAATCACCTGATAGGCAGAGTCCTCGGCATCGCGCGTATCGGACGCAAGCCACTGATAGGTCCAGCCACCCTGCGCCGCAATACGCTTATTGGGGACCGCTTCGCCGTCGTAGGCATTCGCCCAAAGTGTAGTGCCAGGGTTCAGTATCTCGGCCTTGACGGACGAATACGAGCTCGAATCGTCTGCCGAAGACTGGATGAGGACATAAGACTTTGCATCCAGGGCCGTCTTGGTAGGAACGGGTGCCTTGATGGTGTTCGTCGCCGTCAGCTTTTGGTTGTTGGCGCCCTTGGTCGGGCCGTAGATGACGTTACCGCTTGCATCGGTAATGCGTACGCGCAGGCACTTGCCGTTAAGCTGAGTACGCAGGGCATCGTCCAAAACGATCGATGCGCCCGTCTGGCCCTCGACAGGAACAAATGCGGAATTGTCCGCATCGCTCTTGTTGCTGATGTCGGCAGCAAGCCACTGATAGGTGCAGCCCGAAGCGCTGGCGCGCTTGCTGGACGAAGTCCAAACATTCGCATAGAGCGTAGTATTGCTCTGGATAAAAGCGGTGAAGTTAGAGCCAGCCCAACGAGAAGGCGACTGGCTTTTTCCGACGCTGACACCATTATTCGAGGAAAACGTATCAGCGGCACGAGACGCGGCCTTGGCAACACTGGGCTCGCTGGCCACCGCAGTCGCGTCGCCGGTCTCGGCGGTGGTGTCAGACGCCTCGCTCGCCGGGGTGGCCGAAGCAGGGTCTGACGCAGCGGGGTCGTCCGATGCATCATCGCTCACGTTGTCAGGCGCGGCCGAACCCGTATCCCCAGTTTCGGAGGAGCCACCTGCAGCCGAATCGTTTGCGTCGGCAGCAGCCGCGGTAGTATCTGCAGTACCGTCCGTGGCCTGCGCGCCCTCGCTCGGCATTGTGGCCTGAGCCACGGCCTCGGCAATGCCCTCGGCGCCATCGGCCCACAGCTGGGCCGGTGTGGTGCCAAAGGCCATCGCGAAGGCCAGGAATGCCACCAGGCCGCGCTTGGCTACGCCGCGCGCGATCGCCCCATGGCGACGCAACGAGGCGCGCTTGCGCTCGTCCTCAAACATATCCATTTGTCCCCCATTGTCTGTACTTGGAGCGTTGCCCTGAGGCTGCCCCACGTCATCGCGCATGCTGCGCTCGAGTTCCCCCATCGGGGTCCCCCTTCCCTCCAGAGCCCTATGCACACCGGCGGCATACGCCGCAGCCGCATGCAAGATGGGAGGCGATCCGACTTAACCTTAACGGCTCGGGTACGTCGTCCGATCTGCGACGCGAGCATCCCGAGCCAAGAGGAATTACGGTTACTGGTACAGCCGGGGACTTGCACCCCGATTCTCCCAAATGCGCAGGAAAACCACGCATTCGTGCGTCTCCGCACCACCATCTAGGCCATTGATTATTACTGTCAGTATGGTATCACGCAAAAGGGCCCCGTACGCAGGCGAAGCCCAAGGTAAAAGCTATTGTTTGCGATCCTTGATTGGCAACTTCATCCGAACACCTCCCATATTCATCCGTACATGTACGGATGAATATGGGAATCCGATACCCTGAGGGCCGGACCGGCCGGCCCCGGGAGATCGGAGGACGGCATGTCCGGAAAGAGGAAGAAGGGGACCGGGAAGGCGGCCCCGAGGGCCTACGGCAGGCTCACCAGGCACGAGCGGGACACGGTCCAGAGGATGCTGGAGCGAGGGGCCTCGTGCAGGCAGATCGCGAGGGAGCTGGGCAGGTCGCCCTCGACGGTGTGCTCGGAGGTGGCGTCGCACAGGTTCGTGACCGCGCCGAGGGAGAGGCGCGGCGAGCGCGTGGACGCCTCCGCCGACCTGTCTGCGGCATGCCCGCGCCTGGCCGCGTGGCCGCGCTGCTGCAACGGGTGCGGGCGGTACCGTGCGGTCGGCTGCAAGCGCCGCCCGCACGTCTTCTACGACGCCCGCGCCGCGCAGCTGTGCGCGGACTCGGTCCTCGTCTCGTCGAGGCGCGGGATAGACGCCGACGAGCCCGCCGCGGCCTGTTAGCGCTACTGTAAAAACAACCAATTTCGCCATCGCACTTTAGCCGATTC
>CAUFBM010000024.1 GCA_959023295.1 uncultured Collinsella sp. | reverse complement strand
CACGGTGCTTATTTCCCAGTGATCACTCGGACCACTTCTTAGTGAACATCAACAGGGGGAGGGCGACGTCCCGCAGGGGAGCGCCCTTGCCAAGAGGAAGGACCTCCTCGACGCCCTGGCGCACCTGGACGAGGTGGGCTCGCTGCTCGCCCCGGGCGAGGGCGACCTCGCCGCGATCCGCGAGGCGATCGGGCTCGCCGGCGACGGTAGCCTGTTCGGCAGCAGCTCGAAGGAGAGGCTCCAGCGCGCCCTTTCCACCTGCGAGACCCTGGCCCGCCGCCACGACTGCGTGGTCGCCAACCCGCCCTACATGGGCAGCTCCAGCTTCGGCCCCTTCATGTCCAAGTGGGTCAAGAAGAACTACCCCGACGTCAAGAGCGACCTGTGCACGTGCTTCATCGAGCGCGGGTTCAGCCTGACAAAGGACCGCGGCTACGCGGCCATGATCACCATGCAGAGTTGGATGTTCCTGGGCAGCTTCGAGAAGATGCGCTCCTCGCTCATCGGTAACAAGTCGATCCTGTCCATGCTTCACCTGGGCCCCCGCGCGTTCGACGCCATCGGCGGCGAGGTCGTCAACGTCACGGCGGACGTCGTCTACAACGGCCGCGCGGCGTGCGAGGGAGCCTACGCGCGCCTCGTCGACATCAACGGCAGCGATGCCAAGCGCAAGAAGGCCCTCGAGGCGATCCGAAACCCCGACTGCGGCCGGTTCTACCGCCGCGACGCCGAGACCTTCAAGCAGATCCCCGGCACCCCCATCTCCTACTGGGCGAGCGACGGACTACTCTCTGCGATGGCTGATGGCGTTAAACTATCTTCGTTCGGAAGAACGTCTAAGGGAATTATCACTGGTAAAAATGATAAGTTCATTAGGCTTTGGTGGGAGTGCGCCGTTGGGACCATCGGTTTTTCGTCATCATCTGTATCCGATTTATTTAGTGGCAGAAAATGGCACCCCTGCACAAAGGGAGGCTCTTATCGTAAATGGTTCGGTAATCTTGACTCTGTAATTGATTGGTCAAATAACGGTCGCAGTGTGTTTGAGTCGGCCTCGCGTGTAGGAAACCATGCGCAAGATTATTCGGATGAACTGAAATTCAAGCCCGCCATTTCATGGTCGGCGATTACTTCGTCCATCCCTTCGTTTAGGTATGCATCCAATTGTCTTTCAGAGCATGCCGGTATGTGCCTTTTTGTTCCTGAGGATAAAATCGGTTATATGTTGTCGCTGCTTAACTCCAGCGTTTCTAAAGAGTATTTTTCGTTAATCGCTCCAACTCTGAACGTTAACGCTGGGGATGTGGATAAATTTCCTGTCCTACTGAGTTGCTTCAATCTCGTAGACGGGTTATTTAAGGAAAGCAGAGGATTGTCAAAAAACGACTGGGACTCGTTTGAAACCTCCTGGGATTTCAAACGTCATCCGCTTATTTAGAGACGAGGGCAACTATGCTTCAGGTCGTTTGTTCAGTCATCGCCGCGTTCACTTCATTTGTTGTTGCGTATTTAACCGTTCGGAATCAGCGGAAGAAAGATGCCGTTGATCGGAGATTTGAGGTTTACAAATCGCTCCTATCCTTTTTGTTCCAGTTGAAGAATGAGCCAATCCGTTTGACAGACTATCAATCACTAAAACGTCTAAGGGATCAAGAAGTTGCGATTAAAGTTTGCGGTTCGAGTAATTTAATCAGTCTCGTTTCGGCCTTGATCGCCGATTATGATTCGAGTTTTGAGCGTTATCAGAAAGATTGTGGCCGTTGGGATAATCAGGTACAGGGCGAGAGGGACCTGGCCGATGAGGGCAAGTGCGAACCAATATCTCCGGTCCAATTGCAGAATGAAGAAGATGAATACTATAAGTGGGCCCTTCAGCGGCTGATCGATGGCTCGAGCCTCGGTGCTCATATCGAAAAGTTATCAAAAGAAATGAGACGTTCGCTTGGATACCGTGAGTTCCGTCCTGCGGTTTGGCTTCGGCAAACAAAACTATATTCGCATCTAAATATTTGGTCCTACTGATGTGAAGAAAGCTTCTTTGAGTCTAACTGCTCTTTGATGGGTACCCACATTTTACGGTTCGACCGTTTCGCAAGAGGGCTTCTCTTTATGGGGCGCCCTCTATTTTTATGCCGCGACAATCGGAAATTATTGCATTGCCGGTCGGGGCATTTATTCAATCCCCAACGGTCGTAGCTCAATACCTACCACTCACACTTGTTGCTCAACAAATGGCTAGGTTGATGGGCTAAGTTGATAACAGCGTTCGACCAGAGCGGGGGAGCGGAGGGAATCGAAGTCCTCATCGTAAATGCCCCAAAGGAAGTTAAGTAGCTCCTGAAGCCTAAGCGAGAGGTTGATTGAGATGGATTTGGTGACTTCTTTTTTCCACCTACTGTCCGATTATTGCGTTTGCTTTGACGACGGAATGATCACCTGGGACGGTCGTCATCACGCTGCGACCGGTTTGCATGTCGATAATGAAAAGGTGCCCGAGCTTACCGAGTTTGCCACGCGGGGTGGCTTTGATGATCTGAATGATTACCTCAACTGCTTTGTCGACGGCTTTTTGAATAACCTGGTTGAGGCCGATGAGGACCTTATTGTTCCCAGGAGCGCAATCCACGAGGCGCTTTACCCTATGCTCCAAGAAGGGGATTTGACGGGCCTTGTTTTGGCCAATTTTTGCGGCTGCAACAAGGCGCTCGTAATCGACAATCCGGCCCCCGATGCTTATTGCGTAATGTATGACACGCGAATCGCTCGCGGTATTCCGCAGTTCTTCAACTTGGTCACACGCATGCTTTGGGATATGCGCCAAGGGCTGCGTAGCCAGCAAGGCGTTTCGTTTAAGGTGACGTTTGTTGCGGCGAAGAACGTTGATTTATCCATGCTGGTCGTAGATGATGTGACTGACGTTGTGGGTGCGCAGGAGAATCCGGGAACGACGACGGTCTACTCTGCCCCGAAGTTTCGGCTGAATGCTCGTAATGGATCGGAATTGGTATCGGCATCCGTCGCGCTAGAGAACGATGGCGATGCTCCTGGCAATAAGAACGAAGGCGCGGGCGAGAAACCTCAGTCGTTCCAACCAAAGTCTTGGGCAGAGGACGAGACGAGGGATAGGGTCTACGCGCTTGCTGATCGATGCAATGAGATGCGCGACGATTACTTTGACGCTAGGATGAACAAGGCAAGGCGCCAGCGGGAGCTAGATTCGATTACTGACGATTTGAACGAGGCGATCTCGAAGTGCGATCTCTATCGGAGCCTGGAGCGCAAACGCGAGAAGTTGGTATGCCTGAGGAGCGACCTTGATGATGAGATCGCTAAACACGAAAAAGTGCTTCAGTCGTTTGGGCTGTTTGAGATTGGCAATAAGCGTAAAACAAAGAAGAAGCTCTCGGAGCTTGCCGAGCGTATAAAAGATGTCGATTCCAGCTTTAAGAAGATTGAGGGCAAGCTCTCTAAAGGTTCGAGCGAGCTCGCCAAAGCAAAAGTCGATGAGTTGCGACAGCAAGAGAGCGATGCCCAACTAGCGTTTAAAGAGGCCGAAGCGAACTTCGAACAAATAGAAGCCGAACGGGATGAACGCTGGGCTAAGCTTGAAGCTTTCTGCGCCAGCGTGCCAAAAAGTGACCGATTTGATGAATGCCATTGGAATGCCGATTGGCAGGTGCGACAAGCGTACGATCGCAAGAGGAAGGTTAAGACCGACCCGGAAAACAAACGGCTTGCGAAACAGTTTGCGCAAACAGTTGACGTTGGGGAAGTATTTACTTTATACGACATAATGGACGCTGTTGACGGAATAGATACGTTCACAAAAGCGGGCACTGTTTGCAATATGTATATGAGGACTCATTCAGTAAAGAAGGTTGCTCCGATTAACAATCGCACTGCTTATGTGTTGACCGATAAAAGGTTCATGGATATATGGGACGACTGATTGTTATCTAGGAGTCGGATGTATTTTGCAGGGGGGGGGCATCTCTAGGGATGTCTCCTGTTTTTATGTTGAGCCTGCAATGGGTCCACGCATAAAAAATGCCGGGGGACATCCCCCGGCTCTTGCCGGAGGGAAGCCCCCGGCTCTTGGAGGTCCCTCTATTCGAGGGTACCGATATCTTTATAGCAGAAGCTGCGCGCCGGGTCTACGTGAGGCGTTTGGCTCGACTGACAGTCTCCCTAAAAACAAAAATGCCGGGGGGATCCCCCGGCCCTTGACTGCCCTCCATAAAGGAACGCAGCCCTTTTATACCACGAGACGGGCGTCCGATCCAAGTGGGAACGACGCGCCCGCCTCGTGCACGCTAAAGGTTGACTCCGCCAGTCTCGCAGATGGCGCCCATGTGTTGATCAGCGTAAGGAACGGCACCGTAAGCACCATGGAGGTAGCGGTTGATTAAGCTTTCGTCCTTTCGTGGGGAGAAAGAAGAGAGCGGGTAGATGTCTGAGGAACCGCTCTGCAGGTTCTTCTCGATGAACCATATCTGATCGCGACGAAGCGTATTGTTCTTCAGGAGGAGAAGCTCGTTGGTCGTAAAGATGAGCTGTGCTCCGTGTTCGTTGAGGTCTGGATCGAAGAACAGCGCCACAAGACTTTCGAGCAGCATCGGGTGGAGGCTGCGTTCGACTTCATCGACAAACAGAGTTCGGCCGGCATCGATGGCATCGATAAAGTCGACTGCCAGGTCGAGCATGGTCCTTGTGCCCAGGGATTCGTCGTCAAGGCCAAAGCCAACGCTATGTCCGCCAATTTCATGCCGGAACTGCATGGCTACCTTTTTATCGGGCATCTCGACGCCGTTGGGTTTTTGACCCGTGAGCGCTTCGAGTACGGCGGCGAGTTTGTCAGCATTCTCCTTTTGGGCGCTCTTTTCGTCTTCGGTCATGTCGTCGACTTTAAGCTGTACCCCGGTAATGCCCAAGTCTGCGGAGCTAATGGCCTTGATGACCTTTTTGAATTTTGTCTCGCCCAACGCAGCGAGCTTGTCCATGAGCTCCGCATCCCGAATAGGGGCTTCGCGATTGGCTACGATCAGGTCGTCGGCAAACCAGTGCATCGCCTTAACGCAGGGCTCGATACCGTAGTTTGCAAGCATGCCAAGAACAAACCCGGGGTCCGTATAGCCCTTGAGCTTGGTAGATATGCCGGTATATTTGGAGCCTTGCTTGACGGAGTACGTGCCATCGTCGTTGCGGAACCTCTCGTAGACAAGGCGTTTGGCCTTGGGGCTTACACTGAGTGTCTCGCTGAGGGCGCCATCGTCGTCTAGGGCGAATTCGTACTCGTAGCGAGTGCCGTCGGTGTAGAACGTATAGCTAAAGCTCGTTGGATCGCTGTTGCCGACAAAGCTTTGACGTCGGGGCAGATGGGCCGGATGCGTGATGCCCAGAACGAGGTTGCGAGAGAAGTGAACCGCTCGCAACAGATTGGTCTTTCCGGAAGCGTTGGGTCCGTAGATGGCCGCCGCGGTGAGCACGCCGTCCGTGCCGGTGCCGGGGATGCTGCAGGGATGGACATTCTCCTGATGCTCCTTGTAGGAATTGACGGGCAGCATTGACAACACGGCCTCGTCCTTAATGGAGCGGAAGTTTTTAAAGCTGAACTCTAACAACATAAGGAGCACCTCCTAGTTGGTTGTAAGCAACATACTATACGCTTTTTTGTGGAATAGTCACAATATTACGGAAAATAGTGACATCTATGCCGTTTGTGCTACCGCTCGCACTT
Source organism: uncultured Collinsella sp. (assembly GCA_959023295.1). Lineage (GTDB taxonomy): Bacteria > Actinomycetota > Coriobacteriia > Coriobacteriales > Coriobacteriaceae > Collinsella. The sequence continues at coordinate 18,857 of CAUFBM010000024.1, read as the reverse complement.
GTTGCTCAACAAATGGTGGAGCTGGTGGAGTAAGTTAATACATAGTTGACTGCGAAGCGGGGTCGGCTTGTAGTGGGCGTCCTCTCAAAATGATGCCTGCGAATGCTCTGCATGGGGCGCTATAAGCTTTGCTGTCGGGTAGACTTGTCTATGTTGACTTAGCTAGTTTTATTGGGCTTTTAATCGGTCCTGATTGGATGGGATAGAGATATGGCAATGTTGCTCGCCGATAAATACGAGGCTCGCAAGGCCGAGGTCAATGCTCGCTTTGAGCAGCTTCGCGCTAACGAGGAGGAGCTCAACCGAATCTTTGCCAAGATCTACAACATGGAGGGCGAAGTGCCCATCGAGGTTGAGGACAAGTACGTATCGGTGGCGCGCATCTTTGATACCGCCGACGAGATCCCCGAGAGTTATAAGGGCAACAAGTACGTGCGCACCAAGCGCGACGAGATCACCTCGCTCATAAGCTATGCCGTGGGCTGCATGTTTGGTCGCTATTCGCTGGACGTGGACGGTCTGGTCTTGGCCGACCAGGGCGCCACGGTCTCTGACTATCTGGCCAAGATGCCCGATCCCGATCACGTGACCTTTATGCCCGATGGCGACAACGTGCTGCCCATCACCGACGACGAGTACTTTGACGACGACATCGTGCGCTACTTTATCGACTTTGTGCGCACTGTGTATGGCGAGGAGACGCTCGAGCAGAACCTGGCCTTTATTGCCGAGGCGCTCGGCGGCAAGGGTACCTCGCGTGAGGTCATCCGCACCTACTTTTTGAAGGACTTCTTTAAGGACCACTGCCAGACCTACAAGAAACGCCCCATCTACTGGTTGTTCGACTCGGGCAATAAGAACGGCTTTATGGCTCTGGTCTACATGCACCGCTATACTCCCGATCTGCTGGCGCGTATCCGTACCGACTACGTGCACGAGCAGCAGGAGCGCTATCGCTCGCAGATCGCCGATGCCGAGGATGCGCTGGCTACGGCCGAGCGCGGCGAGAAGGTCGCGCTGACCAAGCGCATCAAAAAGCTCAAGGACCAGCTGACCGAGACCGTTGCCTACGAGGAAAAGCTGCATCACCTGGCCGACCAGATGATCAAGATCGACCTGGACGACGGCGTTAAGGTCAACTATGCCAAGTTCCAGGATGTGCTGGCAAAGATAAAATAACGCATACGTGATTACGCGTTACGCGAATTGTTTTGACCGGTATGACAGTGGGATTGTTAGATGGCAAAGTTCGATGTAATTGAAGAGCTGGCAGCGCGCTTTGAACAGCCGCTGCCCGATTGCCGTGAGCGCCGCGTGGTGGTGTGGCACGACGCGGAGGGCGAGTTTGCCGCCACGTTTGCCGAGCTTGCCGAGGGCGGCTTTGGCGAAGCGATAGAGCAGCGCCTGCCGCGTCCGGTGCGCTTTGTGGAGGCTTGCGACGGGCATATGTTTGAGGTCAAGCGCCTTATCGCGCGCGAGGACACCACGAGCGACATGCTGGTGTATCGCCAGCAGGGGCGCGGTAGCCTTGAGGGCGATTGGCTGGCCGATGTTGAGCTGTACGCCGATCAGTTCTCGGCGGACTATCTGTCGCTGCTGGCCGATCAACTGGGGGCTTCGAACGCACGGGATATTCGTAAGGCGCTGCAGGCGCACAAGTCGTTCTTTGCCGCCAAGGGCCGCGTCGCCAAGTTTTCCAAGTGCATGCCCGCGCCTGCGTGTGCGGCCGATGTTGAGCTGGGCCTGCTGGCCGCCATGTTTGACGGCTCGGACCCCAGTGCTGCCACCATGCCGTTTATTGTGCGCGCGTACTTGACTAAGCTGCTGCACGATGGCCCGGAGGCACTGGCGGAACTGGCGCAGAAGTTTGAGGCCGCCGATAGCCTTGCAGCCTTCGTGCGTCAGCGCACGGGCTTTGAGGGCGCGCTGTTCGAGTGTGATTCGTTGCAGGATTTTGCCGCCCACGTGCTGCTGACGGCCGCGGTATCGCTGGTGCCGGCCGCTGCGCTGCAAAAGCTCTCCAACCATATTGCGCCTGCCTATGCGCCGTATTGCATCGCGGTTGTCCGCGAGTGGGCGGGCGATGCCGCGGCGTCTGATGACCTGCGTGAGATTTGCGAGCTGGTCCAGGACGCGTGCGGCCTGCGCCACGTGTTTGGCGCTCTGTCTACCGACGATCTGCTGCGGCTCGATGTATTCCCGTGCGTTGACGAGGCCATTTTGAGCGACTTGCTCACCTCGCTGGCGCAGGGAGCCGACCGCGTTGACGAGGCCCGTCGTGTTGCCTCGGCCCGTCGCGACCTGTGCTGGTACGACGATGTCTCCTGCTATTACCAGGTGCTTTTGGCGTTGGCCGACATGGCGACCTTTAAGCGCGACCATGCGGGCGGATTCCATATTGCCCAGGCGGCCGAGGTGTGGGAGGCCTACACCTCGGATTGGTGGCGCATGGATGCGGCCTATCGCGCACTGCGTCAGGCCAACGAGCGCTGCAAGCTGCGTGGTGTCGACCTGCTGGAGGAGCCCGAGCGCCGCGCGGTCGAGTGGGCCGAGAACAACTACGTTAACTGGTATCTGACCGAGAGCAACGCGTGTTGGGCCAATGCCGCTCAGGCGCAGTGGCGCGATGCTGGCTATGTTGAGGGTGTCGCCCGCCAAGACCTGTTCTATTGGGAGACGCTGCCCACGTATGCTGGTAGTGCCAAGACCAAGGTGGTCCTGATTAGCGATGCGCTGCGTTACGAAGTGGCGCAGGACGTGGCTGCCGCTTTGGAGCGCGAGCGTGGCGGCGAGGTGCGCATGGGTAGCGTGCAGGCGATGTTTCCCTCTATTACCGAGATGGGCATGCCGGCGTTGTTGCCGCATCAGGCCATGACGCTCAACATGGAAACGGGCGCCGTGCTGCTCGATGATATGCCGACGGGTTCTACGGTCGAGCGCCAGGCGGCGCTGCAGAAGGCCGCGCCTACGGGTCGTGCCCTGAGTGCCGCGGCGTATCTGGACATGTCTGCCGCCGAACGCAAGGAACTGCTCAAGTCCAGCGAGATCGTGTACCTGTATCACAACAAGATCGACGCGACGGGGGAGAAGCTCGCCACCGAAAGCGACGTGTTTGATGCATGCGCCGAGAGCGCGGATGAGCTGGTCTCGATCGCCAAGCGCGTGTGCACCGACGCTCCGGGCGCCCGCGTGACGATCACATCCGACCATGGCTTTTTGTACACGGCCAACGAGCTACCGGAATGCCTGTTCCTGGGCAAGAACGACCTGCCCGACGATCCGGTGCTATTTGGCAAGCGCCATGCGGTGGTTGCTCAGGGCGACGCCTTGGCCGATATCGCTAACGGTGCGGACGGTAGCCCGTATTTGGCCATGAACATGGATCATGTGGTGCCGGGCGGCGGCTATGTTGGCTTGGCTCCGCGCGGGATTGTGCACTACAAGCGACCCGGCGGAACCAAGCGCTACGTGCATGGCGGCGTGAGCTTGCAGGAGCTTGTGGTGCCGGTGGTCGGGTATCGTCGCCTGAGTGCCTCCTCAAAGGAATTCGTTGATACGCAGACTGCGAAGCTGCGCGTGCTGAGCGAGAGCCGTCGTGTTACCAACTCGCTGTTTGGCATTAAGTTGCTGCAGGAGGAGGCCGCTACGGGCAAGGTTCTGCCGTGTGAGTACGAGCTGGTGTTTACCGACGATACCGGCAACGAGGTGAGCGATGTTGCTCGCGTGCATGCGGACATGACCTCCCCCAACCCGCAGGACCGCGTGATCGAGGCGCGCTTTACGCTTAAGGCGGGCGTGTCGTTCGGGTCCGGCTCGTCCCATTTGCTGGTTTGCCGCGATGCCCAGTCGGGCAAGATCGTTTGGCGCGAGACGTATACCATCGCTGTTTCGTTTGCCCCTGTTGCTGACTTTGGTTTTTAGGAGTGTGCCCTATGTTTGATAGCCATGACGACGGTCTGTGGGAAGTCCCCTCGATTGATGTGGATGTGCCTGCGGAGGCTGCGGCGCCTGTGGAGGGGGCAGTGCCTGCTGCGGAGGCTGAGGCTGCTGCGCCTGCCCCGGAGTCGGCGACTGCTGCCGCGCCCGCTGAGGCTGCGGTGGCCGCCGAGGACGAGTTCTCGACCGATGGCTATGACCAGGCTGCGGCCGAGGCTCCCGAGGATGAGGGCTACGACATGGACGGGTTGGACGGTAAGCTGCTCGAGCACTTTGCCGGCAAGATCGTGCGCAAGGACCTGACGGCCTTTATGAAGCGCGGCGCCAACGTGCCCACCTTTGTGCTGGAGTACCTGCTGGGCATGTACTGCTCGACCGATGACGAGGAAGCCGTGGCAGAGGGCCTGGATCGCATCCGCAGGATCCTCACTGATAACTATGTGCGTCCCGACGAGTCCGAGCGCATTAAGTCCAAGATCCGTGAGCTGGGCCGTTTTACCATCATCGACAAGGTGACGGCCAAGCTCGACGAGTACAAAGACATCTACGTGGCATCGTTTGCCAATCTGACCATCGAGCCGTTTGTGATGCCGGCCGAGTACGTGCGCGACTATTCCAAGATTCTGCAGGGTGGTATTTGGTGCATCATGAGCATCGAGTATCGTCACCCCTTGGATGAGGAAGACGAGTTTGGCATGGAGGTCTTTGGCGACGATGTGCCGCGCCGCGCCAAGGCCAAGCGTAAGAAGCGTGGGCCCGAGGACTCTCCGTTCAGCGTGGCGTCGCTCACGCCCATTCAGATGCCCAACCTGGACCTGGATGCCATGGTCGAAGAGCGCCAGTATTTCTCGCGCGACGAGTGGCTCAACATGCTGCTGCGCTCCGCTGGCTATGAGCCCAGCGAGCTTTCCGAGAAAGAGCGCCTGCACTTTATCGAGCGTATGGTGCCGCTCATCGAGCGCAACTACAACCTGTGCGAGCTGGGTCCCCGCGGTACCGGTAAGAGCCATATCTACAAAGAGGTCTCGCCCTACGCCATTTTGCTTTCGGGCGGCCAGACCACCACGGCCAACCTGTTCGGCCGTATGAACTCTATGCGCGCCGACCGCGTGGGCCTGGTGGGACACTGGGACTGTGTGACGTTTGACGAGGTCGCCGGCATGCGGTTTAAGGACACCAACGCCGTGCAGATCATGAAGGACTACATGGCGAGTGGCAGTTACGCACGCGGCCGCGACCAGATTAACGCCGACGCCTCCATGGTCTTCGAGGGCAACATCAACGATACCGTGCAAAACGTCCTTAAGACCACGCACCTGTTTGATCCGTTCCCGCCGGAGTTTAACAACGATTCGGCCTTCTTCGACCGTATCCACTATTACCTGCCGGGCTGGGAAATTCCCAAGATGCGCTCGAGCCTGCTGACCGGGCATTACGGCCTGATCACCGACTGCCTGTCGGAGTTTTGCAAGGAGATGCGCCGCAAGGACTTTACGCACCATATCGACCGGTATTTCCGTTTTAACAGCGACTTTAACAAGCGCGACGAAATCGCCGTGCGCAAGACCTTTAGCGGCTTGGCCAAGCTGCTGTTCCCCGACGAGGCCATGGACAAGGACGACGTGCGCTGGCTGCTGGACTACGCCATCGAGGGCCGTCGCCGCGTAAAGGAGCAGCTCAAGATTATGGCGGGCGTCGAGTTTATCGACGTTAACCTGGGCTATATGGATGCCGACAACCCGCAGGACGTGCACGTTGTGCGCGTGCCCGAGCAGAGCGAGGACACGCTGATTCCCGACGGGCCGCTGCTGTCCGGCCACGTGTTTGGCGTGGGCAGGTCGCAGGGCGGCGAGGTTGCCGTGTACAAGCTGGAGAATAAGGCGGTTGCCGGCGAGTGCAAGTTTAAGCACGAGGGCGTGGCCTTTAACAAGCCGGTGCGCGATACGCTGGAGGCCGCGTTCGACAACTTTGTGAACCTGGCGAACCGCGTGGCGCCGGGCATGCACATTGGCTCCAAGGACTACCTACTGTTCTACAACGACTTGCAGAGCAAGGGCCTGTCCGAGGAAGTTTCGCTCGCCGAGTTTGTGGGCCTGTGCTCCGCGGCGTGCAATCGCCCGGTGATGCCCGCGCTGGCGATTCCGGGCATCTTGCGCATGTCGGGCTCTATGGACGAGATCCGCGGGCTCGAGGACATTATGCGCGTGGCCAAAAACGCCGGTGCCAAGCGTGTGATTTTGCCGCTGAGCGCCATCGCAGGCTTGCAGAGCGTGTCGTCCGAGATTATCTCGGGCTTGAGCCCGGTGTTCTACATGGATGGCGACCCGGTCGATGCCGCGAAGAAGGCTCTGGATCTGTAGGGGTGCGGGCGAGCGGGCTTGCGTGCGCGTGCGCCCGCGGGCGTGTTGGCGTGTTCGAGTAGGGAGGCCTTGCCATGGCGGGCGAGCGTTCTGCTGGCGAGTTGCTCGACGAGCTGTTTGGCTTTGAACCGATAGCCAAGCGCCAGGCGGCGCTTGAGCAGTACGATCGCGGGGAGTTGGTTCGAAAGGTGCGCTCCCGCGAGCTGCTGGGCGTGCTTAGGGGCATCGAGACCGCCGAGCACGCTGCACGCGAGTCTGCCGTGCGGGCTGTTGACGGGTATATCCGTCGTGTTGAGGGCGCTGCGCTTGCACACGCTCGCAAGCAGGCAGGCATTGTTGGTCCGCTGCGAATGGAGCGTCGCTATGCTGCCTTTTTGCGTATGGAGGACAAGGCCGAGCTGCTGGCCCGTTTGGAGCAGACGCTTGCGTTTATCGAGGTAAAGCTGCGCGCCAATACGGCGGACAGGGTTCGTGCGGCGTACGATGCTGCGGGGGCTATGGTGCTGCAGGGCGTGGCGCGTCTGAGTGACGTGCGCGTTGTGGATGCCGTGCCTTTGGATGCCGACCTGCTGTGTACGCAGCTGGAGCAGATGCGCTGCGCCGCCGACGCGACGGACCTTGCGGGTATGATCACAGCGACGTTTGAGTCTGAGCTGAGTGCGACAGGCCCGCAGCGCGCTGACGGGTTTACGGGCGATTTGGCTGGCGATGTAGCTGATGACGTGGCGTTGGAGCGTGAACTTACCAACGTGCGCGGCGCTGCGCAGCGAGCGCGCTTGGCGGCGCAGGCGTATCGGGCCGAGCGCGCCGCCCGCGTTGCGGGGAGCATGGTGGAGCCGGTATCGTTGCCCGAGCCTGCGTGCGTTGCGATCGAGACGGCGTGCGATGCCGGGGAGCTTTCCGAGTTGCTTGCTCAGGTTAAGAAGTCGTTTGAGACCTACCGTCGTGTTGTTGCCGACGGCGGGTTGTTCTGCGCGTTTGGCACGGGCTCGCCGCACGGCATTTGTTGTGGCACGAGCTATTTGGACTACGATTCTCGGCTTGATGAGGACGTGCTGGTGGGCGAGTACGATGGTGCAACCAGGCATACTGTTCGGCGTGAGGTTGCGATTCCCGAGCTGGTGGATGAGGCTTCTGACGAGGGCGGCGATTCGCTCAAGGTTGCCGTGGCGCGCATGCGCGAGTTTAACGGGCGTCGCTACGATGGTGTGCTGGATGAGGATCCTGCGCGCCATGTGAATGCGTTTTGGTATGGACTCAAAAAGCTCAGCCAGTATTGCGAGACCGCCGTGCGTGTGGATGAGCGTGCTTGGGATTGCTTTATCGATAAGGTGCAGTTCGCCTACGATGAGCCCGTGGGGCGTTTGGCTGCGCAGATGGACGACAAGCAGGCGGCGGCTTTTGTCGCTGCCGTGGATGAGCTTGGCGCTGCTGAGTAGGGGTCCTGGCCTGGTAGGAGGTTTCACCATGAAGATCGAAGTTGACGTAGATCAGCTGCGCGAGAGCCTGCTCGACCGCGCGGGGTCTGCGGCGGGCGTGGGCTTTCCGGCTGCCATGCTCGACGTAGTGGATATCGAGGACGAGTCGCCCCAAGAGCTCCTAGCCCGAGCCGAACGCGAAGGCCTCGACCTCCGTGTCTTCGCCACAGGCGACGATACGGACGACGGCTGGTAGCCATAGCCACCCCTCAACCTTATCCCCTCAATAAGTTGCGGTGAAATAGGGACTGTTTAGGCTGCTAGAAGGCCTATTCAGTCCCTATTTCACCGCAACTTATGGGTGGGGATGGCTACGACGCTAGCGTGGCAATGACGGCTTCGTCGCCGGCGTATATGAGGGTATTGCCGTCGGGGATGATGGTTTGGCCGTCGCGTTTGAGCATCACCACGATAAAGGGGTGCTTGCCTTGCGGCACATCGCGAAGACGCTGGCCGGCCAGGCGACCGTGGGGCGTCACGGTGACCTCACGCAGCGTAACCTCGGCACGCTCTTCAAACGTCGGCGCGGCCATAACCAGAAGGTCCCCTTCTTCAATTACGGTGTCGCCGTTGGGCAGCACCGGGTGAGCACCGTCGCGCAGCACCAGGACCACGAGCACGTCGGCGACGCTGCCGATATCGGCGAGCGACCGACCGGCAAACGGATGTCCCGCGCCCACCTTGAGCTTAACGAACGACATGCCGTCCTCGTCGCGGTAATCGTTAAACGTGCGGCGCACGTCGCCTTCCGCGTCGATCATGTCGAGCTTTTTCGCCACTGCCGGTAGCAGCGAGCCCTGCACTACAATGCTCGACACGGCAATCACAAACACCAGGTCAAACAAGTCGTGCCCACCGGGAACACCGACCACCACAGCAAAGAGGCTAAACACGACTGAAGCCGCGCCGCGCAGACCCGCCCAGCTTACGAGCGCGACTTGGCGAGGATTGGTCTTAAAGGGCGCTAACAGCAGGCCGACGGCGATGGGGCGGCTCACGAAGAGCATAAACGCCATGAGCGCCAGGCCCGGTAACAGCATTTGCGGCAGGCGCGCGGGCGTGACGAGCAGGCCCAGCAAAAAGAAGATGGTCATCTCGGCCATTTCGGTGAGGGTATCAAAGAAGTGCGCCATCTCGACCTTGCCGGTGATGTCGCTTGCACCCAGCACAATGCCGGCCAGGTATACAGCCAAAAAGCCGTTGCCGCCCAGGTAGCTCGGCAGCGCGTAGGCGACGATCGCCACAGCGAATAAAAAGATAGTCTGCGCGCCCTCGGCCGTTGCGTGCGCGCGTTCAATCAGGCGGCTGGATGTCCAGCCGATGACAAGGCCCAGTCCCACGCCCAGGATGATCTGCTTGGCCAACAGCACGGGAATGTCGATGTCGCCGCCCGCCGCGAGGGTCGCGAGCACCGCGGTAAGCATGTAGGCGACGGGGTCGTTGGAGCCCGATTCGACCTCGAGCAGCGAGTCAGTCCCGCCCTTTAGCGAAAGGTTGTGCTCGCGCAGCACGCTAAAGACGCTCGCCGCATCGGTCGACGCCACGACCGAGCCCAGCAGCAGGCCGCCGATCCAGTCGAAGCCCAGTGCGAAGTGTGCGAACACGCCGGTGATGCCGGCGGTGACGACGACGCCGAGCGTGCTCAACAGTACCGCCGGTGCGGCGACAGGTTTGGCACGATCGATATTGGTGTTAAAACCGCCGTAGAACATGATGAACAGTAGCGCCGTGCTGCAGACGGTTTCGGTAAGCGCGTAGTCGCTAAAGTCGATGTGCGCCGGCCCGTTAACGCCCAGCAGCATGCCGAGCGCGATAAAGATGAGCAGGGTGGGGAAGGGGAGCTTTTTGCCGACGGGTTTGATGGTCAGACACAAAATGATGACGAGGCCGATAAAGAGAAGTATCTGGTTCATGGGTAGTGTCCGCTCCTGGGTGGTTGGCGTGGCACGGTCAGTTGTCTGCGGTTATTTGTACCCAAAGATGGTGGGTTTATGGGGCCGAGCCGCGGGCGTTCGCATTATCGACACGAGGCGGGGGGCGCGGGCGGTGCTGGTTGGGGCGTTGGTGCTGGTGGCGCGGTGTTTTCGGGGCGTGCGGGCGGCCGCTTGTGACCGTTGGCAGCGGTGGCACTTTCCAGCTTTATTGCAACGGAGTACAATGGGTAACGTTTAAGTTCAACTTGAAGTTTTAGTCGTGGCATCGGGCTTCGGCCGTAATGCAGGGAAAGGCGTTCCATGGCGATCTATGTGACATCTGATGCTCACGGGCACGTGCGCGCGCTGGACGAGGCCCTTTCCAAGATCTCGCTGACGTCCGACGACACGCTGTATGTGCTGGGTGACATGATCGACCGCGGTCCCGATCCGGTCGGTGTCATCAACTTGGTGCGGTCGCTGCCCAACGCTCGCGTGCTTAAGGGCAACCACGAGCAGATTATGCTCGACGCGATCATTGGCCAGGACCCGCTCGATGCCGAGACCTGGGATATCAATGGCGGTTGGACCACGCGTCAGCAGCTCAACGAAATGGAATTTGAGGCATACGAGGAGCTGGTGCGCTGGGCTGCCGCCCTGCCGCTCTATGCGGTGGTCGAGACTGCCGAGCGACCGTATCTGCTGGTGCACGCCGGCATTCAGACCGAGGCGGCGCGTGCGTTTTTGCTTGAGCATGGTGTCGATTGCGGCGACGGCAGGGGAGCGGTCGATGCCGATAGCGAGCTGCTGCAGCAAATGCTCGCCGTGCAGTCGTCCGATGACTTGCTGTGGATTCGTCACGGCTACTGGGATGCTCCGACGGGACTGCTTTCTGCCGAGGGCAAAGGCCCGGTCGTGGTGAGCGGCCACACGCCCACGGTGTCGCTGGGGCGTTATTGCGAGGTTGGCGGCCTGGCAGGGCTCGATGAGGAGTCGGGCCGCGGGCGGATGGTGCGCTTGGGTGGCGAGGATACCGCCGGCGTGCCCGATCGCATCGATATCGACTGTGCGGCGGCCACCGGTTCCGAGTTCGGCCGCGTCGGGATCCTGCGCCTGGACGACGGGGCGGAGTTCTACGCAAACATTCTTCCTGGCGAATAACTTTGTTCCGCCGTTCTACCGAACGGCGGCCACGTTGACGCTGCGCAGCCCCGAAGCACCCCATCTTGTCGCTCAAACCGTCGCTCGCGTACAGAAGTACGCGTCGCTCCTCTTTCGCGCCAGCCTGAGGCACTTCGAGACTGCTCGCTGTCGGTGCCAAAACATCGACGTTTCTTTTCTTCAAATTGATTCGAATTAGGTGCCGTACGGGTTACGGTCGCGTTCTATGCGTTGGCGAATGTGGGCGTATTCGACAATCAACAGCACCAGCAGTAGGGCCATGATAGCCAGGTAGCTCACGACGGCACCCATCAGGCCCAGCAGGTTGATCAGGATCACCAGGAGCACTACGCTCACGGCAAAGCAGATCAGGTAGATCTTGGTGACGTCTCCAGCGTGGCGCAGCACTGTGATGATGGCGTAGATAAAATCGATGGCCGCGGTTACGCCGCCGGCGATGACCATCAGCAGCGCCAATGTGCGGTAGCGCTCAAAGTTGAGACCGTACATAAAGCTCATGAGGGGAATGCCGGGACCTGCCATAAATGCGGCGCACACGCCGGTGATGGCCACGATCAGTGCCATAACGGCAATAATAATCAAGTCAAAACGGCGGCGTTTGCGTGGGTTCGCCCAAATGCTCGACAGACGCAAAAGCTGCGGTTTATAGACAAATCCGATGCTCAGCAAAATAGCCTGCGCCGGAAAGAACAGGGCATTAAAGTACAGCTGATATTTGTAGGCCAGCGTGCCTTCCATAACAAACTTGGGCATGCTCTCGATAAGGTTGAACAAAAAGAGCGCGCCAAAGAGCGGGGCGCATTGCGCAAAGAGACGGCCGACTTCGCGCAGGCTCACGCGGCGCGATTTTTCGGTTTCGAGCAGGGCGAGCGGGGCGGTGACCAGCACGAGCGAGGCGATGGCGGTGACACCCATGGCCATGGCCGCGATGGGCATGCTGCGCGTAAGGAACAGCGCCACGCTAAAGATCACGATGACGCCGACGGAGCGTAGCGTTTGGCTCATGCCGGCCAGGTAGAGTTTATCGGCCTGCTGCAGGCGGCCCTCGTACACGTCCGCCACGCCGTCAATCACCTTATACAGGTAGACGCCCAGGCCAATCGTCGCCATCTGCGCGTCGTAGCCGCGGGCGCTGCTGTACATGAGGCCGCAGCCTAGGGCGAGCGCTCCGCAAAGCCAGCGGTTGAGCTGGTAGGAGGCAAAGGACGTCGTTTCGTCGATATCCGAGACTTGGAAATTGCGCACGCCGTAGTTGCACGCGATCATGATGAGCGTGCCGGTGACAAAGGCGATGGAGAACTTACCGGCTTCCTCGGCGCCCACAAGCTGCGTGGACACAATGGTGAGCAGCGGAAACGCCATGCCCCACACGGCGGTGCCCAGGGTATTCCAGAGATAGTCGCGGCGGGTGGCGTGTTCCTCGTATTCGGCTTCCTGCGTGGAGAAGCCGCCGCCGTAGACAGCGCCGAGCAGGCGGTTCCACCAGGCGTTGACCATGCGGTGGATGGGGCCGGGCTCGCGATCGCGCTCTCGGTGACGGCGCGTGGCCTGGCTGCTGTCGGCGCCGCCGGCGTTGCGCTGGCTCAGCTCCTGGATGCGTGCGAGCTCTTCGGCCGTGTGGGAGGCGGGGAACAGGCCGTTCTCGATGCGTCCGCCCTGGGACTTCGCGGTGCCACTGCTCGCTGCGGCGGGGCCGGCGACGCCATTGCGGCGGGCGATGGCGCGGCGGATGCTATCGAGGGGCGTGATGCTCAAAGCGGGGTCCTTTCTATTGCTGCGCTCTAGTATAGACGCGGCGACGTTTGCTCGTGTTCTTGAACGGATTGTTCTATATTTTCGGCGGCGCCATTCAGCAGTCGGCACTTAGGGACGTTCCTTATGTGCCGGCACTTTGGGAGTGTCCCTAAGTGTCGGCATCCGGGGACGCTCCTTGGCTGTTGCCTGTTCAAGGGTGTCCTCAACGACTGGTCGTGTAAGAATGTCCCCAATGACTAGGCCGCTTGCCTGCGATTTTTGACCGTTGGGCGGGCGCTTCGCCGTTGCCGCAAAAACGTTTTTGCATATCGGGTACAACGGGCTTTACGTGAGTAAAGTGCGCGCCGCGTCCACGTGCCGCGTTTTTAAAGGAGGCCTCATGCCTGGTGTTACCCCTGCAGAAGTTCTGTCTTATTTTGGTATTACGCTGGTCGAAGACCCCGCCGAGAACCAGCCCCGCCTGCTGGTTGACCTGCCGGCAGCCGAGCTCGTCGAGCATGCCATCCGCCGCAACGAAGGCCGCATGGCCTCCAACGGCGCACTCGTGATCGAGACGGGGGAGCGTACCGGACGTTCGCCCAACGACCGCTTTATCGTCGACACGCCCGACGTGCGCGACAAAATCGCCTGGGGCGCGGTCAACCGCCCGCTGTCCGTCGAGAGCTATGAGGCCATCAAGGCCGGCATCGTCGACTATCTCGACGAGCGCGACGTGTTCGTCACCCGCGGCATGGCGGGCGCCGACCGCAACCACACGCGTCGCCTGCTCGTTGCCTGCGAGCGTGCCAGCCAGGCACTCTTTATTAAGCAGATGCTCGCCCGCCCGCTTGCCCGCGAAATCGCGCGCACCGGCGAACCCGACTTCTGCGTGCTCGCAGCGCCCGGTTACCAGTGCGATCCCGCCATCAAGGGCCTCAACTCCAGCGCCGCCGTGGTCATCAACTTCCAGGAGCGCGTGATTTTGGTCGCGGGTACCGGCTACTCCGGCGAAATCAAAAAGTCCATCTTCAGTGTCATGAACTACCTGCTGCCTGTCGAGGACGACGTGCTGCCCATGCATTGCTCGGCCAGCATGGATCCCGTCACGCACGAGACCGCCGTGTTCTTTGGCCTGTCCGGCACCGGCAAGACCACGCTTTCGGCCAATCCCACGCGCCTGCTGATCGGCGACGACGAGCACGGTTGGTCCGACATGGGCATCTTCAACATCGAGGGTGGCTGCTACGCCAAATGCGAGGGCCTGGACGCCTTCCACGAGCCCGAGATCTTCAACGCCGTCCGTTTTGGCGCCATTTGCGAAAACGTGGTGCTCGACGAGAACCGCAAGCCCAACTACGACGACATCTCGATCACGCACAACACGCGCGTGGCCTATCCCGTCGAGCATATCCCCAACGCGTGGACCAAGGGCATGGGCACCACTCCCAGCGTCGTGCTGTTCCTGACCTGCGATGCCTTTGGCGTGCTGCCGCCTATCTCGCGCCTGACGGCCGACGCCGCCATGTATCACTTTGTGACGGGCTTTACGGCCAAGATCCCCGGCACCGAGGTTGGCGTCACCGAGCCCACGCCCACGTTCTCCTCGCTGTTTGGCGAGCCGTTTATGCCGCTCGACCCCATGGTCTACGCTAAGATGCTCGGCGAGCGCATCGCCGACGGCCGCACGCGCGTCTATCTGGTCAACACCGGTTGGATTGGCGGCGGTTATGGCGTGGGCCATCGCATCGAGCTGGTCTACACGCGCGCCCTGGTCGCTCGCGCCCTCGACGGTACCATCGGGGACAGCGAGTTTGTGCACGACGATATCTTTAATGTCGACATTCCCACTACGTGCCACGGTGTGCCCGACGGCATCCTGGTGCCGCGCCAGTACTGGCAGAGTACCGCGCGCTACGACGAGGCAGCGCACAACCTGGCGGTGATGTTCGAGGAGAACTTCGAGAAGAAGTACTCGCACCTTCCCGAGTCCGTCAAGGCCGCCGGCCCGCACGCCCAGGTGTCCGCCGAGGCCCGTCATCGCGGCCGCGGCCTGCTGGGACTCCGCCACTAGCGTCGCCTCAGATCCAAAAACCACCACAAAGGGGACAGGCACCTTTGTGGTGGTTTTGCTCGCGCGGATAACTCAGGTTACAATACGCCTGACATATCGTCCCCTTCTCCGGATGGGGACAGCGCAAGCGCTCTTGTGGCGGCACCGTAGGACTTTGAAGGTGGCCGCCGTGGGGGCGCTTTTTGTTTAGACGCCCTCGCTCGGGCGTGCACGATGAAGGGAGAGCGTATGAAGAGCTTTGTTGCCGAGAATTCGTTTTGGGAGCTGTTTCCGCAGGCGGCGGTCGGCGTCGTGGTCGTAAAGGGCATGAAGCCCGCGGCGCAGATTTCCCAGGAGGACGTGGATGCGATTGCCGCACTGCTTGACCGCGCCAATATCGATGCGGAGCGTCACCTGACGAGCGATACCATCAGCGAGAACGCGCCGGTGAAGGCTTGGCGTGACGCGTACCGGCTGTTCAAGACTAAAAAGGGCGCCCGCTGCTCGATCGAGAACTTGCTCAAGCGCGTGCTCAAGGGCAAGCCGGTCGGTCATATCACACCGGCGGTGGATATTTACAACACGGTGTCGTTGACCTATGCGCTGCCCGTGGGAGGCGAGGATCTGCATGCGATTGAGGGAGACCTTCGCTTGAAGGTGACCGACGGCGGCGACGCGTTCTTGCCACTTGGCGAGGAGGCGGATGATCCGACGCTGCCCGGTGAGCTTGCTTATATCGATGATGCGGGCGCCGTGTGCCGTTGCTGGAACTGGCGCGATGGCGTTCGCACGGCGCTGTCCGACGATTCGGCGGACGCATTTCTGGCGATTGAGTGCGTGGAGCCCGAGCGGATGGGGGATTGCCAGGCCGCCATCGATCGCTTGGCCGAGCTGCTCGAGCGCTATCTGGGAGCGACGGTTGTCGTTAAGACGCTTGTGACCCGCGACAATCCCTGCGTGGAGCTGTAGCGGCGCCTAGAACCTATTGATGCCCCAGACCACCACAAAGGTGCCTGTCCCCTTTGTGGTGGTTTTTATGTTGATGGGTTAACAATTGGGTCGCGTGGAGGCGGCAGTCGCTGAGTACGGCTAAGATGTTTACCCGTTAGCATCATGCAAGCGAAAGGCGGTCGTCTCCCATGCAGCAGAACGACGAGACACGTTTCGAGGATTTTGTCGGACTGATTAGCGGGCTGTACAAGGAGATTCAGCGTATCAAGACGTCCGAGGGCGCAAGGCTGGGCCTCAAGGGCTCCGACGTTATGTGCCTGTACTACCTGGAGCGCAGCAAGGACGGCATGACCGGCGCCGATCTGGCTCGCGTGGCCGGCGTGACGCGCGCTGCCGTTTCGCGCACGCTGGCGCACCTGGAGGAGGGCGGCTTTGTCGAGGTTGATGACTCGGGCGATGCTGCCGTCAAGTACCGCGCACCGGTTCGCCTGACCACGCTGGGTGGCGAGAGCATGAACGAGGCCGACCGTATCATCCACGACGTGCTCGACACCACCGGTAAGGCCATGGGCGTGGAGCAGCGCGAGCAGATGTATGCGTCGCTGCGTACGATTCTCAACACCCTGCGCGAGCTGTAGAGCCGTTTAGGCATTTGCTTCCCATTAACAACTGCATAGTCCCGTTTGAGCGCGTATACCGTGCCGGGGCAATGCTGTCTAAATTCCCCGTGCGAGACCTGCGCAAGAAAGGATTTGTTATGTCCGTCCGCATTATTACCGATTCCGCAAGCGATATGTCGCCGGCGGAGCACCCCGCTCTGCGTGTTTTGCCGCTGTCCGTCACCTTTGGCACCGATGTGTATATGGATGGCGTCGACATCGATCATCAGCGATTTTACGAGATGCTCGTGGAGCGCGATGAGCTGCCCAAGACGGGCCAGGTCAACCCGTACGCGTTTTCGCAGGCGATTGCCGAGGCGCGTGAGGCCGGCGATGAGGCTGTGATTATTACCGTGGGCGCTAAGCTTTCGGGCACCAATCAGAGTGCTCGCACCGCACTTGCCGAGGCGCCGGGCGGCGACGTGTTCGTTGTAGACAGCAATAACGTAACCCTGGGCGAGCGTGTCCTGGTTGAGTATGCCCTGCGCTTGGTGGACGAGGGCCGTAGTGCGGCCCAGATCGCGGCGGCCGTCGAGGCCGTGCGCGACCGTGTGGTCGTCATCGGTCTGCTCGAGACGCTGGAGTACTTGGTGCGCGGCGGTCGCCTGTCTGCTGCGGCCGGCGCTGTGGGCACATTGCTCAACGTGAAGCCCGTGGTGGCCGCCGAGGACGGCCTGATCGTGCAGCTGGGCAAGGCACGTGGCTCCAGGAACGGCCGTAACCTGCTCAACCAGAAGGTCGAAAAGGCGGGCGGCGTCGACTTTTCCATGCCGCTGGCGCTCGGCTATACGGGCCTTTCGGACGCCGTGCTCAAGAAGTACATCGAGGACAGCGCCGCGCTGTGGGCTGGACACACCGAGGGCGAGCTGCCCATCCACACCATTGGCGCCACCATCGGCACCCACGTGGGCCCCGGCGCCGTAGCCGTAGCCTTCTTCCGCCCCGCCAACTAGCTATCCGGTCAAAACCACCACAAAGGGGACAGGCACCTTTGTGGTGGTTTATGCTTGTTTCGGTTGAAAGGAGCATGCGATGGCGTCTGAGGGCTTTTTTGAGCGGGTGTACGAGGTGGTCGAGCAGATTCCCGAGGGGATGGTTGCCACCTACGGTCAGGTGGCGCTGCTTGCCGGTCGTCGGCGGAGCGCGCGCTATGTGGGCTATGCGCTGCACAGCAACCCGCGCCCCGGCCAAATTCCCTGTCATCGCGTGGTGTTTGCCGACGGCCGTATCTGTGAGGGCTTTGCCTTTGGCGGCCCCGATGCCCAGCGTGAGCTCTTAATGGGGAGGGCGTGGCGTTTACCGATCCCATGCACGTCGACTTGGCCGCCTGTGCTGGCCTGCCGGACTCTAACAGCTCTGCCGTGGCCAAAACCACCACAAAGGTGCCTGTCCCCTTTGTGGTGGTTTCCCGTTGCAGGTTTACCGGGGCTAACATATGGAGAAGGTGTGGCGGCGTACGTTGCCGTTAGAAAGTAAACCACGGTGAACTATATTGTATTCAGCAACGGAGCAGGCAATAGGCGATGAAAAAGCCTGCCCTGTTGAGTTTGATTCGCATTCCTCCCCTCTGTGCGATTCAACGGTGTACTTCGGGAACGGGCCCGCTGGCAACTGACTGCCGGCGGGCCCGTTCCCGTTTGTCGGGGGAGTGCAATGGGTGGAGCCGAATCGGTCGGGCACCAAAAAAGGCGGACGCTGCAGCGCCCGCCCTAAAGCAATCGAAAGCTCAAGTCAGCTAATCGGTTTAGTACACCATGCCCATGGCGTCCCGAACCTCGGCCAGGGTCTGCTCGGCGATCTCGTTGGCACGGCGGTTGCCTTCGTGCAGCACGTCCTTCACGTAGTCCAGATCGTTCTCGTAGCGCTGGCGACGCTCGCGGATCGGCGCGAAGTACTCGTTGACGGCCTCGGTCACGTACTTCTTGAGCTGGCCGGAGCCGCCCATGCCAATCTCCTCGGCAATCTCGACCTCGGATCGGCCGGTGCAGATGGCTGCCGTGGAAAGCAGGCCGGACACGCCGGGGCGGTTCTCGGGGTCGAACGTGATCATGCGCTCGGAGTCGGTCTGGCTCTTCTTGATGCGCTTGGCCGTCTCCTCGGCGGTCATCGAGATATTGATGGCGTTGCCGTAGCTCTTGCTCATCTTGCGACCGTCTAGGCCGGGCAGCAGCGGGGTCTCGGACAGCAGCGCGTCGACTTCGGGGAACACCTTGCCGTAGCGGTTGTTAAAGCGGCGGGCGATGGTGCGGGTGAGCTCGATGTGCGGCAGCTGGTCGCGACCGACCGGCACCACGTTGCCCTTGCAGAACAGGATGTCGCAGGCCTGGTGCACCGGGTAGGTGAGCAGAAGGCCGGTAAGCTCATGGCCCGAGGCCTCCATCTCGGCCTTGACGGTGGGGTTGCGTGCCAGCTCGGCCTCGGACACCAGCGACAGGAACGGCAGCATGAGCTGGTTGGCGGCGGGCACGGCGGAGTGCGCATAGATCATGGTCTTGTCGGGGTCGATACCGCAGGCAAGGTAGTCCATGACCATGTTGTACACGTTGTCCTGGATGTGCTCGGTGGTGTCGCGGTCGGTGATGACCTGGTAGTCG
>CAUFBM010000023.1 GCA_959023295.1 uncultured Collinsella sp. | reverse complement strand
CACCGATTTGCAATGCTCCACAAAACGCATGTCCTTATCAAATTCTATCGTGCTCTCATAGAACACCGGCGTTCCCTCTTCTTGCTGGAGCAACTCGGCCTCTTCGACGTTCAAACGCGAGATGGAGATATGCTCACGTCCATGCTCAACGCGCACGCCACCTTCTTTGAGCAAGACATCGTAAAGGCTCTCACACTCAAAATTGTGATCGGGAAGCGAGGGGCACAGGGACAGGTTAACGTGAGCCGTCTCGATTGACGCCGGCTCTCCCTCAATAAGTCGAACGCGCTGCATGCGGAGCAAAGGAGCGCCTACAGCCACCCCAAGCTTGTCGGCAAGCGCCTCATCCGCCTCGATAGTCCCGGTGGAAACCAGACGAGAAGAGGGGTGCAGGCCGGCAGTCCGCACGGCATCGGAAAAGTTATACGTTTCCTGGAAGATATTCAGCGGCTTGGGAGGACACACATACGTACCCGATCCGCGACGGCTCTCGAGCGTTCCACACGAGATGAGCCGCGTGATACCGGCGCGCAACGCCGTACGCGAAACGCCAATCTCTTCGCACAGCACGCGCTCGGCCGGCAGGCGATCGCCGCCGGCAAGCTGATGGTGCTGGATATACCAAAGAATTCCCTCGACAGCACGATCTTTGGGGGGAATTGCATAAGATTCGCCTGCCATTGCACAGACTCCTCATTCAGAAACGTATGCCGCCAAAATTAGGCCAGCCCTCCCATGGCATCAAATTCGGCCTTGATCTTCTCGGCGACATTCCGATACGACTTATATAGGCTTGAATCGCGTTTGACTTCGTCGGTCATAACGGGAATCTCTAATTTGGAAACCTCGTCTTTTCCCGTCTGAACCGCCACAACAACGCCCATACCAAGACACATATTACGCTTGGCAGCGTTTATTTTCGCCGCCTTGGCAGGATTTGCCAGGATGCGCTGGGCAAATTCCTGTTTTGAGGCCACTTCCTCGGCCTCCGGATCGCCTGCCTCAGCCACTTCGCACTGCAACACGTCCGCATAGTCAAAAATCTTCGGCTC
The DNA here is from genome assembly GCA_959023295.1 of uncultured Collinsella sp. Taxonomy (GTDB): domain Bacteria; phylum Actinomycetota; class Coriobacteriia; order Coriobacteriales; family Coriobacteriaceae; genus Collinsella. The sequence goes on along the minus strand of CAUFBM010000023.1, from coordinate 25,952 downwards.
GCCGCCGCGCTGGTGTACGGCCCACTTGCGACGCGTGGCATCCTGGTAGATAGCCGGCAAAAACGTAAACCGCGGCGGGTCCAAAATCGTATCCGTGATGGTAAACACATCGGGATCAAAGGCGTCCTGCGGGTTTTTCTTCTTGAACAGCCCCATATCAGCCTCCCGTACTAGCATTAAACAACTCAAGCTGAATATAGCACCAATTTCAAGCCGCCACTTTACCGTATCGGTACGCGGCGTCTATGGCTCGCCCAGCGGAAGAGTTTACGGACGAGGGCCGGGGTGCCTGCCTTGTTTTGAGAAGTTCGCGAAGCCCACTTTTCAAAACAAGGCAGGCACCCCGGCCCCGCCGGCAAATAGCGGACACTCCGCATGCAATCTATGCAAACAAACAAGTACGCTTAGCTACATTCGGTAAGCTCGAGCACGCTGCCCTTAACGATAAGCGCCGGCTCCAGGACGACCTCTTCGGCACGCCTGCCGCCCCTACCGGCAAGACGCTTGGACATGCAGCCAAAAGCATGCTCCGCAAGGACACCAGGATCCTGCTCAATCGCGGTCAGCGCCGGCTCAAAGAGAACGTCGGCCGCCGAGTTGTCATAGCTCACCACCGAGATATCGCCCGGGATGCTCTTCCCCATCTCGTGCAAGCGCTTGAGCAGACCGAGGGCGATGTTATCCGAACTTGCGAACACAGCGGTGGCATCAGTTGCGAGCACCGCCTCCGAGGCCTCATAGGCACTCGGAATGTAGTACTCGCTCTCAAACTCCAAACGTGCGTCGATAGGCAGGCCAACCTCGCGCAGCGCGCGCTCATAGCCGGCAAGTCGCTTACGCCCCGTATTGGAACGGCGCGCGTTAACCAAGCAGGCAATGCGACGGTGGCCCTGCTCGATCAGATAGCGAGTGGCCATGTAGCCACCCATCTCGTGGTCGAACATCACCTTGTCGCACTCGAGCCCCTCAATGGCACGGTCGACCATCACGGCAGGGATAGGCAGATGGCTGACTTCTTCGCGCAGGGCGCGGTCGTCGGAGAACTCGTCGCCTACGACCAGGAAGACGCCATCAACGCCGCGCGTCACCAGCTGGCGCAGCAGCTCCAGATCGTCATCGGCGCTTCCGCCCGAGCTGGTAATGAAGAGCGCATAGCCGTCCTCGCGGCAGCGCTTTTCCAGGCTACCGGCGAGCGAGGCAAAAAAGCGGCTCTCGATGTTAGGGACGATAAGGCCCAGGGTGCGCGACTCGCGCATGACCAGGCTGCGCGCGATCTGGTTGGGAACATAGTGGTTGCGCGCCGCGACCTCTTTGATGAGCTTGCGGTTTTCTTCCGAGATGCGACAGGGCCGATTATTGAGCACAAGCGAGACCGACGAGGGGGAAAGCCCCACCTCCTGGGCGATCTGCTTGAGGGTGACTTTGTTGGCCATCTCGCTCCTTCCGGGTTTACGCGCAATCTCTTGAAAGTATAGCGACTACCCCTCTACCTCGGTGATAAACACTTTACCAATCCGGTAGACGGCTGTTTTATCGCCGCCAGCGCACCAAATCCGTCCGGGTGGGGTATATTGCAATCGATTGATGACAACGACCACCAAAAGGCGGATATTCGTATGCACGAGAACGACTTTTTTAACGAGGACCTGCTGTGCGCGCTTGCTGGCGTTGCCGGCGAGGACAACGTACTGATGAGCGAGCCCATGCGCGAGCACACCACGTTTAAGATCGGCGGCCCGGCCGACGTCTTTGTCACGCCCGATACCGAGCAGGGCCTCGTCGCCACGCTCGATACCTGCTATCGCTGCGATCTGCCCCTCACCATCGTGGGCAACGGCTCCGACCTACTCGTCGGCGACAAGGGCATCCGCGGCGTCGTCGTGGCGCTGGGCGAAGGCCTCTCCGACATTACGATCGACGGCACGCACGTCACGGCAGCAGCCGGCGCCCTACTTTCCGATGTCGCCGCGGCAGCAGCCGAGGCCGGTCTCACCGGCATGGAGCCCCTCTCGGGCATCCCCGGATCGGTCGGCGGCGCCTGTTATATGAACGCCGGCGCCTACGGTGCCTGCATGGCAGACGTGCTGGAGTCTGTGCGCGTCTACAAGCCCGCCCGCATGCTCGACGACGGCACCCGCGGTAGCGGCAATATCATCGAGTTCGATGTCGACGAGCTTAATCTGGGCTATCGCAAGAGCCGCATCGCTGACGACGGCTTTACCGTACTTTCGGCCACCTTCAATCTCGCCCCGGGCAACGCCGCGATGATCAAGGCCGACATGGACGACTACCGTCAGCGTCGCGAAGACAAGCAGCCGCTCGATATGCCGAGCGCCGGCTCCACTTTCAAACGCCCCGAGGGCTACTTTGCCGGCAAGCTCATCATGGATGCCGGCCTGCGCGGCCATGCTGTCGGCGGCGCGCAGGTGAGCGAGAAGCACTGCGGCTTTATCGTCAACGCCGACCACGCCACCGCCGCCGACGTCGACGAACTCATCCGCCACATCCAAACAACCGTCAGAGACCAATTCGGAGTAGACCTAGAACCCGAAGTCCACCGAGTAGGCGAATTCCTTTAACAAAGAAGGCCCCGAAAGGGGCCTTCACTTTCTTTAATTCAGACAACCAGTCCGGTGTGTCGCGCTCAGGACCCGAGAGGGCCGGGACAGTCCGAGAGGCATAAGGTTGATCGCGAGTTCCGCACGAGCCGGAGAGCACTTAATGTGCTCTCCGTGCGAGCAGGACTGCCCGAGCAGGCAACCTTATGCCTCTCGGACTGTCCCGGACCAAGCCGCAGTTACGACAGCGCAATACCACCAAGCCAGCCCCAGCGCACGCCAGAGCCAGTGCCGTAGAACCCAATGAACGAGTCAAGCGACCTCGATGTGATGGCGCCCTCGTTACTCATAACGATGCCGCCGCCAACATAGATGCCCACGTGACCGTAAATTAGGCCAGGCGCACCGGTGCCGCTATGCGAGGAGTCGGCCACAATCATGCCCACCTGCAGCGCCGAGCGGTCGGAGCTATAGCACCAGGCGTTAAACATATCGCACGCGTTACCGCCAAAGTAGCCAACGCCGGCGTTACGGAAAACATTGGTAACCCACGCCGCGCACCAGTTCTGGCCCGGCGAAGGCGTGGAGTAGCACGCGTTGACGACGGCCTGCTGCTTGCCCGAGCCGGCATTCTGCTGCGGAGTTCCGGGCGCATACGATCCACCGCCCGAGCTCGAACCACCCGAGCTCGAACCACCTGAGTAGGAATTGTTCTTGTTCGCGGCGGCCGCGGCAGCGGCGGCCTTCTTGGCAGCCTCCTCGGCCTGGGCGGCAGCGAGAATCTCGGAATCGCGCTGAGCCATGAGCTCCTTGACGTCGTCGGAAAGACCGCTCAGCACGGTCTGGACCTCTTGCTGCTTGGCCTGCATATCCTGCATCTGGGCAGTCTGCTGGTCCTTGAGCTTCTCTAAGTCGGCCTTCTGCGACTCAAGCTCGGTCTTTTGCGCATCGAGCTCTTCCTGGATGGTCTGGATGTCCTCGATGGCGTCGCGGTCGCTCTTGTTGATCTTCTCAACATAGTGCGCATTGGCGACAAGCTCCTCAAACGAACCCGAGGCGAGCAGCAGCGACAGGATGTTGGTGCCGCCCGACTTATAGCTGGCGGAAACGCGATCGGAAAGATCGTCGCGCTTCTTTTTGAGCTCGGCCTTCTTTTCGTCAATCTGCGCCTGTGTGCTGTCAATCTGGCCCTGTACGCCCTCGATATCGTTGAGAGTCTGGGCGTTCTTTTTGGCCAGCGCCGCGTATTCATTTGCGATGCTGTCGAGCTGGGCCTGGACCTCGTCAAGCTGAGCCTGGGCCGCATTGAGCTTGTCGGTGGTTTCCTTAGTGGCCTCCGCAGCATGGGCGCGAGCGGGCAGACCAAAAAGAACGGCTGCAGAAGCTGCGCCGAACAGGGCCTTGAGGGCAGTGCGACGCGAAAGCTCCTGGGAAAGGATGGAATCGCTGTTTGGTGACATATCTACTCCGTTACATGTTTATTTATATGTCGCTCAACTCATACATATTAGCGTACATCCGGCGCATCCCAACGATTTCCACGAACGGCAGCAAACCGTATGGTCGGCGGCTCGTATGCAAACGTCAAAGTCGAGGGTATGCCCACGCAAGCAATTTTATGAGTACGTTAACATATTCCTCTGCTTTTCCTACCGCGCACGTTCTTGGCGCCCCTGCCTGCGCTATACTCCCCTAAAGAAGTGTTCCTGATTCGATAGGAGACTACATGTCCAAAGCACTCGACCCCAAAGACACCTGCGTCCTCGTAACCGGCGGCGCCGGCTTTATCGGCTCGCACACCGTCGTTCAGCTGCTCGAGGGCGGCTATCAGGTCGTCATCGTCGACGACCTCTCCAACTCCAGCGCCGTCGCCGTCGACCGCGTCAAGACCATCGTGGGCGAAGAGGCTGCCAAAAACCTCACCTTCTACGAGGCCAACGTGCTCGACCGCGAGGCTATGAACAAGATCTTCGACACCCATCAGATCGACCGCGTCATCCACTTTGCCGGCTTTAAGGCCGTCGGCGAGTCGGTGAGCAAGCCCGTCGAGTACTACCACAACAACATCGAGAACACCCTGGTGCTCATCGACGTCATGCGCAACCATGGCTGCAAATCCATCATCTTCTCGAGCTCCTCGACCGTCTACGGCGACCCGGACAACCCGCCCGTCACCGAGGAGGATCCTAAGAAGCCCGCGACCAACCCCTATGGTTGGACCAAGTGGATGATCGAGCAGATCCTTATGGACGTCCACACCGCGGACCCCGAGTGGGACGTCGTGCTGCTCCGCTACTTCAACCCCATCGGCGCTCATCCGTCGGGCCTGATCGGCGAGGACCCCAAGGGTATCCCCAACAACCTAGTGCCCTATGTCGCGCAGGTTGCCGTGGGCAAGCTCGAGGCCGTTCAGGTCTTTGGCAATGACTACCCCACTCCCGACGGCACGGGCGTGCGCGACTATATCCACGTTTGCGACCTGGCCTCGGGCCACGTTGCCGCCCTCAACTGGATGAACGGCAAGACCGGTGTCGAGATCTTTAACCTGGGCACCGGCACCGGCACCTCGGTACTCGAGGTCGTCGCCGCCTTCTCCAAGGCCTGCGGCAAGGAGCTGCCCTACGTGATTCGCGAGCGCCGTGCCGGCGATATCGCCGCCAACTGGTGCGATGCCTCCAAGGCCGAGCGCATGATGGGCTGGAAGGCCCAGTACGACATCGCGGACATGTGCCGCGATAGCTGGAACTGGCAGAGCCACAACCCCAACGGCTTCGCCGACGCCGAGTAGCAAAAACCTACATACCGTTCTTGCCCCGATCTCACGATGTGAGACCGGGGCTTTTTCATGCCACGTAACCATTCACCGAAATCCGCTCAACTTTTCCATCTTGCCCGTACATGTTTAAACAACATGCTCTACAATAAGCATATCGAATTAGAAACTCGGGGACGGACTGTTTGTCCATCTGCAGGCCGGCCCCACTGCAAGAAGGATGGTGAGTGCCTTCATGGAACGTGCAAGCGGCGTCCTCATGCCCGTCTCATCTCTGCCCGGACCATACGGAATCGGCGGCTTTGGCTGGAATGCCTACGACTTCGTCGATTTTCTCGCCTCGTGCAAACAACATTACTGGCAGATTCTGCCCCTTACGACGACCAGCTATGGCGATTCGCCCTATCAGTCGTTCTCGGCCCGCGCAGGCAACCCCAACTTTATCGACTTTGCCGAGCTTATCGAGGCAGGGTACCTGACGCAGCGCGATATCGATGGCGTGTATCTGGGATCCGACCCCAACAACGTCGACTACGGCGCCATCTTTGCTGGCCGCCGCCAAATCCTCGACCGTGCCGCTGAGCGCTTTGCCGCTGATAAACCGGTCGATTTCGATGGCTTTATCCAGGCAAACGAGGACTGGCTCATTCCCTACTGTGAGTTTATGACCGTGAAGGAGGAGTGCGGGCTCAAGGCCTTTTGGGAGTGGCCTGAGGAGCTCCGCCGCCGCGGCGAGGCATCCAGCAAGGTCTGCGCCGCCCATCCCGAGCGCATGCTCTACCACCAGATGACGCAGTACTTCTTCGATCGCCAGTGGAGCCGCCTCAAGGCATACGCCAACGAGCACGACATCCTGATCATCGGCGACCTGCCCATCTACGTCTCGCGCGACTCCGTCGAGATGTGGGCCACACCCGAGCTCTTTAAGATCGACGCCGCCGGCAATCCCGTAAGCGTCGCCGGCACGCCGCCCGACCAGTTCTCGGCCACCGGCCAGTACTGGGGCAACCCCATCTACGACTGGGACGCCATGGAAGCAGACGGCTTTTCCTGGTGGGAGGGCCGCATTCGCGCCGCCCTCAACATGTACGACGTCATCCGCCTGGATCACTTCCGCGGCTTCGAGGCCTATTGGGAGGTGCCGTTCTCCTCGCCCGATTCGTCCTACGGTTCGTGGACGCAGGGGCCCGGCCTCAAGTTCTTCAAGACGCTCGAGGAAAAGCTCGGCACGCTGCCCATCATCGCCGAGGACCTGGGCTTTCTTACCCCCGGCGTCATCGACATGCGCGACACCACGGGCTTCCCCGGCATGAAGATCCTCCAGTTTGCCTTTGAGGGCACCAACTCGTACTACCTGCCGCACAACTACATTGCCAACACCGTCGCCTACGTCGGAACACATGACAACGAAACGGCACGCGGCTGGTATGAGGGAACGGCCACCCCGCGTCAGCGCGAGCAGGCGGCCCTGTATACCCACCAGCAGGCAGGCGAGTCCATGGCCGACGCGCTCAACCGCGCCATCGCCGCCAGCGTGAGCGATACCTGCATCTACACCATGCAGGACCTGCTCAATCTGGGCAACGAGGCACGCATCAACACTCCCGCCACCCTAGGTGGAAACTGGACCTGGCGCATGCTCGATGGCGCCATCACCCGCGAGCTCGAGCACAAGCTCACCAACTGGACCGAGACCTACTTCCGCATCCCATCGGAAGCCGAAATCGAGCTTCCCCAATAGGAACCACCGCGCCCGACCCCACCCCACCGTGCGGACGCGACCGCTTTTCCCGCGCGAGGCCACCCCAATCCCCTCGCGCGGGCTTCTTTTGAATTTCTGACATGTCGTCAACTCACCACAGGAGGAAACATGCCCTGTATCAATCTTGCGGATCTTGCCGAGCAGTCCTTTGGAACTTCGCTCGAGCAACTCGATGACCGCCGCATTTACAAACTGCTGGTCAAGCTCGTGCAGGAGCGCTCCGCCGCCTGCCCGCTCAACAATGACAAGAAAAAGCTCTACTACATCTCTGCCGAGTTTTTGATTGGAAAACTGCTGATCAACAATATGATCGACCTTGGCATCTATGACGAGGTTAAGGACCAGCTCACCGCCGCGGGCCACGACCTCAACAAGATCGAGGAGTTCGAGGTCGAGCCGTCGCTGGGCAACGGCGGCCTGGGCCGTCTGGCCGCGTGCTTCTTGGATTCCATCGCCACGTTGGGCCTGACCGGCGACGGCGTGGGCCTCAACTACCATTACGGCCTGTTCCGTCAGCGCTTTGCCGACAACCAGCAAAAGGCCGTCCCCGACGAGTGGCTTGGCGAGCAGGACATCCTGATCGATGACGACCGCTCCTACACCGTCAAGTTTGGCGATTTTGCCGTCACCTCCAAGCTCGTCAACATCGATGTGCCCGGTTACGGTCAGCCCACCAAGAACCGTCTGCGTCTGTTCGACCTGGCAAGTGTCGACGACGGCCTGGTCCCCGGCAGCTCCATCGACTTCGACAAGACGAAAATCGCCAAGAACCTCACCTTGTTCCTCTATCCGGATGATTCCGATGAGCAGGGCCGCCTGCTTCGCATCTACCAGGAGTACTTCATGGTGAGCAACGCCGCCCAGCTCCTGATCGACGAGGCCGTCGAGCGCGGCAGCAACCTGCACGATCTGGCCGACTACGCCGTGGTCCAGATCAACGACACGCACCCCACCATGGTCATTCCCGAGCTCATCCGCCTGCTCACCACCGAGCACGACATCGAGTTTGACGAGGCCGTTACCATCGTGCGCTCCATGGTCGCCTACACCAACCACACGATCCTTGCCGAGGCGCTCGAAAAGTGGCCGCTCGCCAGCCTGCAGAAGGTCTCGCCTGCCATCGCCGACATCATCGTCAAGCTCGACGAGGTTGCTAAGGCCGAGCACGACGACCCACACGTCGCTATCATCGACGAGCACGACACCGTCCACATGGCCCACGTGGACATTCACTTTGGCTTCTCCATCAATGGCGTCGCCGCACTCCACACCAAGATCCTGGAGGACACCGAGCTTCACCCGTTCTACGAGATCTATCCCGAGAAGTTCTCCAACAAGACCAACGGCATCACCTTCCGCCGCTGGATCCATGGCGCCAACCCCGCGCTCGCCAGCCTGCTCGACGATGTGATCGGCACCGATTGGCGCAGCACCGGCGACCTGAGCAAGCTCGCCGAATTCGTTGACGACAAAGATGTTCTTGAGCGCCTGGCTGCCACCAAGACCGAGGCCAAGGCCATCATGCGCCAGTTCATGGCGCTCGAGCAGGGTGTGACCATTCCCTCCAACGCCATCATCGATGTTCAGGTCAAGCGTATCCACGAGTACAAGCGCCAGCAGATGCTCGCGCTCTACATCATCTGGAAGTATCTCGACATCAAGAACGGCAATAAACCCGAGCACCCCGTCACCATCATCTTTGGCGGCAAGGCGGCACCTGCCTACACCATCGCCCAGGACATCATCCACCTAATCCTGACACTGTCGCAGTGGATTGCAAATGATCCCGATGTGGCTCCCTACCTGCAAGTTGTCATGATCGAGAACTACAACGTCACTGCTGCCGAACGCGTGATCCCCGCCGCCGACATCTCCGAGCAGATCAGCCTGGCCTCCAAGGAGGCGAGCGGCACCTCTAACATGAAGTTCATGCTCAACGGCGCTTTGACCCTGTGCACGCTTGACGGTGCCAATGTCGAGATCGCCGAGCTCGTGGGTGACGAGAACATCTACACCTTTGGCGCTTCCTCCAAGCAGGTCGAGCAGCTCTACGCCGACGGCAGCTATGACGCCGGCGCGCTCTATCGCAAGCCCGGCATCAAGCTGCTGGTGGACTTCATCACCAACCCCGCCTTTATGGCGACCGGCAACGCCGAGCGCCTGCAGCGTCTGCACGACGACATCAAGGGCAAGGACTGGTTTATGGCCCTGCTCGACATTGAGGAGTACATCCAGACCAAGGAGCGCGTGCTGGCAGACTACGAGGACCAGGACGCTTGGATGCGCAAGGCGCTCATCAACATCGCCAACGCCGGCACCTTCTCGTCTGACCGCACGATCTCCCAGTACAACGACGAGATTTGGCACCTGAGCTAATTTCGTTTCCCTTACCCATCCTCTTGAAAGCGGAGTCGCGGCAACGCGGCTCCGCTTTTTGTGCCGATACGCCGGCCTGTGGTTTGTCTCGACCAAACAATCTCGATCTGTAACACCTAGCCGGCAAAATTGGGTCTCCCTGTTACAGAATGAGACAGACGGGCAAGGCGGCTAAAACAATCTCGATCTGTAACAGGTAGCTGCCGAAATCAGTCCTTCGTGTTACAGATCGAGATGAAAGGACAGGCAGCTCGACACTGTCTCGATCTGTAACATCTAGACCCAATTTGGCCCTCCTCCTGTTACAGATCAAGACAAACTGGCAGATGAACGGCCCCAGCACAAAGAAAGGCTCCCCTCTCGCCTAGTGGACGGGAGGGGAGCCTTATATGTGACCACGGCAAAAGGATGGCAAAGCCGCAGTCGCCCAAAAGGAGGGCCTGATTGGATCGGGCCTAGATAAGATTCTTGCCAGAGACCTTATCGAAGAGGTGGGTCGCGTTCTTCTCGAACTTGAACCAGATGGGATCGCCAGCCTTGAGCGCACCCTTGGCCTCAAGGTCGACAACGGGAATGATCAGGACAAACTGACCGTCGGGGGACGTCACATGAACGTGCTCGGTCGAACCCATGAGCTCGGTGACCTCGATGGTGCCCTGAAGCGCACCCTCCTCGCCCTTGTCGGCAAGCAGAATCTGCTCGGGACGCACGCCGGCCGTGATCTCCTTCACGTCGCCGCCGTCCCAATTAAGGGCGAGCTGAGCGCAGGTCTCGGGGGCCAGCGCGACATTCATATCGTCGGTCTTGACGGTAAAGCCATCGCCCGAGCGCACCAGCTGGGCATCGAAGAAGTTCATCTGCGGCACGCCGATGAAGCCGGCGACGAAGATGTTCGCGGGATGGTTGAAGACCTCCTGCGGCGTGGCGATCTGCTGGACAACGCCGTCCTTCATGACCACGATACGGTCGCCGAGGGTCATAGCCTCGGTCTGGTCGTGGGTAACATAGATGAACGTACCCTTGATCTCGTGGCGCAGCTTAATGAGCTCGGCACGCATCTGGTTACGAAGCTTGGCGTCCAAGTTGGACAGCGGCTCGTCCATCAGGAAGACCTTGGGGTCACGCACGATGGCGCGACCGATGGCGACGCGCTGACGCTGACCGCCCGAAAGCGCCTTAGGCTTGCGGTCGAGGTACTCGGTGATACCCAAGATCTCGGCAGCGGAGCGAACCTTGCGGTCGATCTCGTCTTTGGGGACCTTCTTGAGCTCAAGCGTAAACGCCATGTTCTCGTACACCGTCATGTTGGGGTACAGAGCGTAGCTCTGGAACACCATGGCGATGTCACGGTCCTTGGGCGCCACGTCGTTGACGCGCTTGCCGTCGATGAGCACGTCGCCCGAGGTAATGTCCTCCAGGCCGGCGATCATGCGCATCGTCGTGGACTTACCGCAGCCAGACGGGCCAACGAGGACGATGAACTCCTGGTCGTGAACGGTGAGGTTGAAGTCCTCCACCGCGAGCACGCCATCCTCGGTAACCTTGAGGTTGTGCTTCTTCTCCTCGGTCTTCTTCTTTTTGCCAAAGAAGCCCTTCTTTTTGGACTCGGTGTTGGGATACACCTTCTGAACATGCTTGAGAACAATCTCGGCCATGTCTTTACCTTTCGATATGCGGCGCCATGTTGAGGGCGCCGCAGAAACTTGCAAAACAGTTACGGCATCAGCCCTTGACGGCACCTGCCACCACGCCGTCGATGATGTACTTCTGGCAGAGGATGTACATGATGACGATGGGGATAACAACCATCATGATGCAGGCCATCATGGGGCCGAGCTCGACGTGGCCGTAGCCGCCGCGGAAGTACTGGATCAGGATAGGAATGGTCTTGTACTTGGTGGAGTCGAGGGTAAGGTAGGGCAGCAGATAGTCGTTCCAGACCCACATGGTCTCGAGAATGCCGACCGAAAGATAGGTGGGCTTCATAATGGGAAGGACGATCTTAAAGAACACCTGGACCGGGTTGCAGCCGTCGATCATGGCCGCCTCCTCGATCTCGAGCGGGATGTTCTTTACAAAGCCGGCGAACATAAAGACCGCCAGGCCCGCGCCAAAGCCCAGATAGATAAAGCAGATGTTGAACGGCGTGTTAAAGCCAATGCGGTCCGCCAAATTGGACAGCGTGAACATGAGCATCTGGAACGGCACGACCATCGAGAACACGAACAGGTAATAGAAGAAGTTCGAGATCTTGCTGTTGACGCGCACCACGTACCAAGCGCACATGGAGCAGCACACCAAGATCAGCACGACCGACGTGACCGTGATGATGAGCGAGTACATAAATGCCGAGGCAAAGCCCTGCTCGTTAAGAGCGTGCAGGTAGTTTGCAAGGCCGTTGAACGTCTCGGGCGTGAGCAGATCGAACGCCGTGGTGGTGCTGATTGCGGTCGCTTTCTTAAAGGAATTGAGCGCAATCATGAACACGGGGTAGATCCACGCGAGCGACAGGATCGTAAAGAAGATCGAGAGCGCGCGGTTGATAACCTTATCGCGTTTCATTACTGCTGCACCTCCTTGGACCTCGTGGCCTTGAGCTGGATCATGGAGATGGCTACGACCAGAATGCAGAAGATGACTGCCTTGGCCTGGCCAATGCCCTGCCATGCGATGCCGGCGCGCGAGTAGAATGTGTTGTAGATGTTCAGGGCGAGCATCTCGGTGGAGTGCGCGGGAGCGCCGCCAGTAAGGGCGAGGTTCTGGTCGAACAGCTTAAAGCCGTTGGTGATGGACAGGAACAGGCAGATGGTGATGGTCGGCATCAGGTTAGGGATCTTAACCTTCCAAAACGTCTGCCATGCCGTGGCACCGTCGACCTTGGCGGCCTCGATGTAATCGGACGGAATGGACTGCAGACCAGCGATGTAGATGATCATCATGTAGCCGACCTGCTGCCACAGCGTCAGGATGATAAGGCCCCAGAAGCCAGCAGCAGAGTTAAGGGCGATGAGCTGGGCGCCCACGTTGGAGAGCAGGCAGTTGATCAGAATCTGCCAAATGTAGCCCAGCACGATGCCGCCGATCAGGTTAGGCATAAAGAAGATCGTACGGAAGATGTTGGTGCCCTTGAGCGCTTTGCGAGTGAGCGCCTGCGCGATGGCGAGGGCGATCACGTTGATGAGCACCGTCGACAGGAAGGCAAACGCCACGGTAAAGAAGAACGACGTGGCAAACTGCGGATCGGACAGTGCGCGCACGTAGTTCTCGATACCGACAAAGTGCGTGTTGTTAATGGTAATAAACTGGCAGAACGAGAGATAGAAGCCCTGGATAAAGGGGATCACGAACCCGATCATAAACGCCAGGCACGTGGGCAGCATAAAGAGCGGCCACCAGCGCTTGAGTGCTTTGCCCATAGAAGGGTCCTTTCAATATGCGGGGGGCGGGCAAACCTACGTCTGCCCGCCCCCTGTCGCTAATCAGATAGCTTGGGCAGCAACTGCTTACTCGGAAGCAGCCTTCTCGGTCTTCCAGCCATCGACGAAGGCGTTCTTGACGCCGTCCCACTTGCTGTTGTCGGCAGCGTAGGCGATCAGAGCCTGCTTGAGGTTCTTCTTCCACTCCTCGGAGGGGATGTAGACGAAGTCCCAAGCGACGGTCTTCTTGCCGTCCTTGGCCATGGCAACGGCCTGCTGCGAGAAGACGTTGGTGGTTTCCTTGGCGCTCTTGAACGGGGCGGTCAGACCCATCTTGTCAGCGATGATGCTGGTGGCGGTGTCAGAAGTGACGCACCAATACATGAAGTCCTCGGTGGCCTTCTGGGCGTCCTCGGAAGCCTGGGAGCTAACGCACCAGTAGTTCTCGCCGCCGGAGCACAGACCCTGGTTCTCCTCGCCGTCGACACCGATGTAGATGGGCATCATGCCAATCTGATCGTCGGTCATGCCGGCCTTGATGAGGTCAGAGTAGGCCCAAGAGCCGTTCTGATAGAAGACGGCCTTGCCGGTTGCGAACTCGTTGGTGGCGTCGTCGCCGGTCTTGGAAGCAAGCTGCGAAGGATCGCAGGTGGAGTCGGTGATATACAGGTCGAAGATCTGCTTGTAGTTGTCGAGGAACTCGCCCTTGATCTCGTCGTCCTCCTGGTTGTGCTCCTTCTCGAACTCGTAGTAGAGCGGCATGTTGGCGAGGTGGGTGGTGTAGCGCCAGCTGGAGGAGTCGTCCATGCCGGCGGAAGTGAAGGCACCCTCGACACCAAGCTCGTCCTTGCGGGCCTGGATGTCGTCGGCACAAGCCTTCAGCTTGTCGAAGGAGTTGATGTCCTCGGCCTTGTAGCCAGCCTTCTCGAGCAGCTGCTTGTTGTAGATGATGCCGAAGCTCTCCTGAACCCAGTCGATGCACACATCCTTGCCGTCGGACTGCAGAGCCAGGGAGTCGTCAATGAGCTCACCGCGGACCTTGGTATCGGACAGGTCGGCGCAGTAATCCTTCCAGTTCTTAAGACCGGTGGGGCCGTTGACCTGGAACAGCGTCGGAGCGGAGCTCTTGGACATCTCGGACTTGAGCTTCTCCTCGTAGGTGTTGGAGGCAGCGGTCACGATCTTGACCTCGATGCCCTTCTCCTCCTTGTACGCCTTGGCGATCTCCTTCCACTCCTTGTCGACCTCGGGCTTGAATTGAAGGAAGTAGACCTCGGCAGCGTCACCAGAAGCAGAGGAGCCAGAGCCGGCGGAGCCACCGCAGCCCACGAGACCCAGACCAAGAACCGCAGCCGCGGAACCAGCAAAGCCCAGGAACTGCCTTCTGCTCATTTCGTTCTTCATTACAATCCACCCTTTCACACCGTGGCGGCACCCTTTGCCGCCGCCTTCGGAGATTGGCTCGGGGACTTTGCCCCTTTTGCTGATTTGTACAATACGCTATTTGGCTAGTTGTTTGAACAAGTATTACTAGAGCGGTAGAAAACCTTCGGTGAACGGTAATTTCAACTTGATACTTGACAAGTTTTGTATAAACAATTATTTGTTATCGAATGCAGAGAAAACGCCCGGTCAAGCCGATGCATCGTCGGTTTGACCGGGCGTTTTCGCTTTGAGGGCATAAGGCTCGCCGGACTGCGAGCTCACCGTCTATCGCTTGGAATTGACGCGGTAATGGAAGATCTCGGGGTGCGTACGGGCGTGCGTGACCTCGAACAAGATGCCGTCCGAGGTGTACGATTGGCTCTCCATAACGGCGACGCAATTGTACTTGCCAAGGTCCAAGTAGCTGCAGTCCTCATCGTTGGCGAGCTCGACACTCACCGTACGACGGCTCGCCATCACCTTGACGCCGCACTTGTGCTCCAGATAGGCGTAGATAGAATCCGTCGCGATCTCTGGGGTCAGACCCTTGGCGATCGACGCCAAAAAATAGCCATGGTCCACTTGGCGCGCGCTGCCGTTAAGGCTTCGAACACGCACTACGCGAATCAGCTCCTCGCCCACCTTAAAGCCCAGGCGACGAGAGAGCTGCTCAGTGCAAATCAAATGTTCAAAGGACTTAACGTCCGTCGATGCAACGGCATTGTTGCGCTTTGCAAATTCGCCAAACGACTCGACTTCCTCGAGTGCGCCCAGCATGTCGGTTTCGCCCTTGAGCCAAATAACGCGCACGCCCTTGCCGTGTATGGGCTGCACAAACATCTCATCGGCCAGCATGCTCAAGGCGCGGCGGATAGTATTGCGTGTACAGCCAAACTCCGCGGTCAGCTCGGCTTCGGTTGGCAGCATCTCCTGAAACGCATAGGTCCCATTAATGATGCGCGAACGGATCTCGCGGTAGATTCCTTCGTAAATCGCTTTTGGCATGACTTCACCTCTAATGAATATGTATGGCTAGGCACGATAGCATTTCTTAAAGTTGTTTAAACCGATTATCGGCAAAGCGACAGGATTTAACCGTTGACGGTTTCTGTCGTGCCCAAACCGGTTTCGCTCAAAACTGCCGGTACGACAATCGTCTGGTCCTCTACAATGAATCCATTGTTTAAACGTTTCACCACGCGCAACGCGCCTCGATATTCGGGAGGCAGAACATGCTGCAAAAAATCCAACGCTTTGGCGGGGCAATGTTCGCGCCCGCCATGCTGTTTTCCATATCGGGCCTTATGGTCGGCGTCTCCGCCCTTGCAACGTCTGCGGACATCGTCGGCGACCTCGCCGTATACGGAACCCCTTGGTATGTTTTTTGGACCATCATCCAGCGCGGCTCGTGGACGGTCTTTAAACGACTTCCGCTCCTGTTTGCCATCGCACTGCCCATCGGCCTCGCCCAAAAACAACCGGCACGTTGCTGCCTCGAGGCACTCGTAGCCTATTTTGCCTATTGCTTCTTTTTGAGCGAGATCATCAAGCTGAGCGGAGACAACCTTGGACTTAAGTACCCGGCGTCTTTGACCCCCGCTAGCGGCATCACCATCATCGACGGCATCAAAACGCTCGACACCGGCATTATCGGCCCGCTAGCGGTATCGGCAACCGTCGTCGCCATCCATGACCGCTTCTACGATGCCAAGGTTCCCGATTGGCTCGGCACTTTCTCGGGTTCCTCGCTGGTCTACCTCATCAGCTTTTTTGCCGTGTTCGCCCTTGCCGCTATCTCGGCCGTCATCGTGCCCTTCGTATACGCAGCGACCGAAACGCTGCGCCACGCGCTTGCGGGCGTCGGTCCCTTTGGCGTAGGCATCTTTGTGTTTTTGGAGCGAGCACTCGAGCCCATGGGGCTGCACCACCTGCTCTACATGTCAATCTACTACGACAACCTGGTCATTAACGACGGCGTCTACGCCGCGTGGACCAATTTGCTCCCCATTCTCTCCCATAGCACACGCCCCCTCAACGAGCTTGCACCCTGGGCTGGTTTCACCGCCACCGGCTGGGTCAAGCTCTTTGGCCTTCCCGCCATCGCCGCGGCGTTCTACACCACCGCCAAGCCCGAACGCCGCGCTGGCCTCAAGGCCATTCTCCTGCCCGCCATCGTCGCCTCGGCGGTCTGCGGCGTCACCGAACCGCTCGAGTTTCTCTTTATGTTCACCCACCCCGGGCTCTTTTTGCTCTATGCCGTCCTATCTTCCTGCCTTGCCATGACCATGAACTTCTTTGGCGTCGTCGGCATCTTCTCGGGCGGCTTTATGGAAATGGCCGCCTTCAACTTTATCCCGCTCATGCGGACGCATGCCGGCTCCTATCTTTTGGCGCTCGGAATCGGACTCATCTTTAGCGCTATCTTCTTTTTGAGTTTTCGAGGTCTTATTCTGACCTTTGACCTTAAAACCCCGGGACGCGAGGACCACATCGCCAGCAACACGGCGCTCTCGCGCTTGACGGGAGACGACGTTGACGAAAAGTGCTCATCCGAAACCGGCGCTTCCGGCGGCCAGGCCTCACAAGATCACCTGCTCGCCGAGCAGGTTGTGATGCTTCTGGGCGGCGTCTCCAACATTGTGGGCGCAACCAACTGCGCCACGCGGCTGCGCGTCGAAGTCGTGGACCCTACCATCGTCGCAGACAACGCGGCCTTTGTCGCAGCGGGCGCCAAAGGCCTCATCGTCACCGGCAAGACTGCCCAGGTAATCATCGGCATCTCGGTTCCCCGCGTCAAAGAGCACTTTGATCGGATTATGGGACTCGAACCGGGTTTTGCACTCGCCACCTCGCCTTCTCATGCTGCCGATGGCGCCAAAAAGTATGGCAATGTCTGCTTCTTCGACATCGACGGTACGCTCGCCTGGCAAGATCCCAAACTTGCCCAAGAGCTCCCCGAGGGCGAGCGAGACCTCTCCCCCTATCCCAACGAGACGGTTGCACAGGCAATTCGCACATTTGTCGCCAACGGCAACAAGGCCTTTATCTGCACGGGGCGCACCCTCAGCTGCATCCATCCTAAGCTGCTCGAGCTGCCGTGGGCGGGCGTCGTGTGTCTCGCGGGCGGTTACGCCGAACTCGAGGGGCGCATCGTGCGAAATGCAGCCATAAACCCTGGTTTGCTACAGCGCCTCGCCCCCTATCTCGAGCAATCGGGTGAGGTCATTCGCTTTGAGGGTCTTGATCGCGTCGTGCGCATGAGCGCGGACGCCCCCGAGACGTACGGATACGCCCGTACCGTAGGCGATGCCGTCGCAAAGCTCAAGCATTACAGCGCCTACAAGATCCTCATGTCTACGGAGCTTGCCGACCGCATCGCCCAAGATAAAGAGATCGAGCCGCTGCTCTGCTTTAACGAACTTGAGCTCGAGGTGACCGAAATCTCGCCCCGCGAGTGCACCAAGCGAACCGGCATCCAGGCCGTGCTTGGCGCCCTGGGGCCAAACCACGGCACCGTGTACGGCATCGGCGATGCGAGCAACGACGTCGCCCTTATGGAAACGGTCGATGTTGGCATCGCCATGGGCAACGCGCCGGACTTCCTCAAGGAAAAGGCCGACTACGTAACTGACAGCTTCGACCACGACGGCGTCGCCACCGCGCTCGAACACTTTGGGCTTATCTAGCCGAGCCCCTTGCCGCGTTTGCAGCCGCAAGACTCAATCTTCTTCAACCGCCGCGCTCGACGCCCTAATGTGGCAATATGTTGTCTGCATAATGCACCGATGCGACCTTCAGAAAGAATGCGAGAGCCTGTGTCCAGTCCGTTTACCAGCTTTTTAGCCCAGCACTTTGACCAGATCAACGACTATCTGGCCACGTTCTTTGACGGACAGGCGACCTCTGCCGATATCGAGCGCTATCTGTACGCCCCGCTTTCGGCATTTACCGCCAATGCCGGCAAGCGCCACCGCCCACTCATCTGCATGCTCGCCGCCACCGCAGTGGGCGGCAGCTTTGAGAGCGCCCGCAGCGCCGCGGCGGCCATCGAGCATTTTCAGTCGGGTGCGCTTATCCATGACGACATCGCCGACAACGGCCAGTTGCGCCGCGGCAAGCCCTGCATGCACCTCACCGAAGGCACGGGCCTTGCCATCAACTGCGGCGACCTGGCACTTACCATGGTCACCAAGACGGTTCTCGACGATCCCACGCTTGAGTCAGGCGTAAAGCTGCGCGTACTCCACGAGCTCACCGAGATGATCGTCCGCACCATCGAGGGTCAAGCGCTCGACCTGGGTTGGGTCCGTGACGGGCGCTTTGATATCTCGGTTGATGACTACCTGGACATGGCGACGCACAAGACCGCGTACTACAGCGGAGCCACGCCGCTTGCCACCGGAGCCATCATTGGCGGCGGCAGCGAGGAGCAAATTGAGGCGCTGCGCGCCTTTGGCCTGCACACAGGCCTTGCCTTCCAGATCCAAGATGATCTGCTCAACTTGATCGGTACCAAGGAGGCCGCCAACAAGGACTTCCGCACCGATATCACCGAGGGCAAGCGCACCCTCATCGCCGTGCATGCCCTGTCTGACGAGCGTTATCACGACGAGGTTGAAGCAATTCTCTCCTCGGGCACCGAGGACCCCGCGCAACTCGCACGTGCCGTGGAGATCTTCCAGCAGACCGGCTCGATCGATTTCGCCCACGCCTACGCGCTGGACCTGACCGCCAAAGCCAAGGCCGCCATCGAGGACGTTCCGCTCGACCCGCATGCACGCGAACTGTTCCTCTCCATGGCAGATTTCTTTGTGGAGCGCCTTAACTAGCGGGGGTTATAAAACCTGTCAGCAGCGTATTTGGGTACAACTTGCTACACTGTTGAGTGCATGTTTATGCATCCCTTTGCGTTGTCTATCCGACATACGCTAAATAGTACGAATGGTACGCCGAAAGGGGTTCGTTCATGGAACCTATTACAACGGGCATGCAGGGAGCAGCCGTCGAGGACGTCCAGTCCCGCCTTCTGCAGCTCGGCTATACAATCGATGACACCGAGGTTGCCGACAAGCGCTTTGGCACCACCACCGAACAGGCTGTTGGCACCTTTAGGCTCGATAGTGGCCTTGCTGCTGGCTGTGCCGTCGATATCCCCTGTTGGAGCGCCCTGGTAGACGCCTCGTATAAACTGGGCGACCGCACGCTTTATCTGCGCATGCCCAATTTCCATGGCGCCGACGTTCAGGCCCTGCAAAGGGCGCTCAACGTTTTGGGTTTTGCCTGCGGTGAGGACGACGGCTACTTTGGCCCGCACACCGAGGCCGCTCTGCAGCAGTTCCAAGAAAATGTCGGCCTGTTTGCTGACGGTATGGCGTTCCAGGATACCTACGCCTATATCAACCGCCTGCATCACGTGTGGGAGGGCAAGCCCTCGGTTACCGAGGCCGAGTCGCGCATCGGTTTTGCCCGTGCCGCCAACGTGCTCGAGCGCTTCCAGATTGCCGTCATCGGTGAGGACCCCATCGCACGCAGCGTTGCATCGCGCATGTGGAACATCGCCACGGCGACGACCGACAGCAGCGGCATGATGCTTTGCGATTCCGAGGTTCCGACCGACGTGGATCTGGTGCTCGAGATCGCAAGCGATGAGCTGCCCGCAGACGCAGCGCCGCGTGCCACGATCGCCCTTGCCGAGTGCCATAACCTGGCACAGCGCATCCGCACCGCCAATGTCGCCGCGCAGCAAAAGCCCGCGCGCATCCGCATTGAGCTCACGGGCATGACGCGCTACAACGGAACCTTCACCGCAAGTGATGCGCAGACACTCGCCGTACGCCTGCTCGACGGCGTTTGCGATGCCCTCGCAGATTAGGTAAACTAAACGAGTTGCTTTTGGGCAACACTACACATTGGGACGTAGTTCAACGGTAGAACTCCGGTTTTTGGTGCCGGCTGTTGGGGGTTCGAATCCCTCCGTCCCAGCCATTAAAATTGAGCGCCCTGAGCCCATAACGGCCCAGGGCGCTTTCTTGTGAGCAAGCGGAGAGATTCGAACCCGCCAGGGTGCGGAGCTGAGGAAACGCGAAGGCACCCCAAGCCCATTAGGACCAAGAGCGCCTTACATCTAGAAAATATCAGCCCAGTTCCGAAAAGCGAGCCGCCTTCTACAAAGTGCCGTGTGGCCCCGACGGGCCGGGCATTAAGTTTGTCGCGAGTTCCGCACGCAAAGAAGGCCACTTAATGTGGCCTTCGTCTTGCGCAGGACTGTAGAGCAGCAAACTTAATGCCCGGCCCGTCGGGGCCGCACGTCCCTAATTGTTCAGCATGCGGTCGAAGCTTCCCGAGTCGCCATCCCGATAGTCGGCGGTCATCAGAATCTCCTGCGGAATGCGCCCGCCCTCGCGCAGCACATTGCGGAACTGCACGCGCGTGACCATGGGCAGATCTTTGATCGTCGCCGCCAGGTTCTGCGGCACGCCCTGGTTGGCAGCCGCAGGCTCGCACTCTCCGCCAGCCTTCACGCGACGCTTGTGCTCGGCGAGCATGGCACGATACATACCGGCATGCAGGCGAATCTCAACCACATTGGCGTTACGGGTCTGCTCGACAATGCGCGCACCCTCTCGGTCGATGTCGCCCACGTAGTAGACATAGTTAAAGCGATAGCCGATCTCGGCCAGATAATCATCCAATGCGTGCGAAACGCTCGCCTTGCAGCCGCCGCCAAAGATCACGCCACCCACCTTGGTGCCAAAAAGCTTGGCGTGCTTGCGGCCGCGCAGGAGCTTGACGATCTCGTCATAGGTGTCCAGGTTCTCGACCATAATGAACGGCTTATCGGCGCCCAGCGTAAAGAAACCCGTAAAGTGCACGGGGCGGTTGGGGGCGACCTTAATCGCCTGCATGCTGATGCCTTTTTCGGTCATACGCCGAATCAGGCGCTCGCCGTGCTTGCCGTCAAAGGCCTTTTCATCGTTAAAAATCTGGTAGGCGCGCTGGCGACGCGAAGCGACCGGCGTGTCGGCACCGCGATTCTGCTCAATCCAAGCCTGGATGATCGCGATCTCCTCGGCAATCTTGCGGTTGGACATCTCGTTGCGCTGAGTGCGCTGCGGAGCCTTTTTGCCGTCCTTGCCCTCGACCTTAACAATTTGAGTCTGCTGCTCCTTAATCTTGGAGAGCGCCATTGGCGTAGGAACGACCTTGAGCAGCTGTCTGCCCAGGACACGTGCCAGAGCAAACGCCGAAACCTCGCCATGAGCGGACGGCTCAGGCTGCTGGGCGGCCGCGTCGTTTGCAGTCGGTTTGGGCTGCGCCTGGGATTTGCGCTTGGAATCTGCCTGAGCTTTGCGCTCTTGCTTTAGCACGGACGAGCTCTTTTGCAAACGTTCGGGCCTGTCCCCCTTCGCCGGCTGGCGCTTGGGCTGCTCCACCGGGGTCTCAGCCTTCGCATCCTTGCTTTGCGTCGCTGCCTTCTCGGCCGCGGCCTCGGCATATGAGCCACGGCCGCCACGGTGACGACGGCGGCGGGGCTTGCTCGAAGCGCTCTCCCCTGCCTGCTTATCAGCAGACTGTTGAGCCTTGACCTCGGTGCCAGCCGCAGACTGCGACTCGGAAGGTTGCGGCTCGCAAGCCACCGGCTCAACGGTTTTCTCGGTTTGTTCGGCCTTATCGGCTTGAGCGGTCGAAGCCGGCTCGCCCTTCTCCTGACGCTTTACGGGATACGCGCGTCCCGCAAAACCGCGACCGGGACGACACGATCCCGGAGCCCTCTTGGCAGACTCCTCAACATCGTCTGCAACCTCGGAAGGCTCTTCAGCCTCATGCGCGACATCCTGCTGCGCAGCCTTAAAGTGAGCACCGCGACGACGCTTGGGCTCTTGGGCCCCCACGGACTTTTGCTCCTTCGCGGGCTTCTGCGACTCAGCGGCAACCTCGGTCTCAACAGCCTCGGTATCGAGCTCATCCTTTTGAGCCACGGCGCGACGGAAGCGCTCCTGCTGGGCACGGCGCTGTGCATCGCGCTTGCCGCCCCCGCCAAAGCTGCCGCGACCCGCTTTGGCGGTAAAAGCGCGAACGACGTTCTCATCGAGCAGCTCATCGGTATCGATATGCTCGCGCGGGGCCGTTTCCACCGAAGCGGGCACCTCGACAACGTCCTCGACAGCCTCTTCGGCAGTCTCGGCAAGCTGCTCCTGGACATCACGAATCTCGGCATGAATGGTATAGAACGCCGGGCGTCCGTTAATGCCGCTGCCCTCGATCTTGGTAACGATCTTTGCCGCGATGAGTTCGTCGCGCATCGCCTTGGTGTCGCATTCCTTATCGACGGAGCGGAAAATCTGCGCCAGCGCGCTCGACTTGATTTTGAGTGCCTTGCGGCAGAGCAGGTCGTAGGCAACCAGCTTGGCGCGCTCGGCAGAAAGCGACGTCTGGCTGCTCAGACGCTCAGCCAGGGCATCGACATTATTTTGGTTATCGGAATATACCGTCTTGGCCACGGGGCCCCTTTCATATGTACACATATACGTCTATATGGTACAACGCGCGAGCCTATCCACGCAAAACATCTGCGAGGACGCCTTTGCATCACCCGTTCTCGCAAGAAAAAAGACCGGGTCCGCGTCGTTGCGGACCCGGTCTTTCCGAGTCATATGGATGGAGCGGTTAGTCCATCAAGCTGATTAGGCCTTGGCAGCCTCGGCGTCGGCGGGAACCTCGGCGGCAGCGGCGCGACCATACTCGGCCTTGCCCATCTCGGACCACTCGGGCTCCTCGTCGGGCATGGAGCCGGCCTCCTTGCCGAAGAACTCCTTGAGGCAGTTGACGGCAACGATGAGGCCCAGGACCATCAGCAGGACAGCGAAGACAAGCTGCAGGCCCTTGGTGGCGGCGACGGAGACGGCAGCCGTGGTGGCGGTAGCCGGGATGGTGCCGAAGAAGCCGTAGGCCTGGACGGCGGTCATGCAGCCCATGGCGCTCTGGACCAGCGATGTGAAGGTGCAGCAGAGCAGGAAGGCGACGGGCACGTAGAGCATCCAGCCCTTGCGGCCGGTGCACTTGCAGAACACGGCGAGGGTGATCATGGTCATACCGCCGAGCAGCTGGTTGGAAGCACCAAAGAGCGGCCAGATGTTGGCATAGCCGCCAAAGGCGAGAGCGAGGCCGGGAAGCAGGGTAACGACCGTGGCGAACCAGGGGTTGCCGAGAACCTTCATGTAGCCGGCCTTGGACTCGATGGCCAGAGCGTCGTTGGTCTGGGCAAAGAACTCGGAGAACGAGGTTCGGGCGATACGGGCGACGGCGTCGAGCGAGGTCAGGGCCAGAGCGGAAACGTTCATGGTCATGAAGACAGTAGCGAGCGTGCCGTCAACACCAAAGGCCTGCATACCGCGGGAGATGCCAGCGGCGAAGATCTGGAACGGGGTGGAAGCGACGCCGGCGTTGAGGGCACCAGTACCGGCGGTGTTCATATCGGAGAACATGATGCCGGCGACGATGATGGCAAGGATGCCGACGAAGGACTCGACGACCATGGCGCCGTAACCGACCTTGACGGCGTCCTGCTCCTTCTCGACCTGCTTAGAGGAGGTGCCGGAAGAAACGAGGCTGTGGAAACCGGAGAGAGCACCGCAGGCAACGGAGACAAACAGGACCGGGAACATCATGCCGGAAGCGCTGGAGAAGCCGGTAAAGACCGGAGCGGTGATGGTGGCCTGGCCGTTAACGCCCAGGACGACGATTCCGAGGACGGCGCAGGCGATCATGACGATCATCATGATGGAAGTGAGGTAATCGCGCGGGGTCTTGAGCATCTGGATGGGCATGGCGCCGGCGAAGACCAGGTAAACCATGACGACGGCGAACCACTGGAACTTGTCCAGGTAGACCGGGAACTGCATGCCGACGGCGAACATGAGGACCATGAGCACCACGCCGGTGACGAACTCGGCAGCGCCGGTGAGGTTGAACTTCTTCTGGGCCCAACCAAAGGCGATAGCGACGAAGGTGAACAGGATGGAGATGGTACCAGCGCAGCCGGCGGCATAGGACTTGGTGAAGTCGATGGCACCGGTAGCAGCACCAGAAGCGTCAACGGTCGGGGTGAACATGAACGTCTTGCAGACCATGTCGGTGAAAGCGGCAATGACGATGATGCAGAACAGCCAGCAGAACAGCAGGAACAGGCGACGGCCGGTCTTGCCGATGTACTTCTCGATGAGCTGAGCCAGGGACTTGCCGTTGTTCTTCATCGAGGCGTACAGGGCGCCAAAGTCGTGGACGGCGCCAAAGAAGATGCCGCCGACGAGGACCCAGAGCACGACGGGAAGCCAGCCGAAGGCCATGGCGACGATCGTACCCGTAACAGGGCCAGCACCGCAGATCGAGCTGAACTGGTGCGAGAACGCGGTGAAGGCGGAGACGGGCGAGAAGCTGTTGCCGTCCTTCATGCGCTTGGCCGGCGTGAGGGCCTCTTTGTCAACGCCCCACTTGTTGGCCAGCCATCGGCCATAGCCCAGATAGCCGCAGGCGAGCACCGCCGCGGCCACAACCATGAGCAAAACTCCGTTCATTACATTTCCTCCTCTAAAAAGAACTTCCCAGACATAAAAAATGAGGGCCGTCGGTTGCGCTCGACGGCCCTCATCTTCATCAGCCGCCCGTTATCGTACGGGCTAGCTGTATGTGCTAACCCGCATCAGATAATTACTACGCTGATAATGTTTAGCTGATGCGTGAACATGTCTAAGAAATCCTCTTCGATCATGATGCGAACGATCCGTGCGTGTTCACATCCCCCAGTGGATGAAAAGGAGTATGAAACTTTAGTTACCTAAAGTCAACGCTCGCTTGTAATGAACTTTCAAATTTTTTTGGAATTCTCGGTATAAAACGCTTATGACCTCGGACTTTATCTTACGAAAGTTCTTGCTTGTGTTTGATTTGTCTGTCGAGACATTTTCTGGATTATTTCGACTGTGTTTCAAGACGGTCCAAGCTGTGTTTCAAGACGGTCCAAGCTCAGGAATAATCCAGGACCCTCCCGTCCGCCATATCGTCACTAAAAAAGGCGCCCCCGAAGGGACGCCTTTTTGCCTTGCGACTATACAGACAATTAGCGACGGCGCTTGCAATCGATCACGCGGGCCGCTGCGAGCGCGGCGGCGCCGGAGCCGCCAGCGAGCATGGTGGCGACGACCGAAGCATCACCGGTCGCGGGAAGGTCCTTGCCGTCCTTCTTGGAGGAGGCGGAGGACTTCGTCGCGGCAGCGGGCTTGTCGCCCTTATTGCCGGCGTTACCCATGTTGCCGCCGGGGTTGGGCGTCGGCTCGGGCTTGGGCTCCGGCTTGGGCTCGGGCTCCGGCTTGGGCTCGGGCTCCGGCTTGGGCTCGGGATCGGGAGTGACCTCCTTGACCTTAAGAGCGCCATGAGCGTCGGTCAGGGCCTTGAGGGCGTCGTCGACCTGGTCCTGGGTGGCTTCCTCGTCGGCGAGCACGCCCTGGGCGGCAGCGAGGGCGGTCTTGAAGGGAGCCCAGGTCTCGGCGGTGTAATCGTCCGCCTTCAGGCCCTTGATGTCATCGACGGCCTTCTGGAGGGCGGCCTTGTCGACAGCCGGCTTAACGGGCTTCTCGGCGAGGGCG
>CAUFBM010000022.1 GCA_959023295.1 uncultured Collinsella sp. | reverse complement strand
CACGTTGTCCTGGATGTGCTCGGTGGTGTCGCGGTCGGTGATGACCTGGTAGTCGGCGATGAGCACGTTGGTCTTGGCGCCCATGTTCTGCAATTCAACGCGGCCCTTGAGGGTGCCAAAGTAGTGGCCCAGGTGCAGACGGCCAGTGGGGCGGTCACCGGTAAGCATGGTGAACTTCTCGGGCGTCTTGGCCAGGCCCTCGCGAATGGCGTTGCTCTTTTGCAGCGCGACTTCGTAGCTGTTCTCGTTTGGCATGATTGCTCCTAACGTATGTTCATGGGTCAAGATGATAACGCGTTTATTGGAGGGTCGGGGCGTAAGTAGGCGAGGGGCGGGGGAGAGGCGGCTTACGCGATGGGTATCGGGCTGCGCTTGGCCAACGGTGCCTGGGCACATCCTCGGCAGCTTACCCTAGAGCTTGTGGTGGCGCTCTTCTTTACGTTCCTCGGCTGCCTGCTCCTCCTGCTTAAAGGCGGGGTCGTCGGGGGTTACCAGCTCGTCTTCGTGCGTGCGCTTGTTGTAATGGTGGCGTAGCACGGGCTCAAACAGGTGCAGGTGCTTGGCGAAGGCCGCCGAGCCAATGGCGAGCACGGTAAAGATGAGCACGCGCATGGGAACCTCGACCTGATTGATGGCGGCGGCGCCGGCCGAAAGCATGATGCACCAGGCGTAGATGAGCAGCACGGCCTGCTTTTGGTTGTAACCCTCTTGAATCAGGCGGTGGTGAATGTGGCCCTTGTCGGCCTGCCCAATGCTAATGTGGGCGCGCTTGCGGCGCACGATGGCGCTAAACGTATCGATGATGGGCACGCCGGCCACGATGAGCGGAATGATGAGCGAGGTGAGCGCGGCGGTGCGGCTCACGTTGAGCAGCGAGATGGAACCCAGCGCAAAGCCCAGAAGCAGCGACCCCGAGTCGCCCAAGAAGATGCTCGCGGGGTTGAAGTTATAGCGCAAGAAGGCGAGGCACGAGCCAAAGAGTGCGATGGAGAGCGCGGCGGCATCGATGCGGCCCGAGAGCACGGCGACCGAAAACATGGTGAACGACGCGATACCGCAGATGCCCGTGGCCAGGCCGTCGAGGCCGTCGATAAGGTTGATGATGTTGGTGAACGCCACCAGGTAGATCACGGTGATGGGGTAGGCGAGCCAGCCGAGCATGATCTCGCCGGGGGCAAACGGGTTGACGATGACGCCGATGCGCAGGCCGCCCACGCAGGCGATGAGCGCGGCGAGGACCTGACCGGCGAGCTTTTGCTTGGGCTTGAGCTGGTAGATGTCGTCGATCGCGCCGGTCGCAAAGATGACGGTAAATGAAAGCGCCAGTATGGGGTAGCTGATGTGCAAGAGGGGATGAGGCACCAAAACGGGCGGCCAGCCCAGGTACCAGGTGCCTAGGATCTGCACGATGCAGGCGACGACGAGGCCCAAAAAGACCGCCGTGCCGCCCATGCGCGGGATGGGCTTAGTGTTGATGCGGCGCCTGGAAGGATAGTCGACGGCGTCGAGCTTGATTGCCAGGCGCTTGACCAGGGGCACCGTAAGGAAGGTCGTGATAAAAGCCGCGACCGCCACGCAAAGGTACGGTATGAAGCTCGTGGAGGAAGCCATGAATCGATAAACCGCCAAGCGTCGAAGGAAAAGGTCAAAGGATGCCACGCCGCAAAGGGTATAGCTGACCCATGATACTCGACCAAGGAGGGTGTGAGGAATTGCACGGGGCGATAATCACGCGCTTACCAGATATTCGAGTGATAGTGTGGCTCTGCCTGGTGCCTTTTGGGGATCTTGGCGGGATTTGCAATGGCGATTTCGGCAAAAGAAAACCACCCCCCACGTTACGAAAATGAACCCACCTAAAACAGGTGGGTGCCCTCATCGACTGTTCCAGCGTCCTTAACAACGAAGGATACCTGTACTAGGTACGACTGTGTGGGCTCCCTAAATAAACGCGACGGTTCACCCAGTTGCTCCGCGGGGGGCGGAATACCTACATCATAAAGCGGCACTTTGTGGATTCTAGTCTTGACATTACAAAAATCGTGTCGGACGATTACGGCGCCTTGGGCTCGAGCCGTCTGAGCGGTTGGTCCCATTGCGTTTGAGCTGCTGAATCGTTGTTTTGGAGCATGTTTTTATGCCGACGTCGTTGACCGAACTTTTTTCGCCTGCCTGCCATTTGTGTCCGCGCCGTTGCGGTGCGGCGCGCGATGAGGGCGCGCGCGGCGTATGCGGTGCTAACGACACGCTCAAGGTGGCCCGCGCGGCGCTTCATATGTGGGAGGAGCCGCCTATCTCGGGCGAGGCCGGTTCGGGCACGATCTTCTTTAGCGGCTGCTCGCTCAAATGCGTCTATTGTCAGAACCACGAGATCTCGACAGGCAATTTTGGGCTTGAGATTTCGCCCGAGCGCCTGGTCGAGATTATGTTGGAGCTGCAGGACCAGGACGCCAACAATATTAATTTGGTGACGGCGACGCACTACGCGCACCTGCTGCCGGCGGCGATTGCTGCAGCACGGGCGCGCGGGCTGGTCATCCCAATCGTCTACAACACGAGCGGTTATGAGCGCGCGAGTGCCGTGGCGGCGCTCGGCGATCTGGTCGACGTGTGGCTTACCGACTTTAAGTATGCCGATGCGGGACTTGCACAGTCGCTCTCTCATATTCAGGACTACCCGCGTGTGGCCGTGTCGGGTCTCGCTCAGATGGCGCGCGAGATCGAGCGCCGCGGGGGAGAGCTGGTGGACGAGGACGGGCTCATGAAGCGCGGCATGATCGTGCGCCACCTGGTGCTGCCGGGACATGCAGACGATTCATGTCGCGTTTTGGACCTTGTGTGGCAGACGGTGGGTGATGTGCCGATCTCGGTCATGAACCAGTACACGCCCAATGCGCTCATGCGCGAGCAGGGCGGCGACCTGGCGCGTGCCGTGACGCGCGAGGAGTACGAGCAGGTCCTCGACCATGCCGACGACTTGGGCTTTACGACCATGTTCTGGCAAGAGGGTGGCGCGGTAGACGAGAGCTTCACCCCGGCGTTCGATACCACCGGCGTCCTCACCAGCGCGAAGTAACGGGTTCGCCGATGATTTTTCTGGGACGGGGATTAAAAAATCATCGAGAGGATTGCTTGCTTGAAGGGTAGTCAAAATGGCCTCGTCCTAAAAAGACTGGGTATTGGGCGTTGACAGTTGGCGAGCCGTAGGTAAAATATCAACTTGTCCTGGGGACGTAGCTCAGTTGGGAGAGCGCTGCCGTCGCATGGCAGAGGCCGAGGGTTCGACTCCCTTCGTCTCCACCCTTGGATTTGATAAGCCGCTGACATTGTGTCGGCGGCTTTTTTTGAAAGAAAGGGCTGTACTATGGCCGAGCTTGAGTCCCAACCATTGTCCGATGAGGAGCGCGCCGAGTTGGAAGAGCTCCGCGCCGAGAAGGCCCGCCGCGAGGCTCAGGAAGAGGCTCGTCGCGAGCGTGAGGAGCTGGCTGCCCTGCGTGCCGAGCGCGCAAAGGCCGAGGAAGCCGCCACGAGGGCCGCATCCGAGCGCAAGCCCACGCCCGCGCCCAAGCCCGCCACTGCGAAGCCTGCGCCTGCCGCGGCCAAACCTCAGCCTAAAAAGGCCGCCCGCCCCAAGCCCGCCGAGCCCACGCCGAGCCGTGACGAGATAACCTTTGCCCAGCGCATGGTCACCTCCAAGGAGCCCACGGGCGAGGGCGAGATCCCCGGCATGGCTCCGGCTCAAAAAATCATCATCGTGCTCGCCTTGGTCGCATTTGTCGTCTTTATGGGCTACACGATTTTGACCAGTATGGGTCTGCTCTAGCCGATTCGCGCTGGGCGCCATGCCTGAACACTCTGCCTTGTCCAACCCTCAACTTCTGCACAACGCATCCGAAAGGTCGCCCCATGGCTTTGACCGACATCTCGCATCCCACCGACATTGCAATGCTCACCGATCTGTACGAGCTCACTATGGCCCAGGGCCTGTGGGAGAGCGGCAAGGCCAATGAGCAGGGTTGTTTTACCGCGTTTTACCGCGACCATCCCTTTGGTAGCGCCTACGCCGTCATGTGCGGTACCGCCGAGCTGCCCGAGCTGGTCGAGAACCTGCGCTTTACGTCCGAGGACATCGAGTACCTCGCCTCGCTTCAGGCTCCCGCCGGCGGTGCGATGTTTAAACCCGCATTCCTCGACTACCTGCGCAACTTCCGCGCGCACGTGAACATTGACGCCGTGCCCGAGGGCGAGCTCGTCTTTCCGCGCGAGCCCATGGTGCGCGTCACCGGGCCGGCGCTGGAGTGTCAGCTGCTCGAGACGGCGCTGCTGAACATCGTCGGCTTCCAGACGCTCGTCGCCACCAAGACGGCACGCGTGGTGTTGGCGGCGGACGGCCGTCCCGTGGCCGAGTTTGGCCTGCGCCGCGCCCAGGGTCCCGATGGCGGCCTGGCCGTCGCGCGCGCGAGCTACGTTGCCGGCTGTTCCTCTACGTCCAATGTGCTCGCCGGGCGCCGCTACGGTATTCCCGTCTTTGGCACGCATGCGCACAGCTGGGTGATGAGCTTCGATTCCGAGCTCGAGGCCTTCCGTGCCTTTGCCAAGTCGAGCCCCAAGAACTGTACGCTGCTCATCGACACCTACGATGTGCGCGAGGGCTGCGAGCATGCCATTACGGTTGCCAAGGAGATGGAGGCGGTGGGCGAGCGTCTATCGGCCATTCGCATCGACTCGGGCGACCTCGCTAAACTCTCCAAGTATGTGCGCGGCCGTTTTGATGCCGAGGGCTTGCCCTATGTGGGGATCTCGGTTTCCAACGATCTGGACGAGTACACGATTCAGTCGCTGCTCGACCAGGGCGCGCCCATCGATAGCTTTGGTGTGGGTACCAAGCTCGCGACCTGCTACGACCAGCCGGCGCTGGGCGGTGTGTATAAGCTTTCTGCCCGCCGTGCGAGCGAGACGGACCCGTGGACGCCGGTGGTTAAGCTCTCCGAGCAGCCCTACAAGCGCACGATTCCGGGCGTGCAGCGTGTGCGCCGCTATTACGACGGCTTTGGCGGCCCGGTCTGCGACATGATCTATGACGAGGACCATCTGGCGGGGGAGGGCGCCGCGCGCGGCAATACCCTCGTGGCCGTGAACGATGCCGCCCTGGTAACCGATGTGTCGGAGCTTGAGTATCGCGAGCTGCTGGTGCCGATCGTGCGCGATGGCAGTGCGGTGGCTCCGCGTGAGAGCATCGAGGACGCGCGCGAGCGATGTGCTTGGGCACTCGGTCATCTGGACGCGGCTTTCAAGCGCTTCCTGTACCCGCAGACCTATGTGGTGGGTATGGAACAGGGCCTGGCACAGGTGCGCGACGAACTCGTGCGCAAGAACATGGCCGCGGCATCGGCTTTCCCCTGGGCAAAATGATCCGCATGCGACGGTGGAAAACGGATCATTTTCTCGTTTGCCCGCTCGCCCGCTCGCTCAGCATTCGATTGGTTTGACGTATGACAACTTGTTATAAAACGATGGTGGTCAAGATCGGTTCGTCCACGGTGGTGGGCGCCGATGGCAAGGTCAACCGCGCCTTTATCGGCAGACTTGCCGATCAGGCCGCTGCCCTGCGCAAGCTCGGCTGGCGTCTGGTCGTGGTGAGTTCGGGCGCCATTGCCTGTGGATATCCCGTGCTGGGCTTCGACCGCAAGCCGGTCGGTGACTTGCCGAGCCTGCAGGCCTGCGCCTCGGCCGGTCAGTGCATTATCTCGTCGGCCTACGACGAGGAGTTCCATGCACGGGATCTGCTCACCTCGCTCGTGCTGCTCACGCGCCACGACACGGCGCGCCGCACGTCCTATTTGCACGCGCGCGACGCCCTGCTGCGTCTGGTGGAGCTGGGCGTGGTGCCGGTCGTCAACGAGAACGACACCGTTACTGTCGACGAGATCAAGTTCGGCGACAACGACACGCTGGCTGCGCTCGTGAGCTGCCTGGTTTCTGCCGACCTGTGCGTGACGCTTTCGGACATTGACGGCCTCTACACCGCCAATCCGCATGAGGATCCTACGGCCGAGTTTATCCCGGTCGTGCGCAAAATCGATGCCAAGATCATCGCCTCGGCGGGCGATTCTTCAACGTCGGTGGGCACCGGCGGCATGATCACCAAGATCCGCGCGAGTCGCATTCTGATGACGGCGGGCATTCAGAGCGTGATCTGCTCGGGCGAGGAGCCCGATGCTCTCGTGCGCCTTGCCCGCGGTGAGAGCGTGGGTACGCTGTTCGACCCGCCGGCGGAGCGCCTGGATATTGCGCCCCGCAAGCTGTGGATTGCACTGGGCGACAAGGCGCATGGCTCAGTAACGGTTGACGATGGCGCCGCAAAGGCGCTGGTCAGCCGTGGCTCGTCCTTACTCGCGGTGGGTATTCGCGAGGTCGATGGCGCGTTTGCCGAGGGCGATGTGCTCGACGTGTGCGACCCGAGCGGCATGGTTGTCGCCCGCGGTATCGCCGAGGCCGATTCGGACGTGCTGGAGCTTGCAGCCGGACGCCGCCAGGACCAGATCGCCGGCAACCGTCTGCTGGCAGACCTGGCCGAGAAGCCCGCGATCCATCGAGATAATTTGATCGTCTTCGCCTAACCAATTGACGCTGCAAACGCCCCTAAGCGGCAATCTGACGTTCAATTGTCGGGCATGACCAAAAGGTCAATGCCCTCCTCTTTCACGTCACCTTGCTCGCTTAGGGGCGTTTTCGCTTTCCGTCCTCTACCTGCGGCATTGTCGTTGCCGGCACTTGGGGACGTTCCTTTTGTGCCGACAGGCGGGGACACTTCTTTGCTAGAAGATCTGGCGCAGGTCTCCGCGGTTGAGGGCTTCGTCGAAGAGGTGCTTGAACACCACGCTGCCGTGCAGGCCATCGTGCTCAAACTCGTTCGTCACCCAGGCATGCGAGTTGCCCACGCGGCTGAGCGTGTCGAGCTGCATGCCCGAGTCCACGTACATGTCATCGAAGTACACCGCGGCCTGGAGCGGCACCTCGTTGCAGGCCAGGCGCTGCGGGTCGTAGATCTTGTCCCAGCTCGTGTCTTCCATTAGCAGATCCATCGCGGGCTTAAAGGGCTTGAGCTCGGGCATCTGCTCAAACATCCACGGGAACATGGCCTCGCCGGTAAACATGAGCGGTCGCGCGAGCGTGTCGAACTCGGCACGGTGGGCCTTCTCTTCTGCCGCGGCCCAACGGATGGGCATGGTGTCGCCGTCGGCGTAGATGAATTCCTGCAGCGTCCAGTACAGCGGATTCGTGCGTGTGTTGGTGCGCTCGAAGGCGCGCATCAAAAAGCTGTCGGATACCGAGGAGCCGCAGCTCAGCGTACCGTCGCCATCAACAAACGCGTGATCGATGATCCAGTGCATGCGCTCAAAGCTCGGCTTCATGCCAAAGTCGCTGCCCATGAGCTGCAGGCGCTCGACCGTCATCGGGGAGCCGTCGGGTAGCACGGGCTTTTGCTCCTCGAGGGCATCTGCCAGGGCCGCCACGCGCTCGACGTCGGCGGGGTAGCGGTCGTAATACTGCTGCGTCTTGGCTGCCATGCGCGGGAAGGTGTGCGCGTAGACCTCGCTGGCGCTCGCCGGCACGTGCGGAATGCCGCCGCAGGTAAAGCTTGCCGCTACGCCCTCGGGGAAGAACGACAGATAGCTCAACGTCAAAAAACCGCCGTAGCTCTGCCCGAGTGTGACCCAGGGCTTGCCGCCAAAGCCCACCAGGCGCAGGTACTCAAAATCGCGAACGATGGAACTGACGAGGTGGCGCTTGAGGAAGTCCGCCTGCGATCGGGCCGCATTGGCGCCTGCAGCCTCGGCGCGATCGCCCAAGGCGGCAATCGTGCGCCCGTCTACACAGCTGCTGCGCCCTGTACCGCGCTGGTCGGGCAGCACGACGCGGAAATGCTTGACGGCCTCCTCGATCCAGCCATCGCTTGCAGGCGACAGCGGACGCGGGCTCTCGCCGCCGGGGCCGCCCTGCAAAAAGAGGAGGAGCGGCAGATCGTCGTTGATGCGGTCGGGCGCGCAAACCACGCGGTAGAAGAGCTTGATGCTTTCGGGTGCACCGGCGATGGGCGCCGGCATTGCGCCGCGGCGCATGGTGCTGCCGACGGCCAATAGCATCGGCTCCAGGCCGCGCCAGTCAAGGGGGACGTCGATGCTGTGGTCCTCGACATACAGGCCGGGGACGTGGTACGAAGTGATGAGCGCCATATGATGCTTCCATTCGTTGCGGTGTTTCGGGTTGACCAATTCTACCGCCGTCGGCGAGGATGCGTGCAAATCGGCTACCATGGTTGGCAAACATCTAAGAGAAAGGGCCGTTCATGTCGGTCGATATAGCCACCTACGTTCACGATCTTGCCGTTGAGGCCAAGGCCGCTTCGGGCGCGCTTGCCACGGCGAGCGATGCCCAGCGCCAGGAGGCCGTGCGTGCCATGGCTGCGGCGCTGCGCGACGGCGTCGATTCCATCGTTGCCGCCAATGAGCTCGATATGTCCGCGGCGCGCGATGCGGGCACCTCGGCGGGGCTTCTCGACCGTCTGCTGCTGACGCCCGAGCGCGTCGAGGGCATGGCCGCCGGCCTGGAGAAGCTCGCTGAGTTGCCCGATCCCGTCGGCCGCGTACTCGACCACCGCGTGCTTGCAAGCGGTGTGGATCTGACCCGCGTGAGTGTTCCGCTGGGCCTGGTTGCCATGGTCTACGAGGCGCGCCCCAACGTGACGGCCGACGCCGCGGGCATCTGTATCCGCACCGGCAACGCCTGCATTCTGCGCGGCGGTTCGCTGGCCTATCACTCGTGCGCCATGATTGCCGAACTGCTGGCCGATGCGCTTGAGGATCAGAGCTTCCCGCGCGAGGCCGTGTCGATGATCGAGTCTACCGACCGCGAGGCCACCGGCGAGCTCATGAAGCTTCGCGGCATCGTCGATGTGCTCATTCCGCGTGGCGGTGCGGGCCTGATCCAGCGCTGCGTGCGCGAGTCGCTCGTGCCGGTGATCGAGACAGGCACGGGTAACTGCCACATCTACGTGCATGAATCTGCCGACTTCGATAAAGCGCTCAACATTATCGTCAATGCCAAGACCCAGCGCGTGGGCGTGTGCAATGCTGCCGAGTCGCTGCTAGTCGACCGTGCCGTCGCTGATCGCTTCCTGCCCGCAGTCGTTGCCGAGCTGCACGACCACGGCGTGCTGATTCACGGCGACAAGGCCACGTGCGCCGCATGCGCCGATGCCGGTCTTGCCGAGGGCGACGACTACGTTGCCGCGACCGAGGAGGACTGGGGCCGCGAGTACCTGGCGCTCGAGATGAGCGTGAAGGTCGTGGCCAACGAGGACGAGGCCATCGCGCACATCAACCGCTACGGCACCATGCATTCCGAGGCCATCGTTGCCGAGGACACGGACGCCTGCGAGCGCTTCCTCGACGCGGTCGATGCCTCGGCCGTGTACGCCAATGCCAGCACGCGCTTTACCGACGGCGGCGAGTTTGGCCTGGGCGCCGAGATCGGCATCTCGACCCAAAAGCTCCATGCTCGCGGACCCTTTGCCGCTGAGGCCCTCACCACCTACAAATACAAGCTCCGCGGCACCGGCCAGGTCCGCCCCTAAACCCCTCGCAAACGAAAAACCACCACAAAGGTGGCTGTCCCCTTTGTGGTGGTTTTGGCTTGTTGGTCGCTCGTTCGTTCTCTAACGGTATCTAAGCATATTTCCGCCATGCAATAGCTGGCATTTCGGCAGGTGGACGGTTTAATCGGCGAGTAGATTCTCGCCGCTTTGCGTGCGTCGCGGGGTTATGTTTGGCACGAGAGCAAGGAGATGCCCATGTCGAGAAAACCGCGGCAGAAATCACTGATTGGCCTGTATCACATTACGATGAGAGGCAACGGCAAGCAGCTTCTGTTTGAGGATGATGAGGACAGAAGGCGGCTTCTCTCGCTTGTCCGGACCTCGATAACGAGATTCAACATTACATTAATTGCTTGGTGCCTGATGGGCAACCATGTCCATCTTGTCATAAGCGATCCTGGCGACAACGTGAGCGAGGCCATGCATCTTGTCATGTCTTGCTACGCAACTTGGTATAACCGTCGCCACGGACATGTTGGTCATGTTTTTCAGGATAGGTTTTCGAGCGCTCCTATTTCGAGTGAGGAATACCTTCTCGACGCTATTCGATATGTTCATTTCAATCCGTAAAAGGCTGGGATTTGTCCATACGGCGCGTATCGATGGAGCAGCCACCTAGATTATGTTGAACGTGATCCAGATATCGCAACGGTCGATTTGGCGTTTGTTCGCTTTGCGTTTCCGAGCGTTCGTGACTATCAGACTTTTATGAACGCGTCGAATGTCGTGGTTGTTCGTCCATCAACGGGTGGACGTATCGATGAAGATGAGGCCTTGGATGTGGGGATATCGCTAGTTCGCTTGTTCGGTTTGAGCGAGCTTTCCGATGTCAAAGCTCTCGACAAGACTAAACGCAACGAGGTGCTTGCTGCAATGCGAGGCGCCGGCCTTTCCATCCGCCAGATCCAGCGCTTGACGGGCGTGGGGGAGTGGTCGATCCGCAAAGCGGGCTAGTCTCCCTTCTGTCGCAAACGAAAAACCACCACAAAGGTGCCTGTCCCCTTTGTGGTGGTTATAGGTGGCGTGGGCGGTTAGGCCTTGAAGGTATCGCGATCGGGCGCGAAGGATTGCATGGCCGCGATGGTACGGTCGAAGAGCTCGGGGAGCTCCCAGCCCAGCATCTCGGCGCCCTGCGAAATCACGTCGCGCGAGCAGCCGGCGGCAAAGCGCTTGTCCTTGAACTTTTTCTTGAGCGACTTAGTCGTAAAGTCCATGACGCTCTTGCTCGGACGCATGATCACGGCAGCACCGATCAGACCAGTGAGCTCGTCGCATGCAAACAGGATTTTTTCCATCTGCAGCTCGGGCTTGGGCAGCGAGGTGTTGAAATCGGACGTGTGCGTCTGAATAGCGCGAATGAGATCGGGAGAGGCGCCCTCGCCCTCGAGGATCTCGGCCGCATAGATAGTGTGGTTCATGGGGTCGTCCTCATGCTCCTCCCAATCCAGGTCGTGCAGCAGGCCGACGATGCCCCAAAACTCCTCGTTCTCGGGGTCGAACTCGCGCGCAAAGTAGCGCATGGTGCCCTCGACCGTTTCGCCGTGGGTGATGTGGAACGGGTCTTTGTTGTGCGCGTTGAGCAATTCGAACGCACGGTCGCGGGTGATTCCGGCGGAAAGCGGCTCTTCCATAAAAGACTCCTTGTGTTCGTAGGTATCGCTAAGAATGAATACTACTAGAACGACTAGAACGAAAAAAACCACCACAAAGGTGCCTGTCCCCTTTGTGGTGGTTTTGGCGTGGGCAGGTTAGTTGAGGGCGGCTTGGGCTAGACGGGCTTCGGCGGCCTCTTCGGTGACGCCCAGGGCCACGGCGAACTCCTCGATGGAGCGGCGCTTGGCTTCCTTGAGTACGCGCATGTAATAAGAGCTGGGCTTTTTATCTGCTTCCTCGGCCTGGCGAATACGGTGCATCATGGTTTTTGCCACCCGAACCGTCTCGGGCGCGCCCAGCTTGAGCTGCTGCTTAAAGTGCGTCTCCTCGAGCGAGCTGTTGCGCTCGGTAAAGGTGTCGCACTCCAGCTCGTCGTAGTGGCTCAGCAGGTGCTCGGCATCTTGCTGGGAGATAGCGGCATGCAGACGGTCGGCCTGCGCCACGGGGTACATGAGAATCGTCTGCGCATGCCCCTGCTTGGCCTCGAGCAACAACATGGGCTGCGGCGTGTCGTCCCTAAAGCCGACGACGGTGCAGACTCCCTGACCCGGATGAATGACGTGTTGACCGATTGAGAACATGCTACCTCCAACTTATACGAATTTGCGTATGTTAACAATACCACGCTGACGTGCGCAAACCATTACTTTATGCAGGAAAAGCACGCAACTTCGATAGGTTAGAGTATTCGATAAATAGAACGGCCTATCCATACGTTTATGCATTTCTAGAACGTGTATAAACTGCAGGCAAACCGCCAACTTTGTAAAGCCGCGCAAGAGCGGTAGTCATTTTTGTGCATATGCAATATCTATTAGCTTTACCCTGCGACAGTAGTTACCGCTTGTGATAGAGTGCTACAAACTCTGGCTTTTGCCCTACGAGTGACCAAGAGCTCGGGGGCTTTAACACAAGGAGGATCTATGCCCGAGAAGATTGAAGAGCTGGTACGCGCTGCGCTTGCTGCGGCCCAGGAGGCCGGCGACCTTTCCGCATTTGAACTTGACGATTGCGCTATCGAGCGACCGGCTGACACTTCTCATGGCGAGTGGACCTCCACCATGGCCCTGAAGTCCGCCAAGCTGGCTCATTGCGCCCCGCGCAAGATCGCCGAGGCCGTCGTCGCCCATATGCCCGAGGACCCCGCAATCGAGAAGGTCGAGATCGCCGGTCCTGGCTTCATCAACTTCTACCTCTCCGTCGCCGTCAAGAATGCCATCTTTGGCGAGGCCCGCGAGAAGGGTATGGACTTCGCTAAGTCCAACGTCGGTGGCGGCCTGAAGACCCAGGTCGAGTTCGTCTCCGCCAACCCCGTCGGCCCCATGCACATTGGCCATGGACGCTGGGCCGCTCTGGGCGACTCCCTTTGCCGTGTGATGGACCACGCCGGTTACGACATCCAGCGTGAGTTTTACATCAACGACCACGGCTCTCAGATGAACACCTTCGGCAACTCCATTAGCACGCGCTATATGCAGCTTGCCGACATCATCGCCAAGCAGGGCGTGGATATCGACGAGGCTCACAAGCTGCTGATCGCCGACCGCGACGCCTTTGTTGCCGACGAGAGCGACGAGCACCCCGAGACCCATCCGTATCAGGACAATTTTGCTGAGACTCTGGGCAAGGACTCCTACGGCGGCGACTACATCATCGACGAGGCCGCCGAGTTCTGGCGCACCGACGGCGATAAGTGGGTCAACGCCGATCCGCAGGAGCGCATGGAGAGCTTCCGCGAGCGCGGCTATGTAAAGATGGTCGACAACATGCGCGACCTTTGCCATGCCGTTAACTGCGACTTCGATCGTTGGTTCTCCGAGCGCTCCCTGTACGTGAAGGACACCGAGGGCGAGACCGCCGGCACCTCCGCTGTCGACCGCGCTTTTGAGAAGCTCGACAAGATGGGCTACCTCTATACCAAGGACGGCGCCTTGTGGTTCCGCTCCACCGACCTGGGCGATGACAAGGACCGCGTCCTGATCAAGTCCGATGGCGAGTACACCTACTTCGCCTCCGACGTCGCCTATCACTGGGATAAGTTCCAGCGCGTCGACCACGTCATCGACATCTGGGGCGCCGACCACCACGGCTACATCGAGCGCGTCCGCTGCGTCTGCGACGCTCTTGGCTATCCCGGCAAGTTCGAGGTTCTGCTGGGTCAGCTCGTCAACCTGCTGCGCAACGGCAAACCTGTCCGTATGTCCAAGCGCAAGGGCACCATGGTGACCCTGCAGGAGCTCGTCGACGAGGTCGGCTCCGACGCCGCCCGCTACACGCTCATCTCCAAGAGCTCCAACCAGATGGTCGACTTCGATATTGAGGCCGTCAAAAAGCGCGACAACTCCAACCCGGTGTACTACGTGCAGTACGCTCACGCCCGCGTGTGCTCCATCCTGCGCCGTGCCGCTGACGTTACGCCCGAGCAGGCTGACGAGATGGGCATGAAGGCCGTCGCCGAGAAGGCTATTGGCGAGAACGTCGATTACTCGCTGCTGACCGACCCGACCGAGCTTGCTCTTTCGCGTAAGCTCAACGAGCTCACCGACCTCATCGGTAGCTGCGCTCGCGATCGCGCTCCGTTCCGCCTGACTCACTTTGCCGAGGAGCTCGCCGGCGACTTCCACAGCTTCTACGCCGCCTGCCAGGTGCTGCCGAGCGAGGGCCGTCCCGTCGACCCCGAGCTTTCGCGCGCCCGTCTGGCCGCCTGCGACGCCGTCCGCGTGACGCTCGCCCTGGTGCTCACCCTTGTTGGCGTTTCTGCTCCCGAGCAGATGTAATTTGCGGGTCATTTGACCGCGCAGGCTTGGTTTAACTGAGCTTTGAAAGTCCGATCTCCTATGTGGAGGTCGGACTTTTTTGTTTGGCGAGACGATTTGGATTGCTGGAAAATGCTACCAAATCGTAACTATACCGGTTTACGGGGCTGAATCGCCAACTGGCGACCATGGCGTCAATAGCGAAATTAAAACCGCAGGTAGACGGTCTATTGTTTCTTGAAAATGCAGGGTATGGTTGGCCTATATCATTTTGGCCCCGTAATCTGGCATAGTTTTGAAAATGATCCCTTGGGGACGGAGGAAAACGGATCATTTTTGTCTCGTGGAGGGGTGGCGGGATACCGTCCGTCACAAATCGTGCCCATCTCCTACGTTTTGCCGCATATCCCGAACCATGTCGTAAAGTTTGATATTAAAACCGCAGGTAGCGGACTCGCTGTTTTTGAAAAATACAAGGGTATGGTCAGGGGTCCGGGGGTAAGCGTAGTAGATAGGCGCGTTTCGTGGCGTGGCGAATCCCGACGCCATGGATTTGCTCCCTAGTCGCACCATTTGAAGGCGCCTTAGGGGAAGAGCATCCCTTTTGACTAGTCGTTTAAGAACGTCCCCGATGACTAAGTTGCAGGTGGTTGCGGTTGTGTTACACTAACGCTGCGTATATAACGCAATCATCTCTATACAGATCAATGATGTCCGTCGGTATTTGACGGAGCTAGACTGTTTAGCCGCCCTGAAGGTTTATG
Organism: uncultured Collinsella sp.; assembly: GCA_959023295.1. Taxonomy (GTDB): domain Bacteria; phylum Actinomycetota; class Coriobacteriia; order Coriobacteriales; family Coriobacteriaceae; genus Collinsella. Next base: position 14,488 of record CAUFBM010000022.1, on the reverse strand, counting down.
CAGGGAGCATGTGATCACAGGGCTTGAAAAGAAAGTTGAGCAAACACTGTGTCTGATCAACAACAAGAAAACGAAATAACGACGACGCAAACGGCTCCCGCTGCACCGGTTACGTCGGACCAGGCCGTGCTTTCCGCGCCGGCGCAGGTCTCGGCTCCCGAGGCGCTTAAGGCCGCCGCGCCCACCACGCCCGTTGCTAGCGAGGGGGCTGCTCCCGCTAAGCCTAAGCGCACGCGTCGTTTGGCCAAGCCCGCTGCGGACGGCGAGGATGCCGAAAAGCCCAAGCGTCGTACGACGCGCACCACGCGCGCGAAGCGCCCCGTTGCCACCGATGCTTCGGCCCCCATTTCCGATGAGGTCGCGCAGGCCCGTGCACTGGCGCAGATTAGCGAGGCCCAGGTTGTGCGTGCCCGCCGTCGCGCTGCCGAGCGCGAGGCCGCGGCATTGACTGAGCTCGCTGCGCCGGTCACCCCCGAGGCTCCTGCTGCCGAACAGTCGGCCGAGAAGCCGGCACCGCGCACGCGTCGCCGTGCGGCAGCCAAGACGCAGCAGCCCGTCGAGCAGCTGACTCCTGAGGTCGCTGAAGCTCCGGCTCGTTCTGCGGCAGGGGAGGGCGCTTCCTCCGCTGAGCCCGTCGTGCACGCTGAGGTCAACGAGGTTCCCGTCGTTGATCCGGCTCTGCGCCCGCATCGTCGCGGCCGCAAGCCCAAGGCGTATGTTGAGGCCGAGAAAGCCGCTGCCGCAGCAGCTGCTGCCCAGGGTGCAGCGGTGACGGCCGAGTCTACGGCCGCGGCCGATTCCTGGGTCCAGGACGCTCCGTCCACCGAGGCTCCCGCATCTGCCGATGCCGAGCCCGCCGATGTCCGCCCCGGCCGTAGCCGTCGCACCGCGGCAAAGCGCTCGACGAAGGCGAAGGCCAAGGCTGAGGCCAAGCCCGTCGACGACAAGTCCTCCGAGGCAAACGCCGATGCCGCTTCCGAGGCCGAGAACGCCGATCAGCCGGCAACAGAGAAGCCCAAGCGCACGCGCAAGAAGTCCGCGAGGGCCAAGGGTGCCGAGCAGCAGGGCGACGCCGAACCCAGCAACCATGCCAACGCCGACGCCAAGGCAGAGGGCGAGGCTCCGTCCGGCACCGATGCAACCGCAGCCGCGGCTGCCGAAGGCACCGAGACCGAAGAGGGCGCCCGCCCCAGCCGCCGTCAGCACAAGCGCAACGACGAGCGCAGCGATCGCAAGGACGATCGCAACAACGACCGCCGCAGCCGTCAGCGCGACCGCAAACAGCGCAACAAGGAGCGCAACGCCGCCCCCACCGAGCCCACGCTTTCGCGCGAGGAGCTTGCGGCCATGAAGGTCGCCGAGCTGCGCGAGAAGGCAAAAGAGTTCGAGATCGAGACGACCGGCAAGAAGAAGGCCGAGCTTGTCGAGGAGATCTACACGACCGCCGCGAAGGCCGAGGGCTTCCGCGATATTAAGGGCATCCTGCAGATTCGCCCGGACAGCTCCGGCATCATCCATGCCCACGGTTACATGAAGTCCAACGAAGACGCCTTCGTCCCCGCTTACCTCATCCGCTCCGCACGCCTGCGCACGGGCGATGTCATCGAGGGTTCGCTGCGCCCCTCGCGCGGCGGCGACAAGCGAGCCGGCCTCGCCAAGATCACGACCGTTAACGGCATGGATCCCGAGCAGATCCGCAACCGCCCCAAGTTCGGCGACCTTACCCCGGTCTATCCCAACGAGCCGCTGCGCATGGAGCATGGCAAGGATTCCATCACCGGTCGCGCCATCGATATCGTGTCGCCGATCGGCAAGGGCCAGCGTGGCCTGATTGTGTCGCCGCCCAAGGCCGGCAAGACAACGATCCTTAAGAAGATCTGCCAGTCCATCTCAATCAACAACCCCGAGGTGCACCTCATCTGCCTGCTCGTCGACGAGCGCCCCGAAGAGGTCACCGATATGCAGCGCTCTATCAAGGGCGAGGTCGTGGCCTCGACCTTCGATATGCCCGCCGACAACCACACCCGCGTGGCCGAGCTCGTCATCGAGCGTGCCAAGCGCATCGTGGAGCTGGGCGGCGATGTCGTGGTGGTGCTCGACTCCATCACACGTCTTGCGCGCGCCTACAACCTGGCGGCACCCGCCTCGGGCCGTATCCTTTCGGGCGGCGTCGATTCGGCAGCTCTCTATCCGCCCAAGCGTTTCCTGGGTGCAGCCCGCAATATCGAAAACGGCGGCTCGCTCACCATCCTCGCCTCCGCCCTTATCGACACCGGCTCCAAGATGGATGAGGTCATCTTTGAGGAGTTCAAGGGCACCGGCAACATGGAGCTCAAGCTCGACCGCGATCTTGCCGATCGCCGCATCTTCCCGGCCATCGACCCCGTTGCCTCCGGTACGCGCAACGAGGACCTGCTGGTCGACGAGCAGATGCGCCCGTTTGTGTTTGGCCTGCGTCGCATCCTCGCCGGTATGAACAACACCGAGCGCGCGGCGGCGTCGTTTATCAAGGGCCTTAAGGGCACCAACACCAACCAGGAGTTCCTGGTGCGTTCGGCCAAAAAGCACAGCGACTACGAGCAGACGTTTTAGACCAAAAGCCGCACGCTATATCGCCATAAGAACGGGCAATCGGGCCGGGGTTTATGCCCCGGCCCTTTCTTTACGGCGCCACTCGGCAACATTTTTTGACCTTATGACCGACAAGCAGCGGTTTTCGAGCCATAATCCGGCCTCATCGCTTGCAATCGGAGGGTCGGTTTCGCATAATAACTTTTAAGCTTCGCGACGGAAAACGCAGATGAAACGAACCATATACCGTTGCTTTGGGACGCATGTCCCGCTTCATCTTCTCTCGCGCAGCCAACTAAATGATGCGATTTGGGTGCTGGAAGATGGGGAGAGCTCATGGCTTCTTCTGATGCAACACAACGAGCAGTCCTTGCCGGACTTTCCTGTGGGATCGGCCTTGCCGCCCCCGTGGTGATGTATGCCGCGACGTTGCCGTTCTCGTCGGTCAACGAGACGGTTGTCGCGGGCGCGGTTCCCTTTGCCGTTGGTGCGGTGGCGGGCGTGGGTATCTACGCCGCCTCGCTGGGCATCTCCGAGTATCGTGCCGAGCACGATGGCCGCCTGTTTGAGCCCGATGCCGTGGGCGGCGCCGCTCAGTTTGGCCGGACCCATAACGAGTTCAAGACCGCCTCGATTCCCGCGCAGCAGCAGGGGGCGGCGCCTCAGCCTGCGGCCCCGGCCGATCAGGCCAATGCCGCACAGCCTTCTTCCGCATTTCTCTCCGGCCTGACCGGTGCGTTCCAGCGCCGCCACGCCGACGATGGCGTTCCCACCATCGCGCGCGCGGCTAACGCCATGGATGAGGCCGAGGCCTGGTCTATGATCGACAGTATGCTCGATGACGATTCCCCGGTCAGCTGCGATCCCGTGCGTTCGCGCGATGTCTACCAGGTCGCAATCGACGAGCTCACCAACGGTGGAAAGACCGGTTCTTACAATCGTGATGACATTGCCGCTGCCGCACGCGCCGTCTCGGGCTCTCATGCAGCCCCTGCGGGCAGCACCGCAGCCTTCGTGGCGCTTGTAGCCAACGCCGCCAACAATGCCGCCTATAACGGCGCGTCGTCGGCTGCGTACGCCTCTGCCGCGTCGGCTGCTTCGGCTGGCCAACAGAGCGCAGCTCAGGCGGCTCCTGTCGCCGACCCCTTTGCCGATGAGCCCCTGGCTGTCGACGAGGAGACCGTCGCCGCTCGCCGTGCCGCCGAAAGCTCACTTTGGGGGGCTTCGGCCCAAATGCAGGCCGCGGAGGCAGCGCCGTACAACGCCAAGCTCGCCAGCATGCCCATCATTTCCGATGCCAAGGGTGTGGATCTCTCCGATCTGGACGAGCCTGCCGCCATCACTGCGTCTATCGATGCCCAGGATCGCGTGGATACCGATAGTCTCCCCGATGCCTCTCTCGAGGAAGATATCCCCATGGCCGATTATTCGGGCCACGAGGACATGTGGGCCGCCGCTATGGCGATCATGGCCGAGGCTGCCGAGCCCGCCCCCGTGGCGGTGCCCACGCCTGCTGTCTCACCTGCATCGGTTGCTCCTGTTTATGTCGGCCGCCACAGCTCCGTGCTTCCCGAGGATACCGCGCGTATCTCGCGCGAGGGTATCGAGCACGCCGAGGCTATCGCTGCCGGCGTTATGGAAAACCGCCGCCATGAGCGCGTCAATCAGATTCTCGAGGAAGAGATCAACCGTCTGCAGTCTGCGGCCGTCAAGCGCACGGGCCGTGCCTATCTGAGCGTTATCGAGGGCGGTACCGCCAGCTTTACGCCGCTGCGTGCGGAGGCATAATTGCCGCATGGTTAAGGTCGATCGAAAATGGGCGCTTGCCGCCTGCGCCATGGTACTCCTCATTTGGGGCAATTCGCTGGTTCCCGGTACAGGCTCTGGTTCGTTGAGTCTTTCGATCATGGAATCCATTCGCGGCTTTTTGCAGGCCCTGGGGCTTCCATACGATTGGGTGACCAACTTCGTCGTGCGCAAGTGCGCTCATTTTACCGAGTACATGGTGCTTGGCATTTTGGCGACGCACGCCTTTGACCTCGAAGGCCGGCGCACGTTTGATGTGTTGCTGCCCACGGCGGTGTTCTTGCTGCTCGTCCCCTCTATCGACGAGACGATCCAGCTTTTTGTGCCCGGTCGCGCCGGCATGATTACCGATGTGATGATTGACTGCTGCGGGGCGACGACAGGCGTCGTGCTCCGATATCTCTTACGGTCGCTGATGTACACCAAAAAGGCCGCCTAGGACGTTTTGCTTGGTCCTAGGCGGCCTTGTGCGTTTGAGGGCTCCTGCGGGGCGTGACGGCGTTGTCCGTGCGTTTTGGGAGTTTGGCTACGCTGTGCCCCGCTGATGTGTCCTTTACTGGAGCGCTTGTGCGCCCAGGGCCAGGCAGCCCATGATGCCCTGCTTGCCCTCGAGGCTGTTATTGACAATGTAGGTATCAATGTCGTTGACCTCGGGCGTGACGATATAGCCGTTGAGCATCTCGGCACACTTTTTGCGTGCGAGCGGCACGATGGGGGTGTGGTCGGCCACGCCGCCGCCGATGATGATCTTTTGCGGCGCGTAGCACAGCGTGTAGGTCATGAGTGCCTGTGCCAGATAGCCGGCGAGCAGGTCCATGGCCTCCGGGTCATCGGCCATGTCTCCGGCGCTCTTGCCATCCCAACGCTTTTTAACGCCGGGACCGGCGATGAGGCCCTCGAGGCAGTTGTCGTGGAAGGGGCAAGCGCTATGCTCGCCGATGGTGTCGCGCGGGTCGCGCGTGACCAGGATGTGGCCCGCCTCGGGATGCATCATGCCGTGCACGAGCTGGCCGCCCGAGAGCACGCCAGCGCCCACACCGGTGCCGATGGTCAGGTAGACAACGTCAGTGAGACCCTGGGCGCAACCAAAGGTGACCTCGCCCAGGCAGGCAACGTTGACGTCGGTGTCGTAGCCGCAGGGAATATTGAGCTCGTTTTGGATGGTGCCCAGCAGGTCGAAGTAGCGCCATGCCGTTTTGGGCGTCTCCAGGATCTTGCCGTATTGGGGCGAGGCAGGGTTGACCGCGGTGGGGCCAAAGGCGCCGATGCCCAGCGCGGCGATGCCCTTGTCGGCAAACCATGCATTGACGGCCTCAACGGTCTCCTGCGGGGTCGTGGTCGCGATCTGCTCACGCTCCAGGACCGTACCGTCTGCATAGCCCGTGGCGCAGACCATCTTGGTGCCGCCGGCCTCGAGCGCTCCGATAAGCTGCTGTTCTGCCATAGTATTCCTCTCTCTGGGACGAGTTGCTCCGTGACTAAAGTATAGAGCTCTAAACCATTTAAGAAAGCGCTATAAAAAGAAGCCTCGCAACGCGGCGGGCGGTGCGAGGCTTCTTTGGTTGCTTTAGTTGCTGGGCCGTCCTTACCCGCGCGGCTTGATTTTATCACGTAGCGACTTGAGATTCTCCAGCGCCGCGTCGAGCGTCTCGTCTCGCTTGGCAAAGTGGAAACGAATCAGATGGTTGACGGGCTCGCGGAAGAAGCTCGAGCCGGGCACGGCGCCCACGCCCACCTTAGACGCGAGATCCTCGCAGAATTCGAGGTCGCTGTCATAGCCAAACTCAGAGATGTCCATCATGACGTAGTAGGCGCCCTGCGGCACGTTGTGCTCAAGACCGATGCTATCGAGCCCCTGGCAGAACAGGTCGCGCTTGGCGGTGTAGAGGTCGAGGACCTCCTGGTAATAGCTGTCGTCGAAGTTGAGAGCGGTGACGACAGCTTCCTGCAGGGGAGCGGCGGCACCCACGGTGAGGAAGTCGTGGACTTTCTTGATGCGCTCGGTGATCTGGGCCGGGGCAATGGTGTAGCCCAGACGCCAGCCGGTGATGGAGTACGTCTTGGACAGCGAGCTGCAGCTGATGGTGCGCTCGAACATGCCGGGCAGCGTGGCCATATAGACGTGCTCGTGGGGCGCGTAGACGATGTGCTCGTATACCTCGTCGGTGATGCAGTAGGCGTCGTACTTTTTGCAGAGGTTGGCGATAAAGGTGAGCTCCTCGCGCGTAAAGACCTTGCCGCAGGGGTTGGAAGGGTTGCACAGGACGATGGCCTTGGGATCGTTGTTGCGGAAGGCCGCCTCGAGGGCCTCGCGATCGAAGTCGAATGTGGGCGGGTTGAGCGGCACGTAGATGGGCTCGGCACCCGAAAGGATCGTGTCGGCGCCGTAGTTCTCGTAGAACGGCGAGAAGATGACGACCTTGTCGCCAGGGTTTGCGACCGTCATCATGGCGGCCATCATGCCTTCGGTGGAGCCACAAGTGACCACGATGTTCTGGTTGGGGTCGACCGGCATGCCCATAAAGCGCTCCTGCTTGGCGGCGAGCGCCTCGCGCATGGCCTGGGAGCCCCAGGTGATGGAGTACTGGTGGTAGAGCGGCTTGGGGTCGGTGGCGATGGTGCTGAGGCTATCGAGCAGCTGTGCCGGGGGATCGAAGTCGGGGAAGCCCTGCGAGAGATTGACGGCGCCATAGTTATTGGAGATGCGCGTCATACGACGGATTACCGAATCGGTAAATCTTGCCGTGCGGTTGGAGAGTTCTTTCATGCCGGTCCTTTCGAGCATTGGGGTGGGGCAAAGTTTACTCCTATGGAAGCGGTAGGATTTGCTCGAAGTTAATCCGAAAAAGTCTTTTCAAAATTCTTGAAAATTGGGGCTTGCATCGCATGGCGTTCCTTGCAATAATAGTCGAGCGCGAAGCGCACAGGACACGGTGGGTGTAGCTCAGTTGGCTAGAGCGACGGGTTGTGGTCCCGTAGGTCGAGGGTTCGAGTCCCTTTACCCACCCCAGTTCTTGCTTCGTGTTGATATCGGGTCGTTAGCTCAGTTGGTAGAGCAGGGGACTCTTAATCCCAAGGTCCAGGGTTCGACCCCCTGACGGCCCACCACACGATATCTCCTCTAAAGTCCGCCATAACGGACTTTAGCTTTGGGTCGTTAGCTCAGTTGGTAGAGCAGGGGACTCTTAATCCCAAGGTCCAGGGTTCGAACCCCTGACGGCCCACCCAAAGATTGTTAAGGCGACTGGCTCAGGCTGGTCGCTTTTTTGTTGACCTCGCATGGGGTCGAACCCGATAGGGCGCGGAGCTGAGTAATCTGCACCGTGATTCCCTTAGAGAAAACACGGTTAAAGCCCCGTAAGCGTGTTCTCCTTGGGGGAATCCTGCTTACGGGGCTCGATGCATGTTGAGAAGTTGTGATCAAACTCAAAGTGAGAATCGATTTAGTCCGCTCGATAGTGTGAACCCAGGCTTTCGGTGTCTGTTGTGGCAATGCCATGTTGGGGGAGGGCGATATCCACCGGTGCGGCCGCTTCGGGAGCATCCAGCGCTGCTCGAGCCGCTGATGCGCCCGCGATGCCCGATCCGATTACCTGTACCTTAACGCCCAACCTAGTCTTTTCAATACGTTGCGTTGAAATAGGGGCTTACAAGGCTTCTGGAGCAGTCAGATGACCTGTATTTAATCGCAACTGGTATACCGGTTAGGGTCGCTTGGAAGTTGCGGTGGAATAGTTCCTGTTTGAGGGTTCTGGGCGGCTATCTAGGAACTATTCCACCGCAACTGAGGGAGGGACAAAAAAGAGCCGCCACCCGGGTGGGTAGCGGCTCTAAAGCTCAACTATATGAGCATCGCGCGGGCGCGATTAGGCCTTGAGGGCCTCCTCGACGGCGACAGCGCAGGCGACGGTGGCACCGACCATGGGGTTGTTGCCCATGCCGATGAGACCCATCATGTCGACGTGCGCAGGCACGGAGGAAGAACCGGCGAACTGGGCGTCGGAGTGCATACGGCCCATGGTGTCGGTCATGCCGTAAGAGGCAGGGCCTGCGCCCATGTTGTCCGGGTGCAGGGTACGGCCAGTGCCGCCACCAGAAGCGACGGAGAAGTACTTCTTGCCGGCCTCGAGGCGCTCCTTCTTGTAGGTACCAGCGACGGGGTGCTGGAAGCGCGTCGGGTTGGTGGAGTTGCCGGTGATCGAGATGTCGACGTTCTCGTGCCACATGATGGCAACGCCCTCGCGGACGTCATCGGCGCCGTAGCAGTTGACGGCGGCGCGGGGACCATCGGAGTAGGGGATGGTCTCGACGACCTTGAGCTCGCCCGTGAAGTAGTCGAACTGGGTCTTCACGTAGGTGAAGCCGTTGATGCGGGCGATGATCTGAGCGGCGTCCTTGCCCAGACCGTTGAGGATAACGCGCAGCGGCTTCTTACGAGCCTTGTTGGCGTTCAGAGCCAGGCCGATAGCGCCCTCAGCGGCAGCGAAGGACTCGTGGCCGGCCAGGAAGGCGAAGCACTCGGTGTCGTCGGAGAGCAGCATAGCGCCCAGGTTGCCGTGGCCCAGACCGACCTTGCGGTCCTCGGCGACGGAGCCGGGAACGGTGAAGGCCTGGATGCCCTCGCCGATGATGGCGGCAGCCTCAGAAGCAGTCTTGGCGCCACGCTTGACAGCGAGAGCGCAGCCGAGGGTGTAGGCCCACTCGGCGTTCTGGAAGGCGATGGACTGGGTGTTGTTGACGATCTCACGCGGGTTGAAGCCCTTGTCGGTGCAGATCTTCAGAGCTTCCTCGAGGGAGGCGATGCCGTTGTCGGCGAGGCACTTGTTGATCTTGTCAGCGCGGCGCTCGTAACCTTCGAACGTAACAGTCATAGTTATTTCCCTCCCTTTCTACTCGTGAACCGGGAACACGCTGGCGACGGAGTGAGTCTCCTCGTCGGTGCGCGGGTCGATGTACTTGGCAGCGTTCTCCCACTGACCATAGTGGCCCATAGCGCCAGCGATGGCCTCCTCGGGGGTCTTGCCGGCCTTGACGGCGTCGGTGAACTTACCGAGATTCAGGAACTCGAACGCGATGATCTCGTTCTTGTCGTTGAGAGCCATGCGGGTGACGTAGCCCTGGGCGAGCTCGAGGTAACGAGCGCCCTTGGCCTTGGTGCCGAACATGGTGCCGACCTGAGAGCGAAGGCCCTTGCCGAGGTCGTCGAGGGAGGCGCCCACGGGCAGGCCGCCCTCGGAGAACGCGGTCTGGCTGCGGCCGTAAACGATCTGCAGGAAGATCTCGCGCATAGCAACGTTGATGGCGTCGCAGACGAGGTCGGTGTTGAGGGCCTCGAGGATGGTCTTACCGGGAAGGATCTCGGAAGCCATGGCGGCAGAGTGGGTCATGCCCGAGCAGCCGATGGTCTCAACGAGGGCCTCCTCGATGATGCCGTCCTTGACGTTCAGCGTGAGCTTGCAGGCGCCCTGCTGAGGTGCGCACCAACCCACACCGTGCGTAAGACCGGAGATGTCGGAAATCTCCTTAGCCTGGACCCACTTGCCCTCCTCGGGGATGGGTGCGGGGCCGTGGTATGCACCCTTGGCAACGGGGCACATGTTCTCCACTTCCTGTGAGTACTGCATGCCTCTCCTCTCTATCGTGTTGGCGTCCCGTCTGGGGGTCGTGGCTGGCGTTTACCGGTCGACCCTTCGAAAGGGACATGACATGCAGCCCTTATAATACCGCGAAATGCACGGAATATTCGGCGAACGGCTCAGTTTTCGTAGCGAGAAGCGTGGAACTTTCAATTGAAACGATTTAACCAGACCGTTTGGTGTTGTGCGGTCCGTTGAAGGGGGTCGGTTCTGGTCAAGCTTTTTGGCAAGACAGCGTTGCCTGACCTGTTGAAATGTAGCCGTTCGCCGTCGGTTTGCCGCCTTTTACCGTCGACGGGTGCCATTTTGCGTGAATGTTTTGATGGCACGTTTCAATCGTGATGTATTGGATGGTAAGCAGATCCCGGCGAAGGGAGCGCCGTGCAGCGCGTTTGGAAAACGATCACCGGTTTTTACCATGTTTGTGTCCGCGGTATGGGCGGGCAGCTGATCTTTGAGAGTGACGAGGACCGCTGGGAGTTTTTGGGTCTGATGCGCGAGTGCTGCTGCGATGCCCAGGTGACGATTGTGGCGTGGTGTCTCATGAGCGACTACGTGGATCTGGTGCTTTTGGATTACGAGGACAAAATGAGCGCAGCCATGCAGCGGCTGCTGCTGACGTATGCTCGTCGGTTCAATAAGCGTACCGGGCGCGCGGGCTGCCTATTTCGTGAGCGTTTTGAGCGCCGCTCGCTCGATACCGACTGGCAGGTGATGGAGGCTATTCGCTCTGTACACGCCGATCCGCAGGAGGCGGGCGTTAGCCTAATCGAGCGTTATCCCTGGAGCAGCTTTGCGGAGCATCTGCGCGCTTACGACAGTGATGCGGCAGATGCCACGAGGGGATTTTCCGATCCTTCTTACGTGCTTGAGCTTTTTGATTCTGCCGAGGGCTTTATTGCCCATTCGCTTTCGACGCCCGAGGGCGGCGAGCCAACGCTGCGCGATATGAAAGAGACGGAGTGGGAACGCCACGCCTTTGCCGACAAGTTGGCGAAGGGGCTCGGGGTTCCGCTCCGCGGGGTTAAAGCTGCGCCGCCGGCGCGGCGCGATACCGTTATTGTTGGATTACACGATGCCGGTTTCACGGTGCGCCAGATTGAGCGCTATACCGGGATTGGCAAAAGTACCGTCTCTCGTATTGTGCGTGCTTATGCGCAGGTGGACGCGCAGGCCGAGGGCTCGAAATAAAGGCAGAAAAGAAAATGGCCGAATCGCGAAAGTTAAGCGATTCGGCCAACAGAATTCTTCAGATTTGAGACAAATATTACTGATTATTTTGTCCGGTGAGCATGCCGTCGAGGGTGCGCCAGGCTAACTCGGCGCATTTAACGCGGGCGGGCATGTGCGAGATGTCCTGGAGCTGGGCGGCCTCGTCCAGATCTTCCAGGTCCTCCTCGGAGAGCTGCTCGCCGCGGATCATGGCGAGGAAAAGCCCCGCCAAGCGACGTGCTTCCTCGACCGTCTCGCCGGTGATGAGGTCGGCCATGATGTCGGCGCTGGCCTGGCTGATGGCGCAGCCGTGACCGGTAAAGGAGGCCTCCTCGATCACGCCGTTCTCGACACGCAGCTGCAGAGTGAGCTCGTCGCCGCAGCTGGGGTTGATGCCGTCGTGCTCGTGCGTGGGGGCGTCCATCTCGTACTTGTAGTCGGGGTGCGAGTTGTGCTCCATAAACGTGGTAGAGGTGTAGAGGTTACCCATTGAACGTGCTCCAAACGTGATGCAGACCGGCGATGAATTTGTCGATATCGGCCTTGTCGTTGTAGAAGGCCACGCTGGCGCGGCAGCAGGCGAGGTTCTCGACGCCCAGCCAGGTGAGCAGCGGCTGTGCACAGTGGTGACCGGCACGGATGCAAACGCCGTCCATGTCCATGATGCTCGCGACATCGTGCGGGTGGATGCCGCGGACGTTAAAGCTCACAACGCCGTGGTGGTTGTCCCAATAGATGGAGCCGATGATCTGGACAAAGTCGAGCTGCATGAGCTCGCCCATCAGGTAGTGGACGAGTGCCTGCTCGCGTGCCTGGATGTTTTCGTAGCCCACCGTGTTGACCAAGTAGTCAAGCGCCGCGCCCGTGGCGAAGATGCCGGCGGCGTCCTGCGTGCCGGCCTCGAACTTCTCGGGGACGGGCGCCCAGACGGCGTCCTGCTCGGTGACCGAATCAATCATCTCGCCGCCGGTAAGCATGGGCGGCATGGCGTTGAGCAGGTCCATCTTTCCCCACAGCACGCCGATGCCCATGGGGCCCATGGCCTTGTGTGCGCTAAAGGCAAAGAAGTCGGCGCCCAGATCGGCCACGTTGACCGGCATGTGCGGCAGCGACTGTGCGCCGTCGACGACCAGATAGCCGCCGTACTTGTGCACGAGCTTGCCGAGATTCTTGACCGGGTTCTCGACGCCCAGGACGTTGGAGACCTGACCCACGGCCAGGATCTTGGTCTTGGGGCCCACCTTGGACAGAACCTCCTCGGTGGTGAGCTGACCGGTCTTGGTGGGGTAGAGGTAGACGAGCTTGGCGCCGGTCTCGCGGCAGACCTGCTGCCACGGGATCAGGTTGGAGTGGTGCTCCATGATGGTGATGACGACCTCGTCGCCGGGCTCCAGCACCGTGGGCGCAAAGCTCTTGGCGACCAGGTTGAGCGACTCGCTCGTGTTGCGGGTAAAGACGACCTCGTTGGCCTGAGGGGCGCCGATGAGGTCGGCTATCTGCTGGCGCACCTTCGCGATGGCCTCGGTGGCCTCGACGGACAGTGAGTACAGGCCGCGCAGGGGGTTGGCGTTCATGCGCTGGTAGAAGTCGCGTTCGGCGTCGAGCACGCAGGCGGGACGCTGCGCGGTGGCGGCACTATCGAGGAAGGCGATCTCGGGGTGTTGCTGGAACAGCGGGAACTGCGCCTTGTAGGGATTGGTCTCGATGTCGACGGTAGGCCAGCCGCGCGAGGCCTCGTCGCTGGCGTCGAGCTCCATAGGCTCCGGTGCGGTACAGGTGTCGCATTTAACGTGCTCGGTGTCGATCATGCGAGCTCCTCCTCAAAGTTATCGATCAAGTTATTGCCCAGGCGGACGACGGCGGCTCGGGTGCGCTCGTCGGTCGCGGAAAGCGCGGCGTCCTCCAGCTTGGCGCGGATGAACAGGTCCTCGGCGGCGTTTTGGTCAAGGCCGCGGCAGGCGAGATAGAACAGCTGCTCGTCGCGGACGTGGCCGATGGTGGCGCCGTGGTTGCCGGCGACGTCGTCCTCGTCGCAGAGGATGACGGGAACGGTTTTGTTGTCGACGCCCTTGTTGGCCAAGAGCACCGTCTCGCGCTCGGTACCGACGGCGCCCTTGCAGCCGTGCACGAGGTCGATGGTGCCGCGGTAGACCTTCTTGGACGTGCCGGTCAGCACGCCATTGGCGTCGATCTCGCACTCGGTCTTACGACCGCGGTGGCGCAGCTCGTAGTTAAAGTCGCGCACCTGTTCGCGGGCACCCAGGTAATCGGTATCGATGGTCACCTTGGCGGTGTCGCCCAGCAGGTCGCCGGCAAGGCCGGTGGCGCTGGCGCCGGCACCCAGGACGGTGTGCTGCACATTGACGCGCGCGCCCTCGTCCAGGAACAGGCCGGTGTCATCGAGTGCGATCCAGCTGTCGTCGAGCGTCTGCGTGCAGGTCACGTTGACGGTGGCGTACTCGTGAGCGCACACCCGCAGCGCGGAGCCCACGGCACCTTCGCCGGCAACGGGGGAGTCCAGGGCGATCTGCAGGTCGAGCGTTGCCTGCGGGCGGGCGACGACGTCGATGGCAGCGATGGCCGCGGCGGCGTCGACGCCACTCACGCGCACGGTAACCGTGGCGTGCTTGTATGCGGGCACATCGATGACGACGCGCTTGGTGGCGTGGTCGGCCAGGTAGGTGTAGGCAGCCTCGCCCATGCCGGTTTCGAAGGCTTCAGCGGGGGAGAGTTCCTCCTCGAGCTTGATGGCGCCGGCCTGGTAGACGGAGGTGGCGGGCACGTCGAGCTCGGTCTCGGGCGTGATGCGGGCGCGGTCGGCGGCGTCGCCGGGGGCGGAGGCGCGGCGCTCGGGGAAGCGCTCGGCCATGGCGTCCATGGTGGCATTAAACGCGTCGGCAGCGCCGCGGAACTGCTCGTCCAGCCCCTCGACCTCGACGGCCTCGGCAGGAGCGACGGTGAGTTCGTCAGAAAGCTCAAGCTTGGTCTGGTTCATGCGCAGCCAACCCCAGGTGGCGGCCGGCATCGCGTTGACCTGCTCGAGCGTGGTAGCAGCGGTGTTGGTTTCCTGTTTCATTATCCGATCGCTCCTTCCATCTCGAGCTTGATCAGGTTGTTCATCTCGACGGCGTACTCAAGCGGCAGCTCCTTGGAGACCGGGTTGGCAAAGCCGTTGACGATCATGGTGCGGGCCTCTTCCTCCGAGATGCCGCGGCTCATCAGGTAGAACACCTTGTCGTCGCCGATGCGGCCGATGGTGGCCT
>CAUFBM010000021.1 GCA_959023295.1 uncultured Collinsella sp. | reverse complement strand
GCTGCAATCTCCCAAACAAGCGCTAGCCCGAGTCCTGCGCCGCCGTATGCCCTGCTGCGGGATTTATCTAGACGAAAGAACGGCTGGAAGATGCTCTCTCGGTACTGTTTGGGTATTCCCGGGCCCTCATCTTTGACTCGCAGGAGCACGTGGCTGTCGCTGTCGCTGATGGAGACGTTGACAGTCGAGCCGGGGCGGCTGTAACGGATGGCGTTTTCGACCAGATTGAACACCAGCCGATAGAGGAGCGTATCACTTCCGATTGTCAAAGCGTCTCCAGCACAATTGAGGGCTATGCCCTTATTCTCGGCAAGTGGCGCAAGGTCGGTGAGGACCTCTTCGGACAAGGGACCGAGTTCAACATCGTCCTCGCAAGGAACGCTGCGGAGCTCACTCATCTCGAGTAATACCTTGGTCATTCGAGACATGCGCTCGGTTTGTTCTTGTAGCAGGCCGAGCAGCTCGGCTGTTTCGGGTTGCAAACCGGAGTGCTCGGAGATGAATAGTTCAATCTGTGCTTGCATAAGGGCGAGCGGGGTGCGCAGCTCGTGTGCGGCGTTGCCGGTAAACTGACGCTGTGCAGAGAACCCTTCGCCAAGACGGGCGATCATGTCGTTGAAAGAGGCGCTACATCGTTGTAGCTCGGTGGGCACATCTTCACTGAGTCTGATTTCGCTTAGGTTGTCAGGCTGCACACGCTCAACCTGGGCGGCAAAAGCTCGTAGCGGTTTGAGCGCACGGCCGCTCACAAAGTATGCCAGCACGCCGCCAAGGAGTGTGACTCCAGCCGTGATGCACCAGGCTGTCGTGCCAAAAGACTCTTGTGCGTCGTTTACGACGATCGTGACCTCGTCATCGAGGGTCGCTTTCGTTGGGTCGAACGCCTGGGGCGAATCTTCGCCGGCTGCGCTAAGGGCCGAGACGTCGCTGCCGATAGCATCCATGTAGCGCATGCCCGTATAGCCGACCAGGCAGTTCGTCAGCACGCACGCAGCGCACGTGAGCAGTGCCGTCATAATCGTTATGCGCCATTGCAACGAAAGCCTTTTCATTCGCTATCCTCCATAACGTAGCCCTCTCCAATCCGATTGCGAATCGGGTCGTATCCCAAAGCGATGCGTAGCTTTTTGCGGAGTGACGAGATATGAACGCGGGTCGCGTTGCTAAAGCTGTTCACGCTGCTATCCCAAACGTGCTCGATAAGCTCCTCTTGGCTTACCGGACGCCCCTGATTAAGCATCAGGTATTCCAAGATTCCCGTTTCCTTGCGCGTAAGAGATAAAGTCTCGCTGTCCACGGAAGCGATGCGCGCCTTGGTGTCAAAGCGGAGCTTTCTGCAGGTTAAAACTACGTCGCTTTGTGTAAAGCGTCTGAGGGTAAGGCTGCGGATCCTTGCCGCAAGCTCGTCCAGATGAAACGGCTTGGTGAGGTAATCGTTGGCGCCGGCATCGAGTCCGGCGACTTTATCGGATACTTCGCCACGCGCGGACAGAATCAGCACCTTGGTCTCGCAGTCGGTTTTCCTAAGTTCCCTGAGTACGGTCATGCCGTCGATACGGGGAAGGTTGAGGTCGAGTATCACGAGGTCGAAGGCCTCAACGTCCAGTAGGTCGAGCGCCTCCTGTCCGTCGTGACAGCAGTCGACACTGTACGCCAAGTTCCGCAAGCTGCGCGCGATTGCGTCGCACAGCGCCCGCTCGTCCTCGACGATCAAAATACGCATAACAGTCTCCTTGCACATTTCA
Organism: uncultured Collinsella sp.; assembly: GCA_959023295.1. GTDB lineage: Bacteria > Actinomycetota > Coriobacteriia > Coriobacteriales > Coriobacteriaceae > Collinsella. The sequence goes on along the minus strand of CAUFBM010000021.1, from coordinate 31,128 downwards.
AATCGCGCTTAACACGGATTTTATAGCCGATATGGTCCAATGGTCGCGTAACGAAAGGAGTGGTCAGGTTGTTCAAAGCGGTAAAACCCGTGGTACAGGTCGCTTTGTTGATCGTCGGAATTGCCATGGTGTGCTTTGGCGTTATGCGTGGCGAGGCAGATGCCGTGCTGGCCAAAGCGATTAGGCTGTGCTTGGAGTGTATCGGAATTGGATAAAAGAGAAAACACTGCGTCGCATGTTTTGGCTCGATTTCGCGGATTCATTCAGGCGGCGGCGACGCTCGTCACCAACATTCACCTGCCAAACTTTGCCAAAGGCGGCATCTATCAGGGCGCGGGAAAAACAGTCTGCGTACCTGGACTTAATTGCTATTCGTGCCCCGCGGCATCGGGTGCGTGCCCCATCGGGTCGTTCCAGTCGGTGGTAGGTTCATCCAAGTTCAACTTTTCTTACTATGTTACCGGTACGCTCATTTTGCTCGGCGTGCTGCTGGGACGCTTTGTATGCGGCTTTCTGTGCCCGTTTGGCTGGCTGCAGGAGCTGCTTCATAAGATTCCCGGCAAAAAGCTTTCGACAAAAAAGCTCAAGCCGCTCACGTACATCAAGTACGTCGTGTTGCTGTTTGCCGTGGTGCTGCTACCCGTCTTGGTGGTTAACGACGTGGGCATGGGCGACCCGTTCTTTTGTAAGTACATCTGTCCGCAGGGTGTGCTCGAGGGCGCCATTCCGCTGGCCATTGCCAATGCCGGCATTCGATCTGCGTTGGGACAGCTCTTTACTTGGAAACTTGTCGTTCTCATTGCCGTGGTAGTGCTGAGCGTTTTGCTCTATCGCCCCTTCTGCAAATGGATTTGCCCGCTCGGCGCATTCTATGCGCTCATGAATAAGGTGTCCCTGCTGGGGATTCGGGTCGATGCATGCAAATGCGTCTCGTGCGGCAAGTGTTCAAGGGTTTGTCAGATGGACGTTGATGTGGTCCGCGCGCCCAATCATGCCGAATGTATCCGGTGCGGAAAGTGCATCGGGGCCTGCCCCGTCGATGCCATCAGCTATCGCTATGGCCTGGATGTGTCGGCGGAAAAGCTTCCCTTGACCGCCGATAAAAAGTAAACAAGCTTCGACAAAACGGAGGAATGACTATGAAGCTTTCTAAGATTGCGGCCCTGTTTATGGTGCCGGTATTGGCCTTGTGTCTTGTGGCGTGTTCGGCGCCTGGTGGCAATGCGAGCGAATCTGCGGGCCCCGATCCTAAGATCGCAGAACTCACTGCGCAGAAGCCGACCAATGCCGACGAGGCCGCCGAGTTGTATGCAAAACTCATGCAAAAGGAGAACGATATCTTTTCGAGTGGTAACGCGCTGTGGGAAAAGGTATTCAATGCGGCAAATAAAGACTCGGCAATGATTGAGGACGGCAGCAATTACGGCGATTTCCTGCTCAAGACCATCGACGGCGCCAAGGATGAGTTCACGGCGGATGAGCTTAAGACGCTCAAGGCCGGTGCACAGCAGATCAAGGAGATCGAGGACAAGCTCGAGAGCTTGGAGAAGGAGTTCCCCGGCTGTGGAAGCACGCCGAGCGCAGGCGAGAGCGTCGACGCTTCGACCGCTGGCATGACGGCTGGTGCCAATGCTTCGAGCGAGGCGACGAAGTTCCCCAGCTTTACAGGCAAGGACCTGGATGGCAACGACGTGAGCAGCGACGAGCTGTTCTCCAAGAACAAGGTCACCGTCATGAACTTCTGGTTCACCACTTGCAAGCCGTGCGTGGGCGAGCTGGGCGACCTTGAGGACCTGAATAAGGAGCTTGCCAAGAAGGGCGGCCAGGTCGTGGGCGTCAATTCCTTTACGCTCGATGGCAACAAGGGCGAGATTGCAGATGCCAAGGACGTGCTGAGCAAGAAGGGCGTGACATATAAGAACATCTGGTTCAAGTCGGATAGCGAAGCTGGCAAGTTTACGTCAAATCTGTTCTCGTTCCCGACGACGTATGTCATCGATCAGAATGGCAACATCGTAGGGGAGCCCATCGTGGGAGCCATCAGCTCCGCCGAGCAGCGCGCAGCACTCAACAAACTTATCGACCAGGCGATTGCAAATAGCGAGTAGTAGAAAACGCGTAAAGCGTAGCGAGAATCGTGTGTAGCTGTGCGAAGTAGTCCGCTACCTTTCAAGATAAGCTCCACCACATAGAGGTCCCGCTCGGGACCTCTTCTTTTGGGCGCCGTCCCGTTCGTTTTTTGGCGCGCTTCGTTACATTCCTCTCTGGCTCTGGCAAAAATGGGGATAGAGTAGGACAAACGCGTCGAATACGAACGGCGGGGGAGAGCGGGCAAGTGCGCCCGCGTGGGAGAGGTTGCCGTCCATGTTGGAGCTCAAAGGTATTTGCAAAAGGTACGTTACGCAGTCGTTTACGCAGGTGGCGCTCGATAGCGTAAGCCTGTCTTTTCGCGATAACGAGTTCGTGGCCATTCTGGGACCTTCGGGGTCGGGTAAAACCACGATGCTCAACGTTATCGGTGGGCTCGATCATTTCGATTCCGGTGACTTGCTGATCGACGGCATATCGACCAAGGACTTTCACGATCGCGATTGGGATGCCTACCGCAACAACCGCATCGGCTTTGTGTTCCAGAGCTATAACCTCATTCCGCATCAGACCATTTTGGAAAACGTGGAGCTGGCGCTCACGCTTACGGGCGTGGGACATGCCGAACGCCGCCAGCGTGCGCGCGAGGCGTTGGAGAAAGTCGGCCTGGGCGAGCATGTTAACAAGCGCCCGAGCCAGCTTTCGGGTGGACAGATGCAGCGCGTGGCGATTGCCCGTGCCCTGATCAACGACCCCGAGATCGTGCTGGCAGACGAGCCGACCGGCGCCTTGGATTCTACAACGTCCGTGCAGGTCATGGACTTGCTCAAGGATGTTGCACGCGACCGCCTGGTCATCATGGTCACGCACAATCCCGAGTTGGCATACCAATACGCCACGCGCATCGTCAATCTGGCGGATGGCAAGATCACCGACGATTCCGATCCTTTCGATGTCGCTGATGCCACGCGCCGCGAGGCCAAGCCTACGCGCAAAACCTCGATGAGCTTTGTGACGGCGCTGGGGCTTTCTGCCCGAAACCTTATGACCAAAAAAGGCCGTACGGCCATGACGGCCTTTGCGGGGTCGATTGGCATTATCGGTATCGCGGCGATCCTAGCGCTGTCCAATGGCGTGAACAACTACATCAAAAAGGTCGAGGAGGATACGCTCTCGAGTTACCCGCTTACGATCTCCAAGCAGGACTACGACCTGTCATCCATGATGGGCGGGCAGGGGGCTGCGGATGATGGCTCGCCTGGAAACGTGGATTCGTCCGACGACAGCGCCGGCGGCAAAGCTAAGGGAACCGATAAGATTCCCGTGGTCACGGCCGTAAAGGATATGTTTGCGAGCGTTAAGTCCAATGACATGACGAGTTTTAAGGCATGGCTCGATGCCGGTGGCGACGGCATCGATAAAGAGGTCAACGCCATTCAGTACGGCTACGGTGTATCGCCGGTTGTCTATCGTGCCGGCAAGGGCGACGAGAAGCCCGTCCGGCTTGTTCCCAACGCTATGACCGAGGCCATGAGCGGAGGCGCAAGTTCGGCGGCAACGGTGAGCATGGAATCCATGGGAACCTCGGTCTTTAACGAGATGATTGACGACCAGAGCCTGCTCGACAGCCAGTACGATGTCGTCGTCGGTCATTGGCCCACGTCTGCCAACGAAGCCGTGATGGTGCTTTCGAGCCGCGGTACGGTGGGCGACTACACGCTCTATAGCATCGGCGCGCTGGATATCGATGAGCTCAACGACCTGGTTAACAGTGCTATGACGGCCGACGGTGGGGTCAAAGCACCCGAGACCGGTACCGACTTTACCTACGACGATGCGCTGTCCACGACGTTTAAGGTGCTGTCGCCGGCCGATGCCTATCGCAAAAACGAAGAGACCGGCATGTGGGCTGACATGTCTGGCGACGCCGACTTTATGGCCGCCAAGGTTGCCGACGGTATCGACGTGCGCATTGTGGGCGTGGTGCGACCTAACGAGACGGCCAATGCGAGTGCATTGTCTCCGGGCATTGCCTATACACATGCGCTGACTCGCCGGCTTATGGAGCGCGCCGCCGATTCGCAGATTGTGCAAGAGCAGCTTGCGCATCCCGAGACGGATGTCTTTACGGGCAAGTCTTTCGATGAACTGCAGGGCGAGGCCAAGCAAGGCGTGGATCTGGGCAGCATGTTCAGTGTGGACGAGGCGGCGCTCAAGAGCGCGTTCTCGTTCGATGCGTCTGCGCTCTCGGGTGTTGCCGGCGGTATGGACCTGTCGGGTCTTGATTTGTCCGGGCTGGATATTGACCTTTCGGGCGTTGGTAGGGACATCGACTTTGGCGACATCATGGCCAAAGCGCCAACCCCAGATTTCTCGGGCGTCTTTGACGGTCTGGAACTCACGCCCGAGCAAATGCAGCAGGTGGGAACACTAGCCAACCAGCTGTTTGAGGGCTTTTTGCAGTCTGATCAGTTTAAGGCACTGTCGCCCGAAGATCTTAAGGACGCGTCAAAGCTTGCCGCCGCGTTCTCGACGTATCTTGAGAGTGATACGGCAGCCCAGCAAATCCTGGCCCAGCTCAAAGTGCTCGGCGGCGATGCCCTGGCCGAGCGCCTGCAGCGGGCGATGACCGACTATGTGCAAAAGCAGCTGGCTCCGTATCTGCAACAGGCTATGGATCAGGTGATGAAGGCAATCAGCGAGCAGATAGCGTCGACGGTATCGTCCCAGCTCAAGGCGGGCGCGGCAGGGCTCATGGACCAGATGGCGATGCAGATGTCTTCGAGTTTTGCTAACCTGGCGAGCGCCATGCGCGTGGATGCGAGTGCCTTTGCTCATGCCATCCACTTCAACATGGACGCCGAGGACCTGAGTTCGCTCATGATGAGCTATGCGAAGGCGTCGAAGCTCACCTACGACAACAATCTGACCACGTTGGGCTATGCGGACGAGGCAGACCCCATCTCGGTCAAGATTTTCCCGCGCGACTTTGAGGCCAAGGAGCGCGTGCTCGATCACATCGACGCGTACAACAAGCAGGTTAAAGCCTCTGGCCACGATGAACAGGCAATCTCATACACCGACTACATGGGCATCATCATGGGTTCGGTGACCGACATCGTGAACACCATCAGCTTGGTGCTCATCGCATTCGTGAGTATCAGCCTGGTGGTGAGCTCCATCATGATCGGCATCATCACCTACATCAGCGTTCTGGAGCGCAAAAAGGAGATTGGCATCCTGCGTGCGATCGGCGCGTCGAAGCGCAACGTGGCCAACGTATTCAATGCCGAGACCTTTATCGAGGGCCTCATCGCCGGCGTCTTTGCCATTGTCGTCGTGGTGGCCGTAAGCTTTCCGGTTAATGCCTGGGCGCTTGCTGCCAAACAAGTACCCAATCTGATGAGCCTGCCCGTGCAGGATGGGCTGGTGCTCATCGCGATTTCGGTGCTGTTGACGGTCGTTGCCGGTTTGCTGCCGGCCCGAAGCGCATCCAAAAAAGACCCTGTAGAAGCCCTACGCTCCGAATAATGTGACAAAGGGACAGCCCTTTTGCCACATTGAGTGGCTTGTAAATCGAGGTCTAATACTTTTCCAAGAAGTGAACGAGTAAAAACGGACCCCCGAAGCATCGACACTTTTGAGATGCAATTTCCTGCGGTTTTGTCAGCCAAATCCTGCGGTTTTGACGTCTGAAAATGTCGATGCTTCGGGGGTCCAAAAACGGTCGTTCACTTCTCGGGAAAAGTATTAGACCTCGAGATATAGACGATGTTTGCGAGCGGCAATTAGAGTGCAAGCCTTTAGTTCTTCTTTGCGGAGAGCATGAGCCTAATTTCCGGATGGGTGTACTCGTCGAACTCTTCCTCGGGCTCGGTGTCAAAGGTGTAGTACGACTTGATAGATTCGTCCTCCGTCTTGATGCTGATTTCTTCATATAGGGATCCGGCTAAAAATGCCTGTTTAAATTCATCCGACAGGCTGCATGGCGTGAGGAGGCCCGGTGCGGCAACGGAAATGTCCAACCCGTTGAGCGGGGCACAGAGCGTCGCGATGTCCTGCTCGGCGCGGGCGAGGTTGTCTGCAAGGCTTGCCTCGGGGTCGATCTGGCTGGTGTAATCGGCGTCCGTGAGCATGCCGTCTGCATCGAAAGAAAGGTAGACATAGGCTGCTTGAGCGCCGAGGTCATTATCGCGCAGATAGCCGATAATGCGGTAGCCGTAGTCGTGATACGACTCGTATGGGTCGTCTGCCGCGACGCGTTCGCACGCGGGCTCCAAGGCATCTTGCGCGATGGCGAGCTGCTCGGCGGCTGCAGCCTTTCTTGCCTGAAGCTCGTTATTTCCCTGGACAAACTGCGGGATGTAGACGCCAAGCAGCACAATGGCGGGCAACACTGCGAGAGCTATGATCTGCTTATTGACGTTTGGAATCGTCACGCCGTATGCGTTTGCCATGGCCTCGGCATTGCTCGAGGTCTCGGCCAGCACGTCTGCCGCCGTGGCGACTGCCCCTACGGCGCTGGCAACCTCGGCGGCACCGCCCAGGTTGCGCGCGAGATCGTTATCGCTGTTCTTGAGCAGGCGGCCGGCAGCTTGCGTGGCAAGCACGCCGGCGACCTCCGCGGAGCGGTCTTTGTTGGTTTGGGCTACCGCAAGCCTGCTCTGCAGCTCCTTCCACTGTTTGCCCCGCATTCCAAAGCGCGGCGCAAGAGCGCAATAGCAAAAGACGACGAGTTCGATTACGGTGAGTGCGATGGCGGTATATATGCCCGCGGGTTGGAATTCCTTTTGGTGGAACGCGATATCGTTGATCATTTGGAGCGGCAACATCAACAGGCATGCTACGAACGACATGACGAGCGCGGTCGCTGCGATCTTGGGGTATGTACAGTACCGCTGGATGCGTTTCTTTTCTTGTTCGGTGAGCTGCTGCATGGGGCCTCGACTCTCATCGTTATTCGGGGGCGATGCACGCATGCGTTTGAGTATAAATGAGTGCAGGGCGTCAGTTGCTCTAACATGGCGCTAATGGCGTGGTGTTGAAGCACAAGGCATAATGAACATGACAAAGGGGCAGTCCCTTAGTCATGTTCGTTGATATGAGAGAAGAGTAGATGATCCTTTCGCTGGCCCCCATGGAGGGGATTACCGGGCATGTGTTTCGTCGCGTGCATGCGGAGTGCTTCGGTGCGCTCGATTGTTATTACACGCCGTTTTTGCCGCCGCCGCGGGTGGGAAACCGCTTTGGCGGCAAGGCGTTTAAGGAGATCGATCCTGCCAATAACCAGGGGCTCAACGTGGTGCCTCAGCTGATGTCCAAGAACGCGGACGAGTTTGTGTGGGCGGCACAGGTGCTCGCTGACATGGGCTACTGCGAGGTCAATCTCAACCTTGGCTGCCCCTCGGGTACGGTTGTTGCCAAGGGCAAGGGCTCGGGTTTCTTGCGCAACCTCGACGAGCTCGAGGTGTTCTTGAGCGACGTGTGCGAGCGGTCGCCGTTGCCGGTGTCGGTAAAAACCAGGCTGGGGTTGGAACGCGATGACGAGTATGAGCGTGTGCTCGATCTGTACTGCCGCATGCCGCTGGCAGAGCTGATCGTGCATCCGCGCGTACAAAAGGACCGCTATACGGGCACGCCGCGCAAGGAGTTCTATGGCGAAACGCTGGAGCGTGCGCCGTTTCCGGTCGCCTATAACGGTGACATTTTTGATCTTGAGGATATGGACGCGCTGGTGGAGGCCTATCCCGGCACGCGCCATGTGATGTTGGGGCGCGGCCTGCTCGCGAACCCCGCTCTGGCTCGTATGGTCAACGGCGGTCCTGCTGCCACGGCAGCCGAACTGCAGCGTTTCCACGACATGCTATTCGCGGCCTATGCAGAAGAGATTGGTGGCAATGCGGTCTTTCGCATGAAGGAGTGGTGGTTCTACGCCAAATGCGCCTTCGCCGATCACGCTACCGTTCACAAACTCGTACGCAAGACTAAAAAGGTCGACGAATACCGCGCCGCCGTCGAGCGCGTCTTTCGCGAGCAGCCACTTGCACCCATAGCCCGCTTCCACGGCTAGCTAGCCATTGGAGACGTTCTTTAACGACTAGTCATTTAAGAACGTCCCCGATGAATATGTTGCACTAGAGCAGGTTCTTCCGTATCCATGCGATGATGTCGCTCGATTCGTAGAGTGGCTTGCCGTCGATGAACAGGCAGGGAACCTGGCGTTTTCCGCCGACGGCGATGAGTGTCTGTTCGGCTTCGGTATCGGTCGAGATATTGCGCTCGGGAATGGTCACGCCGTTATCGTCCAGAAAGCGCTTGACCTTTATGCAATACGGGCAGCCGGTCATAACGTACAGCTCGAGCTCGTGATCAGTAGCCATGGGTCTCCAATCGGTTGAGGTTTCGATTGAAATACCCAAAGCTGCCGCGGTCTATGCGCGATTCAGCGACGACTCGATGGCCTGAACCAAAAACGCCGTGGCTCCGGTGCCGCAGGGCTTGTCGTAGTAGTCGATAAAGCGCTGGTCGGCAAGATAGCCGTGGGCGAGGCCCAGGTATGCTTCGTCTTGGGGTTCGCGTCCCCAGTTGAGACCAATCCAACGACGATGCATCGCGACAAGCTTGCGAGCCTCGTTTCCGTCCGCATCTCCGTCACTCATGGCAATCGAGAGCTGACCCAGAATAGCGCGTTCAAGTTCTTTCATGTCGTTCCATGTCTGAGAATCCATGTCCAGCAACGTTTCGTTTGCCGCGTCGATGGCCTCATCGCCATAGCGCGCCCGGGCTTCGGCTCCGTAGCGCTCCTCGTTTTCCTGCACGGTGCGCCAGCGCTCCAGTTGCGGCAGGACGGCGCCCATGAGCGAGACGGCTTCGTCGAGCGACATGCCGGCGTTTTGCGCCAGACGCGGGGCGCAGTCCTCGATCATCGCCTCCATCGTGGTCTCGTAGGTGTACTTGCCGTGGTCGTAGCACCACTTGCAGTAATGGTCGGTCGTGGCGCCGTGGGCATCGGTGCCGCAGTCGTCGGGCGTGAGCACCATGCCGCAGCTCTGGCAATAGTGCTCGGGCATTTCGAGCAGGTGAGACAGGGGCTCGCCGGTCACGGCGGCAATGAGCTTCATCATGTCGATGCCCGGTGTGACCTCGCCGCGCTCCCAACGGCTGACGGCCTGGCGCGTGACATAGAGCTTGGCGGCGAGCTGCTCTTGGGTGAGCTTGTTGGCGCGACGGACGGCGACGAGCTTTTCTGCAAAGGCCATGACGGCTCCTTTCTGCTGCTTGTGGCTTTAAGCATACGCGGTGGCCAACGCCCTTCCAAGCAACCGTTGGTTGCATGCTGGGCGGTCGCGATGGGGGATTGTGCGAGGCGCCCATGCCCTCATGCCGTACAATGACCGGCATGGAACCTATCGCACACATACATACCGATCTGCCGCAGAAGTTCGGCATCCCGCGCAACAGCTTTTTGGCGCCCCATCTGCAGGGGCGCATCATCTTTGAGCCGGAATTTGCCTCCAATGCAGCGGTTGAGGGCCTGGACTCTTTCTCTCACTTATGGCTGCTGTGGCGTTTTGAAAACGGCACGCCCGGCGGCACGGCCAAGGATATTGCCGTCGATGCCAAGGCGCAGGACAGGTCCGGCACCAATGCCAAGTGGTCGAAAACCGTGCGTCCGCCGCGCTTGGGTGGGGCCGAGCGCGTGGGCGTGTTTGCCACGCGCAGTCCGTTTCGCCCCAATCCCATCGGCCTCACCTGCGTCAAGCTCGATCGCATCGAGCTTACCGACGATGGCCCCATCATCCATGTGCTGGGGGCCGATCTGCGCGACGGCACGCCCATCTACGATATCAAGCCCTACATTCCGTTTGCGGACTGTCATCCGGATGCGGCCGACGGCTGGATTGAGGACGCGCCGTGGCAAGAGCTCGATGTTGAGTTCCCGCAAGCGCTGAAAGATACGGTCCCGCCTGCAAAGCTCCCCGGCTTGGTCGAGGTCCTTCGCCAGGATCCGCGCCGCGCGGGCAGCAAGCACGAGCCAAGCCGCATTTACCATTTGGCTTACGCCGGGCTCGACATATCGTTTACGGTCGACGGCGCCAGGTTGACAATAACCGCTATCAACGACGCGCAAGACTAACCGGCCATTTGTCCGCATTCCCATAGTGGTGCCGCGAGCGTGGCCGCGATATTCAGTGGCTGCTCGACGAGGGCACACGTGTGGGCGTGGGCTATCAGGACGGCCGTCCATTCCATGGACCTCGCCACATTCGCGTGAATCTGGCGCTGCCGCTTTCGCGTGTAAGGGAGGCGTGCGAGCGCCTGGACCGCTACGTTTTTAATGCACGGTAAGTGAGCGCTGCATGCGGGGCTGTCTGCCAGATTGGCTGGAAGGCCCCGTATGGTAAAGCATCTGTAACCATTGAGCGCAAGCGCGGTTTTGTCTGCTAATATCTTTGCTCTTGAGTCTGTAAACAGGATCGTCTGGAGCTCGATGAAAAGACCTCGTCGCTCGGCCGCCATATCGTTGTTTGTTGCGCTTGCAGTGGTGGGCGCCTTTGTCGTGGCGATAGCTGGCTGTTCCGGGTCGAATGATGGGGCCGCGGCGTCTGCATCAGAAGGCGCAGCCGCCTCGCAGGTCAAAGACGACAACCTTAAGACGCTCAACGTTGGCAGCGACCTCTATCCACCGTTTGTGTATAGCAACGAGTACGGCGATATTGTTGGCCTGGATGTCGATATTTTGACCGAGGCTTTGGGCCGCATTGGTTACAAGCCAAAGTACCAGCTGATCGACTGGGAAAAGAAGAAAGAGCTGCTGGCGAGCGGCGAGCTCGATTGCGTCATGGGCAGCTTTAGTATGACGGGCCGCGAAGGCGAGTATCGCTGGGCGGGGCCGTACCTTGCGAGCCGACAGGTGGTTGCTGTCGATCCCGAAAGCGATATCTACACGCTTGCCGATCTTGAGGGTAGGGTCGTGGCGGTCCAGTCCACCACCAAGCCCGAATCGATTCTGCTCAATCACACCAACCAAAACGTTCCGCAGATTAAGGAGCTCTACAGCTTTTCGGACCGCTCGTACCTGAACCCGGCGCTTGTCGAGGGCCTAGTCGACGCCATCGCCGCGCATGAGTCCTCGCTGCTTACTTACGAAAAAGACTATGGCGTGACGTATCGCATTCTGTCTGAGCCGCTGCTAGAGGTTGGTTTGGGCACCGCTTTCGATCTCAACGACACACGCGGCATTGACGTTAAGCTCACCCACGCCTACCAAGAAATGCTTGCCGATGGCACCATGGAACGCCTGGTGTCAAAGTACTTTGATGACCCTTCGCCGTTTTTGAATGTGGAGGGCCTGTCATGATTGATGCGTCCGACCACACCGCTCAGGAGCGGGGCGATCGTTCGGCACGGGAATGGCTCATCGTCGTCCTGTTGGGGATAGCGCTCTCGATTGTTGCCGGCGTGACGAGCTACGCCTACACGACAGCTCAGGCCGAGCAGCGCTTTGCCGACGTTGTCGATTACGTGGCGACACAGAGCCTTTCCTGCGATGCGTTCAACAGCGCCTATGCGACCAAAAACCTGATTCGCGTTATGGAGATCGCCGGAGAGGCGGCGCGCGATATGGAGCGCGACGGCTCGGTGGATAACGCTACGTTGGAGCAATATGCTGACCAGTTTAATGTGACAGCGCTGATCGTAACGGATGCATCGGGCAACTTGGTGTCCGAGTCCTCGAAGGATGACGTGGGCTACGAGTCGCTCGCTGCGAATCTCAAAGAGGCACCTGTGCTGGAGGTGGCAGCCCATCCGCTTAAGTCCTATACCGCTCGCATTGCGCTTGCGGACGACTCGGTCGCAGACATTGGCTGCGTGGCCCGGCGGGACGGTGAGGGCATCGTTGTCGCGGTGAGGCACCAGAGCGCCAAGGCGGTCGCGAGCAATACGCTCAAGCTGCAGAGCTTGCTCGATGGTTATGAGACCATCGATAGCGGTAACATCGTGATTGAAAACGACGGTAAGGTCGTTGCGACCAATGCTGTCGAGCCCACCATGTCGGGCGTGTTCGATTTGCCTGCGACGGATGCCGTCATTGTCGACGGTATCAAGGAGCGTTGCCTGGTTGGTAGGGTCAGATTGGTCAACGCCAACGGCGAGTGGTATCTGGGCACATTTGGTAAAGCGCGCGATTTTTACGTGTACACCTATGCTCCCGCGCAGCGTTACTTTGAGGTTGTCGCCGCTGTTGTTGCCAGTGTGTTGGCACTCTACGGCGGTGTTATAGCCACTGTTGTGTTGGTGCGCCGCCGCGCCGAGAGCCAACGCTTTGCCGACCTGTTGCTGCAGGAGCGCGACTATGGCGACAAGCTGGCAAAAGCGGCGCGCGAAGCTTCGTCTGCCAACTCTGCAAAGACGGAGTTTTTGCGTCGTATGAGTCACGACCTGCGCACGCCCATCAACGGCATTCGCGGTATGGTCGAGGTGGGCAATGCCAACGCAGACGACTTGCAAAAGCAGACGGAGTGCCGCTCAAAGATCTGGACGGCATCGGGACTGCTGCTCGACCTTGCGAACGAGGCACTCGATATGAGCCGCTTGGAGAGCGGGCAGGTCGACCTGAATCTCGTGCCTACAGATATGGTGGCCCTCAACCGTGAGGTGTGCGATATTCTGGAGCGCCAAGCCGAGGAGCGCCTGGTGACAATTATCTGCGACCAACGGACTCTTGATCATCCCTATGCCCGGGTGAGCGTGACGCACCTCAAGCGCCTGTTGCTCAATATTGCCGGTAATGCCGTCAAGTACAACCGCCAGGGCGGCTATGTTCGCCTGACATGCCGCGAGGTGGAGCCGGTGGACGGTGTCCCCGTCTATGAATACACGATCGCCGATAACGGCATTGGCATGAGCGAGGAGTTTCAACAGCACCTCTACGAGCCGTTTAGCCGCGAGGAACAACAAGTGGAAGGCGCTTCATCGGGAACTGGCCTGGGCGCGTCTATTGCCAAGCAGTTGGTCGAGCTTATGGGCGGAACCATGAGCTTTACAAGCGCCTTGGGGCAGGGAACGACGTTTACCATTTGCCTGCCGTTTGAGAAGTGCAAGAGTTCCGAGATTCCCCAGGCAGTTCGCGTGGATGCAGGCGACAGCGACGTGCTCCAGGGCCTGCGCGTTTTGCTCGTAGAGGATAACGACCTGAATGCCGAGATCGCACAGTTTACGCTCGACCGCGCCGGTGCCGTCGTGACACATGTCAAAGATGGCGAGTCTGCCGTCGAGACGTTTGCCGCGAGTGCGCCGCACGAGTACGACGTGGTATTGATGGACATCATGATGCCCGGCATCGATGGCCTTGAGGCCACGCGTCAGATTCGAGCGCTCGATCGCGAGGACGCCGCGACCACGCCGATTATCGCCGTGAGCGCCAATGCCTTTGCCGACGACCGTAGGCTTTCGCGCGAGGCGGGCATGAACGCGCATCTGAGCAAACCCGTGAGTTCTCAGGATCTCGTTGAGGCGCTTGCGCACATAGCCGCCGCTTCGTAAACATATGGCCCGGTTCCAAGGTGGGTTGGAACTGGGCCATATCGCTATTTGCAAGACCTGCTTTTAGGCTTACTTTTCATGGATCTGCTTGCCGCAAAGATGCTCAATCGAAATCTCATAGAGTTGGACGCCCTTGATGTCTTTGGCGATTTCCTCCTCGACTTCTTCGGCGGAAGGGTAATACTTAAGCGCGAGCTGGCGGACTTTGTCCTCGATAAACGCGGGGGCCTCATCTACCAGACGGCAACGGCCAAAGACCACGGTACTCATAACATAGGGAGCCCAGTCATCGTCCTTGTACCACTCGTTGCCGTAAACGGTAAAGCAGACTTTGTCATCACGCCTGAGTGAATCGACCTTGTGGCCAGCCTTGGCGCCATGAAAATAAATCTTGTCGTGCTCGGTGTCAAAGAAGTAGTTGACGGGAATGGCATACGGGTAGCCATCGTCGCCGTTGACGGCAAAGACGCCGCGCTTGCAGGTGATCAGCAGTTCACGTGCTTCCTCGTCAGTGATGGCGCGTTTCTTTCGACGCAGGGGCCTAAACATCGTTGGCTTCCTTTCTAACTGTGCATGGTGGGTGAGCACAAACTATAGCGAAACAGTTCCGTTTTTCTTGATGCGGGCGAGGATGTTTTTGAGCTTGTTAAAGTCGAGCGGTTTGGGCAGATGGGCGTTCATGCCGGCATCGTGTGCCGCCTTGGCGTCCTCGGCAAAGGCATTGGCGGTGAGCGCGATGATGGGGATGTCGTCCGCATCGGCCTTCTCGCTCAGGCGAATCGCGCGGGTTGCCTCGTAGCCATCCATGCCCGGCATCATGATGTCCATCAGGATCGCATCGAAGCTGCCGGCGGGACGACTAGTGTATAGTTCGACCGCTTCTTTGCCGTCGGCGGCGCGAGTTACGACGATGCCTTCGCTTTCGAGCAGGGCCTGGGCAATCTCGGCATTGAGCTCGTTGTCTTCGGCCAAAAGAACGTTCATGCCGGCAAGCGAGCAACTGTATGCCTGCTCGTCCGTACGTTCTTTTGCCTGAGGGTTCTTGTCGATCTCGAGCGGAATCCGGACGTTAAACGTACTTCCCACGTCAACTTCACTCGAAATCTCAATCGTGCCGCCCATCATGTCGATGAGCGATTTGACGATAGACATGCCAATGCCGGTTCCTTGGAACTTGCTGCGCGCATCGTCGCCTTCCTGGGCAAACGGCTCGTAAATGTGTGCCAAAAACTCGGATGTCATACCAATGCCGGTATCCGAGACGCTAAAGCAAAACACGGCGTGCTCGTCGTCGACCGGTTTGATGGTCGATGAGAACGTGACGGTGCCTCCGTGCTTGTTGTACTTGATGCTGTTGTCGAGCAGGTTGACAAGGATCTGCCGAATATGGGTGGGGCTGCCGATCATATATTGGTCGACAGCGTAGGGCTCGCTGGTGTCGAGCATGGTTATGCCGCGGTCCGATGCGCGGAGCTTGCACAGTACGAGCGCATTGTCGCACAGCTCTTTAAGGTTGAATGATTCGTGCTCGAGCGTCACTTTGCGCTCCTCGATCCTGCCCATCTCGAGGATGTCGTTAATCAGTGACAGCAGGTGATTGGCGGCAACGCGCGCCTTGGCGCGGCTTTCGCGGGCGACCTGCATGTCGCCTTCTCTCAATTCCTCAATTTCGATGAGCCCCAGAATGCCGTTGAGCGGCGTGCGGATGTCGTGGCTCATGCGCGTGAGGAAAGCGGTTTTGGCGGCGTTGGCGGCATCGGCTTTCTGCCGTTCCTCCTGTGCGCGGTAAAGCGACCAGACAAGGATGACGATGCCGGTGAGCAAAATGCAGATGACGACTGCCGCAATGACGATGCGGTTGCGGTAGAGAAGTCGGAACGCATCCGATTCTTGCGCCGAGTACGATGTGGGGGAATAACTGCTTGCAGAGAGCGATTCGCCGGCATTGACGATGCCCTTATTGATGATTCCTAACAGCTCGGGCTTGCCGCGCGAAATCAAACACGATAGCTGTGCCGTGCCGGTGAGCTCCTGTGTTTGGAAATCCTCGATGTTGTAGGTGTCGCGGATGGTTTTCAGGCGCGTGCTGGGGACAATGATGCAACTAGCCTCCCCCTTATTGAGGGCTTCGAGCGCCTCGTTGCCATTCGGATAATCGGTGATCGTTGCGTCGGGGAAGAGGCTCTCGAGCGCAGAATGGTTGACGATCGCGTCCTGTGTACAAGCGATTTTCTTAAGGTCGCTGTTCGGGTTGTTGCTGCTGTGAATGGCGGTTAGGGAAACCGTTCCCATCGGGTTTGACTGAATGACCCCTTTCTGTTCGGCAAGCCAGTAGTCGCGAAACAGGGGCAGGGCGACATCGATGGTTCCGTTGGAAAGGGCTTTGAGCATTTGCTGGTTATTTGAGATCGCGACCGTTTTAACCGTAATGCCAAACTTGTCGTGCAGCGTCGTTGCAAGCGAGGCGAGCGACCCTTCCATCTCGCCGTCGTCATTTTGCGTGCAATAGGGAAGTTGGTTTTTAAGATAGCCAATCGTGATGGTGTTGCCGTTTGCTTTGAGCCAGGAGGTCTCGGTGCCGGCGAGCGATGATGAGCCGCTGTTTTGGGCCGAGTAGCTCGATTTGACTTCGTCGTTATAGCGCGGGTTGACGCGGGCGATTGCCGTCATGGCGGCGTTGATGTCGTTCATCAGATCAGGGCGGCTTTTGGGAACGGCAAAATAGTAGTCGCTCGAGCCTACGTAGAACATGGGTGACGCATCGGGCGACGAAATGGTGTCGTTCATGATGACGGCGTCGACCTCGCCGTCTGCAAGCGCCTCAAAGAGGGCACTGCCGGTGTCGATTTCTTTATAGGTGCAGGTAACGCCTTCGTCGGCGAGCCACTGCTGGCCGACGATAGTTTGCATAACGCCGGCGTTGCAGCCGATGGTAAGGCCTTGGAGCGCCTGGGGGTCGCCTTTGGCAAGGTCGTCGCGATCGGGCCTGGCGTAGATGTAGTAGCGCTCGGTGCCCTCGGGGTTCGAGGAAAAGAGCAGCTTCTGCTCGCGCTCTGCCGAATACGAGATGTTGGGCATGAGGTCGATTTCGCCCGCCTCGAGCATGTCCATAAGCTCGGAGAAGGTGCCGCTAACGTATTCGTATTGCCAGCCCTTTGTGTAATACGAGAGGGTCTGGAGGTACTCGTAGCCCCATCCCGAGAGGCGCTCGCCCGGCGTGCCTTCCTGGAAGCCTTTGTTGTTGACGAGCCAGCCAACGCGGACCGTCTTGACCTGCTGGTCGGAGTCGGCGGCAAAGGCAGGGGCGGGCATGGCGGCGCTCAGTACGGCGAGTGCGGCAAGCGCGACGGCCAGGGTGCGATATAGAGTCAAACGAAGGACGGTGGAAGGTTTCACATGAAATCCTATCGAGTCGAGACAATATCACATAAGGATACCAGCTCAACCTGCCCACTCAGCCACCGCACCGCTAAACGGTCACTCCCGGCAGTTGGGAGCAGTCCCTAACTGCCGGCACAAAAGGAACGTCCCTGACTGCCGGTTGCCCAAGTGCCGGTTGTGGGACAATACCGAGCGAATGTGATTGGGCGTCTGGGAAAAGGGGTCGCGATGAACAAGTTGAGGACGCTTGCCGACGTGTTGCGCCAGGCTGGCTTTGCGCGCATCACGGGCCTGTTCCTCGTTTTCTATCTGCTGTGCTCGACGGCCGTCTGGCTGTCCGAGCCCACGACCCTTACGTTTGGCGATGGCCTCTGGTTTAGCTTTGAGACCGTCTCGACGATCGGCTTTGGTGATATCCCGGCCGAGACGCCGGTTGCCCGCGCTATCACCGTCGTCCTGAGCGTCATCAGCATCTTCTACATCGCCATGCTCACGGGCGTGGCGGTGAACTACTGCAATACGCTCATCAAGATGCGCCAAAAGGACACCATGGCGCGCTTTATGGACGATCTTGAGCATTTGGAAGAGCTCGATCGTGACGAGCTTGCCGACCCATCGCGCCGTGTGCGCGAATATCGCCGACGCCAACGCTAGAACGGGCGCCGCGCGTCATGACGAGGGGGACTGAATATGGATATCACGGTATACCTGGGCGCAAGCGTCGGTAACGACCCGGCGTTTCTGCCTGCGGTGCGGCAGCTCGGCACATGGATTGGCTCCAACGGCCACGCGCTGGTATACGGCGGGTCCAAGTCGGGGCTGATGGGCGCGCTTGCCGATAGCGTGCTCGATGCTGGCGGGCACGTGACCGGCGTGGAGCCAAGCTTTTTTATCGAGGCCGAGTTTCAACATGACGGTATCGACGACCTCATCGTGACGAGCGACATGGCCGAGCGCAAGGCCAAGATGATCGAGCTTGGTGATGCCTTCATTGCCTTTCCCGGCGGGACGGGTACGCTCGAGGAGATTGCCGAGGTCATGTCGGCCGTGTCGCTGGGGCATCTGAGCGCGCCGTGCATCCTGTATAACCTGGACGGTTACTACAACGATCTCAAGGCGCTGCTCGGACACATGATTGATAAAGGACTTTCGAGCCCGCAGCGCCAGCACGGCATCTACTTTGCCGACGATTTGCGCGAGATTGCCTCGATTATTAATGGATAAGTCTTGAGCCTGCCCCACTATGACTCCCAATGGTGCCGTTTGCAGCGCAGACGGTTGGCTCGTTCGGGCAACGCTCGCTCTACAATAAAACGTATCTATGCCGACTTTGACCACGGGAGGCCCCGATGGATAACCTTGCAAAACCCAAAAACCGAGCACTGTTTTTAGTGAGCGTGGCTGTGACCGGTGCGTTTGCGGGCGCCGCGGTCTGGCTGTTCTTCTTTGCGATGGAGCACGGTATCGACTATTTATGGACCGAGATTCCGCATATGCTGGGCGTCGCCTCGCCCGAGCTTGCCAGCGGCCCGTTTGGCTTTCTGCCGTACCCGTTTTTCGTCTGCCTGCTGGGCGGCCTGTTAATCGGTCTGTACGAAAAGATTGCGGGCACCAAGACCGACGACCTCAACCAGGTGATGGCCAAGGTCAAACAAGACGGGCGCTACCCGTACGACAACCTGGGCAAGCTTTCGCTCGCGGCATTGCTGCCGCTGCTGTTTGGCGGCAGCATTGGACCGGAGGCCGGCCTGACCGGCGTCATCGCGGGTCTGTGCAGCTGGGTCGGCGATCGCATGCACCGCTTTGGCGCCGAGTTCAGGGAGCTCACGCTGTTGGGCACCCAGGCCGCGCTGACGGCGCTCTTTACCGCGCCCGTCTTTGGCTTTGTGGCGCCGCTCGCCGGTAGCGCCGACGGCCAGGGTGCTAATGACGATGAGTCCGCGTCCGGCGAGATCACCATCAAGCTGCCCAAGGCACAGAAGACTGTGGTCTACGGTATTGCGATTGCCGGCGGCCTGGGCACCTATCTGCTGCTCGGCCAGCTTATGGGCGGCGGCATGGGCATGCCCAGGTTCGAGTCCGCCGAGGTGGGCAACCTGGAGCTTACCTGGCTCATCCCTCTGTCGCTGATCGGAACAATTTGCGGCTGGCTGTACTTTGTCTCGGAGCACGCGAGCGAGGCGCTGTCCCATGCAATAGGGGAGCGTCCTGTCGTCAAGGCCATGCTGGCTGGTCTGGCGCTCGCCATCTGCGGCACGGTCTTGCCCTACACCATGTTTGCCGGCGAGACCCAGGCCGATGTACTTATGGAGACCTACCTCACCATTCCCGCCGGCGTGCTTATCGCGACCGGTCTTGTTAAGGCCATGTTGACGCCCGCCCTCATCAACCTTGGTTGGCGCGGCGGCCACTTCTTCCCCGTTATCTTCTCGGGCGTAAGCCTGGGCTATGGCCTTGCCATCCTCACCGGCGCAGATCCGGTCTTTTGCGTCGCCGTCTGCACGGCATCGACGATGGGCGCCGTCATGCGCCAACCCGTTATGGTCGTGGGCTTGTTGCTCATGTGCTTCCCGCTCAAGGGCATCGTCTGCATGATCATCGCGGCCGTCATCGCCGCCGGCATCCCGCTGCCCAAGCCGCTGCGCAAGTAGCACGGCAGCGCGCGGTCAGTACAAACATCTCAAGTCCGGTGCGGGCGCTGTGTCACGGATTTGCGGGTGGACTGGATTTCGTTCGGTATCGGCGCTACTTCCAAATTGCAAGCGCGGCGGTGCCCAGTACGATGAGGACGAGACCGATGGCGCTGCGGCGGGAGAGTTTTTCGTTGAATGCCAGGCGCGCAAATAGCACCGATACGACAATCGATAGTTTGTCGATCTGCACCACGACACTCACCTGGCCTGCAGCGATGGCATAGTAATAGAGCAGCCACGATGCTCCAGCCGCGATGCCCGATGTTGCGAGAAATGTGAGTTCGCGCCGGTCAACGTGCGCGACCTGCTCCAGTTTTCCCTTGGCTGCCACGATTGCCCATGCCATAACCAGTACCACGCAGGTGCGGATTGCCGTGGCCAGGTTTGACTCGACGCCTTCGATGCCGATCTTGGCGAGGACGGAGGTGAGTGCCGCGAACACGGCGGCGCCGAAGGCGTAAGCGAGCCAGGTTCGGTCTTGCTGCTGCTCGGGTTCGGCGGACTGCTTCTTCTCGATCATTAAAAACGTGCCGAGGGTGATGGCAGCGGTTCCCACGAGCTTAACCGCAAGGTTGCTCGTCTCGTCAAAAAGCGCGATGGCGACCAGCGCGGCGAGCACGGTGCTCATCTTGTCGACCGGTACGACCTTATTGACATTTCCGATGCTCAACGCCTTAAAGTAACAGATCCACGAAGCACCGGTAGCGAGTCCCGAGAGGACGAGAAAGAGCCAGGATCTGGGTTCGATGCTGCCAATGGTTCCAATGGATCCAGAAATGCCCGCCATTGCCCAGGCGAAAACGAGCACCACGCAGGTGCGAATGGCCGTCGCGACATCGGAGTCGGTCTGCTTGATGCCGCATTTGGCCAAGATGGATGTGATGCCGGCAAAGAATGCTGACGCAAATGCTGCGACAACCCACGACACGGGTGCGGTGCCTCCTTGGATAATGGGTTTATCCTGCGAGTTTTATGGACATGAGGATACCGCCCCTCCATGAAGGTTTGATATGGCCGCGGCGAGACGGGGGTTATGTTCCGGGGAGCCATTTGGTGAAGGCTCGAATTGAAGGTGAATGTTTTTCCGAGAAGTGAACGAGTAAATATGGACCCCTGGAGCATGCACACTTTTTTCGAATAAAACCGCAGGATTCCTAGGCAAAAACCGCAGGAATTAAGCCCATAAAAATGTCGATGATACGGGGTGCTGATTTTACTCGTTCACTTCGCGGAAAACCATTCACCTTCAATATACCGTCGGCCTTTCTTTGGTTGCCAAGAGCTAAACGGCATGCTTCGAAGGGCGGCGGCGTTGTTGCTGCTTCGTCTTATCTAGTAAATGAGGTGGCGTGCAGCCCAAGCCCTTTGGCTGTCGATTACAGGTCGCGTGCCCGATAGACCTTGGTGCTGACGGTGCAGCTGATTGCACATAGCGCGAGGGCCAGTACGGCAATTCCTGCGCACAGACCGCCAAGGACGGCAGGATCGGGATTCGCTCCGGCAATCGACATAAGCCAGTTGCTGATGGGGTTGGAAGAGCTCAGCATTGCCATGGTACCGCAGCCCATCAGGGCAAACAGGCCGACGGAAAGGCGCAGCGCCTCCATGTGTCCAAATTGAAAGAACAGCGGCTGAGCCAAAAACACCATCATGAGGGAGATGAGCATCGATGCGGCGGAGGCTATTGTGATCTCAAAGACGGTCTGTCCCGTCAAGGGAATGCCCGTGGGATCGAAGAACGGAAGGGCGATGATGTTCAAAAGCACGGCGGCGCATGCCATGACGGCCGAGAAAGCAATAATGCACAGGTAGCGTGCGCAGATGATTTCTTTGCGCGAGAACGGCAGCGTTGCCCGATAGCGCTCCCAGCCGTTTTGGTTATCGTAGCCAGCCAGTGAGTTCATGATTATGATGGGCGACATGGCGCTGACCGCGCAGGCGCCGGCGCTCATACCGGAATCGCCGTCCGATGCGTTGGCAAGGGTTAGCACGACGAAGATGAACAGGCCGACGCCCGCAATGCTCGGGATGAGCGTGCGAGCGATGGCGAGCTCGGACATAAAGGCGCGTTTCATTTCGAAGCCCCTTTCAGCGTGAGGCGAAGATAGTCGTCAATGGTTGCCCGATCGCAGGGAATCTCGGGAAAGGCCTCGAGCGTTTCGCGACGGTTGGGCACGAGCACGTCCACGCTGTAGGCGTGGCGGGCGGCATGGGCACCTTCGACGCAAGCCATAAGCTCGGCGGCCTGCGCTTGGGTGCAGTGGGCGATGCCGGCTCGGTCGGTAATGTCCTCGCGCGGCAGGTCAAACACAATCGAGCCGTTATCGATGCAGATGACGCGGTCGGCGGCGCGATCGAGGTCGGACGTAATGTGGCTCGAGAGCAGCACGCTGTGCTGGCCGTCGGCGACAAAAGCAAGCAGCTCATCGAGCAGTTCCTCGCGTGCCATGGGATCGAGGCCCGCGGTGGCTTCGTCCAAAACGAGCAGTTTGGCATTGTGGCTGAGTGCACAGGCAAGCTGCAGCTTCATGCCCATGCCGCGGGAGAGGTCCTTGACCTTTGTCTTGGGATCGAGGCCAAATCGGTCGATGAATCCGGCGAACGTTTTGCGGTCCCACGTGGGGTACGCCTGGCCTACGAGTGCCTCGATCTGGCCCACCTTGAGCGTTGAAGGGAAGGGGCATGTGTCCAGGACGAGACCGACGCGGGAGCGCAGGCAGCGCTGTGTCTCATCGGGCGCGTCGGCGCCACAGCGCTGCCCAAACAGGCGCACCTCGCCGGCATCGAGTTTGATAAGCCCAAGCGCGGCGCGAATGGTCGTCGTCTTGCCGGCGCCATTTGCGCCCACAAAGCCAGCGATCTGGCCGGGCTCCACAGCGAGCGTGACATCGCTCAGCGAAAAACGGTCGCTCACGCGGCGTGAGACACCTTTGAGTTCTAACAAGTTTTGCATGGTATAGCCTTTCTTGCAGATGGCTGCTGCATGGTTTCGGGGGCTACCAGGTCGAGCATCTCGTGCAGTTTGTCGCGCGTGACGCCCAGGGCTTCGGCTTGTTCTGCCGCCTGCGTAAGCAGCTCTTCGATATGGCAGAGCTGGTTTTCGCGCAAGAGCTCCTGGTTGCCCTCGGCGACAAAGCAGCCCTTGCCCTGCACGGTGCAGATAAACCCGAGCTGCTCCAGGTCGGCGTAGGCGCGCTTGGTGGTGATGACGCTCACGCCAAGATCACTCGCGAGTGCACGGATGCTGGGGAGTTTGGCTCCCGCAGTGAGTACGCCCGAAAGGATCTGAGCTTTGACCTGCGAGGATATTTGTTCGTAGATAGGCTTATCGCTCGAATTGGATAGGATGATGTCCACAGCGGCTCCTTAGCTGTTGGGCTACACGTGTATATAACCGGTAAGCACAGTATATATACACTATGCACAGTTATGCAAGAGGTAAATACGGATTGTCCGCCCGTTCATTCATCTCAATCTGTAACATCTGGAACCGATTTGGACGGCTACCTGTTACAGATTGAGATTTTGCTGGCGGGCCCCACCTGGTTGTCTCAATCTGTAACAACTGGAGAAGTTTTTGGCTGCTAGATGTTACAGATCGAGACATTGGCCACCCGTCTATCCTTATATCTCAATCTGTAACAGATAGACCCGTTTTGAGTGGCTAGATGTTACAGATCGAGATCTTTCTGGGACGCCCACCTGTTTGTCTAAATCTGTAACAGGTAGAGGTTCAAAAACCGTCTAGATGTTACAGATCGAGACAAACTGCTGCGGAGTGCCGCCATCGACTGCTACCCTAGGCCCCAACTGATGAATTTGTCCTGATAGGCGCCCTAGAGCGGGATTTCGCGGCTACAATAGTGCGGTTACATCGACGTAATGCACTCAATGCAAGAAAGGATCCGCATGGCAAGCCTGTCGGATGAAATCTCGTCGCGCCGCACATTCGCGATCATCAGCCACCCGGACGCCGGTAAGACCACGCTTACCGAGAAGCTGCTGCTCTATACCGGCAGCATTCAGACCGCCGGCTCGGTCAAGGGCAAGAGCTCGGCCAAGCATGCCGTCTCGGACTGGATGGACATCGAGAAGGAGCGCGGTATCTCCGTTACTTCCTCGGTTCTGCAGTTCACCTATAACGGCGCCTGCGTCAACATCCTCGATACCCCCGGCCACCAGGACTTCTCGGAGGATACCTACCGTACCCTTATGGCTGCTGACGCCGCGGTCATGGTCATCGACGGCGCTAAGGGCGTCGAGGCCCAGACCAAAAAGCTCTTTAAGGTCTGTACGCTGCGCCATATTCCCATCTTCACCTTTGTGAATAAGCTCGATCACGAGGCTCGCGATCCGTTTGAGCTCATGGAAGAGATTGAGAACGTCCTGGGTATCAATACGTATCCCATGAACTGGCCGATCGGCAGCGGTCGCAATTTCCGCGGCGTGTTCGACCGCCAGACCCGTCGCGTTATCGCCTTTGAGGGCGACGGCCACGCCAACGCCACCAAGAAGGTCGCCGAGGTCGAGGCCGAGTTGGGCGATCCCGCCATGGATGAGCTTATCGGCGAGGAGAACCATAAGAACCTGATGGACGACATCGAGCTGCTCGATGGTGCCGGCGACGAGCTCGACTTGGATGCCGTGGCCTGCGGCAAGCTGAGCCCGGCGTTCTTTGGCTCGGCGCTCACCAACTTTGGCGTGGAGCCCTTCCTCAAGGAGTTCCTGCGCCTTGCCCCGACGCCGCGCGCCTATACCGATACGCTCACCAGCGAGCCGGTCGATCCCTGCCGTGACGACTTTAGCGGCTTTGTCTTTAAGATCCAGGCCAACATGGACAAGAACCACCGCGACCGCATCGCCTTTGTGCGCATTTGCTCGGGCAAGTTCGAGCGCGGCATGGACGCCTTCCACGTGCAGGGCAACCGCAAGCTCAAGCTGGCGACGGGCACCTCGATGATGGCCGACGACCGCGCCATCGTGGACGAGGCGTACGCGGGCGATATCGTGGGCCTGTTCGATCCGGGTATCTTTAGCATCGGCGACACCGTGTGCTCCGGCAAGCGCCACGTGCAGTATCCGCAGATCCCGACGTTTGCCCCCGAGATGTTTGCTCGCATTACGCAGGTCGACACGCTCAAGCGCAAGCAGTTTGTGAAGGGCATGGAGGAGCTTGCCCAGGAGGGCGCCATCCAGATCTTCCGCGAGCTGGGTGCCGGCATGGAGAGCGTCATCGTGGGCGTGGTCGGCGTGCTGCAGTTTGAGGTACTCGAGCGCCGCCTCAAGGCCGAGTACCGTGTTGAGGTTCGTCGCCAGCCACTGCCCTATACGGACATCCGCTGGATTCAGAACGACCCCGACACCATCGATATCCCGGGCCTTTCGCTCACGCGCGACACCCTGCGCGTCGAGGACATGCGCGGCGGTAAGCTGCTGCTGTTCACGAGCCCGTGGAACGTGGATTGGGCAACCGACCACAACCCCGACCTTATCCTGTCGGAGTTTGGCAACGTGGCCTTTTAACGCATCGGCGCGGTGGCCCTGCGGGGCTGCCGCGCCATTTGCTTGCCTGATGCCGCGTGAGCGGCTATCATACCCACCGTCGTCTCAAGACCGGGGCGTCCGAGCAGTTCGGGTCCGATATCCTGCTCGTTAAACCTAAAACCAAAGGAGTACATAATGATCAAGAAGGTCATGGAGGACTACAAGGTCCTGTTGCGGAGCATTCCCGCGGCAACGGTTTCGCTGTTTTTCGTGAGCGTCATCATGATGAACCTGCTGGCCAACAAAGAGCTCATCAGCCTGCCGTATCTGGCACTCGATTGCGGCTTTGTGGTGAGCTGGGTTTCGTTTTTGTGCCAGGACATGATCTGTAAGCGCTTTGGCGCCAAGGCATCCATCAAAATCTCTATCCTCGCGCTGCTGGTCAACCTGGCCGTGAGCCTGTGCTTTTGGGCATGCTCGCTCACGCCCGGTATGTGGGGCGCCTACTACGACACGGGCATGATCGAGGTTAACACTGCCCTTAACGCTACCATCGGTGGCACCTGGTACGTGGTGCTGGGCTCTTCGCTGGCGATGCTCGTCTCTGCCGTGGTTAACTCCACGCTCAACCAGTCGCTCGGCCGCATGCTCAAAAAGAATAATTTTGCGAGCTTTGCCTTCCGCTCCTATGTGTCCACGGGTGTTGGCCAGTTTATCGACAACCTGGTCTTTGCCATTGTGGTGAGCCACACGTTCTTTGGTTGGACCTGGGTGCAGGTCCTTATGTGTTCGCTGACCGGCGCTGTCGCCGAGCTGCTGTGCGAGGTCTTCCTGAGCCCCGTGGGCTACAAGGTCGTGCGCGGCTGGGAGCGCGAGAATGTGGGTTCCGAGTACCTCGAGCGCCACGCAACCGCCTAAGGAGCAAGTATGCGGGTTTTGATCACGGGCGCTTCGGGCGGTATCGGAGCCGCGTGCGTGCAGCGCTTTTTGGACGAGGGCCACGAGGTCGTGGGCTTTGATCTGCTGCCGGCGGCGATCGAACACGAGCGCTACCGCCATCTGATCGTTGATGTCCGCGAGCCTGACTCGTTTCCAGGCGACCTTGAACCCCAGGTAATCGTGAACGTTGCTGGTACGCAGGATTCGGCCGACGATATTGCTGCCAACCTGCGTGGCACCATCAACGTGACCGAGCACTACGCCTTTGTGGGGGAGGGGCTTGCCGCCAAGCCGACACTGGCTATCAAATCCGTGGTCAATGTGGGGTCGGCGAGCGGACATACGGGATCGGAGTTTCCTGCCTATGCTGCCAGCAAGGGCGGCGTTATCGCCTACACCAAGAACCTTGCAAACCGCCTGGCACCGCAGGCCATCGCCAACAGTGTGGACCCGGGCGGCGTTATCACGCCGCTCAACCGTTGCGTGATGGAAGACGAACACCTGTGGAACCAGATTATGGAGCTCACGCCGCTTAAACGCTGGGCCACCGCCCAAGAGATCGCCGAGTGGATCTACTTTGTGGGCGTGACCAACCGGTTTATGACCGGGCAGAGCCTGCTGATCGATGGCGGCGAGGCCGGCCGCACACAATTTATTTGGCCCGAATAGGAAACGCGCCCGATGGAAAGCCGTCGGGCGCGTTTTTGATGTATCGATTTTTAGCTGAGGCAAGTCCAGTTGACGGGGGTCGAGCCGTGCTGTTCGAGTAGCCGATTGGCAGCGGAGAAGGGGCGCGACCCCATAAAAGCGGGGAGTTCTGCCGTGGCACGGTTGGCCGAAAGCGGCGAGGGGTGCGTAGAGGCCAGGCAGAACTTGCCGGTTGCTTTGCCCGCGCCGATTGCGGCGAGCTTGCCTTCGACCATCTGCTGGGCAAAGCGACCCCATGCCAAAAAGACTACCGGCTGGGGCAGCTGGCAGCAGCGTTCGATAACGTAGTCGGTCAGGGTGCTCCAGCCCAGTTTGGCGTGCGAGTTCGCGGCATGCTCGCGCACGGTGAGCGTGGTGTTGAGGAGCAGGACGCCCTGTTGTGCCCATGGTGTTAGGTCTCCCGTGGCGGGAATGGGGCAACCCAGATCGGCTTTGAGTTCCTTATAGATGTTGCGCAGGCTCGGCGGCAACTTGGTTTGCGTTGCGGGGACCGAGAACGACAGTCCCATGGCTTGATTGGGACCGTGATAAGGGTCCTGACCCAAGATGACAACTTTGACCTGGTCGGCCGGCGTGTAGGCGAGGGCATTGAGGATGTCGTCTTGTGCCGGGTAGATAGTCTGCTCGGCACGCAAAAGGGCGATGCGCTCGAGCAGCTGGTTCGTAGTGTCACGTACCGGCTGCGGCGCATCGCCCAACCAAGTTGCTATGTTGTGGTCGCGGGTTGCGGTGTCCATGGGGCTCCTTTATGGTAGATGCTCTGTTGGCATCTATTGTAAAGGCGCACCGGTTGCCTTTATGACACGGCTGTATGAAGAACGGGGTCTACGAGACGCGCTCGGGCGCTCCTGCCATACGGGCCTGTCCATGTGCACGGAGGCGCGGAAGCTCGACGGTTGCCACCATGACGCCGGTGAGGATGAGGGTGGCGCCAAAGAAGGCGATGGGGTTCAGGACCTCGCCGACCAGGAAGAACGAAAAGACGGCAGAGCAGACCGGCTCGAGCGAGAAAGCGAAGCCGGTGGTCTCGGCAGGCACGTGGGGCTGCACGAGCGTTTGGGTGATAAAGCCATAGGCAGAGCAGATGAGTGCGAGCGCGACGACAACGACAATCTCGCTCGGCGTGCCGGGAAGCGTGAAACCGCCAAAGGTGAATGCGGCGATACCCGAGAATAAGCAGCCGAAGCCCAGCTGCCAAACGCCCAGGGCCAGCGGGTCGACATCTTCGACAAAGCGCTTCGCCACAATGATATGGCCGGCATAGACAAAAGCGGAGAGCAGCATGATGAGCGCGCCCGGGTTCAGGCTGGTGAAGTCGGCGCCCGAGAGCAGCAACATACCGCAGGTGACGATGGCGGTGCCGACGAGCACTTTGCGCTCGGGGGCACGACGCAGCAGGGCGGCGTTGGCAAACGGCACGATCACGACCGTCAGGCTCTGCAAAAAGCCGGCGGTGGAGGCGGAGGTGAGGCTGGAGCCCAGGCACATGCAGGTGAGTTCGGTTGCCATAATGGCGCCGATGATGGCGGAGCGAATCATCACGTCACGGTTGATACGCAGCGCGTGCTTGTGGAAGAGCAGCAGGCAGGCCGCAAAGGCTATGATGCAGCGCAGCGCGACGATGCTCGTGGCGTTCATGCTGTCCATGCCGATCTTCATGAGGGGGTACGAAAAGCCCCATGCGACGGGAACGGAAAATGAGAGCGCGATTGCTTTTTTGCGATCCATGGGACTCCTTTTGTTACAGAACGGTTTCGCAAAGAGGATTCTGCTCCCAGATATTGATGTAGTAAAGCGAATGTATCTTCAGTATGATTAAGAAATGCTAATGTTGTTAGAAAAAGCCCTGGCAAAACGTTTTACGGCTACATCGACGTGGAGGCACGATGGCATCGCGGTATCAGATTGTTTGTATGGTGGTCGATCGCGGCAGCCTGAAGGGTGCAGCCGATGAGCTGGGCTATACGCAAAGCGCGGTGAGCCAGGCGGTCAAGGCGCTCGAGCGTGAGCTGGGCACCACGCTTATCGAGCGCGGCAAACAGGGTGTCTCGCTTACGCGCGACGGTAAACAGTATCTGCCGTATCTGCGCCAGATCGTAACTGCCGAGGCCGAGCTCGAGGGCAAGCGCCAGGAGTTGCTGGGACTCTCCTCGACCGATATTCGCATTGCGACGTTTACCAACGTGAGCCGTACCGTGTTGCCGCGCGTGATTCGCGACTTTGGGGCCCTGCACCCGGGCGTGCACTTTACCCTCAAGCAGGGCGATTACACGCGCAACGCCCAGTGGGTGCACGATGGCGTGGTTGACTTTTGCTTTACGGCACGTGGATTTACCGCGGGGCTCCAGAAGCGCGTGGTCTATCACGATGAGTTGGTGGCACTGTTGCCGGCTGCCCATCCGCTGGCGGCAAAGGAAAAGGTGACGCTTGCCGACCTGGCGTCCGAACCGTTTGTGCTGCTGGATGAGGGCGAACAGAGTCTGGTGCTCGATGCCTTTGCCGCGCACGGGCTGTCGCCGCATGTGACAAGTGAGGTTACCGACGACTACACCATTATGGCGATGGTGGAGGAGGGGTTAGGCGTGAGCATGCTCTACCGTCGTACCGTTGAGGGCATGCAGGCCGATATTCGCGTGCGTCCCATCGTGCACGCCCCCTCGCGCGACGTGGTGGCAGCCTGGCGCAGCTGGGACACCATGCCTATCGCCACGAGGCGCTTTATCGATTATATGAGCTCGCATATCGTGAGCTAGTTGCCGATGCGCCACCTTGTTGGATGTGTCTAGCGCGTCCCGGTCTTGGCTTGCGTCAGACGGTAGGTGCGCGCCGGGTGACAGAGCAATACCGCCACGACCATAAAGAACGCCGTGGTGCCCAGGCTGATGGGGT
Organism: uncultured Collinsella sp.; assembly: GCA_959023295.1. Lineage (GTDB taxonomy): Bacteria > Actinomycetota > Coriobacteriia > Coriobacteriales > Coriobacteriaceae > Collinsella. The sequence continues at coordinate 1,399 of CAUFBM010000021.1, read as the reverse complement.
AGACCATCATGATGTTCGCAAAGGTGCGGAAGTGCGGGAACACGCAGAATACCCAATAGAAGCGAATGCCGCAGACGCAGATCATGGTGATGAGGGCGGGCATAAGCGAGATGCCAAAGCCGCGTAGGTAACCGGACATGTTTTCGTAGAACATGCTAAAGGCGTATGCCGGGAAGATCGAGCACACGCGGATATAGCCGATCGAGACGATGTTGGGATCGCTGTTGAACAGCGACAAGATCTCGCGCCCCAGGCCGACAATAACGATAATCGTGGTGAGTGCAACGATGCCGCCTTCGACCAGGCAGACCTTGAGCGTCTTGGTGCAGCGGTCGATCTGGCGGGCACCGTGGTTTTGTCCCACAAAGGTGGTGCACGCCTGGCTAAAGCTGTTGAGCAGGTTGTAGCACACGTATTCCAGGCTCATGGCGGCGCTCGATGCGGCCATGACCTCGGTGCCCAGACTGTTGATGGCAGACTGGATGATGATGTTGGCGACAGCAAAGACGGCGCTTTGGATGCCGGCGGGCAGGCCGATCTTGACGATGCGCTTGAGGGCGACGGGGTCGATAGCCAGGTCGCGCGGGGTGACGCGGACGACGGAGTCGGTCTTGAGCAGGCGGATAAAGAGCGTGGCGGCGCTGACGGTGTAGGCGATGGCGGTGGCGATGGCGACGCCCGCGACGCCCCAGTGGAGTACGGGGACAAAGATGAGATCCAGGCCAATGTTGAGAACGGTGGACACGGCAAGCGCCTGCAGCGGCATGCGGGTGATGCCGACGGAGCGGAAGATCGCGGCCTCAAAGTTGTAGAGCAAGATCGAGGGCATGCTGAGCAAAAAGACGCGCAGGTAGAGCGAAGCAAGCGGCATGGTTTCGGCGGGAACGTTGAGCGCGGCGAGCATGGGCTCGGCAAAGATCTCGCCCAGTGCGATGACGACAAAGCCCACGAGCGCCATTAAAATCGAGGTATGGACGGCGCGTTTGACCATGTTCTGATCGTTGCGGCCGATAGCGTTGGCGATGACCACGTTGGAGCCAAGCGACATGCCAATAAACAGGTTGAGCATAAGACTGGTAAGCGGAACATTGGAGCCGACCGCCGCCATGGCGAGGGTTCCCTGGTCGCCCGAGAAGTTACCGATGATGACCGTGGCGATGAGGTTCGACAGCTGCTCCAAGATGCTCGTGGCGGCCACGGGGAAGGCGAACAGGGGAATATTGCGCCACAGCGAGCCGGTGGTCATATCAATGTGCTTAGATACGGTGTCAGCCATGCGCTCTCAATCTCTAACATGCTCTTTCGTGCTTATTTGCGCAGACGATGATACTCCTAATGCAACCAGTCGGCACTTAGGGACGTTCCTTTTAATATGAGCAGGACATTGTCAAGAGGCAAA
>CAUFBM010000020.1 GCA_959023295.1 uncultured Collinsella sp. | reverse complement strand
CACGGTGCTTATTTCCCAGTGATCACTCGGACCACTTCTTAGTGAACATCAACAGTGAACGAGAGACACGATGACCTACAGGAGATTATAGACGCGGCGCTCCGGGAGATGGCCGCGGAGGAGGGCGACGGGTTCGACCCGCAGGCATGCAACCTCGCGGAGTTCTGCAGGAGAACGGGGCTCACCCGCTCCCGGGCGAGGACGGTCAGGGCCCACGGGTTCAGGGCCCTGCCCCACGGGAACAGCGGGAGGAGGGCCGCATCGGGCGTGCTCGCCGGGCACACCGGCCTGGTGGACGACCTCCTGCGAAAGGGCGTCACCAACTCGCAGGTGATATTCGAGCGGCTGCTCGGCCAGGGCTACGCCGGCGGCCTCACCACGGTGAAGACATATATCGCGGCGCACCGGGACCTCGTGCCCGCGAGGAGGCGGCAGGCGGCCCCGCAAGGCGGCCGCGGGCAGCGCTTCAGGACGGCGCCCGGAGAGGCATACCAGATGGATTGGGGCTTCGTCGCGGTCGAGCGCCCCGGCGGCGAGCGGGCGCGGATCGCCTGCTTCGCCATGGTCTGCCACCATTGCGGAAGCGCCCACGTCGAGTTCTTCCCGAACGCACGCCAGGAGAACCTCCTCATCGGGATGCTACACGCGTTCTCGGCGCTGGGCGTGCCCGCGACCGTGCTCACCGACAACATGAAGAGCGTGGTCGTCCGCCGCGATGCCGACGGCCGGCCCGTCTGGCAGGCCGACTACGCCGAGTTCATGGGCGCCGTCGGCTTCCGCACCAGGCTGTGCAGGCCGCGCCACCCCTACACGAAGGGCAAGGTGGAGAGGCTCGTCCGCTTCGTGAAGGGCAACTTCCTCGCGGGAAGGTCCTTCACCGACCTGGACGCCCTCAACCGGGAGGCCGCCCTCTGGTGCGCCGAGCAGGGAGGCCGCTGGCGGCGCCCGGCGGCATGCGTCCCGCTGCGCGAGCACGAGGCGGCGTGCTCGGCCAACACCAGGCCGCTCGAGGTCACGGCGGAGGTCGAGCGCTACCTGTGCCCGCGCCGGAAGATATCCTTCGACGGCTTCGTGAGCTTCGAGGGGCACCGCTACGGCGTCCCCTACTGGTACGGCCGCCGCGAGTGCCGCGTGAACCGGGAGGGGCGCGTGGTGCACATATACAGCGACGACCTCTCTCGCGAGCTCGTCGCGCACGCCGTCGGCACCGGCGCGGACAGCTGGTGCGAGGGCCAGTGGGAGACATCGCCGGCGCAGCCCGAGGAGCAGCCGACCCAGCCGGTCGGGACCGTGGTCGAGCAGGTCGCCCCGCCCCGGCTCAAGCCCGGTTTCGAGAGGTTCGACTTCGGGAGGGCCGAATGATGGCGGGCGCGGGGGCGAGCCCCTACGAGCTCGCCAGCGACGCCGCGTCGAGGCTCGGGATCGCCGTCGGGGCGGAGGAGCTCGCGACCCTCGCCTCGGACCTCGACCTCGGCGACGGGGAGATGGCCGCCGTTGCCGCCACATTCTCCTACCTCGCGGAGAAGAGGAGGCTCGCCTCCATCGAGACGCTGCTGAGGCTGAGCAGGCTGCCCAGGCGCGAGCCCAAGACCTTCGAGGGTTTCGATTTCTCCAGGATCCAGGGCCGGGACGCGGCCGCGCTGGGCAAGCTCCCGTCGCTGGCCGACCTCTACGCGCACCGCAACGTCGCCTTCGTCGGGCCCGGCGGCATAGGGAAGACGCACCTCGCGCAGGCCTACGGGCGCGAGTGCTGCATGCGGGGGCTCAAGACCTACTACATCAAGGCGACCGAGCTCAGGGACAGGTTCCAGAAGGCCGTCCAGCGGGGAAACACCTCGCGGGTCGTCTCCTCGCTCGTCAAGCCGTCGTGCCTCATCGTGGACGAGGTGGGGAGGTGTGTCTACGACAGGCCGTGCACCGACCTGTTCTTCGACGTCGTCGACAGGCGCTACGAGAAGGAGGGACCGAACGCGATGGTCCTCACGAGCAACATCGCACCGAGCGGGTGGGACGAGTTCTTCACGGGCGACGACACGCTCCTCTGCGCCCTCGACAGGCTGTTCGACAAGGCGTCGGTGTTCGTGATGCGGGGCCCGAGCTACCGCGGCAGGGAGCTCGACACCTACTCGGTGGAGGCGGTCCCCCAGGCGGTGAAGGTGAGGGGGATCCAGCCCGAGGGGATGTAGGAAAGCGATAGGAAAGTCATAGATGCGGGCGTGTTGGCTAAAATGGGTCGGCCGAGATTGGTCAATCTCGGCCGACTATATTTGGCTAAATTATTCCGGCGCTAACAGGCATGTAATCGTCCGCCCGAAGACTGCTCGCGAGCTCAGTCTCAATTCTCAGGAGCTAGGGTAAATCCCGCTAAATAAAACTGCTTAGCAGGCGCATGCTTTAACACCCAATCCAGACTCGGCTCCCACAGGTGGTAATTGAAAGATAGGGATTAAAGAACGAAATTATATCTATCAAAGTGAATTTAAAGGCTAATGGGGCTTGTTTAACCAAAAGAGCGTGTATCGGCGTAGCCGATACACGCTCTTTCTACAAATGGATTTATGCAATAGGCTAGAGTCGGCTCAGTCGCCTCTCCCCTAATCCCTCTTGAACAGATCCCTCGTGTACGCTTTGTCCGCCACGTCCGCGAGCTCGTCGCTCCAGCGGTTGGCCATGATCACGTCGTAGCCGGCTTTGAAGGCCTCCAGGTCGTGGGTCACCTCGGAGCCGAAGACTCCGGCGCGTCCAGCGTAAGCTCGTAGACCGCCACGGGCACGCCCTTCGCCTTCACGCGCTTCATGACGCCCTGGATGGAGCTCGCGCGGAAGTTGTCGGAGTTGGACTTCATCGTCAGGCGGTACACGCCCATGACCGGCTTCTCCTTGCCGGCGAACAGGTAGTGTCGAGAAAGTTGGTGTAGAGCCCGATCCGAAGCGAGTCGGCCCGGCGTCCTGGAACCTGGAACACGGTTTATATCCTATGCCGCCTCGACCCTGTCCGCAAGCTCGAGGCCGGACTCGAGCATCTTCCCGGCCTCAGCCTCCAGCCGCGCCCAGTCGACGGGGCCGACGATCCCGCGCGTGCGGCCCTCGTCGTAGAGCTCGTTCATCCTCTCCTCCGAGAAGTACCTGGACTCCTGCCATGTCTCGTCCTGCTCGCACATGACCGCGCCCGCGAGCCGCACCAGCGAGCCCGTTGACGGGAACACCTGCACCACCCTCGACCTGCGCTTTATCTCTCGGTTGGTCCTCTCCTGCACGTTGTTGGTGCGCAGGCGCTTCCAGTGGGTCGGCGGGAAGTCGAGGTATGCCAGGGCGTTCGGCTCGGCACCCTCGAGTATCGCCGCCGCCCTCGGGCAGCACCCCTCCAGCATGTCGCACGCCACGTGGTACATGGCGGTCACGGTGGCGGCGTCGCGCCCCTCGCGGCGGCACTTGACGTAGGTCGCGTCGAGCCAGACGTAGGGCACCGGCGAGCCGTCGAGCGGCCTTGCGCAGAGCTCCTCGATGTCGGCGTCCAGGCTCGACGCGATGGCGCTCACCTGGTCCTTGGAGAGCCTGGAGACGCCCATCTTCTCGGCAACCCTCTGCACCTTGCGGGTGCTCGTGCCGGTGGCGTACATCTCGGCGACGGCGGCGACGAGGGCGCGGTCCGCGCGCTGGTAGCGCTCGATCACGTCGTCCGGGAAGAAGCTGCCGGTGCGGAGCTTCGGGATGCGCAGCGTCAGCGTGCCGACGCAGGTGGCGAGCGACCTCTCGCGGTAGCCGTTGCGGCTGTTCGCCCCGCCGCCGCACAGCTGGTCGGCCTCGGCGTCCATCACGGCGTTGACGACCTGCTCGGCGAGGCGCCTGAGCAGGTCCTGCATGTCGATGGCGCCGTCGTCGAACCGTGGCATGGCGAGCATGTCCGGCGTCGGGTCTGATAAGATTTCCATAGCGGTCTTCGTCCTTTCCTAGAACCTGTTGTTGTGGTGATTTCAGATTCTAGGACGAAGGCCGTTCTTCGTTAAAGGGACGTTAGGGTGCCACCCTTACACCAACATTTTCGACGCGATCATGACGCTGTCGTAAGCCTTTAACAGAGTTCACGATATTGCTAATCAATGTTTCAATCAGAGTAGTCACCAAAATCCAGCGATTGTCTAAGATAGATGATTGCCAAATAAAGCCAGAATCTAACGGACAAAGAATGCAAACAGGATGTTAAATCCTAAATTTGGAGCTTCTTCAAACGACGTTTAATAGCGCCAAGTTTACCGCGAACGCGCTGTCGAAGAGACTGGCGAAATTTCCACTTAGCCATAAGGTCCGGGATGGAAGATCCGGAGGCCACGTCATTCAAGAACTCGTCCCGCTTCGGATGTGGGGACACTGAGCGAATAAGGCTAGGATTACCGGCAACGACCTCGTCAAGCGTCGCCGAACCGTTCAAAGTGATCCTCGAAATAGCCTTGAAAGCGCGCTCACCCTTCTTGGTATTACATAGGACTGCCGAGACACCCTTGGAACAGTCGACCTCGGAATGAATATTCTGAAAACCCCAAAAATCACCGAGTGTAATATCGGCTCCGCTCGAGCGCTTTGCGGGACAGGCAAGACACGACGAACGTAAGCTCGCATTGGCCAGGAACACTTTCATATACCAATCTTCACCGAACACTCGGGACTCAGTATCCCCGGTGTTGTCTTTCTCCGCTGCGTGCTTGTACGCAGCGGAGTAAGACAACCATCCGGTTGTCTTACTCCGCATATTGACCTCGCAGACGTCAGACCCGAAGGCCTCGCCTCGGTAGTCGATCCATCGTGACCAAAGCTCAGGAGAGGGGACACCATGACAGATGACGTCGACGGACAGAAAAAGGTCACTCTCACCGAGCTTCCCGAGATATCCACTCATGCCTGCGACCTGGCAGGCGGTGCCGGCGAAGAGGACACGTCGACCGGAACGAATTGCATTACGCACCCCTTTGTACACATCTTTCCCGATAGAGCTCTGCACGTATTTGGAACGCATGACGGCATCGAGACCGGCTTCGTTGCCGACGAGCATGTGGCGGACCGAGCGGCACCCCTCATCGAAGGCCGCGCCGCAGACTACACCGCCTTCCGAAAGCACCCTGCGAGCAAGGAGACCGAAAATACCGCCAGATGAGGACCGATCCAGCAGCTCTGATGAGTTAGACTTCGCCCATGAGACTGATTGCAGCTGGTCGACAGACCGCTCCCCTATCGCGGGACAGGCTTGCTCGCAGGCACCACAGTCGATGCAAATTTCGGCATTCACAATAGGACGGGAAAAGCCGAGATGGTCTCGCTCCATGGAAATACACCCTTTAGGGCAGGCGGCGGAGCAGGCACCACAGCCGCAGCAGGCGTCAGAGAGCGTACAAATCGCAGTTTTAGGCATTGATGACCCCTAACGGAGGAATGGAACTCTGGCGGTAATCCCCGCCTTCTCATTTGAATCAAGCACGAACAGCCACATAGCAATCGCGAATAGCACGGTGTACACGGCGCCCCATGCGAGAAACAGTAACCAGCTCGTGACGGGAAGAAAAATGCTTAGCCCTTTGCAGACGACAAGGACCAGCGCAGACGTCAGCGCTACAGGAAGGTTGCGTTTCCAGAAGTAGATCATGTCAAGCCCGATGCGGTTTTGGTAGTACCAGTTCATAAAGAGACCATTGCCCAGCACGATACTCGCAATGTAGGCAATCGCAGGAGCCCAGTATCCTAGATAAGGAGAAGCAATCCAGGTGAAGACAACGTTCAGAACCGCCATGAATAAATAGACGACACTTCGAGCCTTATGCCTATTCTTCGCGCGCTGTATTTCGATGCCCGTATTCTGGCATAGCGGCACTCCAAGGGGTAGCGCCATCGCACAAATCAGATAATACGCATCTAGGAAGCCCTCGCCCGCCCACTTAGTGATAAAAAATCGTCCAAGCAAAGAAAACCCGCAGTATATCCAGCAGAAAAGGAACATCTGGTAACGACCCACGCGCGTCATGAGGCGGGTAAGCTCCGCGTTGTCGTCCGAGGTTGCCACAATGCGATTGATCTTCGGCACGAAAACGTTTGACATCACGGTTGAAAGCGAAACGAACACACTTCTAACCTGTAAGCCGACGGCGAAGACTGACACAGTAATTGCGCTTGTCAAGACGCCCAGCAGTATGTTAGGGACGCTCTGGTTTACGAGCTCGCAAACCTGGTTGCCGAAAATCCAAGCACTAAAGGCGGCAACAGAGCAGAATAAATCCCTATCAAACCTCCGTACATCGAAGCGCATACCGAGCTTCACGATGGCGAAACGAGCATTAAGAACGAGCAGCGTCACGTTTACCGCAAGCTGAGCCAGAGCGACGCCAACAGCCCCCATCCCGAGGCAAAGTAATAAATACGCCACACCGGGCGTCGCTAAGGACGTGAACATTTGGCGTGACTGTTGGAAGCGAAACTGCTCATGCGCAAGTATGTAGGCATCGAAAATAGTAGAGAAGAGGGTGCACGCCACGCTGAATGCCATGATCGCCATGAGCTCGCCTGCAAGCCCAACCTGAGCGGTCGTGAAGCTACTCGAGAAGAATGTGTCAACGTTAGAGGCGAACATAAGTCCAAGAGTAAGAGCGGCGGCGCAAATAACAACATACAGGATGAGGTACATGCCATTAAGCGAGCGAATGTCCCGCTCGGTTCCCCTGGCCTTCTTCTGCGTATAAAAACGGATATAAGCGTCCGAGAAACCGAATGTAAGTAATGAAAGTGAGAACACAAACGAGTTAGAAGTCTGGAAAACACCATAATCTGCCTGGCCTACGAACGCGAGAAGCATTGGTGTGTAAACCAAATTAACTATATTTTTAATAATGATATTCAAATAGCCTAGTAAAGCTCCTAGACGTCTTTCATTCCCCACAGCAAATAACACCCCAAGAAACACAAACGATTGAAACTAATTGAATTAAATAAACACGGAACTTCCCGTGTAAAAAGAAAATATCGCAAGCATAGAAATGAACATCGGTGAATCGTATAGTGGATTTCCGCAAAAGGAGTAAAGAATGAAGAACGCTACAATTCCTGCGGAAGCAAGTACTAAGCTCCTTGTACCAGCCGAGTAACTATCCAGATGAACTGAAGTTTCAAAAGCACCCTTTATTAAAATAAAAAAAGGAATTATAGCGAGTGACAAACCGAATAACCCAGTTTCAGCTAATAGTTGAAGGAGCACACAGTGTGCAGCAACAGATACAACAGGTGTACCGCCATCAATCCAACTAAACTTATAGGAAGCCCAACCTTGACCAAATATGGGTTTATTTGTCCATTGATCTAAAGCGTGCTGCCAGAGATAGGTTCTACCAGATAGCAGTTCGTCCGCATTTCCAGACGTTTCGGAAAAGCGGTCAAACACAAGGCTTAGCTGAGGAAAATAGATAGAAGAAATACCGAAAGCAATCAAAATCAATAAAACGATTAGACAAAATTTTACAAACTTGCTGATACCCTTAGTCCGATTAGCCAAATAAAACATTAACGTAAAGGCAGCAATGGAAAACATTAGGTGAGCTCTCTTGGTGGTAAGCAGCAATGCAATTGCGCTAATGCCGCAAAGCAAACAGCCTATTTTTGAATGCCTAGAGCCGGAAAATGCAATGCCCGAACTTAAAATAAAGCATAGGCTCGTATACATTCCATTCCAACTATAACTTCCCGACAGTGCGGACCTATAGTCTCTTGCAGTAGGATATTGTGAAAGAGATGAATTTTGAATAATTTGTCTTGCAAAATCAGGGAATAGATAAAAAGAAATTGTTGCAAGACAATGAATCAGGCACATGACCAGGAAAACGATGAAAAAGGGTTTGACCCACCTCGTATCGCCGGAAGCCAAGGCAAATGCTAGTGCACCAAAAACAAATAGATAATAGTCTGAATCTACAACACCATTCAGCAACGTTCCTAGAACCGATAGACCGACGATTGGAATAAACGATAATGATCTAAGTGCTATTCGACTTGGCTTGCAATGCAGCAGTAATAGCAATAAAAAGCCAATAAAAAATAAAGGCAGGCCAATAATAGTTGGCATTAAGTGTTTAAAGCAGGGCTGCAAAAGTAGTAGAACAGAAACAAAGTAGTCAGTGTTATGCCTAACGGCATTATTAATCCTAGACATCCAATGCCTTCCTAAGGTATTGGATAAATTCAATACGTTTTGATTCCAACAAACCAACCGTTATGTCTCTTTGGTCATTAGATATTTCTGGAATAGCGCCGTACCCCTCTACATTCCCAACTTGATAGGTCTTAAGAAGGGTCGCAATACGTGAATAAGTTGAAAGTTTTTCCGAACGATGGAAAACCCTAAAGGGTGTGCCGAAAAGAGTGGAAAAGACTGACGCATGGAACGAATCTGTTAAAACAAGATTGGCCTTATCGATAAGACCAATGAAATCTTGGGGACCACACGCATAATAAATTGAATTGTTATCAAGTAAATCAATGACTTGATAACTGTCATCATCGATTCCGTAAATGTAATCCGAAAGATTTCCGGACCAACCACCCAAAAAGTAAACTAAAACATATTTCTGTTGGGGAACAAATGAATAGTCAGCGACCTCACGCCACTTATGATCTGAAATGGCTAGGGTTGGATCAATGAGCACTTTCGGTCTTTTCCCAACAAGAGATTCCACAAGAGCAGCGCCCTCTTCTTCTCTCACGGAAATAGATTTATAGCTAGATAAAGCCAGCCTGTATTCATCAATGCAGGATTCAGGTAATTCAGATACCCCGAAACTTGGAGCAACGGCGATTTTTTGACCACACTCCGCAAATTCAAGTAATTTTGTATGTTCGAATAAGTCGGCGTTAGGATTCCAAACCTGATCGCTTCCAACACAGAAATAAGAATATTTTTTAGATAAATGCCTAATTTGGTAAGGGAAAATCACATATTTGATTTTTTGACAAGAAACAAACTCTCTAAATCTATTATCCCTTTCTTTAGTATTACTAGACTTAAAACAAGCCCTAAAAAACGTCCTTATTTGAGCTGCTAAAAAACTTAATCCTAGCTTTCGATATAAAACAATAGTTTCGGGGTAGAAGCCCAATTCTGAAAGAGCGCAGTCTAAAGCATATCCTTGCAAACGATTTCCATAGTTATAGAGACCGAACAAGGAAATAATACCGATTTTATTCATCTGATTCTTATTTTGCATTATCAAATACCTCCATTATTTTATTACAGGACAGCGAGCTATCAGAAAACCTATCCCAGGCAAACTCTTGGCCTGCTCTAGCTATCTTCCTTGATTTTTCAAAATCATTTATTGCGTCAATCAAAAGTGAAGCTAATTCGTCAACCGTGTTAAACAGAAGACCATTGCCATTGTTAAGCAATTCAGCTGTTCCTGAAGTATTTCTACCGACTACCAAAGAGCCCGACAACAAACCTTCAACTGTTACTCGACCAAAGGACTCGGACATAGAGCAATTTAAACAAATATCCGAGTCTTCTAACACAGCATAAGGTTCGTCAACTTGACCAAGGAACTTCACATAGTTGCGGATATTATTTACCTTAATAAAAGATAATAACTGGTCAAAATAACCGCTATCCTTTATATCTCCTGCAATTAATAAGGTGAGTTCATAGCCTCTAGCAAGCACTATGGATATTGCTCGAACTGCATCGTACTGTCCTTTAGCTGGAAAAATACTTCCAATCAGAGCAATGTTCGGAATACCTTTTCTAAAAATATTCCGATCCCGATAATCTGGGACTGGAATGGAATCATAAACGATAATTGGATTAATATTTCTTTTACAGCTATGTAAAGTGTCAGCGGCAGACTTTGAAACAGCAATAACTGAATTTGCTGTACTAATTAAACTGCGCTGAACTTTAGGAAAATAAAGCGTCCTCCCGCTTTCCCAATTTAGTAATTCTCGAATATGCCAAATTAGCGGAATATTCAATATCTTTGACGCGAAACAGCCCGTACCCACTGCAGATGTATTTATGTGAATAGCACATGGTTTTACGGTAAGTAAAAATAGGAACAAGCGAATCTCAGCAGCTACATTAATAAACAGTTTAATAAGCAGTTTGATGAGTAGTTTAAGTATTCCATCTGAAGTAGACTTAGACCAAGGCTTAAACTTAATTACCTTCACTGGAACGTTTAATTCAACAACGGCTTTTGCAAACTCACCATCATAAGGAACAATAAGAGCACAGCGATAATCACTGGCACATTCTTCTTTAATAAGCTCATAGAGGCACAGTTCAGCACCTCCTAAAAAATCACCAGACCCACTAATATGTAAAACTTTCAGTGATCTATTCAAAATGAGCACCATGCACCTTTGTATTAATAGCTTCAAATATTTGAGTGAAAACCACAATCGATCACGGCAATTATTTGGCCGATTTTTCTCGTACCAGATTTCCATGATTTTGATTTGATTAAGTTAGTGAAATTCTGAACCGGAGACCCTTTGCATGCATTTGCACAATACTTCACAATGCCGCATTGATTGTCTGACAAAAGTTCATTGAACACTTCTCCAAAGTATTCTGCTTGTTTGGAGATAGCGGCTTGACGGTATTTAAATGTACCGATCTTCTTGGCCCAGCACAATAATGAGAATTTAATTGCTCCAACATCATTGGCAGAATGTTGACGATATAACGACGTAGATTTGTCAACATAATCAATAGCACCAAATGCTGAGCAAATGATACAAAGCCACCAATCATGCATAATAATATTTTCGTTTGTTCCACCAATACGAGCAAGGTCCGTAGCAGCTTTGTTAATCATCATCGTACAACCGGCACCCACTGATTGTGCAAGCATATGAGAAAAACTAGTTCGTAGTGGGTTAATATTTGAATAGCTGGTAAAACTATCGTCAATAATATTTAAATCTGAATCCACTACTGTCATATCTGTAAATACTAAACAGGGAACATTACTTTCATGACTTTTTTCAATTGATTGAATACGATCAAGAGAGATTTCGATTTTATTGGGAAGCCAGACATCATCTTGATCACAAAACATCACATATGGAGACTTGGCTTGACTTAATAAATATAGAAAGTTAGATTTTGCGGAACCAAAACGTGTGCCCTTAGAAACAATTCGAATCCTAGCATCTTGTTCAGCGAACCGGCTAACAATATCAAGAGTATTGTCCGAGGAGCAATCGTCAGATATCAAGAGCTCCCAGTTCTCATATGATTGTGCTTGAAGTGACTTAATTTGTTCGCAAATATAATTCTGACCGTTATAAGCTGCCATTAAAATATCTACATCCGCCATTATTTAACCTCTCACAATAAATTACCTATGATGAGATGCTCCCCCAGCTCCTCCTCCCAGTCGGGCATGTGGAAGCCGACCGACTCGAGTTTGGACAGGTCGAGCGCGGAATGGACCGGGCGCGGGGCGACGGGGCCCGAGGCGTTCGCGTAGTAGTCGGCGGTGCTGACCGGCACGACCCTCTCCCCGTTGCCGTTAGCGGACTCGAAGACGGCGCGGGCGATGTCGGCCCAGGACCTGACCGCACCCGAGCCGGTGCAGTTATAGGTGCCGTAGGGGGCGCGCGTCCCCAGCACGTGGAAGATGGCCTCGGCCATGTCGCGCGTGAAGGTCAGGCGGCCCAGCTGGTCATCCACGACGGCGACCTGCGCGAGCCCGTCCTCGGGGTCGGCGACGCGGTCGGACAGCCCCTTCATGGTCTTGACGAAGTTGTGGCCCTCGCCGATGACCCAGGAGCTGCGCATGATGTAGTGGCGCGGGCAGCCCGCCACGGCGATGTCGCCGGCGGCCTTGGTCTGGCCGTAGACGGAAAGCGGGCTGAAGGGCTCGTCCTCGGTATGCACCTCGGCGGTGCCGTCGAAGACGTAGTCGGAGGACACGTGGACCAGGGTGATCCCGTACTCGACGCAGGTGCGGGCGAGCAGCGCCGGCCCGGTCGCATTGGCCTTCCAGGCGATGGCGCGGCCCTCGGGGGTCTCGGCCCTGTCCACGGCCGTGTAGGCGCCGCAGTTGATCACGGTGCCGTAGAGCGACCAGTCGTACCTGGAATAGGCCGCCGAGTCGGACATGTCGAAGGTGTCGATGTCGCAGAAGTCGAAGTCCTTGGCGACGCCGCGCTCCTCGGCCAGCTTGCGGACCGCATGGCCCAGCTGGCCGTTGCAGCCGGTGACGAGGGTGCGCTTCGGCGCCATGGGGACGACGTCGGCGAGCATCGGGTGGTTCAGGTCGGCCTCGGAGACGGTGGCCTGATCCAGCGGGATCGGCCACTCGATGGCGAGCTCGGGGTCGGCGAGGTTCACAAAGGTGTAGGTCTTCTTCAGCTCAAACGACCAATGGGCGTCCACCAGGTAGGTGTAGGCGGTGCCGTCCTCCAGGGCCTGGAAGGAGTTGCCCACGCCGCGCGGGACGTAGATGGCCTTGGAGGGGTCGAGCGTGCAGGTGAACACCTTCCCGTAGGTGGCGCTGCCCTCGCGCAGGTCCACCCAGGCGCCGAAGACGCTGCCGCGGGCGACGGAGATGAACTTGTCCCAGGGCTCGGCGTGGATGCCGCGGGTGACGCCGCGGCTGTCGTTGTAGGAGACGTTGTTCTGGACGACGCGGAGGTCGGGGACGCCCAGGGCGGTCATCTTGGCGCGCTGCCAGTTCTCCTTGAACCAGCCGCGCGAGTCGCCGTGGACGGCCAGTTCGACGACCTTGAGGCCCCCGATGCCGGTATCGGCGACGGAGAGGTCCTTCTCGAAAGCGATGTCTGCCATGTGGGAAAAGCTCCTATCGAAGAGGTTGGTTAACCGGGGGCGCCCGCGCGGGGCCGCAGGATCATCCCCATGCCCTGCGGCCCCGCGCGGGCGCCCCGCGGTGCGGTTCGCCGGGATGCGGCCTACTGCCCCTGCGCCCTGTACCTGGCCTCGGTGGCCTCCTTGGCCGGGCGCCACCAGGACTCGTTCTCGACATACCAGTCGATGGTGGCCTTCAGCCCCTCGGCGAAGTCGGTGTGGACCGGCCTCCAGCCCAGCTCGCGCTGGAGCTTCGTGCTGTCGATAGCGTAGCGGCGGTCGTGGCCGGGGCGGTCGGCGACCCAGTCGAAGTCCTCGGGGTCCTTTCCCATCGCCTCCAGGATCATGCGGAGCACGGTGATGTTGCTCTTCTCGCCGTCGGCTCCGATGAGGTAGGTCTCCCCCATGCGGCCCTTGGTGAGGATGTCCCAGACCGCCGAGCTGTGGTCCTCGGTGTGGATCCAGTCGCGGACGTTCTCGCCGCGGCCGTAGAGCTTGGGGCGCACGCCGTCAACGATGTTCGTGATCTGCCTGGGGATGAACTTCTCCACGTGCTGGTAGGGGCCGTAGTTGTTGGAGCAGTTGGAGATCGTGGTGCGAAGCCCGTAGGTGCGCGTCCAGGCGCGCACGAGCATGTCGGAGGACGCCTTGGTGCTCGAGTACGGGCTGCTCGGGTGATACGGCGTCTCCTCGGTGAACTTCGCGGGGTCGTCGAGCGCCAGGTCGCCGTAGACCTCGTCGGTGGAGACGTGGTGGTAGCGGACGCCGTACTTCCTCACGGCCTCCAGCAGGCGGAAGGTGCCCTCGACGTTGGTCCGCAGGAACGGCTCGGGGTCGGCGATGGAGTTGTCGTTGTGGGACTCCGCGGCGTAGTGCACGATCGCGTCGTGGCCCGGCACGATCCTATCGAGCAGCTCGGCGTCGCAGATGTCGCCCACGACGAGCTCCACGCGGTCGGCGGGAAGCCCGGCGATGTTCTCGGGGTTGCCGGCGTAGGTCAGCTTGTCCAGGACGGTGACGTGGACGCCCGGGTGGTTGTTCACGACGTAGTGCACGAAGTTGCTGCCGATGAAGCCGCAGCCGCCCGTGACGATGATGTTTTTCGGGGAGAAGGTCTCCTCTGCCATGTTCGTATCTCCTTGTTCCTAGTACTCGCGCGGGCTGCTGACGATCTCGCCGGCGGCGACCTTCTTGAGGTGCTGCCCGTAGACCGACTTGCCGTAGGCCTCCGCGGCCTCCTTGAGCCCCTCGGTCGTGATCCAGCCGTTCTCCCAGGCGATCTCCTCGGGCACGGACACGGGAAGGTCCTGGGAGTGCTCAACGGCGCGGACGAACTCCGCCGCCTCGTGCAGGCTCTCCATGGTGCCGGTGTCCAGCCACGCGTAGCCGCGGCCGAGGGTGACCACGGACAGCGTCCCCTCCTCCAGGTACATCTGGTTGAGCGTGGTGATCTCAAGCTCGCCGCGCGCGGACGGCTCGACCTCGTGGGCCTTGGCGGCCACGTCGCCCGGGTAGAAGTACAGGCCGGTGACGGCGTAGGAGCTCTTGGGCTCGGCGGGCTTCTCCTCGATGGAGACGGCCCTCCCCTGCGCGTCGAACTCCACGACGCCGAAGCGCTCGGGGTCGTCCACGTGGTAGCCGAACACCGTGGCGCGACCGGACTCTGCGTTCTGGACGGCGCGCGTCAGGTGGCGCGACAGGCCGTTGCCGTAGAAGATGTTGTCGCCGAGCACCAGGGCGCACGGCTCGCCGGCGATGAAGTCCTCGCCGATGGTGAAGGCCTGCGCCAGGCCGTCAGGGCTCGGCTGCTCGGCGTAGGACAGGTTCACGCCGTAGCGCGAGCCGTCCCCGAGCAGGCGCTCGAAGTTGGGGAGGTCGGTCGGCGTGGAGATGACCAGGATGTCGCGGATGCCCGCCAGCATGAGGGTGGACAGCGGGTAGTAGATCATGGGCTTGTCGTAGACCGGCAGCAGCTGCTTGGAGGTCACGAGCGTGAGCGGGTACAGGCGGGTGCCGGACCCGCCGGCGAGGATGATGCCTTTCATTAGCTAAAGCCTTTCTTTTCTAGCGGCCCTGCGGCCAGAGCGATTTCCAATAAATCGAGCAAAGCAATCAATGCCAAAAGCCCCGAGCTCAACAAACGATCGATCCTCAATCAGTTGTTTAGCGACCCGTTTTACTAGACGTCCCCCCTCGCCAATCTCAGATGGACAAGCTATGAGCTCACGATTGATTTCGAGAAAGTGACCAATGGCAAAATTGCGGCGGAATTGTTCGACCGGAGTGAGGTTATGCGAGTGGTACACGCACGCATCGGCAGCATATGCAACCAAATAACCTGCGCCTACAGCCTTTGCGGCCATAAGCATGTCCTCGCTCATATCAGTTCTTCCGAAACCTCCAAGTTCGAAATAGCAGCTCCTTCGGTATGCAGAGCAGACATCCGTCGCAAAATAAGCCTTGATTCCCATTACAGAGACATCGTCTTTAGATCGGACGTTTGATGTAGGACCGTAGTTAAATTCCCTAACCAGACGTTCGAATTTCCGAGCATCCTTTTTTGGCAACTGGCGACCCGATGAAATAGCTACGCGGTTATCAGCGAGCAGCGGATTAACAAGGTTCTCGATATATCGATTGTCAGCCGGAATAGCGTCTTGAGTCATAAAGCAAACTATGTCCCCAGTTGACTCTTTAAACGCCATGTCACGAGTAAGTCCGTGATTAAAATTGGAACGATCGATCTCGATAACCCGAACACCATCGAAACTCGAAGCGATTTCCACGGTGGAATCAGATGACGCGGAATCGACGACAATAATTTCGTCAGGACAACAGGTTTGCGAAAGCAGCCTATTCAACAACTCACCGATTTCAGCCTGAGCATCAAGAGTTGGAATCACGAGAGAAATTGACATGTGCCTAACACCTTCCCATCAAATGGAAAGCAGCACGAATTTGTAAGTAATCAAAGTGCGGTTCGACAAAATCAATCATGAGGCACCCTCCCCCGAGAACACCTCAAAGACAGTCAGGACGACTATTTTCAAATCGAATAACAAGCCCCTTTTGGCGATATATTCAAGATCGCGACGAACCATGCCGTCAAAATCCGTGTCGTTACGATCGGTCACCTGCCACCAGCCGGTAATGCCTGGTTTAACGGCCAAACGCTGCAGGTCGTACTCGGTGTACTGAGCCACCTCGTTGGGCAGCGGCGGGCGCGGGCCCACGACGGACATCTGGCCCAGGAACACGTTGAGGAACTGCGGGAACTCGTCGATGGAGTGCTTGCGGATGAACTTGCCGATCTTGGTGACGCGTGGGTCGTCCTTCATCTTGAACATGGCACCGGCGATCTCGTTCTGCTCCTTGAGCTCGGCGAGACGCTCGTCGGCGTCCCTGTACATGGAACGGAACTTCCACATGCGGAAGGTGGACAGGCTGCCGTCGCGGTGGGTCCTGCCCACGCGGATCTGGCTGTAGAACGGGTTGCCCTCGCTCTCCAGGCGGATGGCCGCGGCGAGCACCAGGCTCGGCACGGCGATGACGGCCAGCACGCAGCCGCTGAACACGATATCGAAGGCGCGCTTGACGGCGCGGTAGGCCAGGCGCGTGCGGTCCCAGTTCTTCACGGCCTGCATGGCCTTGTAGCGGCCGGCGCCCTCGCGCCGGTCCATGGCCTGGGCAATCAGCGCCGACCCCGCGGGCGCATCCGTTGCATATTGAGTTTTATCCGACATTTTCTCTTCCAACACTTCGTCCCCAGGTCGGGGATCCTCCCTGTTCTGTGTAGCGACCGCCCGCAGCTAGGCGATCGCCTTTTTTAGGTTTCGCATGACGCGCTGCTCGGCCGAAAGCACGGCAAGGCCAACGCGCGTTGTTACGCGTCGGCCGCATAGGTCGAGCTCCAAATAAGCAGTGCTCTTGCGTCTGTTAATGGTTTTGATAAGGCCTTCGTGACCCAGAAGCGGACCTGCCGTCACAACGACCTGGTCACCGTCTTTTAAGGCCTCGCTCATGGGCACTACGCGGTCTCCCCTATGCGTAAAGCCGCCAATAAGCTGAACCTCTTCTTTTGCCAGCGGCACAAACTGACCGTCCTGGGATAGCACCCGGGCAAAGTCGTCCATACGCAGCAAATACTGTTGCACGGTGCGTGGATCTGCCGTATCGCAGATAAGATAACCGGGAAAGAGCGGCTTAGTCGTGTTGACCCATTCGCCGTGTACTTTAATCTCGGTTTGAAATTGAGGGTAAAAGAGCTCCTGCATGGCACTAGCCGGCACCATGCGCTCGATGCGCTCGCGCATTATGTCTTCGCGACCGTTAATGACTTGGATCACATACCACACGAGCACCACCCCCTTGCTGTCTTACGTGTGGCTCACGGGGTTTGGGTATGGCTTCGCCAGGGCGCTTATGCGCGAAGGCGCTCCATATTCAAACCCTGAGCCCAGTTAGACAAGCACGTGGCTCTGCCCCACCGTGAACGGTATGTATAAGCGCAGTTGCTAGAGTCGCGGACATCTATCGCAAAATGACCGCGGCTCTAGCTGGCTGCGTGCGAACCAGTCAAGCGGGACAAAACTGGACCGCACGCAGCCAGCTAAGGCATGCACGCTGACAGCTATTTCGCTGGATTAATTCAGCGGGAATAGGCGTCGAACTTTATTGGGTTTCTGCTCAGAAGGGGCACCGCCGTTACGGCCGGATGCTCTCTGCGCGCTCGCGTGGTTGCTCATATTGATGCGTAGAACGCATCCGCACAAACAGCAACGCGGAGTTGAAACCATGTGATGTAAAGCAGTTTAGCACAGCGTTTGGGAACGACTGTATTAGGTTCTGGTTTGTAGCATATAAGGCGCAAGCTGCATTCGCTGGGCTGTTTTATACCGATAAAACGTTATTGCAGGTTATGGGCAGGGTTGCGCAACGATTGCGAGGCGCGAGGTCGATACGTTGCGAGAGCACTCGTCACACAATGGGCACGCCCGACTACAGAGTCAACGCATTTTGAGACGGATTGTTGGACAACTTTTGGGAAGTGGCTGGGTATATGGGCGCTCAATTTCTAGAGCAGGGCTGATGGGCATCCCTGATCGAGAGGAAAGCAGCAGTAACAAGATGGTTAGCTGAGCGCTAATATTCGCCTGGAACGCGAGTGATATGATTCGATCTACAAGCTTTCGAATCGAAAAGGCGGAATAAGCATGGGAAATCCCGTGATAACACTCAGGGACTTGATGCCGGTGGCACACCCCGAGAAGACCAAGGTTAAGTTCAACATGAACGCTGGCGATGTGAGCCTACGCGCGTACGACCTGCTGCTAAAAGATACCTCGACAACCGAGAGGACCGATAGCGGCTCGCGATGGTACGAGATGAACGCGTGGAGGAGCGCGACAGGGCAGGCGAACAACAACCTCAACCATGCAGAGTACCTGCTCTCGTTCGCCCAGTACTACACTTACGGGCCCGAGTACTTCATCTTCGGCGGCATGCACAAGGTGGAGAAGGCGGTGCCCGAGGGGCTGGGCGGCGTGGGCTACAAGCTGACGCTTCTTCCTGACTACGAGGCCTACATCAAGCGTCTTATCATCAAGCTGAAGAAGCCGATCGGGCGCAATATCTACAACAAGTTCTACGAGAAAGCGATGCAAGACTTTGAGCCCGTTGTATACGAATACTCGATGAGCCTGGGCAACGTGAGCCCCTTCCCCGGCTACAAGTACGTTCGCATCGACCACAAGACACTGCAGGCCGTCATCGCTAGCGTGGGCTCCGACTGGTACTGGGCGCTGGACAACGTGAAGGGCGTCTACTGCATCACCGACACCGCCACGGGACGGCTCTACGTGGGCTCGGCCTCGGGCGACAGCAAGAAGGACGCAGGCGCGGACCTGGGTATCTGGCAGCGTTGGCGCGCCTATGCCAACCCCGAGGACCCTACGGGCGGCAACAAGGAATTCAAGGCCATCATGGCTAAGCACGGAGCTGGGTACATCATCGAGAACTTTACCTACTCCATCCTTGAGGTATGCGACACAAAGATGACCACTGCCGAGGTGTGCGAACGAGAGAGTCATTGGAAGGACGTATTGGGATCGCGCAAGTTCGGCATGAACAAGAATTAGGTGTGTACCATGGGTTTACTGCGGACGGTGAGGGATTGCGTTTACGACATGGCCGTGGGCGACGCGGTTGGCGTGCCCTACGAGTTTAAGCCGCGCGGCAGCTTCACCCGCAATGACATGACGGGCCATTTGCAAAATGCAGTTCGGACTACTAAATATCGTATGTAAATAAAAAAGACCACTCGATTGAGTGGCCTTGTATTCACGATGGTGGAGACGAGGGGGATCGAACCCCTGACCTCTTGACTGCCAGTCAAGCGCTCTCCCAGCTGAGCTACGCCCCCGTGACGAGGAGATACTATAGGGGAAGATTCTTGGTTGTGCAAGAAGTTTTTTGCAATTGCTTCTCGCACTTACGGGTTTTCCTACTCGCCGACCGTCCCAATAAAACCCTGATGCAGCAAATAAGCTATTGCAGTGCCGGTATGGACTTCGATCTCTGCAGTGGATCGGACTATGTTGCTAATGCCCGTGTCAGCTAACAAGCCCAGGGGGCTGTGATCTAGCTCCCACTCTAGGCCGTGCTCGCTTACCTCGGTGCTGGGGGCTATGGCGATGATAGAGAACGTCTTGCCTTCGGCGCCTTCGATAGCCCACGACTCGCCAGCGTGGAGGATGCGGGCGACCACCTTGTCCTCGGCGATCCAGATGGGAGCATCCTCGTAGCTCGCGAGCAGCCCCAGTACGGAAAGGGCCATATCCGGGCGGCCGCCGGTGGCGCAGGTCGCAACCACTTCGGCACCCGGCCAGCGGCGGCGGACGGAATAGAGCGCCAACGCCAAATCGGTGTAGTCCTTGTACGGGTCATGGCGCTCTACCTCAAAAGCTTCGGCGGCATCGACCAACGCGCGGCCGGCGTCGCTCACCGTGTCGGCGTCCCCCACATACACGTCGCAGCCCAGCCCCGCGCCCAGCAACGCGTCGAGCCCGCGGTCCACGGCGACAACGTGGTCGCACTCCCCCGCCAGCTGACGCAGCAAATCCGCGCTCGCCACCACGGGCGAGCCGCAGACCACTAACACCTTACAAGCCACAGCTCTCGCCTATCCCTCAAACGTAAGAACGCGGGCCAGATCCAGGTCCTCATAGCTATCGATAAAGATATCGCAGTTGTCGCGAACCTCGTCGCGTATCATACGACCGTGCGGGTCATAGATGCCCACGCGCCTAAAGCCTGCGGTGCCCGAGCTCTTAAGGCCAAAGACGGCGTCCTCAAACACCCACGCGCGCTCAAACTTGTGCCCATGGCGCTCCTCCAGACGGCGCAACGCTAGCTCGTACACATCGGGAAACTGCTTGGAGCGCCCCGCCTCGCCCGTGGTGGTCACAAACTCCATGTAGGTATCGAGCCCGGCACCCCCAAGCGCGGACGTAACCAGCTCGGCCGGCGTGGACGTTGCAACGCACATGGCAATACCGGCCTCCTGCGCCTGCTTCAAAAATGCAAGCAGGCCCTCGCGCGGCGGCACCTTGGAGTAGCCATCGATCAGGATGTCGCTCAGCTCGCGGTAGAGCTCTTCGCCATTTGCACCAATGCCCCAGGTGTCGTGGTAGGCCTGGCACTCGTCCTCGAGCGACAAATGCTCAAACTGGGCAAAATCGTCGACCGTCACGTCAACTCCGTGGCGGTGCAATAACTCGGGCTGAGAATAAGCCCAAACGGGGGTGCTGTTAACCAGTGTGCCGTCGCAATCGAAAATAAAAGCGACACTTGAGGCGGCGATGTGGTCCATATACGAGCCTTTCGATGTCAAAGGGTAAACAACCTGCTAAAAACGTTTTACCAAACGTCAACCTAACAATCTAGAAACGCTAATTGATAAAACTGTCAAGAGTTTTACCACGTCAATTCTGCAAGTGGTATAAACATGGCGCTTACCGATTAAACGCCCCCGCAAATCCTCTTTCGTTCATAAAAGTAACGTACAGGTGTTATCGTAGTTTCTGCCGAAAGTTCCACCGAGCACGCGAGGTGGAACGAATCATAGAACTATCGCCGTCCCTTCGATTCGTGCAGCCTTGGACCTTTCGCATCTAGTCACCAAGGCAACACGCTGCCGCGTCATGATGGGATCAAACGTGAGCGATACAAAGCTAAAGCCAGCAACCAAAAAGCCTGCTACCCGTAAAGCCGCCCCGCACGCACCGGAGCTCTCCAAGGACGATGTCTACCTGTTTGGCATTGGAATGTGGGAGCGCAGCTGGGAAAAGATGGGCGCTCACCCCGACACGCAGAACCGTACGCGCGGCTGGCGCTTTTGCGTTTGGGCGCCCGACGTAAAGAGCGTTCACGTCATTGGCGAATTTAACGACTGGGATGAACAGGCCAACCCGCTGTTGCCCGTGCATACGAGCTCTATTTGGGAAGGCTTCATTCCTGGCGCCGAGCAGGGTCAGCTCTATAAGTACCTTATCGAAACCAATGAGGGCGAAAAGCTCTACAAGGCCGATCCGTACGCCTTTAAGGCCGAATGCCCTCCGGGTACCGCCAGCGTGCTGTGGACCCTCGATGGCTACCAGTGGAACGATGCTGCATGGCTCAAGCGCCGCGCCAGCCATAACCACATGTCGCAGCCGCTCAACATCTACGAGGTGCATATTGGCTCGTGGAAGCGCCACGGCGACGCGCCGCAGGGCGAGCCCGACGAGTACGGCAATTACCCCGGACCCATGGACCCCTTCCCCGCGCAGCGCGGCGAGTTCTACACCTACGACGACCTGTCGGTGGAGCTCGTGGACTACGTGCACGACATGGGCTACACGCATATCGAGGTCATGCCGCTTATGGAGCATCCCTTCGATGGCTCCTGGGGCTACCAGACGACCGGCTACTACGCCGCCACGTCGCGCTACGGCAACCCCCAGCAGCTCATGCACTTTATCGATGCGTGCCACGAGGCGGGCATTGGCGTGATCATGGACTGGGTTCCCGGCGGTTTTTGCGCCGACTCCCACGGCCTTGCCACCTTTAACGGCCATATGCTGTTTGAGCACGAGATTCACCCCAACTGGGGCACGCACAAGTTTGACTTCGCCCGCGGCGAGGTCCGCTCCTTCCTAGTCTCCAACGTGCTGTACTGGCTCGAGAACTTCCACGTGGACGGCATACGCATGGACGGCGTGTCCAGCATGCTGTACCTCAACTTTGGCATCGACGATCCGGGGCAAAAGAAGTTCAACAAGTACGGTACCGAGGAGGACCTGGACGCCAGCGCGTTTATCCGTCAGGTCAACTGCGCCGTGGAGGCGCACTACCCCGACGTGATGATGATGGCCGAGGAGTCCACCGCGTGGCCGCTCGTGACCTATCCGCCGCAGGACGGCGGCCTGGGCTTCCACTACAAGTGGGACATGGGCTGGATGAACGACACTCTGCACTACATGCAGACCGATTTTCCGTGGCGCCCCGGCAACCACGGCCTGCTCACGTTTTCCATCATGTATTCCTTTACCGAGAACTTTATCTGCCCGCTGAGCCACGACGAGGTCGTGCACGGCAAGTGCTCGCTCATCGGCCGCATGCCAGGCGACTGGTGGCGTCAGTTTGCCGGCCTGCGCACGCTGGCCTTCTACCAGATGACGCATCCCGGTGCCAAGCTCAACTTTATGGGCAACGAGATCGGCCAGTTTATTGAGTGGCGCTACTACGAGTCCATTCAGTGGTTCCTGACCGAGGAGTACGAGACCCACCGTCATCATCAGGCGTTCATCAAGGCGCTCAACCACCTGTACACCGCCGAGCCCGCCCTGTACGAGCGCGGCTACACCGACGACGGCTTTACCTGGATTGACGCGGACAACTCCAAGCAGTCCATCGTGAGCTTTGTGCGCCAGGGCGAAGACGTCGATGACGACCTGGTGATCCTGATCAACTTTGACCCGGCGAGCTACGAGAGCTTCCGCGTGGGTGTGCCGCGCGAGGGCGACTGGGAGGTCATCTTCGATTCCGACCGTCCCGAGTTTGGCGGCAGCGGCTATGCCGGCGAGGAGCCCTACACCTGCTCGAGCGAGCCCTATCCCTGGAACGGGCAGATGGACTCTATCGAGATTAAGGTGCCCGGCCTGGCAGGCGTGGTGCTTAAGCGCCGCGGTCCCAGCAGCTATAAGCCGCCCGTGATCGAGGAGCCCAAGAAGGCGACGCGCAAGCGCTCGTCCTCGGTGAAGCCCAAACCCGCGGCTGCTAAGAAGGCTCCGGCCAAGACAAAGGCCACGACGACCAAGGCCAAGGCCAAGACCGCCGCAAAGCCCGCTGCTAAGGCTACCGCGGCCAAGAAGCCGGCTGCCAAAAAGGCCGCTACCAAGGCAAAGTCTGCTTCTGTTAAGTCGTCTGCCAAGGATGCGTAACAAAACCGTTACAGCTGTAATTACCCGCACCGCCGGGGCGTAGGATGTAAGTCATAACCGTTCCGGGAGAAACATCCCCGGGGGAAAGGAACGTATGAATAAGATCTTCGACAACAAGCAGGAGTTTACCGAGCTCTATCGCGATGCCGTCATGAGCATCAGCGGCAAGAGCGTCGAGGCCGCCAGCGACCTGGACCGCTTTAACGCCCTGGCTAAGCTCGTGGCCGAGAAGGCACGCACCGTTGCCACCAAGAGCGACGCCCGTGTGGCCGCCGAGGGCAAGAAGCGCGTGTACTACTTCTCGATCGAGTTTTTGATCGGCCGCCTGCTCGACAACTACCTGCTCAACTTTGGCGTGCGCGACATGGTCGCCGAGGCGCTCGACGACATGGGCTTCGACCTGTCCGTCATCGAGAACCAGGAGCCCGATCCGGCTCTGGGCAACGGTGGCCTGGGCCGTCTGGCCGCATGCTTCTTAGATTCCATGGCTGCCGAGGGCATTGCCGGCTACGGCAACGGCATGCGCTACCGCTACGGCCTGTTTAAGCAGGAGATCGTCAACGGCAGCCAGGTCGAGGCCACCGACGAGTGGCTCACCCACGGCTATCCCTGGGAGGTCCGTCGTCAGGACAAAGCCGTGACCATTAAGTTTGGTGGTCACGTCGAGGGCTTTGAGGAGAACGGCCGCACGTTCTACCGCACGGTGGACACGCAGGACATCCTGGCTGTCCCCTACGACATCCCCGTTGTGGGCTATGCCGGCGAGACCGTCAACAAGCTGCGCGTCTGGGCCGCAGAGCCGGTCGAGGAGCACTTTGACCTGGAGGCCTTCAACCGCGGCGACTACGCCCTGGCCGACGCCGAGCGCGCCGAGGCCGAGGCCATCAGCGCCATCCTCTACCCCAACGACGCCGGCGAGCACGGCCGTCTGCTGCGCCTGAAGCAGGAGTACCTGTTTGTTTCGGCCGGCATCTACAGCCTGCTCGACACCTTTGAGAAGGAGCACGGCGAGAACTGGGAGCTGCTGCCGCAGTTTGTGGCCATCCATACCAACGATACCCACCCCGCCATGTGCGGCCCCGAGCTCATGCGTATCCTGATCGACGAGAAGAAGCTCGAGTGGGACGACGCCTGGAACATCGTGACGCAGGTCGTGAGCTACACCAACCACACCATCCTGCCCGAGGCTCTGGAGAAGTGGCCCATCGGCACGTTCTCCAAGCTCCTCCCCCGCGTGTACCAGATCATCGACGAGATCAGCCGTCGTTGGCACGAGTCGTTCGACACCACGCAGGAGGGCTGGCAGGAGCGCCTGCGCCAGACCGCTATCCTGTGGGACGGCGAGATTCGCATGGCCAACCTGTCTGTAATCTGCAGCCACAGCGTCAACGGCGTGGCCAAGATCCACTCCGACATCATCAAGAACATCGTGCTCAAGGACTTCTATGCCCTGACGCCCGAGAAGTTCAACAACAAGACCAACGGCATCTCGCACCGTCGCTTCTTTGCCGAGGCCAACCCCACCTACGCCAAGCTCGTCACCGAGGCCATTGGCGACGGCTGGCTCAAGGACGCCTTTGAGCTGGAGAAACTCAAGGAGTTCCAGAACGACACCGAGTTCCTTAAGGCCGTGGGCGCCTCCAAGCGCGCCAACAAGGAGCGTCTGGCCGCCTATGTTAAGGCCGAGACCGGTCTGGTCATTGACCCCAACACCGTCTTCGATGTTCAGGTGAAGCGCTTCCACGCCTACAAGCGCCAGCTCATGAACATCATGAAGGTGATGGACATCTACAACCGTCGCATCGCCGATCCCAACTTCCACGTGACGCCGACGACCTTCATCTTTAGCGGCAAGGCTGCCTCGAGCTACACCTTCGCCAAGGAGACCATCCGCCTCATTAACTCCGTGGCCGATGTCATCAACAACGACCCGCGCGTCAACGAGGTCATGAAGGTCTGCTTTATCCCCAACTTCCGCGTGAGCAACGCCCAGCTCATCTACCCTGCCGCCGAGATCTCGGAACAGATCTCCACGGCCGGCAAGGAGGCCTCGGGCACGTCCAACATGAAGCTCATGATGAACGGCGCCATTACGCTGGGCACCCTCGACGGCGCCAACATCGAGATCGCCGACCTCGCCGGCCGCGAGAACGAGGCCATCTTTGGCCTGACCGCTCCCGAGGTCGAGCAGCTTTGGGCGTCGAACAGCTACTTTGCCTGGGATACGCTCAACAACGATCGCGACCGCCTGGGCCGCGTGATGGACGAGCTCAAGGACAACACCTTTGCGGGTCTTTCGGGCAACTTCGAGAGCATCTACAACGAGCTCATGAACAACAACGACCCCGACCTGGTCATGGCAGACTTCCGCAGCTACGTGGATGCGTGGGAGAAGCTCACCGGCAGCTATGGCGACCAGGAGACCTGGAACCGCAAGGCCCTGCTCAACACTGCCTCCTCCGGCTGGTTCTCGAGCGACCGCACCATTCGCGAGTACCGCGACGAGATCTGGCACGCGTAAAGGCGCGCGAGCTCCCTTATGCCGGCACGGCATTACTCGACGGGCGCGACCGAGCGCCGCGCCCGTCGCTAATGGGTTTAGGAACATCGATGACAGAAGGAGAAATCGATGAGTAAGAAAGAATGCATCGCGATGCTCCTCGCAGGAGGACAGGGCAGCCGATTGGGGGCACTCACCCAAAAGATCGCTAAGCCGGCGGTTAGCTTTGGTGGCAAGTTCCGCATTATCGACTTTTCGCTCTCTAACTGCTCCAACTCGGGCATCGACACGGTGGGCGTTCTGACGCAGTATCGCCCCTACCTGCTGCATGCCTACGTGGGCTCCGGCGAGGCATGGGATCTAGACAGCCGCGACGGCGGCGTTTCGATCCTGCCGCCGTACGAGACGCAGACCGGCGGCGCATGGTATGCGGGCACGGCCGACGCCATTACGCAGAACCTGGACTACATCAAGGCCAACGACCCCAAGTACGTCCTGATTCTTTCGGGCGATCACCTGTATCGCATGGACTACCGCAAGATGCTCAAGACGCACATTGAGAACAACGCCGACCTCACGGTGAGCGTTATGCCCGTGCCGTGGGAGGAGGCCAGCCGCTTTGGCATCCTGACCACCGATCCCGAGGACGGCCGCATCACCAAGTTCACCGAGAAGCCCGATAAGCCCGATTCGAACCTCGCGTCCATGGGCATCTACATCTTCTCGGCAGACGTGCTGATCGAGGCGCTCGAGGAGGACGCTCTGGACCAGCGCTCGAGCCACGACTTTGGCAAGGACATCATCCCCAAGCTGCTCGGCGAGGGCAAGCGCCTGTACAGCTACGAGTTCCACGGCTTTTGGAAGGACGTCGGCACCATCGCCAGCTTCCACGAGACCTCGATGGACCTGCTGGGCAACAACCCCGAGTTCGATCTGTTCGACAAGCACTTCCCCATCATGTCCAACATCACCACGCGTCCGCCGCACTACATTGGCCCGGACGGCCGCCTGGACGACTGCCTGGTCTCCAACGGCTGCAAGATCTACGGCACCGCGCGCCACTCGATCCTTTCGACCGATGTCATCATCGAGGAGCGCGCTGTGGTCGAGGACTCCGTGCTGCTGCCGGGTGCGCACGTTAAGAGCGGTGCGCACATCTGCCGCGCTATTTTGGGCGAGAACTCCACGGTCGAAGAGGGCGTGAAGCTCGGCTCTGTCGATACCACCAAGGATACGGCCGTCGTTGGAAATGACGTCGTTATCGGGAAGGGGGAATGATCCGATGATCAATCGCAAGGCCATCGGTTATATCACCGCTAACTACTCTTCGACCTACGGCAGCGTGCTGCTCAAGGACCGCCCCATCGCGTCCGTTCCGTTTTTGGGCCGCTACCGCCTGATCGACTTCCCGCTGTCCAACATGATGAATGCCGGCATTAAGACCGTCGGCGTCGTCATGCCGGGCAACTACCGCTCGCTGATCGACCACGTTGGTTCGGGCAAGGACTGGGGTCTGGACCGCAAGAAGGGCGGCCTGTTCATGGTGCCCGGCAACGCGTATGGCACCACCAAGGGCGGCATGCGCTTCCTGCTGCGCGACATCATCTCCAACAAGACGCTGTTCCAGCGCTCGGACAAGCCCTATGTTGTGATGATGGGCACCAACATTATCTTTAACATGGACCTCAACACCATCATCGACGCGCACGAGAACTCCGGTGCCCAGATGACCGTGGTGTACTGCAAGGCCACGCGCAACGTCGATGACGAGACCAAACTCGAAATTAACGAGAACGGTCGCCTGACGGGCGTGAGCGCCGGCGTCGTGTACGGCGACAACGCCTCTATGGACTGCTGCATCGTCAACCGCGAGACGCTGCTCGAGATCATCGATCACTACCAGGCAGCCGACTATCTGGACCTGCTCGAGGCACTCCAAGGCGACTTTGGCAACATCGACGTGTGCAGCTACGAGTACAAGGGCGAGGTCGTGGGCGTGTTTAGCGAGAAGTCGCTGTATCGCCGCAGCATGGACCTGCTCGACCAGACCGTGGCCGACCAGCTCTTTGACCCCGAGCGCCCAATCCTGACCAAGGCTCACGACGTGCCGCCTTCGCGCTATGCGACCGGCAGCCACGCGTGCAACTCGATCATCTCGGCCGGTTGCATCATCAAGGGCACCGTGCGCAATTCGATCCTGTCACGCGGCGTCGTGGTCGAGGAGGGCGCCTCGGTAACCAACTCGATCATCAACCAGAGCTGTGTCATCAAGAGCGGCGCACGCGTTGAGAACGCCATTCTGGACAAGAACAACGTGGTTCCCACCAACACCGAGCTTCGCGGCACGCCCGAGAACATCCTGGTGCTGGGCAAGGCTCCGTTAACTTCCGACACCACCATCGTACGTTAACGTTGGCACCGCAACATCGCTCGTAACAGGTAGAATAGCCGCCCGGTTAGCGCCAGGCGGCTATTCTCGAATTGCAACATGGGAGACAATATGGCAGATTCCAGCAAAAAGATGCAGATCGTGTTTGCCTCGGCCGAGTGCGCACCGTTTGTTAAGACCGGTGGCCTGGGCGACGTGGCGGGCTCGCTGCCTGCGGCGCTCGTGCGCGCCGGCGCCGAAGTCATTGTGATGGTGCCCAAGTACGCCACCATCAAGGATGAGTACAAGGCGCAGATGGAGCACTTTTCCGACTTTTACGTGAGCCTGGGCTGGCGCAACGAGTACTGCGGGCTGGAGAAGCTCGAGCACGACGGCGTCACCTATATGTTCGTGGACAACGAGCGCTACTTTGCGCGCGATTATCCGTACGGCTTCTTCGACGACGGCGAGCGCTTCGCGTTCTTCTCCAAGGCCATTACCGAGAGCCTGCAGCACCTGCCCGAGGGCTTTGAGTGCGACATCCTGCACTGTAACGACTGGCAGACGGCACTGGCACCCGTGTTCTTGCGCGAGTTCTACCAGGGCCTGCCGCTGTACGACCGCGTCAAGACTGTGTTCTCGATCCACAACGTGGCGTTCCAGGGCCAGTTTAGCGACACCGTGATGGAGGACATCCTGGGTGTAGCGCATATTCCGGCGGCCGCCACGCAGTTGCGCTGCGACGCCTGCAGCATCAACTACATGCTGGGCGCGCTGCACTATGCCGATGCCATCACCACGGTGAGCCCCACCTATGCCAACGAGATCCAGACGCCCGAGTTTGGCGAGGGTCTGGACGGTGTGCTGCGCGAGCGCTCCTACGCGCTGCAGGGCATCCTCAACGGCATTGACGTGGCGGCCTTTGACCCGGCAACCGACAAGCGCATTGCCGCCAACTACACGGTTGACGACCGTTCCGGCAAGGCCGCGTGCAAGGCCAAGCTGCAGGAGGAACTGGGGCTCGAGGTGCGCGACGACCGCCCGCTTATGGTGATGGTCACGCGCCTGACGCGCCAGAAGGGCATGGACCTGGTCATGTACGCGCTCGACCGCATCCTGTCCGGCGGCGTTCAGGTGGCCGTGCTGGGCACCGGCGACCGCGACTACGAGGACGGTCTGCGCTACTTCCAGGACAAGTACCCCGGCACCATGGCCGCGCGCATCGAGTTCGATCCTGCGCTGTCGCAGCGCATGTACGCCGCCGCCGATATGTTCCTGATGCCTTCGAAGTTTGAGCCCTGCGGCCTGTCGCAGATCATCGCCATGCGCTACGGCACCCTGCCCATCGTGCGCGAGACCGGTGGCCTGAAGGACACCGTGATCCCGTATAACGAGTTTACCGGCGAGGGCACGGGCTTCTCGTTTACCAACTTTAACGGCGACGAGATGGGCGACGCGGTGTTCCGCGCAGCACGCCTGTTCTGGGATAACCGTGAGGCATGGAACCAGCTAGTCACGCAGGCCATGAGCCAGGACTTTAGCTGGACGCGCTCGGCCGACAAGTATCTGGACCTGTACTTCTTTATGCACCCGGAGATTGAGCGCCCGGCGGCTGTGGCTGAGGCTGCGGCTGTCGAGGAGCCGGTTGCTGCTGAGGCCGAGCCTGCGGCGACCGTTAAGGAGCCCGCTGTCGCCGAGGAGCCCAAGGCCGAGGAGAAGCCGGTTGAAGCTAAGCCCGTTAAGGCCGATCCTGAGGTGAAGGTCGAGGCTACTCCCGAGCCCGAGCCTAAGGTGAAGCCCGCTGCGAAGCCTGCCGCCAAGAAGACGACGGCTCGCAAGACGACGGCTAAGAAGGCTACGACCACGAAGGCCGCTGCGAGCAAGACCACCGCTGCCAAGGCAACTACTGCCAAGGCATCGACCACGCGCAAGCGCACGACCGCCGCTGCCAAGAAGGCCAACGAGGTCGAGGCTGCTCCCGAGGTAAAGGCCGCCGCCGAGGCTAAGCCTGCGGCAAAGGCTCCGGCCAAGACCGCTGCCAAGAAGACGGCTGCAACCACCAAGAAGACCACGGCTACGAAGTCGACGACGGCCAAGGCCGCTACGACGAAGGCCGCCGCGAAGACGGCCCCGAAGGCTACTGCAAAGCCGGCCGCCAAAGTCGAGGAGACGCCCGCTGAGTCTAAGGCTGAGGCAGCTGTCGAGGCAAAGCCGGCCGCCAAGACCACCACGCGCAAACGCGCCGCGACGACGGCCAAGAAGACCACGACCAAGGCTGCAGCTCCCAAGGCAGAGGGTAAGGCCGAGGACAAGCCCGCAGTAAAGGCCGAGCCGACTCCGAAGGCTGCCGAGGTTAAGGCCGCTCCCAAGACTAAGGCAGAGACCGAGCCCGCCAAGGAGACCCCGGTCTCCCCCGCCGTTCCGGCCGAGGAAAAGGCTCCGACCAAGAAGACCTCCGTCCGCAAGGCAACGGCCGCCCGCAAGCGCCGCTAATCCGGACGATTAAAACTTATTCCTCAACGCAAAAGAGGGCGCCCCAACCAGGCGCCCTCTTTTGCGTTGAACTTCGCATTAAAAAGAGGGCCGGTTTACTACGACAAAATGGCTCCGGCCGACCACGGCGAGTAATCTTCGAAAATTAAGAACGCTTCTACCTGCGGTTTTAATATCACCAAAATGACCGTGGTTGAGATCATTCAATTCGTCGTAGTAAACCGGGTTACTTTTGTTGGCTACAAATAGTATCGGTATAGACGTTTTAAATATCGCGATAATTTGAGTGGTAAA
The DNA here is from genome assembly GCA_959023295.1 of uncultured Collinsella sp. Lineage (GTDB taxonomy): Bacteria > Actinomycetota > Coriobacteriia > Coriobacteriales > Coriobacteriaceae > Collinsella. The sequence goes on along the minus strand of CAUFBM010000020.1, from coordinate 3,882 downwards.
ACGATTTTCTAGGACAACCGTTCGCCGATGGTAAACGGATGTTGTTTATACAGCCTGTGTACAACAGATATACTTATATCTTGTGCGTAAAGCCCATGGCCCGCAGGCCGTGATTCTATTGAACTGGACCGAATTATGAGATTGATTCACAACAGCCGTCTGCCGCAGTTTCGTACTCCGTTTGGCGCTGTGACCACTGGAACTTCCGTTTCGCTCTCGGTGATTTTGGAGGATGCCGACCCCAACCAGGCAACGCTTACGCTGCGCACCTGGGTCGATGAGATCGGTGAGTCTCTGTATCCCATGACACACGAGGGCGACGGCATATTTACCGTAGAGCTTGAGTGCGCCGAGCCCTGTCTTATCTGGTACAGCTTTATCTGCAATATCGAGGGCCAGCCCGAGGTCCGCCTGGGCGCACCGCAGGGTCGCACCGGTGGCGAGGGCGTAACTTACAACTATGCCGAGGTCCCGTCCTTCCAGATCACCGTCTACAAGCACCGCGAAGTTCGTCCCGAGTGGTACGAGCGTGGCATGGTCTACCAGATCTTCCCCGACCGCTATGCCCGCGACGAAAACTGGCGCGAGCGTACGCTGGCCGAAGTCAAAAAGCCGCGCAACGGAATCCAACGCCGCATAGTCGAGGACTGGAACGAACCGCCCGAGTACGAGCGTGCCGAAGACGGCTCCATCAAGACCTGGGACTTTTACGGCGGTTCGCTCAAGGGTATCCAAAATGACCTACCCCGCATCGCCGAGCTGGGCTTTACGGCCATCTACCTCAACCCGATCTTTGAGGCCGCGAGCAACCACCGCTACGATACGGCCGACTACACCAAGATTGACCCGATCCTGGGCACCGAGCAGGACTTTACCGAGCTGTGTCAGGCGGCCGAGAAGCTTGGCATTTCCATCATTCTGGACGGTGTGTTCAACCATACGGGCGACGACTCGATCTACTTTAACCGCTACGGCAATTATCCCGGCGTCGGTGCTTGGCAGAGCGAGGACTCGCCGTGGCGCGATGCATTTTACTTCCATGAGGACGGTTCGTATGACTGCTGGTGGGGCGTGGGCAACATGCCCGCCATCAACGAGAATTCTGAACTGGTGCGCGAGCGGCTCCTGGGCAAGGACGGCGTGATCCGTAAATGGCTGCGCGCCGGTGCCCATGGCTGGCGACTCGATGTGGCCGACGAGCTTTCCGACGACTTCCTGGCCGAGATCAAAAAGGCCGTGCTCGCCGAGAAGCCCGACGCGCTGCTGCTCGGCGAAGTCTGGGAAGACGCCTCCAACAAGATCAGCTATGGCCACCTGCGTCGCTATCTGCAGGGCTCGGAGCTCGACTCCGCCATGGACTACCCCTTCCGCGACATGGTCATCGGCTTTTTGATGGGCTACAAGAACGCATATCAGGCTGCCGAGGATATCGAGACCCTGCGCGAGAACTACCCGCGCGAGGCACTGGCCTGCGCACTCAATCTGCTTTCGAGCCACGACCGTCCTCGCATCATCTCAGTACTCGGCGGTGGCCCCGACGAGTCACAGCTGCCCGAGAGCGAGCGCAGCAAATGGCGCCTGGACGATAACTCGATGGGCCTGGCCAAGAGCCGTTTTTGGCTGGCGACGCTCATGCAGATGACCTTCCCGAGTGTACCCTCAATCTATTACGGCGACGAGTACGGCTTGGAGGGCCTTACCGACCCGGGCAACCGCCGCACCCTGCCGACCAAAGACCAACTCCACGACTTCGACACGCTGGCCATCGTTAAGAACGCGTCTGCCGTGCGCCGCGCGCTGCCCTTTATGGTCGATGGCGAGATCAAGGCCTTTGCGCTCAACGACGAAGTCTTGGCTTACACCCGCACGGGCAAAGACGGCGAGGCCGCGACGGTTATCATCAACCGCAGCCTGCGCAATTCGCACCGCGTGACGATTCCGGCGCTCGGCGAATGCGCGAGCGACGTGATCAGCGGTCACGAGTGCGAGATCCACAACGGTACCGTCACGCTCGACCTGTACCCGCTGGGCTCTTCGATCATCTATCACCATGCCGAGAAGCGTCTGCAGGAGCCGCTCGATCATGGCGCGGGCGTTGTGTGCCACATCACCTCGGTGCCGACCGATGACGGCAAGCCCGGCACAATCGGTGCGCCCACGCGTCGCTTTATCGACCATCTGGCCGCTATGGGCATGCGCTACTGGCAAGTCCTGCCCGTCAACCCGACGGACTTCTTCCGCTCCCCTTACGCTGGGCCTTCGGCCTTTGCGGGCAATATTGACCTGCTGCCCGAGAGTCACGAGGAGCTGGCCGCCGACTTTGCTGCATGGAAGGCTCACGGCGGCGAGGATGCCGACCCGCTGTACACGGCGTTTAAACATCGCAACGCTGATTGGCTCGAAAAGTACTGCGTCTACATGGCCGTTAAGAAGTACTTTGAGGGCGAGTCGCGCCACGATTGGCCGGCAGATGTAGCGCGCTACAACGAGTATCTGATCGATGACAAGCGCTTCCACGACGAGGCCGAGCTGCAGGCGTACATGCAGTATCGCTTTGACCTTGCCTGGTGCGAGCTCATGAACTATGCGCACAAGAAGGGCATCGAGGTCATCGGCGATATCCCGATGTATGTCTCGGACGATTCGGCCGACGCGTGGAGCGAGCCCGAGAACTTCTGGCTGTCCGATACCGGCAAGGCGATTGAGATTTCGGGCGCGCCGCCCGACAACTTTGCGCCCGAGGGCCAGGTGTGGGGCAACCCCACCTTCCGATGGGATCGCATGAAGGAGAACGGCTATCGCTGGTGGATGGACCGCCTGCGTCGTGCGTTTTCGCTCTACGACCGCGTGCGCCTGGACCACTTCCTGGGCTTCCACAGCTACTTTAGCATTCCCGCCGGTAAGGCCTGTGCCGACGGCCGCTGGCTGGCAGGCCCGGGCAAGGACCTGTTCCAGACCGCCTATGACGAGCTGGGCCCGCTCAACTTTATCGCCGAGGATCTGGGCTATCTGACGCCCGGCGTTCGCGCCATGGCTTCGACCTGCGGCTTCCCCGGCATGGACGTGCTGGAGTTTAGCGACTACGACGTTCGTTGCGGAATTCACCCCACACCGGGAAAGATCCTGTACACCTCGACGCACGACACCTCGACACTTGCCGGCTGGTGCACGCGCTCCTTTGCAGGCGGCGATGAGCCGAGCGGCATTACATTGGCAAGCGAGCTCATGGGCAATGCCCTGGCAAGCGATGCACCGCTCGTGATGATGCCGCTGCAGGACGTGCTGGGACTGGGCGACGATGCACGTATGAACGTGCCGGGTGTAGCCACAGGCAACTGGACATGGCAGGCTGACGAGGCCGACGTTGCGGCAGCCGAGGAGAAAACTGCGAAGCTCCTGCGCAACACCCATAGATTCTGGGGCGAAGCGTGATAAAACCCACGATATAGGGTACAGTTACAGCTGTTTGAATTTTTGCGGGCAGAGCGATCTGCCCGCTTTGTGCTGAAAAGGAAGTATTATGGCGCGCTACGATTACAAGTGCACGAGCTGCGGCAACGTGTTTGAGGTTGAGCACCCCATGTCCGAGACGCCCGAGGTCGTATGCCCCAGCTGCGGCGCCCCGGCATCCAAGACGTTCTCGGCCAGCGGCATTAAGTTCGACGGCAGCGGTTTCTACAACACAGACCAGCGCAGTGGCGGCTCCAGCACCAGCGCCACCAGCGGCTGTTGCGCCAACTGCCCACATAACCACTAGTGACAAGCGGTCCAGACACCCAGGTTTCCTGATGAGTTGCGGTGAAATAGTTCCTGAATCAGCCCATCCAAAGGTAGCGCGCAGAGATGTGGTGTAAGAGGCGGGGCATGCCCCGCCTCCGCCCT
>CAUFBM010000019.1 GCA_959023295.1 uncultured Collinsella sp. | reverse complement strand
GACGGCACCGAGCCGTCAGCGACTTGAAGAAGGGGGAGGCCTCGCGGCCTCCCCCCTTTTTGCGTTTATAGGGCTATCACTCCACTGTCGCTGTGTTTTTGACCCTCGTTTGTCGCATCTTCTGCGAACGGGCTACAATATCTTAGTCTGTGCAGCATGGAGGTGATTATGGCCGAAGCCGGAATCGGCGTTGATATCGTCGAGATTTCCCGAATGAAATCAATCCTTGAGAAGACGCCCGCGTTTGCTCGGCGCGTGTTTACCGATGAAGAGCGTTCGTATTGCGATGCCTCGTCTCGTCCCGCCGCGCACTATGCTAGTCGTTTCGCTTCTCGCGAGGCGGTGCTTAAGGCGCTGGGAACGGGATTTAGCCAGGGTGTTGGCCGTAAAGACGTTTCCGTAACGCGCGATAAGCTCGGCAAGCCAAAAGCGCTGCTTTCGGGCCGTGCTCTCGAAATCGCCCAGGAATTGGGTGTTGTCGAGGTCGCTCTTTCTATTACTCTGACGGGTGACTTGGCTGTCGCTAATGCCATTGCGATCACCGAGGATGCTCGACCTAAACCCAAGGAAGAAAAAGTGACCACGAAGGAGCGCGTTGCTCAGACATTTAAAGAGGCTCGCTCTGTCTTGGACGAGCTCGAACAGCTGCAACAATCTGCTTTGTCGGAACATCTGGATGATGATCCGCAAGATGCGCTAGGAGCATAGATGAAACCGGTTTTGAGTACCGAGGAAGTCGTTCGCCTCGAAGATATTATCGAGCGTGAGGGCACCTCGAAGGCCGAACTCATGGAGTTGGCGGGCGAATTTGCTGCCAACGAGATTTTAAAGCTCAACCCCGATCGCGTTCTCGTATTGGTCGGTTTTGGCAATAATGGCGGAGATGGCTGGGTTGCCGCTGACATTTTGACGCATAAGGGCGTTGATGTTGATATCGTCTCTCCGGTTGAGCCGGATGAGATCCCTGCCGCTCTCGCTCGCCATGTTGCTCGCCGCACTGCTGGCCGCGACGTGCACGTGTGTGTCGGCCCCTCTCGTGATGAGCTGGAGGTGCTGATCGATAAGGCTGATGTTGTAGTCGATGCCATTTTTGGTACTGGTTTTCACGGTGATCTTCGTGCGCCGTTTTCAATTTGGATTCCCACGGTCAATGAAAATGCCGATCGCGTTGTCTCCATCGATGTTCCCTCGGGCCTGAATGCCGAGACGGGTGTGGTTGATGATGACTGCATTCGTGCTGAGCGTACGGTGACGATGATTGCTCCCAAGATTGGCTTATACAGCGCTGACGGTCCCGAATATGCAGGCGATCTGGTCTGCGGTGGTCTGTATGATCGCCTTGATGAGGTTATTGATGATGTCGACCATGCTGCCGAGATCGTGGAGCCCGGCGACCTTGTGGACTACTTTGCTCCGCTGCCCACGAATATCGATAAGTACTCGCGCGGCTCGGTGCTCATTGTTGCCGGATCGGCACAGTACCCTGGCGCCGCCATTATGGCTGCCAAGTCCGCTGCCCGCGCAGGCGCCGGCTATGTAGCGGTCGCGACGCCGGATGCGTGCGCCAACCTTATCCGCATGGCGCTCCCCTCAATTCCGGTCTTTGCCATTCCATCTGATTCCCGTGGCTCTTTTGGTGCCGCTGCGCGTATGACGGTATGTGAGATTGCCAAGAAATACAGCTGCGTGCTGTGTGGTTCCGGCATGACGACGTCTGCCGGTGCCATGCAGGTGGTTTCGGGTCTGCTTGAGCTCGACGTACCGCTTATCTTGGATGCCGATGCTCTCAACTGCCTTGCTAAGATTGCAATCGACGGCATCGACAGCAATCCCGAGATGTATCGTCGCGAGCAGCCGCTCGTCATGACGCCACATTATCGCGAGCTTTCGCGTCTTGTTGCCGGCGATGAGGTCAATGACCTTGGTACCGCGATTGCTGCTGCGCAAAAGGTTGTCTGGGCAGCCGGTTCCGATAACCTCGTTGTTATCGCTAAGGGCCCGACGACGGCCATTTGCGGTGTTGAGCGCGTGCTGCTGCCGCTCTCTGGCCCGGCGTCGTTGGCGACCGCTGGCTCGGGTGACGTCCTTGCGGGTATTCTGGCCGGCACGCTAGCCACCATGCGCGACGAGATGGACCGCTGGGAGCTGCTGTACTCGTATGCCGTCGCGCTTCATAGCTATGCCGGTTTTGCCGCGGCGACGGAGTTTGGCGAGAAGAGCGTTATCGCGACCGATCTTATCGACTTGATCGGTCCCGCCATGGAGTTGGCGGCAAAGGATGCGCTCGATGATCTGGGAATCACGGACGAAGGGTCGGATGACTAATTATGAATAAAGCCGATTTGACGCGTTGGTCCTGGGTCGAGATCGACCGCGGGGCGCTTCGCCGCAACACGAGGGCCTATAAGAATTTGCTGAATCCGCGTCAGCGCCTGTGCTGCGTGGTTAAAGCCGACGCTTATGGTCATGGAGCCGTTGAGTGCGCCAAGATCATGTATTCGGCCGGCGCCGACATGTTTGCCGTGGCGACGGTTAACGAGGGTGTTGAGCTCCGACAGGGCGGGATTACGAAACCCGTCCTTATCCTAAGCGAGCCGCCTATCGAGGCCATTCCGACGTTGCTCGAGTTCGATATCATGCCCTCGGTCTATACGTCCGACTTTGCTCTTGCGTATGGCGAATGTGCCGTCGCGGCGGGCAAGGTGGGCAAGTATCATCTCGCCATCGAGACGGGCATGAACCGCATCGGCGTACATTACACGCAGGTGCTCGACTTTGTCCGCGGTATTGATTTCCATCGCGGTATTCAGTGCGACGGCGTATTTACGCACTTCGCCACGGCCGATGAACCTTCGGGCTGGGACTACAAGCTGCAGTGTCAGCGCTTTACCGAGGCCGTTCAAGCCATTAAGGATGCGGGTTTTGAGTGCGGTATCGTGCATTGCGCCAACACGCCGTCCTCGATGCTCGACCCCTCGATGCATTTTGATATGATTCGCGCCGGCGTTGGCTTGTATGGCATGCAGCCGTGCGAGCTGAGTAGCCGTGTGATGCAGCTCGATCCCGTTATGAGCGTTCATGCGCGCGTGACGCGCGTGGCGCACCCTGCGATGGGCGAGGGCGTGGGCTACGGTTTTACCTACCGCGTACCGCGTACGCGCGTTCAGATCTGCACGCTGCCGATCGGTTATGCCGACGGCCTATCGCGTACGCTTTCCAATCGTATGGATGTGCTGTATCGCGGCGAGCGCGTGCGTCAGGTTGGCAATATCTGCATGGATCAGTTTATGGTCGCCATTCAGTCCAACCCGGCACACGAGATTCCCGAGGCCGAGTATGGTGACGAGATGATTATTGTCGGCCGCGATGGCGATGCCGAGATCACTATGGACGAGATGGCCCGACTGCGCGGAACGATTAACTACGAGGTCGCCTGCGGCTTTGGCATGCGTCTCGACAAGGTCTACGTGTAGGAGCCGCTATGGGCGTCATGCACATCCCCGGCCATACCCATCAGGCGCCACGTGAGGTCGCACTCGAGGAGATTGAGGCTGTTTTAGGCGACTGCCATCTCTGCCAGCTCTATCAGTCGCGCCATAACATCGTGTTTGGCGTGGGAAACCCCCACGCTCGCGTCATGTTTATTGGTGAAGCACCGGGTCGCAACGAGGATTTGCAGGGCGAACCCTTTGTGGGGGCGGCGGGTGAAGACCTCAACGGCATTTTGTCCCTGGCAGGTCTTAAACGCGAGGACGTCTATATCGCCAACGTGCTTAAGTGTCGCCCGCCGGGAAACCGCAATCCGCGTCCCGAGGAAGTGCTGGCTTGCTCACCGTTTTTGCGCGAGCAGATTCGAAGCATCTGGCCCGATATCATCGTGACGCTCGGTAACCCCGCAACGCACTTTGTGCTCAAGACCGAGATCGGCATTACCAAGCTGCGCGGCAGGTTCCATCAGATGGGCCACTTTGTGGTGATGCCGACGTTTCATCCTGCGGCGGCGCTGCGCAATCCGGCGTGGCAGGAGTTGCTGGAGGAAGACTTTAAGATGCTGGGCGACTATCTGGAGCGGCACCCCGCGCCGGAGACCGCCTCGGAATAATAAGGAGCGTATATGTCCCTGGAGCGCCTGGGGGTAGGTACCTATAGAACGGCCCGTACTGCCGATACGGAGCATTTTGGCGAGCTGGTCGCACCGTGTCTAGAAGATGGCGATGTGCTGATCTTGACCGGCGGCCTCGGGGTGGGCAAAACCCACTTTACCAAGGGCGTTTCGCGCGCTCTGGGCGATGAGCATATGGTCACAAGCCCTACGTTCGCACTCATGGCCGTTCATGACCAAGGGCGTATTCCGCTGTTCCATTTTGATCTGTACCGCCTGGAGCATGCCTACGAGCTTGAGGATACGGGCATTTTTGACGTGCTGGGCTATGAGGGTGTTTGCCTGCTGGAATGGGGCGAGCAGTTTCAGGATGAACTGACAGATGAGTATCTTTCGGTGACGCTTAAGCGCGATGAGGACGACAGCGACGTGCGAACGATAACGCTCGAGGCACACGGCGAGCGCGCGGATGAGCTTTCCCATTTGATAGATAAGGCTGTACAAGATGAGCTTGCATAACGACAACGCGCTGGTGGTGGCGCTCGACACATCGACCGACATGCTTGCCTGCGCGGCAAGCTGGATTGACGTGCAGACAGGCGAGGCAAAGTTGGTGAGTGGGGACCATCTGTGTCGCCGTCATGCCAACGTTGAGCTCGTGAATACTGTTGATGGCCTACTGAAGCAGACCGGCCTGGATCGCAGCGATGTCGGCTGTTATGTGGTCGGCCGCGGCCCGGGTTCGTTTACGGGCGTGCGTATCGGCATCTCCACCGCAAAGGGTCTGGCACGCGGTGCCAACGTGCCGTTGCTGGGCGTGTCGACACTTGACGCTTGCGCCTGGACAGCATGGAAGGCCGGCGTACGCGGCAAGCTTGGTGTTCTTGCCGATGCCATGCGCGGCGAGGTGTACCCGGCGCTCTATGTGCTGGGGGATGAGGGCCCCGAGCGTCTGTTTGAGCGCGAGCGCGTGGTCAAGGCCGCCGTGGCGCTTGATGAGTGGCGCCAGACCGCGGACTGGGATCAGGTTCAGTTAACTGGTGACGGTCTCGTGCGTTATGGCAAACTGCTGGGCGAGGATGAGACAGCACGCTGCGTGGGGCGAGACCTGTGGTGGCCCTCGGGCGAGGGCCTGCTGATGGCGCACGCCGCAGGCGACGGCGATCCGGCTCGCGTCTTGCCGATCTATACGCGCCTTTCGGATGCCGAGGAAAACGAGCGCAAGCGCCTGGGTCTTGCCGAGAGCGCGCAGAGTGAGGTGACAGGTGTTGCCGACGAGCTCGCCGGACGTCATCTGCAATTCCGCCCCATGGGCGCGGCAGATGCCGAGGGCGCGAGCGCACTGGAGACCGCCTGCTTTGAAGGCGCCGGACACGAGGCATGGACGCCGGGCATGTTCCTGTCCGAGCTGGGCGAGGACGTTGCCGCTCCGCGTAGCTGGTGGGTGGCGCACGACGACGGTCAGCTGCTGGGTCTTGCCGGCGGCATGGTCGTCGACGGGGACGTGCAGATTATGGACGTTGCCGTCGATCCGACTCATCGCCGCGAGGGCATTGCTCGCAAGCTGCTGTCGCACGTGAGCTATGACGCGCAGATGCTCGGCTGCACTACGGCTTCGCTCGAGGTTGAGGACGGCAACGAGGGCGCGATTGCGCTCTATGCCGCTCTGGGCTTTACCGAGGCGGGCCGTCGCCGCGGCTACTACGGTGCCGGCAAGGACGCCATCGTCATGACGGCCCCACTTCCCCTCGTGCTTCCGGTCGATAACGCCTCGCCCGAGCCGACGGCAGCCGAGCAGCGCGTATGGCCCCTGCCTGCGTCCAAGCGCTCTGCCGAGGAGCGTGCCGAGATTGAGCGTCGCCGCCTCGTACTCGCTATCGAGAGCTCCTGCGACGAGACGGCGGTGGCGATTATCGATGCGGACGGCAATATGCTGGCCAACCAGGTGTCGACGCAAATTGATTTCCATGCCCGTTTTGGTGGCGTGGTGCCCGAAATCGCCTCGCGCAAGCACGTTGAGGTCATCGTGAGTGTCGTGGATGCGGCGCTTGAAGACGCCGCAGCGTCGCTGGGCCTTACGGGCGGAGCCATTGCGCCAAGTGAGCTTGCCGCTGTGGGCGTGACACAGGGTCCGGGCCTGGTGGGCGCGCTCGTGGTTGGCGTCGCCTTCGCCAAGGGCTTTGCGTATGCTGCCGGCAAACCGCTGGTGTGCGTCAATCATCTGGAGGGCCACCTGTTTGCCAACCTGTTGGCGCAACCCGACCTCAAGCCTCCGTTTATCTTTACGCTTGTCTCGGGCGGGCATACCATGCTCGTGCACGTAAGGGCATGGGGCGACTACGAGGTACTTGGCGAGACGCTTGACGACGCCGTGGGCGAAGCCTTCGACAAGGTGGCAAAGGCACTGGGCCTGGGCTATCCTGGCGGCCCCATCATCTCCAAGCTTGCCGAGACGGGCAACCCCAAGGCGATTGATTTTCCCCGCGCGCTTAACAGCAGGGGCGATTATCGCTTCTCGCTTTCGGGCCTCAAGACGGCGGTGACGCTCTACATCGAGCAGGAGACCAAGGCCGGGCGCACGATTCACCTGCCCGATCTAGCGGCCTCGTTTGAGGCGGCGGTCTTTGACGTGCAGTACAAGAAGGCCAAAAACGCCCTGCACGCCACTGGGTGCAAGGAGTATTGCATCGGCGGCGGTGTCTCGGCCAATCCACATCTGCGCGAGATGATGATCAAAAAGCTCGGGCGTCAGGGGATTCGCGTGACGGTACCGCCTCTCTCGGCGTGTACCGACAATGCCGCCATGATCGCAGAGGTCGCTCGTCGTAAATTCGACCGGGGAGAAATCTCGACGTTTGACGTCGACGCCGATCCCAACATGACGCTGTAGTCGCGTTATGTTGGGCACAGAGTCTGTGGCCGCACCTATTTATCGATACTGTTTTGCCCCCTTCTTCTTGAGTTTGAGAGATGGGGGCATTCTTGTGTGCATTGTTCATATTTCCCTTAGTCAAAAGAAAGCGCCCGTTTGCCGGGGGAGCAAACGGGCGCCGTTGAGCGAATGTGTTTGCGGCATCAGCCGCTGTGGGCAACGTCTTGACGACTAGTTGGTCGTGCCGGAATCGTCGCCGGAGTCAGAGCCAGAAATCGAAACCGTCAGCGTGATCGTGCTGTCGGTAGACTGCTTGCCGGTGGGGGAGACACCCGTAACGGTGGCGTTTTCGTTGCCGCTCACGGGGTTGCCGTTCTGATCGCAGAAAGCGATGTTGTAGAACCCGACGTTGTTGAGTGCGGTGACGGCGGCGGAGATGCTCTTGCCGTACAGGTTGCCCGGAACACTGGCCTTGCCGGACTTCTTGGCGATGACGACGGTGATCGTGGCGCCGGGCTTCTGCTTGCCGCTGGGGTTCCAGCTAATGACGGTGCCCTCGGTGACGGAGTCGTTTTCCTGATAGCTCACGTTGACGCCAAAACCGGCCATGTCGAGGGCGTTGCGTGCCTGGGCCTCGGTCATGTCGGTTAGATCGGGGACAGAAGTGGTGTCAGGACCGCTGGAGACCTTATACGAGATAGTCGTGCCTTTCTCGACTTCCTTGCCGGCTTCAGTGCCCTGCTCAAAGACCTGGCCTTCGTCAGCCTCGTTGGCCTCCTCGGTTGCGTTGCCCTTCAGGCCCACGCTTGCCAGTGCGGCCTCGGCCTGGTCCTTGGTCAGGCCGAGGAGCTGCGGAACCTCAACTTTCTCGGCGGGCTTGGGGCCCTTGGAGACCACCAGGTTCACCTTGGTGCCCTTGGGCTTCTTGGTGTTGCCGTTAGGGGTCTGCTCGGCAACCTTGCCCTCGTCGACATGGTCGTTATAGCTTTGGTCGACGGTGCCGACCTCAAGGCCGGCCTCCTTGATCAGCTCAATAGCGGTCTGCTGGTCCTTGTTCAGCACATCGGGCACCGTGACCTGCTCGCCGCCAAAGAGCCCGGTGGCGAAGGCCACCACAACGCCAATCACGGCAATTGCGGCGACGACGGCGGCGATAATCTTGTTCTTGTTGGACTTGGGCTTCTCGGCTTCGTAGGAACCGGTGGAACCCGAGACGGCGCTGCGGGAGTTGGTCTGTCCGCTTACGCCCGATACGGGGCGAACCATAGCGCGCGTGGAGTCAGAAAGCTCACGGGTCTTGGTGGCGCCCAGGTCGCCGGCGGCGCCAATGATGCGCGTGGGCTCGGAGACGTTGACGGCGCGGCCAGACAGGTAGTTGTTGAGCACCTGGCGTAGCTCGTCGGCCGTCTGGAAGCGGTTCGCCGGGTCCTTCTCCATGCACTTGAGGATAATGCGCTCCAGATCGGCATCGACGCCGGAGTTGACTTGGCTCGGCGGAACCGGCAGTTCGTTTACCTGCTTGAGCGCAACCGAGATGGCGTCGTCGCCGTCAAAGGGGACGCGGCCGGTGGCGCACTCGTACATCACGACGCCCAGGGAGTAGATATCCGAGGTGGGACCGAGGTCCTGGCCGCGCGTTTGCTCGGGGCTTACGTAGTGGGCGGTGCCCAGTACATTGTTGTCCTGCGTGAGATGGCTGTTCTTTGCGCGCGCGATGCCAAAGTCCATGACCTTGATGTTGCCGTCGGGCAGCACCATGATGTTTTGCGGCTTAATGTCGCGGTGGATGATCTCGTGCTTGTGGGCGACCGAAAGCGCGGAGCTGATCTGCGAGCCGATCTGCGCGACCTTCTTGGGATCGAGGGCGCCGTGGCTCTTGATGCCGCTCTTAAGGTCGGTACCGCGCAGGTACTCCATGACGATGTAGTAGGTATCGCCGTCCTTGCCCCAATCGTAGACGCCCACGATATAGGGGGAGGAGAGACCTGCTGCTGCCTTGGCCTCCTGCTTAAAGCGCGCGGCAAAGGTGGCGTCGCCGGCGTACTGCGGCAGCATGATCTTGACAGCAACCGTGCGGTCGAGGACCTGATCCTGTGCACGGAAGACGGTCGCCATACCGCCCGTTCCCACCTTATCCTTGAGGAGGTATCTTCCCCCGAGGACCCTCTGTTCCATTCTTGCTCCTAACATAACTATTCGCTCAACGATGTGTGTAGTACCAAATGTGTGGCCGCTGGGGCCGTGTGGCGCGTTGCCGCTAGCTCATCGGCCGCGGCGCGCCCCAAGTATCCGCTTCGATCACGGGCATCACGCTCCTTGGGCGGCGAGCGCCGCGGTCAGGACGATGCCGGCAATCTTGGCCGCCTTGACGTCGTGTTTGTCGTAATCCTCCAGGGCCACCGAGATGGCAACCGTGGGTGAATCGTAAGGTGCGAAGCCGACGAACATCGAGTTGACGTTGGTGCCGCCGGTCTCGGCCGATCCGGTCTTGCCGGCGACCTTGACGCCCGGAATCTGGGCATCGGTGCCGGTGCCGGACTGGACAACCGCGAGCATGGCCTGCTTGACCTGATCGGCCGTGGTGGCGCTGACGGCCTGGCCGAGCGAGCGGGATTGCGTGGTCTTGACCACGGTTCCGTCGGGGGCGAGCACCTGGGCCACGAAGAACGGGTCCATGACCACGCCGCTGTTGGCGATGGCCGCCGCTATGACGCAGTTTTGCATGACGGTAGTCTGCGGACCTGGCGTGTGGTCCATGCCGACAGGCTGGCCGGCGCCTGCCCAGGCGGTCTCCCACTCGGTCATGAGCGAGGGATCGGCCATGATGGAAGCCGCGGTGGTCAGGTCCTGACCGAGCTTTTGGCCGTAACCAAAGGCGTTGGCAAACTGGACGAGCGAGCTGGCGCCGATCTCGTTGGCCACCTGGCCAAAGACGACGTTGGACGACACGGCAAAGGCCTGTTGCAGGCTGATGGTACCGTAGCTCTCGTTGGCGTAATTGGTGACCGGCGCGTTGCCGATATCCATGGAGGCGGGCGCCTGGTACGTGCTGGTAAGGCTGGCGGTGCCGGTTTCGAGCGCCGCGGAGAGTGTGACGACCTTAAAGGTCGAGCCCGGGGTATAGAGAGCGTCCATGGCGCGGTCGTACATGGAGCCGTCCTCGCCACCGCCCGACTGCATCAGGGCATCGATGTTGGTGTTGTCATAGGTGGGCGAGCTTGCGCATGCGAGGACCGCGCCGGTACGCGGATCCATAACCACCACGGCGCCCTTAAAGCCCTTGAGTGCCTGCTCGGCAGCCGTTTGGATGCGCGAGTCGATGGTGAGTTTTGCGGTGTTGCCCGGCTGGTTTTGGCCCGCGAGCGACGCGAGGGCGTTGTTCCAGCTGGAGTAATCTTTGGAGCCGGTGAGCGTTTCGTTCATGACGCTCTCGACACCAGCGGTGCCGTACTGCTGGCTTACATAGCCCACTACGTGAGCGGCCATGTTTCCGTTGGGGTAGGAGCGGGCGTAGGTGCCGTCTTCCTGTTGCAGTGACTCGGCCAACGTCACGCCGTCGGACGTGATGATGGAGCCGCGCTGGATGTACTTGGAGCGGGCGATGGTGTGGTTGTTGGTCGGCATATCCTGATAGTCCTTGGCCTTGATGACCTGGACATAGGTGAGGTTGCCGATAAGGATGGCGAACAGTGCCGTAAAGGCGAGCACGGCGCGGGTCAGTCGATTGGCGAGCGCCACGCGGCCGAGCACGCCGGATTCGGGCGTGTCGAGCAGGCGACGGCGCATGCGCGAGCCGACGGAGTGGCTGCTGCGGGCATACGAAGACGAAGTGGCGAAGCGCGTGCCGGCCGGGGAGGCCGCCGAGGCGACCTGGTCGTCGGTGATGGCGGCCATGGTGCCGGTGCCGGTGAGCTCGGCCTCGCGACCGGTTGCCTCGTCACCGGCGCGCAGCAAAAGCGCGACGATGATAAAGCTTGCCAGCAGCGAGGAGCCACCCTGGCTCATAAAGGGCAGCGTGACGCCGGTCAGCGGGATCAGGCGAGTAACGCCGCCGACGATCAAGAAGGCCTGGAAGCTGATAGCGGCTGTCAGACCGGTAGCGCTAAAGGCGGCAAGGTCGGACTTGGCACGGGCTGCCGTGGTCAGGCCACGTACGGCAAAGAGCATAAACAGGATAAGAACGGCGCCGCCGCCCAAAAGACCCATCTCCTCGCCGATAGCCGAGAAGATAAAGTCGGACTCGACGACGGGGATGTTGTTGGCCATACCGTTGCCAATGCCGACGCCAACGAGGCCGCCGTCGGCCAGCGAGAAGAGGGACTGAACAATCTGGTAGCCCTGGCCCTGCGCGTCCTTAAAGGGATCGGCCCAGATCTGGAAACGCACCTGGACGTGCGACAGGAACTTGTAGGCGCCAACGGCTCCCACGGCCAAGAGCGCAAGGCCGATGATGACATACGAGAAACGACCCGTGGCAACGTAGAGCATCAGCAAGAAGATGGTGTAGAACAGCAAGGCCGAGCCCAGGTCACGTTCGAAGACAACGACGAGCAGGCAAACGCCCCAGACTGCGAACAGCGGCAGCAGCAGGCGCAGGCGCGGAATCTTAAGACCCAAGATCTTGCGGTTGGAGATAGAGAGCAGCTCGCGGTTCTCGGCCAGGTAACCGGCTAGGAACAGCACGATAAAGACCTTGGCGAACTCGCCGGGCTGAATGGTAAAGCCGGCGATGCGAATCCACAGTTTGGAGCCCGAGATCGTGGTGCCGATAAAGATGGGCAGCATCAGCAAGATGATGCCGATGATGCCAAAGGTGTACTTGTAGCGCATGACCACGTCGAGGTTTTTGACCAGCGCAAGCGTACCTACCATCAACGCCACCGAGATAAACAGGATGACGAGCTGCGAGATGGCGAGCGTGGGCGCCAAGCGCGTCACAAACGTGATGCCAATGCCCGAAAGAACAAAGACGATGGGCAGGATGGCCGGGTCGGCGCCGGGTGCCAGAATGCGCACGGCGATATGCGCCGCGGCGAAGGCGGCAAAGAGACCGATCGGAACGGCAAGTGTCTCAAACGAGATGGCGGCGCCTGCGGTGAGCACGTACATCGCATACAGCAGGATGACGGGGAACGCCGAGGCGATGAGTAAGAGCAGTTCGGTATTACGACGACTCATAAGCGGCACTCCCTTTCTAATTCTTATCGGAGGCTTCGGCCTCGGCGGACTGTTCGGCGGTTTTCTCGGAATTCGATTCGGAGGTCGAACCCTGGTCGGTGTTATTGCGAATCGTTTGCGCGTCGATCACCTGGCGGGTCTGCTCCTCGTCGATCTGATGGCGGTACTTGGAGATGGTGTCCTGCGCATCGTCGATGCTCGTCTGCTGGATACCCGCCTCCAGGCGATTTTGTGTGTCTTCGGGCAGGTCGGACAGCTTGATGGTGGTCGTGCTGTCGAGCCAGTGCAGCTTAAGGCCGAGCGGCTTGCCGGGAATGCCCCGGTAGACCGCGACGGTATCCTTGTAGGTGCCCAGGTAGTACGAGCCGGTGATGCCCACATAGGCCCAGATGGCTGCTGCCAGCACAAAAGCGATGCCCAGTACGGTGGCAATGGTGATGTTGCGGCGGCGGACGCGCTTTGCCTTGCGCATGACGCCATCGTCGACCAGGTCAACGACAACCACGGTGACGTTGTCGTGCCCGCCGGCGACTAGTGCCGCGTCAACAAGGTTGTCGACGCAAATCTGCGCGGTCGAGGACTGTGTGGCGATGTTTTCGATATCGCTATCGGGAATCATGCTCGACAGGCCGTCCGAGCACAGGATCAGGCGGTCGCCTTCCTCGATATGCAGGGTGAAGTGGTCGGCATACATGGCGGGATCCGAGCCCAGGGCGCGGGTGATGACCGAGCGGTTGGGGTGGACGCGAGCCTCGTCTGCCGTAATCTCGCCGGCGTCCACGAGCTCTTCCACATAGGAGTGGTCGCGGGTCACGCGGATGAGCGTGCCCTCGTGGAGCAGATAGGCGCGCGAGTCGCCCACGTGGGCGATAGCGAGCATGTCGTTTTCGATGTAGGCGCAGGTTGCCGTGCAGCCCATGCCGGGCTTGCCCAAACCGTTGAGCGCAGCCTCGATGACCGCGGCGTTTGCAGCTTCGACGGCGGCCGCCAGTCGTGCGGCGTCGGCTGCCTGCGGCGCTGTCTTGGCAATGGTCTCGACGGCGATGGAGGAGGCTACCTCACCGGCGGCGTGGCCGCCCATGCCGTCGCATACGCAAAAGAGCGGCGATTGCACCAGATAGGAGTCTTCGTTATGCGGGCGCACACAGCCAACATCGGAGCGGGCGCCCCACATGAGCTGCGTGGTCGTGCCGGCGTCGTAGGTCGAGTCAGTCTCGACGCGCTCGTCGGTCAGCGGCTCAAAACTCATGGTCGAGCCGGGGTCCTTAAGCTTGGCCTCCACGGCGGCAACGTCAATCTCGGCCGTATCGCCGGGCGAGACGGTGTCGGCATCGTTGCTCGGGTCGTTGACGTTGGGCGTGGCTGGCTCTTCGGTTGTACGGTCGACAGGCTCGTCGTCTTGTGGGGCGACGGCTGCAGACTCGGGCGTCGCGAAGTGCGCGGGCGCGGGCGTGCCGTGGGATTGGGAGACATCCTCCGTCGTTGCTGCGGGTACGTCTTCGGTTACAGACTGCATGGCTTCGGGCGCCGATGCGTCCGCGGGGGAGGGCGCCGCCGCGGGTTCCGGTGCAGATGCGGACTCGGGTGCTGCGGCGGGTGCCGGCGCTACGGGAAACACCGGTGCCGCGGGCTCGGGAGCCGCAAATACCGCGGAGCTCTCGGTAATCGCCGTGGCGACGGGTTCGGCAAAGTGAGCCGGCGCGGGCATGTCTTGCGGGACCGCGGGCTGCTCGGTAGCGGCGTGCACGCCGATGGGGGTGTTACCGCCGTCAGCGTTGTCCTCGGTATCCTCGTCGTCGGTCAGCGTCGGATATTCTTGCGTTACATGCGAAAGAGGCAGGGAGAACACAGTGTCCTCGGGCTCCACGGGCGCATGGCCCGCCGGGGCGGCATGAGCCGGCGCGGTCGCGGGGGCGGCCGACGTCTCTGGCATGGTTGCGGACTTGTTCTCCTCGTCGATCATCGACGGTTCACCTTCATGACCACGTCGCCAATCTGGACTTCGTCGCCCTCGCGCAGCGTTGCGGGCTCCACCAGCTGGCGGCCGTTGACGAGCGTGCCGTTAAGCGAGTTGAGGTCCTCGATAATAAGTGCCGGGCCCTGCAGCGAAAAACGCGCATGCGAGGCCGAGACAAACGGTTCGTTGATGCAGATGTCCGACGACGGCGAACGGCCGACGATGACGGGACCGAGCATATCCACGTGGATGCCGCGGATGCCGCGCGGGCCCTTGTCCACATCGATCGTCCAGATGGCCGAGTCGCGGCGCTGGCCGCGGACGAGCCCCACGCCGGTCTTCATGACGGCAAACAGGAAGATATAAAGCAGGACGACCAGGACGATGCGGCCTGCAAACAGGACGATATCGATGTTCATAAGCGACTATCCCCTAAATTCGAACGTGCTCAGGCCAAACGTCAGCAGATCGCCGTTGCGCAGCGGGCAGCGCGTGATGCGACGGTTGTTGACGAGCGTGCCGTTGGTGGAGTTGAGGTCCTCGATCGACCAGTCCGAGCCGGTAAAGGTGAGCTGGGCATGACGGCGCGACACGTTGGGGTCGCGCAGGGCGATGTCGGAAACCGAGCGCTCGCGACCGATGGTCACCTGTGCGGAGGTGATGGCGTGGCTCTCGCCGCTCACGACGTCGACGAGCTGGGCGAGCGGACGCTGCGGGGCGCGAGAGCTTGCCATGTTGGAGGCGATGCTGGCTGCGGCGCCAAGGCCAGCGGCGGCGCCGGTCGCGGCGGCTCCGCCCATGCCGGCAAGCGCGTCGCGCGAGACGGTTTGGGGCACGGGAATGGGTGCGGCGGCGGGATCGGGCATATTGGGCGCAAAGGGGTCGGCCACGGCAAGCGGGTCGGGAGTGGCAGCACGAGGTGCCGGCTGCTGCTGCGGCATAGCAGCGGGGTGTTGCTGCGGGGCGGCAAACTGCTGCTGGCCGGCGCGCGGGGCGCTGGCGGCACGGCTCGCGGCTGAGTTGTTCTGGCCCAGGCCGTTTTGGTAGGCGCGCTCTTCCTCGTACAGGCGACCGAGCGTAGGGGCATCGACGTTCTCGGCAAAGACCGAGAACTTGCCGCCGCGCAGCTGCGGGTCGATCATAAAGCGAACGAGGGGCTCGCCGACAAAGACGTAGCGGCGCTTTTCGGCCTGCGCTTTCACAAACTCGCGGACCTCGCGCGAAAGCTCGGGATAGAACGGGGCGAGCATGGGATCGTCGTCGGCGGCAATCAGGATGGTATAGAGCGCCGGCGCGGTGTTGACGCCGTTGATCACCAGAGTCTGATCCTCCATGTCGCGAGCGGCCTGCTTGGCAAGCTTCTTAAAGGAGAACGGGGCACGGGTGGCACCGAAGATGCCGGCCACGTGGTCCTCGAAGATGTTCAGGAAGTTCACGAAAGATCACTCTCCGTATAGGTTCTTTGGTATCCGAGCAAATAAAGGCATATCCCGACGATTATAGAGGATAGGATTCCCGTAACCGCCGCCTTGGCGACGACCGGGCCCGCAAGGCTGGCAATTTCCATATGGTGTGCAAGACAAAACGATACGGCCGAGCCGATGCCGGCGACGGCAATTGCGACGATGGCGGCAAGGTTCGATCCCTGCTCGGCGCGCTTGGCATGAGCATTGAGCAGCAGCGATGTTGCCGCGGCTATTGCTGCAACCAGCACGATTGCAGCGAGAAGGAGCGCGTCTCCCAGCGCTGCGACGACATTGCTAAGCCCCAGTACGCCTCCCGCAGAGAGAGCCGCTGCGGCAAGGCGGGCAAAGAGTGCGCCCATGCCCGTGGCCGCCGCTGCGCTTGCCGGGCCGAGCCAAAACGCCGCGATGCTCGTGACGGCTCCGGCGGCAAGGAGGGCGTCGCCGGTTAGGCAACCCAGCGCAAGCGCGCAGGTGAGCGTCGCGCTCGCAGCCGCCTCGGTGCGTCCCCAAGCAATCCACCAACCGGACATGGCAGCGGCAAAAATGACCGCGACCGGCAGCATCGACAGGATGCCCTGCGCCTGCATGGTGGCGTTGGCCATGAGCACCAAAAAGCCCACGGCCGAGATGGCCGAGCCAATCTGCGGGGCCAAGCCTGCCGCCGCGCCAATGGCGACGGCCGCCACGACCAGCCCGGGAAGCGTCGCGACGCCGGCTGTCTGCATAAGCAAAAAGCTGAAGGCTCCGCATGAGAGCGCCGAGATGCCGCGCATGGTGTAATTGCGTGCGCGGCCCCAGCGCGTGCCCGCCCAGCCAAGTGCGGGGTCGACCTCGACGGTGTCATCCTCGTAGCTCGATGGCTCGATATCATCTGCCGCGCACTCGTCATTCGAAAGCTCGCCTACCATCTGCTCCAAGCTGCGACGGCCTTCGCGCACGCTCCCCAAGCCGGCAAGGAGTCGGTCGCAGAATGCCTCGATGCTATCGGGGCGGTCTTGCGGCATGGGGGAGAGAGCGCTCATGAGCGCCGCCTCGGCCCCCGGGGGAAAGTGAGGGATCAGTTCGCTGGGATAGGTGGCGCCGCCGATGATGCGGTCGAGCGAGTCGGCAGGCGTGGCCGCCATAAAGGGGGCACTGCCGCACAGGCCCTCGTAGATCACGCAGGCAAGGGCAAAGACATCGGCACGTTCGTCGACCGTGCCGGTCTCGATATCGAGCTGCTCGGGCGGCATGTAGCCGATGGTGCCGCCGCGCGATCCGCCAAAGCCGCCGGCGGACGACAGCCGCGCCATGCCAAAGTCGGTGATCTTTACATTGCCCGAATGGTCGATAAGCACATTGGCGGGCTTTATGTCCAGATGAAGCACGCCGTTTGCATGGGCAAAGGTGAGTGCCTGACCCAGCGCGTCGGCAATGGCCGCGGCCTCGTCAAAGGTGAGCGAGTGGCCGTCCACGCGATGCAAAAACTCGGCCAACGACATACCGTCGACATACTCCATGACCAGGTAGGCATAGGCGGTGTCGTGCGTAAAGTCGATAACCTGCACGATATTGGGATGTTGAAGCATGGCGGCGGTATGCGCCTCGCGCAGCACGTCCATGATGTCGCTGGCGGGCATGCCGGCGCCGTTGATAAGGGGGATGCGCTTAATGGCCACGCGACGGCGCAGATGCGTGTCGCGGCAAATCTCGATGGAGCCAAAACCGCCGGTCGCAAGCGTCTCGAGCGGCTGGTACCGCTTGAGCAGCTCGCGAGAGCTAGTGCCCTCCAAGGGAACGTCCGGCGAGAACCGGGCGGTATGTTGCGAGAAAAGCGGCATGGCCAACCCTCGTGCGTTTAAAGTTCGTTTGCGAGCGGCGGGCGCGGGGCCGAGCCGTTCGCGGTGGCATAGATGCTGCTAGTGTAGCACGCTCAGGCGGATGGCGAGGATGGCGGGATGCGAGGCTGCCTGTCTGGCTTGGCCTTCGTCTCGACCCATTCGGAAAGCGCGCCCCAGTTTGCGGCCAAATACTGGGACACGCTTTCCGAATGGGGTGTGCTGCGGAAACTGCGTCCCAGAATATTGACTCAGAACGGGATACAGTTTCCAGATCGACGCTCAAAAGGAAACCGCATCCCGCTTTGATGCGGGGACTGCGGACAAAAGCTGAACCGTGATCTGGCTCGGATTGGAGTTCGCCTGAATCGTTGATGCTGGCTGGTGTGGGCGTGGAGATAAACGAGCAGCCCGAGCGATATAATGACACGCTATGGAGGTCATATGCTCTTTTCCCGCTGTTCTGCCACATCTGCTTTCGCCATTGCGCTCGTCGTAATGGCGGTTACCCCTTATCACCGGTTTTCATCTTCAATCGGCTTGGCATCAGGTGCAATGACCTGGCTCGTTATCCTTGGCGCATGCCTCGCGGCGTTTGGTCATGGTGTTGCGCTCCGCAAGGGGAGAGAAATAAGACGGCCGGGTCGCCTTGGCGTCTTCGGTGTTTTCCTTGCTGCTATTGCGGTGGTTCCCGAATGGGTCGACTTGGCCTTCTATGCTCGCGGAGATTCTATTCCAATCGTGTTTGCACCAATCTGGTTGTTGCATCGTGTTTCGTGTGCCTTGTGCTTCACTGGGTCGTTGCTCCTCTCATATGTAATTTGGGATACGGCGGGCTCTCCTTTGATACGGGGGGCGGCGCGGGACGGCGAAAGGGGGACCCGCCGATCGCAGAGCACGCTTTTTGCAGAAACAATAGTTGTCCTGTCTTGCCTGCTGTTTTGCTGTCGAATTTCATGGAGAGTCGTTCCCGAGCCATGGGGGATGCCCTCTGTAACGGCCGCATCAATTGGCCTCGTGCTTTTAATTCCGCTGGTCTATCTCGTATTGGCTGCGGTCCCGCTGCTTTGCTGTCCCCGCGCCTTTGGTCGGGGGCAGGGCGACGTGTTTGCCCGTTCTGTGCTTGTAGCAGTTCCCATTGGCCTTGTTCCGGCTGTCGAGGTGGCATACTTTGCAAGCGATGCCGCAGTCATTGCATCACTGTCGATGGGGTCCGCTATTGCTGTTGCCGCCTTCGTATGCACATTGCTAAGGGAGAAACGGGACAACAATTCGGATACCCCTCGCACGTCCGACCCATTCGATGCGGGGGTGTTTTCCCCTGCCCTGTCGCCTCGAGAAGAGCAGTTTGTTCGACTGCTGCTCAAAGGGAAAACGCCGGCGGAAATTGCCAGGGAGACGGGTACGAAGCCATCGACGGTGCGAACAACGCTTCACCGAGCATACGGGAAGGCATCGGTTGCGGGCTCACGCGAGCTCGTGGCATTGTTTGCGGGTGAGGGTGATGCTACAGGGCCTGGTCTGCTGCAGCGGCATGCTGGTGATATGTTGACATCAGTTCGGACGCGCCGGCTGTTTCGATACCTGCTCACAACATTTTTTATCCTCCTTGCGGCGGGCCCCTTGGTAATGGCGGATAGCGATTGGGGATCCGGTGTTTCGCGAGCAGTCGCCTTTTCTCTCGCAAGCTATGCATTGGGTCTCGGACTGCTTCTGTCGCTGCACTACGCGGGTGAAAAACTGAATCGTGAAGTTGCGCTGACTAGAACGGATGGGGCGATTGGGCTCGGAAGCCCGTGCGTATGGGCGGTGCTGTCTGCCGTGGAATGGTCTTTTGTCTATATCGCGGCATGGAGGTGTATATGCGATCCGTTGATGGCTGCGCCGGTCCTGCTGTGCGGCGTGGCATCTACGGTCTCGCTCGCTGTTGGGCTGCGTCCGTTTAAGGTGCATGCCCGTGTCCGGGCTATCGTGCCGTTGGTGTCAATAGGTGCGGCTACTTTAATCCATGCGGCCACTAGGGGGCGAATCCATGGGTTCGCGGTGCTGACGGGGATGTTGCTCACATACATATTGCTGCGTAGCTGTCCGCAGCGCAAAATGCTTGGGATATGGATGCTTTGCTTTGGGGCGGCGGCTCCTGTCTGGGTTGTCTTGCTCAACATGGTGCAGGATCTGACGGTTTTCGAGCCTCTGTTCCTTGCGTCGTTGCTGGGGCAAAGTTCGGCCGTCAATGTCGTCGTGGCAACGGTGATTGTTTGCTGGTCTGTGCCCATGCTCGTTACGCACATCGTGCTCGTACGCTCGGTTGAGGACGAGAAGGCCGTCTTGAAGTACCGTGCGAACGGGTCCACCGAAGCAGCTCACGTGCGCCGGCTGGCTCTGCTTACGTCGCGCGCCCTGTCCGATGTTCAGGCCCGAATATTGTTGATGACGGCAGAGGGCACAACGACAAAGACCATTGCGCAGGATGTCGGTTACGCTGCATCTACGGTGCAAGCGCTGCGATCCGCGTCCTATCGCCAGTTGAAGATCAAGAACAAAGCAGAGCTTATTTCATTGTTATCGCAGGTAGATAACGTGTAAACGCCTGGATTATCAACTCAATAGCGAGTGTTTACAGACATCTTTCTCCATTCATGCAAAGGTTGCTGTGCGTCGACGCATTGTTAGCCGCTTTTGATTGGAGAAGGCCATGATTAAGCCAAGGAGCGCTATTACTCGAATCGGAGTCGGGTTGGCGATTGCTGCGGGTCTGTCCCTAGGGGTTCCCGCTGCATCGTTCGCGCAAGAGGAGTTTGACACCTCTCAGGTTTCTAGCATTACTCAAAACGCCGATACGGGAATTACGACCTGTACGAACAATGCCGATAGGGCATTTAGTTTTCAATGTGCCGGGACGAGTGCAACTGGCTACCGTCAAAAGGATGATTCCTCATCGCTCTATCTGGATATCCAAGGTTATACGGGAAATCCGCTTCGGTTATATACAGACGGTGCGTATAACACAAGCGGTAGCGGCAGCATGAATTGTACTCAGGGAACGTATCGTTCGAATCACAAGGGACAGTGGGAAATGTATAACCTCGTCCGTGAGAACGGGCGATCTGCGGCGCGACTGACTGCATGGGCGGAGTCTGGCTACGGCACTGTTATTGGTGTATGGAGCCCCGACTGCGTCGGGCATTTCCGCAAGCTTCCCGCATAGTTGTTTGAATTGGCTCCCTTCCGGCTTTCTGGGTCGGAAGGGGGAGGAGGACGTATGAACCAAAGGCTCGTAAGATATGAGCTGTCGAAAACGATAAGACGCCCAGCTTTTATCTTTGCTCTCTTGATTGCAGTCGCAGTTGCAATAGCTGCTGCGCTGGAGCCGTGGGCAAATTTGGAAAAAGAACGTCACAACCTTCTTTCTTTTGGTTACGGCGTTGGCATGCAAGCCAAAAACTATCTCGGTCAAACACGTGAAAGCAGCTTCGGTAACTGGATTGTTGTGAGCGCGAACGCGCCACTGTCTGCGTCGGTGTTTTTCTATGCACTGCCCCTGCTTGCAATGTTGGCCGGATCTTGGTCGTGCCTCTTTGAGCGTTTGAGTGGTTATGACATGCAGATATGCACGCGCGTTTCCAGAAAGGCATACGTGAACGTAAAGGTGCTGTCTGCTTTCCTCTCCGCGTTTACAGTGACTGCCATTCCTCTGCTCGTCAATTTCCTGATTGTCTCGATGCTTTTTCCTGCGTATCTTCCTCGGGTCGATGAGTCGACCTACGTAGGGCTTTACCTACATAGCTATTTCTCCGGTCTATTTTATTCACATCCTTTGTTATATGTGCTTGCATACACGCTGTTCGATGCGGTCACGCTCGGGACTTTATCCATGGCTGTAACTGGCTTCTCAATTTTGTTTCGTAGCAGAATCAAAGCGATAATTGTCCCGTATCTGCTAATGGTTGCGTGGCATTTTGCAAATGGCTGGATCTTCGGCGTAATGGCTTGTGTGGGGTTTAACTGCAATATCTTCAACAGCATCAGGTCGGAATCGCTGAATAACTGGCCAGACATTCGAGCCGGTTTTGCGGAAATCATATTATTGACCCTTGCTTCGTTGGCTTTTTCTGGGGCGTGGAAAAGGCGGGAGATGGTCTGATGCTGTTTAGGCTGGTCGCCGCGGACCTGAGGACCGTTTTGAAGAAGAACATCATTACCTTTATTGCGATTGCGGCAGTGACCGTTGCGAACCTGGTGTACGCCTACGGTTTGTCTTCTGTGTATGGGGTCAGGACGGATGCCTTGGGGTTTGCGGACAATCTTGCGCTCGTGTTTGCCGGATCTGCTCCGTTTGAGCCTAGGCCCGGGGTCATGTTTGTGCCTCCGCTAGGATGGCTATTTCTCATTCTGCTTATTCTCTATACAACACTCGATTATCCCGCCGAATCGTTGCACGGGTTTGGTTTGCAAACGCTTGTCCGATGCCGGGCGAGAACCCTTTGGTGGGTCTCGCGTTTTATCTCAGTGGCGGCGATAACAGCATTTTCGCTGCTCGTGGTGGTTTGCTCTGTTGTGATTTGGAGCTTGATGGTGAGTGCCTCGTTCAGCGCGGTCATCCATGGCGAGTCGCTTCAGCTGGCTAATTTGGCGCCGTGGTTTCTCAAGGCGAGCGAAGCAGGTGCACTGCCGTTTTTCGCAGGTCTCTTTCTTGCTTTTGAGGCGCTTGCGTTTGTGCAGGCAACGGTTGGGTTTGTGCTTGGGCCGTCAGTTTCATTTGCGGTTGTAATGAGCTACCTGATCTGTTCGGCATATGCGCGGCATTGGGCGCTACTGGGAAATGCCTTGATGCTGTTGCGCTGGGGTGGAATCGTCAAAGAAGGAATTGCGACGGGCTCGAGTGGCTTGTTTTCAATTGTGATTATGTCGTTATGCCTATCGTTGGGTGGACTGTGGTTTCGAAGGGCCGACCTTATCGAAAAGAGGGACAAGATATGAGTGTGATCGTTAGGGACGTATCGAAGCGCATGGGCAAAAACGATGTCCTGCGCAACGTGTCTATCGAGGTTGACCCTGGGACTGTGGTCGGGCTTCAGGGGATAAACGGTTCGGGTAAGACCATGCTCATGCGAGCGGTCTGCGGATTGATTAGACCCACCGAGGGCGAGATTATTATCGATGGCCAAAGACTTGGGGCGGATATCTCGTTTCCGCCGAGTCTGGGGATGTTGATAGAGGCGCCTTCCTTTTTAGGATATCTGTCTGGTTACGACAATCTGGAGCTCATAGCTCAAATCAATGGCGTTGCCACCCCCGAGGACATTCGCTCTGCCCTGCGGCTCGTGGGGCTCGATGCAGACGAAAAAAAGAAGTTTCGAGCATACTCGCTTGGGATGAAGCAGCGTCTGGGAATAGCTGCGGCAATTATGGAAAAGCCGAAGCTGCTTGTTCTCGATGAGCCAACGAATGCCCTCGACGAAGCGGGCGTGGAAATGCTCAAGCGCGTTGTGGCGATGGCGGCATCAACGGGTCGCGAGGTTCTTCTGTCTAGCCATGACGGAGAGGTGCTCGAGGAGCTAGCCGATCGTGTTTACTGCATGCGCGACGGTGCCGTTGTGAAAGTTCGGGAAAGGTCGTGAGCGCGATGAAGAAGGCCCTGTTGACGAGAAGGTCGATGCTCGCGCTTTTTGGCTGTGCTGTTACCGGCCTTGCGGGCATGAGGGTGAGCGTCGTTAACGGGAACCGGACAGTCATTCCTGAAAAATATTACGCGGAGGGCGAATGGCTCTCGATGGATGGGGCGTTTCTGGGGTCGAAGGATGTGGCGACTGACGGGTATTCGTTTTGCATAGACGGGGCAGAGCTGCTCACGCCGCGCGAGTATCTCAAGCGTGCGCATGATGATTATTCAAAATATGGCATCGTAGATACGAAAACGAAATTGAAGGACGCCGACATCACGTGTGTTATCGCCGTAAAGATGCGTGTCAGGAATAAGGACAAT
This sequence comes from uncultured Collinsella sp., assembly GCA_959023295.1. GTDB lineage: Bacteria > Actinomycetota > Coriobacteriia > Coriobacteriales > Coriobacteriaceae > Collinsella. The sequence continues at coordinate 15,950 of CAUFBM010000019.1, read as the reverse complement.
GTCGAAGGCGGAATTAAAGCGTATGTTTGGCATTTGGTGCCGGAGTCTGCGCCAAACTATGACTTTGTGGTCAATACCGATCTGATAACGCAGGCAATGCCGGTGCTGGGCGGTTCTGCTGCGTTTGCTGTACAGGTTGGGGCGGAGAACGAGTTGCTCGTCCCATTCATGATGCAAAACACCAACGACTATTTCGAAGGTTACGAGACCGTCCGTTTTGAGAAAGCGTTTCCCGGGACCTATACGATGAAGATGACCGATCTGCCGGAGCGAAGGCTCTTCAGGTTTGAAGTTAAATAGCTCGAAGGCCCTGTTGGGGGAGCCTCATCCTACGCTGAAGCGGGATGAGATTCCCTTCGCAGTGGCGCTCGGCCCTAGCGCTTCTTCTTGCTCTTCTTCTGCTTGCGCTGCTTGCCCTTGTTGTCCTGGGGCTTGTCGGCCTTGTCGCCCCGCTTGGCCTCGGCGGCAGCCTTCTCGGCCTTCATTTTCTTCTTCTTGGTCTCGATGCGGAGCTTTTTGTTGATGCGCGCCTTAAGGAAGGGGCCAAACTGCTCGGCATCGCCGCGGATAAAGGTGTCCTTAGGGATAGTCACGCCCTGGTCGGCGAACATGGCTACAAAGATGCGCTCGCCGTCGAGTACGTGGTCGAGCTTCTCAAACGGGAAGAACTGCGACTTGCCGCTCTTGCCCCAAACCATCAGGCCGTCCTCGTTGGCAGCGACGCGGCGATAGCGGCCACCCATGGACTCGTCGGCCTCGACGGCGTCGATAAAGTCACGGGCGAGCGTGTGGTGCAGGTTTTTGCTCCACCAGGCCAAAAAGGCGCCGAATACGATCAGGACGACGCCAAACTTGATCCAGTTACCGCCGGCCACCAGCATGCCAATGCCGATCAGCGCGGCAATTGCCGCGGCGACATACAGCGAACCGCGACGCCTGGGCGAGGCGACCAGGCGGGCGAAGTCGGTGACCAGGTCGTTTTCGTACTGGTACTCGTTGAGGTACAGGATGCCGTCGTCGGCTGCGGCCTGCTCCTCGAGCGCGACCTCGACCTGGTCGGCTGCTTCGGAGGGGACGAGGTTGCTCTCTGCGTCTGCCATGCTCTTTGGACTCCTATCGCGGCGGGCTCGCCGTACGGGTTATTATGAATGCAGTATGCCGTGCGACCGCATGGCCGTCGCGGCAACAAGACTCAGTATACCCGGGGGAGCACCCATGGAATCGTTGTACCGAAAGTATCGCCCGCTCACCTTCGACTCCGTGGTGGGCCAGCAGCATATCGTCTCGACGCTCGAGCACGCCATCACCGAGGGGCGCCTGTCCCACGCATACCTGTTCTGCGGACCGCGCGGCACGGGCAAGACCACCATGGCGCGCATCCTTGCCAAGGCGCTGCTGTGCCGTAATGCCGAGGCAGCGCGCGCCGAGGGCGCAAGCGGGTGCATGCCCGACGGCACCTGTGAGGAGTGCGAGCTCATCGCCGAGGGCAACCACCCCGATGTCTACGAGCTCGATGCCGCAAGCCGCACGGGCGTGGACAATGTGCGCGAGGAGATCATCAACTCCGTCAACTTTGCCCCGGTGCGCGGCAAGTACAAGATCTATATCATCGACGAGGTCCACATGCTCACGACGGCGGCGTTCAACGCGCTGCTCAAGACGCTCGAGGAGCCGCCGGCGCACGTGATCTTTGTGCTGTGCACCACCGATCCGCAAAAGATTCTGGAGACCATTCTCTCGCGCTGCCAGCGCTTCGATTTCCACCGCATCGGCAACGAGGATATCGAGCATCGCCTGTCCTACGTGTGCGAGCAGGAGGGCTTCGATTATGACGACGAGGCGCTGGCCATCGTGGCGCGCCATGCCAAGGGCGGCATGCGCGACGCGCTTTCCACGCTGGAGCAGCTGAGCGTCTTTGGCAACGGTTCTGTGCATGCGGACGACGCCCGCTCGCTTTTAGGCGAGGTTTCGGACCAGATTCTGGGCGAGTTTTCCCGCGCCATTGCCGATCGCGATGTTGCCGAGCTCTACGGACTGATCCGTGCGCAGGTCGAGGAAGGAAACGACCTGCTGGAGCTGACGCGCGACCTGGTGGCGCATGTGCGTGACGTGTACGTTGCCTGCGTTGCCGGTGCCCGTGCCGAGCTGTTTGAGGGCGGCTCCGAGCAGGCCGAGACGCTTGCTGCCGAGGCCGCTGCCTTTGGCGAGCATCCTGCCGACCGCCTGGCCCGCGTGCTGACGGTGCTCGACGATGCCGCACTGGAGATGAGGGGCGCGAGCGACGTGCACCTGGTGCTCGAGATTGCCTGTACACGTCTGGCACGTCCCGAGGCTGATTTAACGATTGAAGCTTTGGCTGAGCGCGTAGCTCGCTTGGAGGCCATGGTTGCCAACGCCGCCGTTCCGGCGAGCGTGGCTGCTGCTCAGGCCGCCGCGCCTGCAGCATCGGTACCCGCTGCTGCCCAGCAGCCGACGCTAATTTCGGGCGTCCGTGCTGCTGCTCCGGCGGCATCCGCTGCCCCTGCTGCTACGTCCGCGCGCCAGGGCGGTATGCCTTGGGACCGTGGTGCTGCCGCTCCGGCTGCCCAGCCTGCGCCCAAGTCCGCGGCTCCTGCGCCGGCGCCCAAACCTGTAACGCCTGCACCTCAACCCGTTGCGGCTCCGGCCCCCGCGCCTGCCACCGTTCCGGCACCTAAGTCCCAGTCCAACAATGCCGCCCAGGTTGCCGCCGCCGGTGCTGCCGAGACGCCCGCGGTCGAGGATGCCGGAGAGCTGCAGCGCAAATGGGCCGAGGTTGTCGAGCGTGTCAAGGCGCGTCAGGCTTCCTACGCAGGGCTTTTGCTCAACGCCCGCGCCACGGCCGACGACGGCTCCAAGCTCACGGTCTCGTTCCCCGCGGGTTCGACTTTTGCCATTAAGATGCTCGGTCGCGCCGATACGCAGTCGGTGGTCCTGCCGACGGTCTGCGCGGTCTTCGGTCGTCGTGCCGTCGACTATGTCCTGGATGGGGGTGGCACGCCGGCTCCTCAACATGAGGAGCATTCTCCATCTGCACGGGCTGCGGCATCTGCGGACCCGCAACCCGTGTCCTCGGCGGCCCCTGTGTCCTCGAGTGCCAGCGCGCCGCAGCAGCAAGCGGCGCCGGTAGCGGCATCGACCCCGTCGGCGCCTAAGCCCGCGGCGTCCAAACCGGCTGCTCCGACACCCGCGCTCAAGCCCGTCTCGCCCGCGCCCAAGTCGTCTGACCTGGGCAAAGCCCCCTGGCTGCGCTCGGACAACCCTGCCGGCGCTCCTGCCACGGGTAAGCTCCCGACCGAGCCCGCACCCCGTGCGCTCGAGCGCTCGGCTGCCCCCAAGGCTCAGTCTGTCGCGCAGCCCGCGCCGTGGGAATCCGAGCAGGTGCCCTACGACGACGCTATGGTCGGCGGCTTTGCCGGCGATGCGAGCGGGGACGATCTTCCTCCGTTCGACGTGCCGGGTGCGGCGTCCGCGCCCAAGCCCGCCGCGGCGGCATCCGCGGCCCCCACAAGCGACGACGCCCCCGCGGCTCCCTGGGAGTCCAACCCCGGTGCGGGCAGCCCCTTCGGCCATCAGGGCGCAGCCCCGAACATCCCGCAGACCGAGGACGAGGCCAAAGCCCTCATCCGCAGCGTCTTCGGCCAGTCCACCATCTTCAAGCCGGTGGAGTAGCTGCGCAGGCGGGTATACTGCTCAAGAAGAGAACCCTTTGAACGGAGCGAGCTTATGATGTGGGAATATGTCCGCCTTGAGGACGATACGCAGGTTTCGTATTCCGAAGTCCGGGAGGACAACACGGTGAAGGTTGTTGTGGAGCGCCCGCGCGATTGGGGTTTTGACACGGCGGAGTGTATCTTGCCGGCATTCAATTGGGTGTCACACGAGGGCTTTAGCGAAGCGAACCTCAAAGAACTCGATGATTTCGTGCGCAACAATGCCCCGCTCATCCTGCGTTTTGCCTACGAAGGCGGACGAGTCTATGCCTAGTCTTTTCCGACTCGGGCCGTACATTATCTTTTTCTGGACAGGGGAGAACGGCGAACCTGTCCATGTTCACGTTGCGGTCAAGCGCCCCACTGCCGAGGCAACCAAGATATGGCTTACCCGCTCCGGCGGATGCAAGCTGGCCCATAACAAGGGCGATATTCCTGCTCGGGATTTACGCGATATCATGCAGTTTGTTTCATCTAACCATGCGCTGATTTGCAAACGCTGGAAAGAAACAACCGGTGGGCTGTCGTTTTACTGTTGAGAATCGCTTGCTGGGCTTAGGACCCTTAGCCCTTTAGGGGCTCTTTATCCGGGCGCATTTGAATTTCGGACATGTGTAGCGTGGTGCCGCGTGTCTCGCATTCGAGCAGGCAGATGCGTGACGGTCGGCCTAGGGTGCTGAGGTCGACACGATACGTCGCGCGGCTGTCCGTGTACTCGACTTGTTCGGCGCTGACGGTTGCTCCGATTGTCAAAAAAGAGCCTAGCTCGGCATCGACAATCTTGGAATCTTTTATCTTGACCTTGAGCTCTTGGTAAAGGGACGGGCTGTTGTAGTAAACGGTCCGGGTCCCGTCGGTGCATTCATCGGTCGTCTCCCATTTGACGACGGGCTGGTCCGAGCTGGCTATCAGCAGTTCTGCTCCAAAAGCTATGGCATGGGTGATGACAACCAGCAATGCCCAGCCGACAAAGAGATAGAGAACCACATATGCAACGGGGTGTTTTGAGCGGATGTTTTGGAGCGCGTCGGGGGCATTCATGGGGCACCTCCAAATTGCAATCTATGACAATCAAATTATACCCTGCCGCCATGTGCTCCGCCTCGAGCAGCGGTTTGGCATTTAGCTATTTAGTGGCACACATGAAATGCCGGATTCGGCTCTACTAGATTGAGTATGCGATATTATGCAACCTTGCATAATTCGACCTTGCATAATCTTTGCGCGTGGTTTGTATTGGAGGACATGTATATCGACTGAGGTAGCGTGTCCGCCCCGCTCGCTGGCCTCGCGCCGTGGTACGATTTTTGAGTTTGAAAGTCCCGCCGTGTTCCGGCTGCCCTTGCAGCTCGGCGTGCGGCCGCACGTAAAGGAGCCATCATGGCCGGTATGAACATGCAGCAGATGATGAAGCAGGCCCGCAAGATGCAGGAGCAGCTTGCCGCCGCGCAGGAGAACCTCAAGTCCCAGACCGTCGACGCCTCTGCCGGCGGCGGTATGGTCAAGGTGACCGTCAACGGCGAGATGGAGCTCGTCAACCTCACCATCGATCCCGATGCCCTCGATCCCGAGGACGTCGATATGCTGCAGGACATGATTATGGCTGCCGTCAACGAGGCCGTTCGCGGCGTCAACGAGCTCGCCAACAAGCAGATGGGCGCCATCACCGGCGGCCTCAACATCCCGGGCATGCCGTTCTAAGACACGCATATATATGAGTGCCAACCATAGTCTGCAAAAATTGCTCGATGAGCTGGGCCGTCTGCCGGGCATTGGTCCCAAGTCGGCCCAGCGCATCGCCTATTACCTGCTCGAGGCCGATGCCGAGGAGGCGCGCCGCCTGGCCGAGGCTATCCTGGAGGTTAAGCAGGAGGTTCACTTTTGCAGCCGCTGCTTTAACTACGCCACGGCCGACGAGTGCTCCATCTGCCAGGATTCGATGCGCGATACCACTCGCATTTGCGTGGTGGGCGAGCCGCGCGATGTCCAGGCGATTGAGCGCACGGGCAGCTACCACGGTCTCTACCACGTATTGGGCGGCGTGATCAGTCCCATGGACAAGATTGGTCCCGAGCAGTTGCACATTCGTGAGCTGCTGGCACGCTTGGGCCACGAGGACATCCACGAGGTCATCATCGCCACCAACCCCAATATCGAGGGCGAGACCACGGCGAGCTACCTTGCTCGCACCATCAAGCCACTGGGCGTCGAGGTGTCGCGTCTGGCGAGCGGCCTGCCCGTGGGAGGCGACCTGGAGTATGCCGACGAGCTCACGCTTGGTCGCGCTATCGAGGCCCGCCGCGCGATCTAGGCGGCGTCAGCTCCGCGGCATGTCCCGTCGGCCTGCCGCACGGGGCGCTCATAATTGGGCGCGCGTTCATACATTTGTTGTGCAACAAACCTGCTTTTCATCCGCTTATCGCGTGGATGGGTCCACTCGCACCTCGTATTTGCCCATTCGTTGCGCAACCTTTTGGGTTCGCTGATACACTCAAAATGTGGATATGAAAGAATGCGCCGCTTTTAAGCGGCGTGTTTTTGTTGGAGGAGAACGCATGCGGCCCGCTGGCACTCAGACAAAGCATGGCGCCGCGGTGCGCATGCGACGCCGGTTGGGCCTGGCGCCTCGGGCGTACGTGCTGCTGTCCTGTTCGCTGGCGCTGGTCGTTGCCGGCGTTTCTGCCTACGGTTTGGCTGTGCCACCTATGGTGCAAGCGCGTACCGCGCGCGAGCTGCGCGTGGGGCACAAGGCCAAAAGCGATTTGGGCACCACAACCGGATACGCCTGGGCGAGCGTAGTCACGCACGTCGTGTTTGGTGTCGACGACGCGGGCAGCGCCGAGGCGCCGGACAACGAAATCGCGCTTGCCAACGGCAAGACCATCGTGCTCACCAATACCAAGATCATCCATCACCTTTCCGATAACAGTGTTTCGGCCGTCGTAAACAAGGCCGAGCAGCAAAAGGGTCAGGATACGCAGCAGTCGGGGAAACCTGGCGGCTCCGGTTCGTCTGGTTCCAGTTCCGATTCGTCGAACTCGAGCGGTGGCTCCGGTTCGGGCTCCGGTTCGGGCTCCACCTCCGGCGGGTCCGGGGGCAACAGCTCGACGGGCGGCAGCACCGGTGGCAATACAAACTCCAGCGGCCTTTCGGCCGCCGAGGAGGAAAGCATACACAGCTGGCTCGTGACCAAGTGCAACATGCTCGACGGCTATGTCTCTCGGGCCAATAGCGCGGTCTCGACCTATAACGCCACGGGCGACACCGGACCGTGCGACAGCCTGGTCAATGACATGTTTGTCATCCGTGCCGAGTTTGGCCGGCAGACGTTTCCTCCCCAGTCAAAGTGGTACCGACAATTCGCCAACCTCTGGGGTTGCTACACAAACCTGTGCCAATGGGTCGGACATTACGGCGACGATAACGTCGCGCTCAACAACTTCAATAACAATGTGGCGGCGATCGCTCTATGATGACCAATCTTGTTTCCGCCACAAGCCAATCGCTTGCCCACGATCCCATGGTGGGCCTGCGCCTGGCGCGCGTCGATGGGTTTGAGCCGGCCGTCGCCCTGGGCACGGACGAACTTCCCGCCTACCTGCGCCGTTTTACGATGCTGTTTGCCGATGACGCCACCATGCGCCGCGGCGGTATCGGCCGCGTGACGCGTGCCGTCAACGCGCAGGGCGAGGCCGTGGCGCTCAAGCAGCTCATCTTGCCAGCGCGCGACGAATTTGATGACGATGTCGCCCACGAGGCTCTGGTCACCAAGTTTAAGGCGGCGTTTCGCGAGGAATACGAATGCCATCGCGCCCTTTCGGGCCTTAAAGGCTTTCCCCGCCTGTATGGATGGGGCGAGGTTGACGGTGTGCCTGCGATTGTCATGGAGTGGGTCGAGGGCGAGACGCTTGCCCGCCTGCGCCCGCGCCTTGCCGTGGACGATGCCGGGCGTCTGTCGCCGCTCGTGGCCGCTCGCCTGGGCCGCGACCTGTTCGACCTGCTCTGCCGCATGAGCTTGGTAGGCGAGGGGTTCGTCCATCGCGATATCTCGCCCGCTAATATTATGGTGCGCACGGCGCGCCTGCCGCTCGACCAACAACTTGCCGAGGGCACGTTCGATTTGTGCCTCATCGATTTTGGCTCGTCGCTGGCGCTCGAGCCTGCCTCTGCGGTGGCGCGAGGTGGCGGCACGGAGTCCTTTACAGAGCGCTATTCCACGTTGCGTCGCGCGACGGTTGCCTACGCTCCGCCCGAGATGCTCACCGACGATGTTGCCGACCTGCGCGTTTTGCGCATGTCGCCGGCAATCGACGTGTATGCCGCGGCGAGCACGGTCTATGAGCTCGTCGCCGGCGTCGCACCGTACGAGGTGGCACCGAGCACTTCGGGCACCTCGGGTTCGCGCAAAAAGACGCGCGATATTGCCAGCCCCTATCGTCTCAAGATGGATACGCGCCCCGACTATCCCACTGGCGCCCATGCGCCCGGTTGCGACCTGACCCAGCTGCTCCGGCGTGAGCCCGATGTGGCGCTCGCCGCCGCCGAGCAGGCACAGCAGATGGGGCTCGAGCCGGACTCCGAGGAGCTTCGCGACGCGCTGGCATTTGTCGATGCCCAGCTGTTCGACGTGGTCATGGCCTGCCTGTCGTGTAATCAGGGCGATCGTCCCGAGCCCGCTGCGGTGGAGGCGGTGCTTACGACGTTTTGCGACCACTACGCGCAAAACGTCGGCCGCTCGCTTCGCGGCGAGCCGCTCACGCCCTGTCCCATGGACGCGTCCGGTCGCGTGGTCCGTCGTGCCGCGATGATCGGCACTACGGCTGTCTGCGGTCTCGTATGGGCCGTTGTGGTGGTGTCGGCGGCGCTGCTGGCGTCTGGTGCTCGTGCGACGGTCGCCGTGGGGTACATTTCGTGGTCCGGTGCGCTGCCGGGTATCGTTGCCGCGCTCGCGCTGGCGCTGCCGGGTATGGCGGGTATTGCCGCCGGCGCCATGGCACACGATCGTCGCACGGGGTTCCTGCAGGGCGTACTAGCGCTTTCTGCCTGCGAGGTTCCGGTGCTGATCGCGGTTGCATGTACCGTGTTTTCCCAGCGCGCCGTGGCGAGCGGTTTCGTTGCCGCCTTAATTGCAACCTATGCGCTCACGTGGTTTTTGCTGGCGATGGGGTTTGCCTTTGAGCTTCCCGTCGTGTCAGCACGACGTGCGAAAATTCCCATGGCGACGCCGCTTGCCGGCGGAGCCGCGGCTGTTCGCGCCTTTGGCGGGCCGGCCGAAGTATCCGACACTATCTCTGCGACCAAGGAGGGCTAAGCCATGGCTTCTCAAGCTGAGCTCACCCCGTGCGGGGCAATGTTTGACATCTTTAAGCGCGCAGCGCACCTGAGCCATATCGAACTGTGCGACCTGGTGCTCTCGAGCCGCCCGCTCGCCGACGGCCGTAGTCCACAGAGCCGCGCCGCCGATCGCTCCTGGGTCTCGCGTTTTATCGTGCGCGCTCCGGTCGGCACGCTGCAGGAGCGCTATTTTGCCGATTACGGCACCTCGGCCGCGCGCATTATGTCGCATCTGGCCCTGCGCCGCCGCAATCCCATGAATGCCACGGCGGTGATCAACATGGTGTGCGGGCCCGCTGGTGAGCCCATGGTGCGGGCGCTCGAGGAATGCCATCAGGATACGAGCCTCTACCGCAATGCGGTCGAGCGCCTGTCGCAGGCGGCGGAGCTTATGCCCGCCGAGCGTGCCGAGGCCGTGCTAGTGCTGTTTGTCGCCGTCGGCTGCTCGGCAGATGTTCGATCCTCGGTGACCTATGCCATCGACTATGCGCACACGACTTGCGGCGGTGCCACATCGACCCCGCGCTCGCTGAGCACCTCGACGGTCACGGGCGAGCACGAGGCGGCGCCGGCGCATCCGCTGGGACTGCTGCGCGTGCAAAACGGTTACGTGGTAAGTGCCCCGCGCTGGATTCAGCCGAGCGAGCAGGGCGTCGAGATCGGTGCGCTGGCGACGGGGGAAGGCGATATCACCGATGTAGGCGATGACGTTTCGGCTCGCCATGCCCACGTGTGGTGCGATGACCAAAATACCTGGTACGTCGAGGATCTGTCGTCCACCAACGGAACCGTGGTGGTAAACGGCGCGACGAACGTCTGCACCCAGGTCGAGCCCGGCCGCTCCGCTCAGCTCAACCCCGGTGACGAGCTCAGGCTCGGCGAATCCACCACCTACGCCATCCTCCTCGGCGCCCTCTAACTCATCTCCTAAATAAGTTGCGGTGAAATAGTTCCTGATGAGGCCCTTGAGGCGGGCATCCAAGAACTAGTTCACCGCAACTGCTGCGTGGTCCCCGGGGGATTGCGTTCGTTGGCATCGGCCGTGTGATAGCCACCCGAGGTAAACCTTTACCGCCCACCTATATTTGTCGAAATTACACTTGACGGCGGGGTACAATAATCCCGCATGCGGATTTCCGTTGCGGGCGCTTCCCATCGCCGGGGCGTGCCCGGGAGCATCCGGCATGCGGCCTTTGCGGCGCTCGGCCATGTGCAAGACGGGTAGCTGGGCCTGCGGTGCGCAAGCGCCTCTCGCCTTGGCACGCCTTCTCTCCATGCCATGTACCTGCTGCTCAGTCTGCCTGCCGGATGATTGGAAGCAACAGCGAAAATCCCATCACGCCAACATCCCGGCAATCGCCGGGGCCTGTATACCTATATGAGAGGAGAGGGGTATATGGCGCGTAAGTTTAAGTCTATGGACGGCAACGAGGCGGCCGCATATGTTTCGTATGCGTACACCGAGGTGGCGGGAATTTATCCCATTACGCCGTCCAGCCCGATGGCCGACCATGTCGACCAGTGGGCGGCCCAGGGTCGTAAGAACATCTTTGGCACCCCGGTCAAGGTCGTCGAGATGGAGTCCGAGGCAGGTGCAGCCGGTACCGTTCACGGTTCGCTGGGCGCCGGCGCTCTGACCACCACCTACACGGCTTCTCAGGGCCTGCTCCTGATGATCCCGAACATGTACAAGATCGCGGGCGAGCAGCTCCCGGGCGTTTTCCACGTCTCCGCGCGTTGCGTTGCTTCCCACGCCCTGAACATCTTTGGTGATCACTCCGACGTCATGGCCTGCCGCCAGACCGGTTTCGCGATGCTCGCCGAGGGCAACGTCCAGGAGGTCATGGACCTCTCGCCGGTGGCTCACCTTGCCGCCATCGAGGGCAAGACCCCGTTCCTTAACTTCTTCGACGGCTTCCGCACCAGCCACGAGATCCAGAAGGTCGCCATGTGGGACTACAAGGATCTTGCCGAGATGTGCGACATGGACGCCGTCCAGGCTTTCCGCGACCACGCGCTCAACCCTGAGCACCCGCACACCCGTGGCAGCCATGAGAACGGCGACATCTTCTTCCAGAACCGCGAGGCCTGCAACAAGGTCTACGACGAGCTCCCTGCCGTCGTCGAGGGCTACATGAAGAAGATCAACGAGAAGCTCGGCACCGATTACGGCCTGTTCAACTACTACGGCGCTCCCGATGCTGATCGCGTCGTCGTGTGCATGGGCTCCTTCTGCGACGTGCTCGAGGAAGTCATCGACTACCTCAACGCTCACGGCGAGAAGGTCGGCCTGGTCAAGGTTCGCCTGTTCCGTCCGTTCTCCATCAAGCACTTTGTCGACGTTCTCCCCGAGACCGTCCAGAAGATTGCCGTCATGGACCGCACCAAGGAGCCGGGTTCCATCGGCGAGCCGCTCTACCAGGACGTCGTCTCCGCTCTCTACGAGGCCGGCAAGACGGGCATCAAGGTCGTCGGCGGCCGTTACGGCCTGGGCAGCAAGGACACGCCTCCCGCGTCCGCGTTCGCTGTCTTCGAGGAGCTTAAGAAGGACGAGCCCAAGCGCGAGTTCACCATCGGCATCGTCGATGACGTGACCAACCTGAGCTTGCCCGAGGCCGAGGATGCGCCCAACACCGCAGCCCCCGGCACCATCGAGTGCAAGTTCTGGGGTCTGGGTGGCGACGGTACCGTCGGCGCCAACAAGAACTCGATCAAGATCATCGGCGACCACACCGACAAGTACGTCCAGGCCTACTTCCAGTACGACTCCAAGAAGACCGGCGGCGTCACCGTCTCGCACCTGCGCTTTGGTGATTCCCCGATCCGTTCGCCGTACTACGTGACCAAGGCCGACTTTGTCGCTTGCCACAACCCCAGCTACATCGTTAAGGGCTTCAAGATGGTCCGCGACGTCAAGCCGGGCGGCACCTTCCTGGTCAACTGCCAGTGGAGCGACGAGGAGTTCGCCGAGCACATGCCCGCCGTGGCCAAGCGCTACATCGCGAACAACAACGTCAACGTCTACCTGATCGACGCTATCGACCTGGCTGCCAAGGTCGGCATGGGCAAGCGCACCAACACGGTGCTCCAGTCCGCCTTCTTCGCGCTGGCCAAGGTCCTGCCCGCCGAGGACGCTCTGCAGTACATGAAGGACGCGGCCACCAAGTCCTACATGAAGAAGGGCCAGGCCATCGTCGACGCCAACCACAAGGCCATCGATGCCGGCGCTACCGCCTTCCGTAAGTTCGAGGTTCCGGCCGACTGGGCAACTGCCGAGGATGCCGCTCCCGTCGAGCTCTCCGAGGAGACCAAGTCCGCCATCGCCCAGCAGGTCAAGAACCTGCTCGAGCCCATCGACCGTATGGATGGCGACAGCCTGCCTGTTTCCGCCTTCGTCGATTGCGCCGACGGTCAGTTTGAGCTGGGTGCCTCCGCATACGAGAAGCGCGGCGTCGCCGTGGTCGTTCCTCACTGGGACGAGACCAAGTGCATTCAGTGCAACCAGTGCGCCTATGTGTGCCCGCATGCCACCATCCGTCCGTTCGCGATGACCGAGGACGAGGCTGCCGCCGCGCCCGAGGCTACCCGCACGCTCGACGCTATGGGCCCCAAGGCCAAGGGCATGAAGTTCACCATGGCCGTGTCCCCGCTCGACTGCATGGGCTGCACCAACTGCGTCAAGGTCTGCCCCAAGGGCGCCCTCGAGATGGTTCCCACCGAGCAGGAGATGGACCAGCAGCCCGTTTGGGACTACATGGTCGAGAACGTCTCCGAGAAGAAGGAGCTCATCGCGGCCAACGTCAAGGGCAGCCAGTTTAAGCAGCCCTACCTGGAGTTCTCCGGCTCCTGCGCCGGCTGCGCCGAGACCGCCTATGCACGTCTGGTGACCCAGGTCGCTGGCGACCGCATGTTCATCTCCAACGCCACCGGCTGCTCCTCCATTTGGGGCAACCCCGCTGCCACCGCTCCTTACTGCAAGGACAAGGACGGTCACGGCCCGGCGTGGAACAACTCCCTGTTCGAGGACAATGCCGAGCACGGTCTGGGCATGGCCGTCGGCTACGAGGCCGTTCAGCACAAGCTGATCGCCGCTACCCAGGACATCATCGCTGCCGATGGTCCGTCCGATGAGCTCAAGGCCGCCGGCCAGGCTTGGATCGACTCCGTCAACGATGCCGAGGCCTCCAAGACCGCTGCCGCTGCCTACGTTGCCGAGCTCGAGAAGTGCGGCTGCGACGCTTCCAAGGCGATCCTCGCCGACAAGGCTTACCTCACCAAGAAGTCCTTCTGGATCTTCGGCGGCGACGGTTGGGCCTACGACATCGGCTTCGGTGGCCTGGACCACGTCCTTGCTTCCGGCCACAATGTCAACGTCTTCGTCTTCGATACCGAGGTTTACTCCAACACCGGTGGTCAGGCCTCCAAGGCCTCGAACCTGGGCCAGGTCGCTCAGTTCGCCGCTGCCGGTAAGGTGACCAAGAAGAAGTCTCTGGCCGAGATTGCCATGAGCTACGGCTACGTCTACGTGGCACAGGTTGCCATGGGCGCCAACCCGGCTCAGACCCTCAAGGCCATCCACGAGGCCGAGGCCTACGACGGCCCGTCCCTCATCATCGGCTACAGCCCCTGCGAGATGCACTCCATCAAGAAGGGCGGCATGCAGAACTGCCAGGCCGAGATGAAGAAGGCTGTCGAGTGTGGTTACTGGAACCTCTTCCGCTTCAACCCCGAGGCTGCTGCCGGCAAGAAGTTCTCGCTCGATTCCAAGGAGCCCGCGGGCGGTTATCAGGAGTTCCTGATGAACGAGGCCCGTTACGCTTCGCTGACGCGTTCCTTCCCCGAGCGCGCCGAGGAGCTCTTCAAGGAGAACGAGCAGGCCGCCATGGATCGCTACGCTCACCTGCTGAAGCTCAAGACGGTGTACAACGAGGCTTAGGTCTCCCACCGCAGGATCTGAGGGCTGACCTTCGCGGACGTCCTCGGACATGAAAGAACCCCCGCTGCGCACTACGTGCGGCGGGGGTTCTTTCGTCCTGCGGAGTGTCCGCGAAGGTCAGCCCTCAGATCCTGCTACGACTACGTCCTCGGATTGTGTGGGCTGATGAAGGACGTGGTTGGTGGGGTGCCTTGTCCCGGTCGCTGTTTCGCGGCTTTGCCGCGAAACCACGCGCTGCTTTGGGCATAGAGGGGGATTTGGTTGCGGACCCAGATGGCCTAGAGGGATATGGGTGCAAACGAGAAATCGTTGTTGGGGTCGTCCTTTTCCATAAACTCATCGAGGCAGAATGTCATATAGATTGGAACGTACAGAACCTTGCCCTCTTTGCTGAGGTTCTCGTGGCTTAGCACAACGGCCTCGGGGATTTTGTACTCGCTCACGCTCATCAGACGGTCGAGGGCCGCATGGGCTCGAACCTTCTTGCCCGATTTGACCTCGATTGGGACAACGTGCCCGCGAGTGCCTTCGATCACAAAGTCAACTTCGCCGACCTCGCGTGTCTGGTAGTACCATGCATCAGTTCCAAGGGCGACAAGCTCCTGCGCGACCACGTTCTCATAGAGACCGCCGAGGTTGGGGGTTTTCATATCAAGGTAGACAGCGCGTGCCGTGCTGCCGGGATATCGTGATGCGAGCATGCCTGTATCAGACTCGTATAGTTTAAAGGCGGTCGCCTTCTCTGTCCTCTTAAGAGGACTTCGGGCCTCCGTCACCTGGGCGACCATCAAACCGACGCCCGCGTTCACCAGCCATAGGAAATCCTGCTCGTATTTTTGAAGGCGAGCCCCCTCGCCCAGGGATGAAACAACAAAGCGATGGGACTCCGCCTCAAGCTGAACGGGAATTTGTTCGAAAATCGCGCGAACGTTAAACGCTCGAGTCGATGCATATTTAGAGATATCACTTTTGTACTGATCGACCAGCTGAATTTGAAGCTCACGCGTCCTCACGAGTGAATAACCCGAATCGATATAGTTCTGTACGACCTCCGGCATGCCGCCGCAAACGATATAAGCTCTAAAGTTTTTGAGCATCGCCTCATGAATAAAATTTTCGACGGGACGCCTCTCGACAAGGCAGCTGCGGATGTCTGCAAGCACATTCTCGCTGATGCTGTTTGCCCAACAAAACTCTTCAAAATCCATTGGCCGCATAACAATGTGCTCGACATACCCCACCGGGAAAGAAGAGATCCCCTTAAACTCAGTCCCAAGCATAGACCCCGAGAAGACATAGCTAAAGCGTCCGTCCTCGACCAGCGCCTTCATAAGTGTAACGATCTGCGGATACTCCTGAATCTCATCGACAAAGATAAGCGTATCTCCCTCAACAAGCGGTGCATCCGCAAGAAGGGCCACACGGTTGATGAAGTCAATGGAGTTCTTAGCGCCAACAAGTACGTCTCTTGCCTCGGCATCAAGTAGCAGATTGACCTCATAATACGAAGCGTAGTTGCTCTTTCCAAACGCGCGAATCGCATAGCTCTTGCCAATCTGACGCGCACCGGTAACAAGCAGGGCCTTATGGGAGTTATTCTTCCAGCTCAAAAGCCTATCAGTGACTTTGCGGCGTAGCATTAAAACACCTCATTGACAAAAATTGGAAAATAGATTTGCCCCTAATCATACAAAAATTGACAAATAGATTTGACCCAAATCATACAAAAATTGGCAAATAGCAAAGCTCACTTAGGCCTCAAAGCCAGCGAACCAGCACGGTACTTTGCGAAAAGGCTGGCGGCGCCGTTGTTGAGGGTGGCCAGGTTGACAGTGGCGCCGTTAGCGTTCTCGGCTGCTTGGGCGCGCAGGAGCGAAAGGGCGTCGGCAGCGTTTGTGTTTCGTCAAGAGGATTTGAGCAAAAAGAGCATCGGAAATTGAGCAGCCTGA
>CAUFBM010000018.1 GCA_959023295.1 uncultured Collinsella sp. | reverse complement strand
TGTGACCTCCCGGTTATCAGCCGGACGCTCTAACCAACTGAGCTACAGGTCCATCGCGCAAGGGATATATTAGACGAGTCGTTACGCGCGCGTCAACAACTTTTTTGAAAATCTTTGAGGGGTGTCGGCCCCGGCTGCCCGGCGGCATGCGAAGTCGATCGCGAGTTCCGCACGAGCCGGAGAGCACTTAATGTGCTCTCCGTGCGAGCAGGACTGTCCGAGCAGGCGACTTCGCATGCCGCCGGGCAGCCGGGGCCGACGCGAGGTTCAAGATTGTCAAAAAAGCGGTCGGCGCGCAGTGCGCCGACCGCCGATATATGGGGTCTGATATTTTCTACCAGCTAGGGCCTCTTACTCGTCTAGGAGATCCTCTGGCATGTCGTTGCCGTCGCCTAGGTCGACTGGGGCCTCTTCGGTGTCGGCTGCGGCCTCGGCGCCTTCGCCTTCGGGCTTCTCCTTGGCGGCCGTCATGCGGGCTACGGCGCAGATACGGTCGTTGTCGTCGACGGTCATCATCTTGACGCCCTGGGTAGCGCGGCCAGTCTGGCTGATCTCGTCGGTCTTGACGCGAATGACCGTCGCGCCCTCCGTCACGATGAACAGCTCGTGCTGCGGGCCCACCGTCTTCATGGCCGCGAGGTTACCCTTACGCTCGGTCATTTGGATGGTGTAGACGCCCTGGCCGCCGCGGTTCTGCTCCGGGTAGTCCGCGACCGGCGTGCGCTTGCCGTAGCCTCGCTCGGTGATGACGAATAAATCGCCGTTGCCGTTAGTGACTTCCATGCCCAGAACGCTCACGCCGTCCTTCATACCGATACCGCGAACGCCGCTAGTATCGCGGCCGGTGGCGCGCACCTGCTCCTCGGAGAACATGATCGCCTTGCCCGCGGTGGTGGCCAGGATAATCTTGTCGCCCTCGCGCACGCGGCGCACGTTCAGCAGCGCGTCGTCGTCACGCAGGTTGATAGCGATCAGGCCGTCGCGGCGGCTGCGGTCATATGCGCTCATCACGGTCTTCTTGACCATGCCGCTCTTGGTGGCAAACATCAGGTACTCGTCGGCAGGGAACTCGCGGCAGCTGATGACGCTCGCGATCTTCTCGCCCTCCTCGAAGGGCAGCAGGTTGACGATCGCGGTACCGCGCGCCTGGCGCGTACCCACCGGCAGCTCGTGCACCTTCAGGCGATAGACCTTACCCTTGCTCGAGAAGAACAGCACGTACTCGTGCGTGGACGCGATGAACATCTCGTCGATGACATCGTCCTCTTTGAGGTTGACGCCCGACACGCCCTTGCCGCCGCGCTTCTGGGCTCGGTAGGCGGCCACCGGGATGCGCTTGACATAGCCGGTGTGGGTGATGGTCACGACCATGTCCTCATCGGCAATGAGGTCCTCGACGTCCAGGTCCTTCTCGACCTGGCTGATCTCGGTGCGGCGCTTATCGCCGAACTTCTTGGAGATCTCGCGCATCTCTTCCTTAATGACGCCCAGGATCTTCTCCTCGTGCGCCAGCAGGTCCTCGTAGTAGGCGATGGCGCGGCGCAGGCCGTCCAGCTCTTCCTGGATCTTGTCGCGCTCCAGGCCGGTCAGGCGGCGCAGCTTCATCTCGAGGATGGCCGTGGTCTGCTCGGGCGTAAAGCCAAAGCGCTCGATCAGGCGGCTGCTGGCCTCGGAGTCGGTCTGCGAGGAGCGGATGATGCTGATGACCTCGTCGATATGGTCAAGGGCCATCAGGTAGCCCTCAAGGATATGCGCGCGGGCCTGGGCCTTCTTAAGGTCGAAGCGGGTGCGGCGGGTGACGACGTCGACCTGGTGGTCGATGTAGTGCTGCAGCATCTCGCGCAGACTCAGGCATTTGGGAACGCCGTTGACAAGCGCCAGGTTGTTGGCGCCAAAGGTCGTCTGCAGCGAGGTGTACTTGTACAGGTTGTTGAGCACGACCTGCGGGATGACGCCCTTCTTGAGTTCGATGACCAGACGGATACCCTTCTGGTTGGACTCATCGCGCATATCCGAGATGCCCTCGATGCGCTTGTCGTTGACGAGCTGGGCGATCTTCTCCTGCAGAGTGCCCTTGTTGACCATGTAGGGGATCTCGGTAAAGACCAGGCGGCTGCGGCCGGTCTTGGTGGACTCCACGTGAGCCTTGGCGCGCACGGTAATGGAGCCGCGGCCGGTCTCGTAGCTCTGCTTAATGCCGGCGCTGCCCATGATGATGGCGCCGGTGGGGAAGTCCGGACCGGGCATGATCTGCATGAGCTCGTCGACGGTGGCTTCGGGGTTGTCGATCAGGTAGCAGGTGGCCTCGATCGCCTCGGTGAGGTTGTGCGGGGCGATGTTGGTGGCCATGCCGACGGCGATGCCCTGGCTGCCGTTGACCAGCAGGTTGGGGAAGCGCGCAGGCAGTGCCACGGGCTCGGCGAGTGATTCGTCGTAGTTGGGCTGCCAGTCGACGGTATCCTTCTGCAGGTCACGCAGCAGCTCCATGGCGGGCTTTGCCAGGCGGCTCTCGGTGTAACGCATGGCTGCCGCGCCGTCGCCGTCGATGTTGCCGAAGTTGCCGTGACCGTCGATGAGCGGCGTGCGCATGGAGAACCACTGCGCCAGGCGGACCATGGCCTCGTAGACCGCGAAGTCGCCATGCGGGTGGTACTTACCGATAACTTCGCCGACCGTCCAGGCCGACTTCTTGTGCGGACGGTTGGGGTAGATGCCGCTCTCGTTCATCGCGTACAGGATGCGGCGGTGCACCGGCTTTAGGCCGTCGCGCACGTCCGGCAGGGCGCGCGCCGTGATGACCGACATCGAATACTCGATAAACGACTGCTTCATCTCGCGACCGAACTCCGAAATCTGGAGCTGGCCGCCATTGATATCCTCGCCGGCCGAGGCGCCACGGTCGACTTCGCCAAAGCTCTCCTCGAGCTCACCGTCGTCCTCTTCCTCGTCATCATCGGCATCGGGGTTATAGGCGTCCGGATCGCCGTCCTCGCCCTGCTCAGCACGGGCAAGCAGGCGCCTCAGATCGTCGGGCATACCGGCATCGCCGGCCTCGTCCATACCCTCGTTATTGTTGATATCGTCTGCCACGTTACCTCCTCATGGTTTGCGTGGTTCAAATCAGATAGTCCCCGTCCCCGTCACTAGGACGGAGACGGCTTTTCCAGGTGCCGCAGATTCGCTCGAAAGAGGAGGGAAGCGTACTTGGGTACGCGACCGACGATTGAAAGCGAAGGTGCGGTGGCTGGGAAAGCCGAACAGGTTAGGCATCTAAGAATCGTGCGTCATGCGCGTGCTTCTCGATGTACTCGCGGCGATAGCCGACCTCGGAACCCATCAGCTCGCGCACGGCGCGGTCTGCCACCACGGCGTCCTCGATCGACACACGCTGCAGAATGCGGGTCTTGGGGTCCATCGTCGTCGAGGCAAGCTGCTTGGGGTCCATCTCGCCCAGGCCCTTGTAGCGCTGGACGGTATAGCCCTTGCGCTTTTTGGTGATCTTGCCGTCCTTGGCCTTGCCGTCCTCGTCGTTATCGTCGGGGTTCAGTCCCAGACCCTGGATGGTGTCGCGCAGGATCTCGTCTTCGGGCTGGCGGCCGTTGGGATACACGTAGTGGATCTTGTTGCGTACCTTAATGCCAAAGATGGGCGGGCAGGCAACATAGACATAGCCGGCATCGATCAGCGGGCGCATGTACTTGTAGAAGAACGTCAGCAGCAGGATGCGGATATGCGCACCATCAACGTCTGCATCGGTCATGATGATGATCTTGTGGTAGCGCGCCTTGCTGATATCGAAGTCGCCACCGTCGCCGGCGCTCGTCGTGACGCCGCAGCCGATCGCG
This sequence comes from uncultured Collinsella sp., assembly GCA_959023295.1. GTDB lineage: Bacteria > Actinomycetota > Coriobacteriia > Coriobacteriales > Coriobacteriaceae > Collinsella. The sequence goes on along the minus strand of CAUFBM010000018.1, from coordinate 39,758 downwards.
GTGATCAGGGATTGGATGGTGTCGCTCGAGAACGCGCGGTGGTCACCCACGCGCTCGACGTTCAAAATCTTGCCGCGCAGGGGCAGAATCGCCTGGATGTCTCGGCGACGGCCGTCCTTGGCCGAACCGCCTGCCGAGTCGCCCTCTACGATAAAGAGCTCGGTCAGCTCGGCATCGCGCACCGAGCAGTCGGCGAGTTTGCCGGGCAGCGACGCCGTCTCGAGCAGACTTTTGCGACGGGTCGCCTCGCGCGCCTTGCGGGCGGCGTTGCGGGCCTTGCAGGCCTGCTGGGCCTTCTTGACGATCTCGCGGGCGGGCTTGGGGTGCTCCTCCAGATAATCGGTCAGTCCATCGGTCACGATCTTGAGCGTGAGCGCGCGCATGTAGGAGCTGCCGAGCTTGGCCTTGGTCTGGCCCTCAAACTGCGGATCGGGCAGCTTAACCGAAATGACGGCCGAAAGGCCCTCGCGCACGTCGTCACCGCTCAGGTTGGCGTCCTTCTCCTTGAGCAGGTTCTGCTTGCGGGCGTAATCGTTAATCACGCGGGTGAGGGCGGTGCGGAAGCCCTCGAGATGCATGCCGCCCTCGGGGGTGTAGATGTCGTTGGCAAACGACATGACGTTCTCGCCATAGCCGGCATTCCACTGCAGGGACACCTCGACCTCGCCCATCTTGGTCACGGGCGCATCCGGATCCGATTTACCCTCGATATAGATGGGCTCCTTAAAGGCCTCGGGGACGTCTTTGCCGTCGTTGAGGAACTTAACGAAGTCGATGATGCCGCCCTCGTAGCAGAACTCCTCCACGTGGGGAGTCGCCTCGCGCTCGTCGGTCAGCACAATCTTTAGATTCTTATTGAGGAACGCCGTCTCCTGCAGACGGTTGTGCAGCGTATCGAAATCGTAGACACAGGTCTCGAAGATCTCGTCGTCGGGCCAGAAGTTGACGGTGGTACCCGTCGAATCCGAGGTGCCCACGACCTCCATCTTCTTGACGGTCTTGCCGCGCGAGAACTCCATCTCGTAGACGTTGCCATCACGGCGCACCTGCACGACCACGCGCTTGGACAGCGCGTTGACGACGGAGATGCCCACGCCATGTAGGCCGCCCGAGACCTTGTAGGCCGAGTTATCGAACTTACCGCCGGCGTGCAGGATCGTCATAACGACCTCGAGCGTCGGGATCTTTTTGATGGGATGCTCGTCGACGGGGATGCCTCGCCCGTTGTCGACGACCGTGATGGAGTTGTCGGCGTGGACCGTCACCTGAATCTCGGTGCAGAAACCGGCCATGGCCTCGTCAACGGAGTTGTCAACGATCTCCCACACCAGGTGATGCAGGCCGCTGGCGCTCGTCGAGCCGATGTACATGCCCGGGCGCTTACGAACGGCCTCGAGACCTTCGAGAATCTTAATCTCGCCGCCATCGTAATCGTTTTCGTTTGCCACACGTCCTCCTTCAGCTAAGAAAATGTGTACAGCCTTACTAGTTTATCGTAAAAAAATACCCTCGGGAACGAGGGTATTTGGCTCTACAAGGCCACCAGATGCGATTTAAGGCTCTTTTTTGCTTTGCACGCCCTTGGCCCACTCGGCACTAGCTCTCATGGCATTCTCGAGGGCCTCGCGCAGTTTTTGATCTTCGATGGGCGCCACTTGGCGCTCAATCTCGCCGCGTTCGGCCTCACTGAGATCGGCGTGCGGAGCCGGCGGGCGCTCGGTCACGGCTGGGCGCAGGCGCTCCTTGGCAGCCGTCGGCGTGTGACCGGGCGCGGTCGTTTTGAACACCAGGCCGTCCACATGCGCCCCGGCCCGCTCCATGCGTGCCCGGATGATCTCGCGCAGCAGCGTCATCTCCTGCGTCCACGAGGGCGAATCGAGATACACCAGCAGCTCATTGGACTCGGGCAGGTAGCGCAGGCCCGTCACGTGGCGTCCCTCGCGCGTGCCCGAGCACACCGCATTCCAGGCGCGATAGACCGCACGAGATTCCTCTGCAGCCTCCATTTGCGCGCGGCGCTCAGGTGTTGCGGCCGCCAGGATGCGCTGACGCTCGGCATCCAAAAAGCCGCCAAAGGCAACCGTTCCGTTCTCGCGCTCGTAATTAGCACGTCTCACCCATGCTCACCACCTTGGCTCGATCAAGCAGGTCATCGGTAAAATACCCCAGATTGGTGGTGGTTATGACCGTCTGGATATCATCACCGATCAGCTGCAGAAAAGCGCCTCGCCGCCCGGCATCGAGCTCGCTCATCACGTCGTCCAAAAGCAGCAGTGGCGCGGTGCCCAGGATATCGCGCGCCACGGCCACTTCTGCCACCTTCCAGGCAAGCACCAGCGTTCGCTGCTGGCCCTGGCTGGCAAATGAACGGGCCGATCGGCCCGCGACGGAAAACTCAATCTCGTCGCGATGCGGACCCACAAGCGTCACGCCGCGGCGCATCTCCTCATCGGCACGCTCATCGAGGGCCGCGAGCATATGCTCGTACGCCCAACCTTTCAGTTCCTCGCGCCCTTCGGCTTGAGGCAAATCCCCCAGCGTGGACACATAGGACACGTCTGCGTCCTCACCGGACGCCACCTGCCCGTACGCGGCGCGCACATGGCCCGCCAGCCGGTCGAGCAGGGCCAAACGATGCACGAGCAGGGCGGACCCGGCGCGGGCGATGGAGTCATTCCATGCGCCAAGCATCTCGCGGCAGCACCAGGACTCCTTGAGCAGGGCGTTGCGCTGCGCCACGCAACGCCCGTAGGTGCTCACCAGGTCGGCGTAACGGGCGCTCAGCTGAACGCCAAAGTCGTCGAGGGCGGCGCGGCGCACACTGGCGCCGCGCTTGACCATATCCAGATGATCGGGGCAAAACAGCACGCTCGGCAAAACCCCGCGCACGCCGGCGGCCGAGCATCTCTTGCCGTTACGGCTAAACGAGCGCTTGCCGTCCTCAACGCCCAGCCCCATATCGAGCACGCGGCCATCACCCTCGAGTCTCAACTCGAGCCTGCACGAGCCCGTGCCGTCGTGCACGAGCTCGCCAGCGGTGGGATGCCTAAACGAGGCGCCGCTCGTCAAAAGCTGCAGCGCCTCTATAAGGTTGGTCTTTCCCGCCGCGTTGGGCCCCGCAAGCACCGTCACGCCCTCGTCCAGGTCAAGACGGTAGCTATCGAAACTGCGGTAGCGCGCGACGGAAAGGTTGCGGGCAAACATGGTCATGACACAGCGCTAGATGCGAACCGGCATGACCAGGTACAGGTAGTTGATCTTGTCGTAGGACTTAAAGATACCCGCCTGCGAGTAGCTCTTGAGCTCCAGCGTGATCTCCTTCTCCTTGGACAAGGCATTGAGGCAGCCAAAGATGTAGTGGTAGTTAAAGGCGATGGTGCCCGACTCGCCCTCGGCCTCGACATCGATCGTCTCCTGCGCCAGATCCTGGTCATTGGAGATGGAGGACAGGCCCATCTGACCGTTCTCGACATCAATCTTGAACTTGACGGCGGGGTTCGCGCTCGCGATGACCGCCACGCGCTTGAGGGCGGCATTAAAAGCCGCCACGTCGATCTTGACGCTCGTCACGCACGAATCAGGGATGAGTTGCTTGTAGTTGGGGTACACGCCCTCGATACGACGCGACACGTAGGTGGTGTTGCCGGCCTCAAAGACAACTTGGGTGTCGGTGGCGCCGATCATGATGGTCGCCTGGCTGGCCATGATGCTCAGGGCGTCGTTGAAGGCGTCGGCCGGAACGTTGAGCTCAAAGGATCCCTCGAGCGTCGAGGTCTCGACCTGGGTGTCGCATACGGCAAGGCGGAAGGAGTCGGTTGCCACCAGGCGCACGGTGTTGTTCTCGACCTTCATGTGTACGCCTCCCAGAATGGGGCGGGCCTTATCGGTCGAAGTGACGCGCCATACGCGGCCGACCATCTCGGACAGGATGTCGGTCGGGAGCTCCACCGCACTTTCGATGGCATAGGCGGGGAACTCGGGGAAATCGTTGGCGTCGAGCGTGTTGAGGCGGAAGGAGCTCTTCTCGCATCCGATCTGCACCTGACGCTCCGAGAGCTCAAAGGTAACCGGGGCGTCGGGAAGGGTCTTCGTAATGTTCGAGAGCATCTTGCAGGGAATCACCATCTCGCCCTCTTCTTCGACATGCGCGGCAATGCGATGACGAATCGAGATGGTGTAGTTAGAGGTTTGGAATTCCAAGATGCCGTCCTGCGCCTTAACGAGCACGCCCGACAGGATGGGAAGGGTAGATGCCGAAGCGACGCCTTTCATAACGACGCCGATGGCTTGCGTGAGCGAGCTTTGGCTGACGGTGAACTTCATCTTTTAATACCTTTCTATAGATATAAATATCTTAATAATAGTAATAGCACTGACGAAACTGTTGATTACTCCCAAAAGCGCTGGTCAACCCCAAAAAGAGAATCGACAGCGCCCTGTGCGCAACCGACCGTGTTTTCCACGTTCAAAACCTGCGGAAAACTTTTCATCGCCTTGTGGCGAGTTTTAGACATGTTATGCCCGGCGTTTCGACAAGTTTTCAACAGGTGTCTCTATTTCCCTACGAGCGCAGTGTAATTTTATCTCGCAGCGATTTGAGATCCTCGGTTATGGTGCGGTCTTCCTGAATCATCTTCTGAACCTTTTTATAGCTCGTACTGACGGTTGAGTGGTTGCGGTTGCCAAACTCCGCGCCCACCGCCGTAGTCGTCATCTCGCACATCTCGATGGCCAGATATATGGCGATATGGCGGGCTTTGGCTATGTTGGCGTTGCGGCGCGGACCGATGAGCTCCTCGTGCGTCACGCCGTACTGCTCTTCAATGACAGACTGGACCGTCTGCACGTTGATCTTTTTGGCCGACGTATCGAAGTACTGGCTTGCGATGGCGTCGATGTCGTCGAAACTGAGCTCGCTGCCCTCGCGTTCGCGGTCTCCTGCCTCGCCGGCGCAGCGTTCGCAGAAGCTCTCGAGTTCGCGGATGTTGGTTCCCGAGACTTCTGCCATGTGCTTAAAGTGCTCGTCGGTCAGATGCCCGCCATCGCCGCCATAGGCCGCCAGCAGCGAGTCGTCACCCGCCTCGGGTGCGGCGGCTATCGTGTTCTCGTAGTAGCGCTGCAAGATCTTGTATTTCATCTCGTAGCTGGGCTCCGCCACCAAACAGAGCATACCGGCATTAAAACGGCTGGTAAGGCGCTCGTCCATGCTCAGGTCTTTGGGCGCACGGTCGGCTGCGATGACGACTTTTTTGTTGTTGCGGATAAACTCGTCCATGAGCTGGAAGAAGTAGTCCACGCTCGCGCGCTTGCCGATGATGTTTTGAATGTCGTCGATGATGAGCACGTCCACGTCGTGGTATGCCTGCATGATGGGGGCGTTGCTCTTCTTTTGGCGGTCGAACTCCGTCATCAGGTCATCGAGGTATGCCTGCGAGTTGGCGTACTTCACCTTGATCTCGGGCGACTTTTCGGCGAGCTCGTTTTTGATGGCGAGCAGCAGATGGGTCTTGCCCAGCCCCGATTTGCCATAGATGAACAGGGATGTGCATGTGCCGCGTTCGTCCGCGAGCGCGGCAAACTTGAGCGCCGAGCGATAGGCATGGCTGTTTTCGGGGCCGTAGACAAAGTTTTCGAAGGTGAATTTCGAGTTGGCCGCGAGGGGTGCGCCGTCAGCGTTTTGCTCGGCCGGCGCCGCAGCTGCGGGGGCACTCGTGGGCGATGTAGAGGCTGGTTTTGCACTCTTTTCGGGCGCACCGCCTTTCATCTGGTTCATCATGCGGCGGAAATCGTCGGCCGAAAGCGTGTTTTTGATTGCGATGCCCGAATCCTCGCCCGGTGTTGCGTCGTGCGCGATAGGCATGTGTGTGGCAGCGGGCATGGGGGCTGCCGACGCCGAGGCGGCGGGCATGGTTTCACGGGAAACATCGCCGTTTTGATGCTCGGGAGCCGACACTGCGGCGGCAGCCGGCGCCGCCGGGGGGACGACGGCTGCCGCGGGTACGGCATTATCTGCCGCGGTGCCCTGCGGTGCCACGATGTTGAGCGCGATCGGCGCAAAGGCGATCTCTTCCAGGTACGCCTCGATGGTCGGCTGATGCTTTTTGAGCTGAGCGATGGCAAATCGTGAGGGGGCCTCAATCGTCAAGGTGTCCTCGGTCAGGCTCACGGCGCGCGATTGCCCCAGCATGTTGATGAGGCGCGCATCTTGGCCGTCGCGCTGACAAAAGGCGATGGCATCCCCCAGGATGATGCTTGCTTCCTCGTCCACTGTCTCTCCCGTTCCTTAAGCCTGAGCCCGCACGCGAGCGCTTCCAATTTCGGTCAGATGGTATTTCTGCCCATGTTTGACCACCAAGCCCGCCTGTGCCAAATCGTTGAGCGTGCGCGACCAGGTGGGTGCGGAGTTTCCAAACGCCCGCGCCAAGTCCGTTGCGCCGCACTCTTGATGTTGGGCCAGATACCCTAATGCAGCGTTGCCGCGTTCGCTTATAAACGCGTCCGACTGCGGTTGTGCGTATTGATTCGCCGCATTAGGATACATCATTTGAGCTGCTGGTTGTTGAGAACTCTGCATGGGCGGCATCTGCTGTTGAAAACTTTGCGGCCACTGTTGGTAAGGCTGCGGCGGCATCTGCTGAGTCCAGGGGTTGAGGTTTCCCTGCGGCATCTGCTGATACGGCTGCTGGTACGGCTGAGGATACTGCTGTGGATACGGCTGGGCATATCCCTGCTGCGGCATATATTGGGGAGGATACCCTTGTGGGTACGGTTGGTAGCCCATTTGCGCGACGTTTGGCATGGCCGCCGTCTGCTGCACGGCGCCTGTGTCCGGATCTGCCGAGCCTATCCCCTCCGGCATGTTTTGCACTGGGTTGCCCAGCGGTGTCTGGGGGTCTTGCATGGGAAAACTTCCAGGCTGCTGCATCTGCTGCGCCACGGGCTGCTGTGCAAACGTGCTGGATAGGGGATACGCCGGCTGCTCCGTCTCGGGGCGCACGGCGGCCCCTCGCCCTCCGGCGCGCTCGATTTCCTGTACGCGCTTGGGATTCAGGCTTACCGTGACCACGGTGCCGTTGCCCATGTTGTCCTCGATGGATACAGCGCCGCCGGCGTTTTCCAGGTACTCCTGCACCATGGGAAACCCGGCTCCGGTTCCGCGGATGTATCGTTTCATGTTGCTGTTTGCGCTGGTAACGCCAAAGTCGAACGCGCGCTCCTTGTCGTCGATCCCCGGTCCCTGGTCTGCGAATCGGATGGTGTCGCCGCCGTCTAGGATCGAGATGATGGGCTCTGCAAAGTGGGCGTGGATAAAGTTTTCGACAATCTCGCGGATAACCATGAGCGAGATGTGCCCGCCCTGTTCTTTCATGCACTGGTAGACGGTGTTGGTTGTCTCTTCCAGATAGGTGCGCACGTCCTGCGGTTCGATGACGATGACGCGCGGCGTCGACAACATGTCGTCATAGACCGCGATGCGTGCGGCATACATGGCACCCTGCGCTTTCGCAGCGGCCTGCTCTTCCTGGCCTCGCTTTTCGCGCACGCCGGTGATGTGCTCGTTGTCGGGTGCCGGGTCTCCGGAATCGACCATGGTGTAAAAGTCGTCAGACATGCCGCTCGCAATCTTTCAAAAGGTTTCGAACAAATAGTAGCTCACTGTGCAATGTTTCTCATCTTTCGACAACTTTTCAAAACCTGTTGAAAACTTTGGAAAACGGGCGAAAAGTTCTCAACATTGCCAACATGACCTGTTGAAAACTCGGTGAAATATCGTGAAAAGTTGCTGTACACCGCAAATTTCAGTTGGGCTTATGGGGGAACCGTGTGAACTGCGCGACCTTTTACCTTTGATTTCTTGACATTTGAACATTGATTTCCCTACAATCTTCAAGCTCACGTGTCTATATCTGCGTCCGCGCTCCCGCGGACACTCGAAATGCAGCAGGAGGAACTTAAGATGAAGCGTACGTATCAGCCTAATAAGCGTAAGCGTGCCAAGACCCATGGCTTCCGTGCCCGTATGGCCACCAAGGGTGGTCGTGCCGTGCTCGCCCGTCGCCGCGCCAAGGGCCGCAAGCGTCTCACTGTCTAGCAGCGATACACACATCTCGCATGAAGACTATTAAGTCTCGGCAAGATTTCGAGCATGTGTTCAGTCAGGGGCGTCGTTTCAATCACCCTCTGATTCGAATGACCATATGTGAATCGGTTGGCGAAGGCGACTCCGGAAGGGTCGCCTTCGTTGGTGCTAAACGGCTCGGTTGTGCAGTTGTGCGCAACCGTTCTAAGCGTGTGATGCGCGAGGCCGCCCGCAGCTGCGGATTTCCCGTTGCGGGTTATGACATCATCTTGTTCGCGACTCCCAAGACGAGGATCTCCTCGCCGCAGGAGATGGACAAGGCGTTGCGTTCGCTTATGAAGCGCGCCGGCGTTGCCGGGGAGGAGCGATGAGCAATCACGTTTTGCGACGTGTTGCCATCGCTCCTATTCGCATATATCAACAGGTTATTTCGCCCTTATTGCCTGACGCCTGCATTTATTACCCAACGTGCTCGCAATACGCCGTCCAGGCGATTGAGAAGCACGGTGTTTTGAGAGGCTGCTGGCTTGCCGTGAGGCGCATCGCTCGCTGCAATCCCCTGCACGTCGGCGGTTATGACCCTGTGCCCTAGCGGGCACTCGCTATCGGAGGAAAACTTACATGTGGGATTGGATCGTTAACATCCTTTTCGAGCTGCTCAAGCTCATCCAGACCTTTGCGGTCGACTGGGGCCTGTCCATCATCATCCTGGTGGTCATCATCCGTCTGCTGCTGACGCCGCTCATGCTCAAGTCGACCAAGTCGACGGCTCGCATGCAGGTGCTGCAGCCCAAGATGCTCGAGATCCAGGAGCGCTATGCCGACGATCCCCAGCGTCAGGCCGAGGAGATGCAGAAGTTCTACAGCGAGAACAAGTTCAACCCCATGGCTGGCTGTCTGCCGCTGCTGATTCAGATGCCTATCCTGTTCGCCCTGTTTACATTGCTGCGCAACCTGCCGCAGTACTTTAACGACGGCACGTTCTCGTTCTTCAACATCCTGCCCGACCTGACCACCACGCCGAGCGCTTCCTTTGCCGATGGCTTTATGGTTGCACTGCCTGCGCTGGTTTGCCTGATCCTGTTCGCCGTCCTGACCCTGATTCCGCAGCTCTATATGTCGCGCAACCAGACCGGCCAGCAGGCTCAGAGCATGCGTATGATGGCCGTTGTCATGACGGTCATGATGCTTTGGATGGGCTGGAGCCTACCCGTTGGTGTTCTGCTGTACTACGACGTCTCGTCTGCTTGGCAGGTTATCCAGCAGATCTTCGTGACGCAGAAGGTTATCGACAAGGCTAAGGCCGATGAGGAGGAGCGCCTCAAGAACGCTCCGCTGCAGGTCGAGGTTACCCGTCGCGAGAAGAAGCCGCGTCCGCACAAGAAGAAGTAGTGGGATAGTATTCTTATTTAGGTACCTAACTTTTGGAGTTCGTTATGTCTGAAGAGATCGTCGAGGATATGCTTGAGGAGGTTGCCCCGCGGGTCGCGGGCGATTATCCCGAGATTGCACAGCGTTACAAGGCTGGTGAAGAGCTGACCGATGAGGAGCTCGACACCATTGCCGATGTGGCTATTTCCATTCTGCGTTCCATCCTTTCGCACTTCGATGCGGCGAACTCACCCATCGATGAGTATGAGGGTGACGAGGGCGAGTTGATCCTGGACGTAACTGCTCCTGATCTTGCTGTTCTCATTGGCCGTCATGGACGTACCCTCGATGCTCTTCAAGTTATGTTCTCCCTGTTGGTGAGTCGCAAGCTTGGCTTTAGGTATCCGGTCGTCGTCGACGTCGAAGGTTATAAGAGCCGTCGACAGGACAAGGTTGCTTCTATGGCCCAGTCCGCTGCCGAGCGCGCTATTCGCGCTCATAAAAGTGTTTCCTTGCCGCCCATGAATGCCTACGAACGTCGACTGGTTCATATTGCCCTTCGTGGTAACGATGCTGTCGACACGCATTCTGAGGGCTCTGACCCCGATCGCCATGTTGTGATTGTTGCTCGATAATCTTCTCGAGTCTATGCTAAGGGGACGTGGTTTCCACGTCCCCTTTTTTTGTCAAAAGTTCTCGATACACTGATTTTTGTCAGAAAGGAGTCGTCTTGTTTGTGTTATCTGATGAGCAGGCAAGCCAAATGCTGAGCCGTCTAATTTCGTATTGTAAAGACTATTCTTTGAAGGTCTCCGACGATAGCCTTCGTGTCTGTATCCAGCATCTTGATCTTGTTCTGGAGTCCAATAAGACTACCAATCTAACGCGCATCCTGAATGTTGATGATGCAGCCGTCCTTCATATTCTTGACTCACTTGTTTTGCTACCCTATATTGATAAAGCTCCTGAAGGTGCTTTGCTTGATATGGGTACCGGTGCTGGATTCCCAGGTATTCCGTTGACTATTGCAAGTGGACGAAAGGCTACCTATATCGATTCCGTTGGCAAGAAAGTCGATGCAGTTAATTCCTTTGTTAAGAAGCTTGGCCTTAAGCATGCTAATGCCGTTCACAATCGTCTTGAAGAATATGCTCGATCTCATAAGAAACAATTTACAGTTGTGACCGCCCGTGCGCTCGCACCATTACCGGTTCTCGTTGAGTACGCTTCTCCTTTTCTAAAAGATGGTGGTCTTTTTGTTATTACGAAGGGGAATCCATCTGATGAAGAGCTTCAATCTGGTCTTGCGGCTGCAAAGATATGCGGCTTTACCATGCTTATGACGGACGACCTTGATTTGCCGAATGGTCTGGGTCACCGTGAATTTATTATCCTTAAAAAGACTCGTCATGCCTCGGTTTCTCTTCCTCGTGCTAATGGCATGGCAAAAAAGAATCCGCTTGCCTAGATGTTTCACGTGAAACATAATGGATAGTGCTGATTGCAATGTTTCACGTGAAACATTGCAATCGGTGTCGAATCGGATTGTTTCACGTGAAACATCCTCCATTCAACAGCTTTAAATACACCAGGAGGGACCGTGGGATTTCGCGACGTTAAGCGTTCTAAGAGCGCAAAAGGCACGCGTATCATCGCTATCATCAACCAAAAAGGCGGCGTAGGTAAGTCCACCACAGCTGTAAATCTTGCAGCGGCGTTGGGTGAACTGGGCCGAAAGACGTTAATTGTCGATTTTGACCCACAGGGTAATAGTACGAGTGGTTTTGGAATCGAAAAAGAAGAGCTCGATCACTGCATCTATGATGCATTGCTGAACGATGTTCCGGCGGAATCGCTCGTTCTTGATACAAATTGCAATAAGGTATTTGTAATCCCGGCAACTATCCAGCTTGCGGGTGCGGAAATCGAACTTGTCAGTGCGATTGCCCGTGAGACTCGCTTAAAGGATCTGCTTGAGCCTGTTCAGGATGAGTTTGATTTTATATTCATCGATTGCCCGCCATCGCTTGGTTTGCTGACCATCAATGCGTTAACAGCAGCAGACAGTGTTTTGATTCCTATTCAATGCGAATATTACGCACTCGAAGGTGTCACAAAGCTGCTTGAATCGATGAAGATGGTTAAAACACGCCTTAATAAGAGCCTTGATACTTATGGCGTGCTCATGACTATGTACGATTCGCGTACATCGCTTTCGAACCAGGTTGTGGAAGAGGTTCAATCGTATTTTGGTGACAAGGCATTCAAGACCTTGATTCCACGCACAGTTAAAATTTCAGAAGCACCCTCGTTCGGTGAGCCAGTAATTACCTATGCGCCACAGAACAAGGGCGCAAAGGCGTATATGAACCTTGCTAAAGAGGTGATTAAGCGTGCCTAGTCCTAAGAAGCGCGGCGGCTTGGGTCGTGGTCTCAATGCACTGGTCTCAGAAGCTGAATATGAGACCGGTGGATCTGCAGCGTCAGCATCAAATGCTGTTTCGGAAACTAAGCTTCCAATCGAAGACATCGTTCCGAACCCAAATCAGCCACGAATTCACTTCAACGAGACCGAGCTTCGAGAGTTGAGTGAGTCAATTCAGGAGCATGGCGTTCTTCAGCCGCTTCTTGTGCGCAAGCACGGTAATGGCTATGAGATTATCGCGGGTGAGCGCCGTTATCAGGCTTCGAAACTTGCGGGTCTTGAGGAGCTCCCCGTCATCATTAAAGATGTTGATGATGAGCAGATGCTTGCACTCGCGCTGATTGAAAACCTTCAGCGCTCTGACCTTAACCCCGTCGAAGAGGCAAAGGGATATCGACAGCTCATCGATGCGAGCGGTATGACTCAAGAAGCCTTGTCAAAGGCTGTCAGCAAGTCTCGTTCCGCAATCACCAATTCGTTGCGCCTGCTTGATCTTCCAGAGGTAGTTCAGCAGATGATCTTCGAAGGCAAGCTGACTGCTGGTCATGCGCGTGCAATTCTTGCGGTTCCATATGAAGATGCGCGCATAAATCTTGCTGAGAAGGTTGTTGCAGAGGGATTGTCTGTCCGTGCGACAGAAAATCTTGCCCCACTGTTTTCTGCCGGAGAGACGCCTAAAACACCTCGCCCTGCAACGCCTCAGTCTTTTAAGAAGGCTGCACGCGTTCTGCGTCAGGTGTTTAACACGAACGTTCGCGTCAAGAGCTCGCGCGGCAAGAATAAAATCGAGATCGAGTTTAAGGATGAGGAAGAGCTGTCTCGCATTCTTGGCGAGATGATTCAATTTGACCAGGGAGATCAGGATGAAGAATAAAGTTCTGACAGCTCTTGCTTTGGCTGCAACTGTAGCGGTTGGTGCGTTTGTGGGATTTAAGATCGCAACAGACGATGAATTGCGTGGTCGTCTGCTTCGCGGAGCGCAAGATATCGTCGATACGTCCAAAAAGAAAATGGATGTTATGACTGAGGATGTCGCTATGCGTACAGCTCAGGTAACTAAGAATCCCAAGATTAATCAAGATTGGGTTAACCATCAATGGGAAAATGTAGGCTTTTAGGTACCTAACAATTACTAGCCTTTTTTAAGGGGTCCTTGTCTGAACGCCAGAACAAGGACCCCTTATTTCTTTCGAAAAAGTTGTTGAACAATCGCTCGATGCGAATTAGCGATAGATATGAAACAGCCCCGGTTGCAATTAAGCAACCGGGGCTGTTCGATGTTTCACATGAAACGTTTAGGTTGGTCTCCCCTACGCGTTCTTCTGAACCTTGAAGCGCTGCTTGAGTTGGCCGCAAGCAGCGTCGATATCGTTGCCGCGAGAGTTACGGATCGTGGTCTCAATGCCACGGGACTCAAGACGACGCTGAAGGTCTTCAACCTTATGAATCGGTGACGGTTTGAGAGGACTGCCCTCGATATCGTTGAGCTGGATCAGGTTGACGTGGCACAGCGTGCCCTCGCAGAAGTCGCAGAGCGCCTGCATCTCGGGGTTAGTGTCATTGACACCCTCGATCATGGCGTATTCGTACGTCGGACGGCGGCCAGTCTTTTCGGTGTAGAGCTGAAGTGCCTCATGAAGACGAAGCAGCGTGTACTTCTTAACGCCGGGCATAATCTTGTTGCGCGTTGACTGGATGGCAGAGTGCAGCGAGACGGCGAGCGTGAACTGCTCGGGAATGTCGGCAAACTTACGAATACCAGGAATAACACCGCTGGTGGAGACGGTGAGGTGGCGCGCTCCGATACCGATGCCGTCAGGGTCATTAAGGATTCGTAGTGCCTTGAGGACCTCGTCGTAGTTGGCGAAAGGCTCGCCCTGGCCCATGAGCGCGACGCTCGTCGCGCGCTCACCAAAGTCGTTAGAAACATGGAGTACCTGGTCAACGATCTCCTGAGCGGTCAGCGAGCGCTTGAGGCCGTTCAGGCCGGTAGCGCAAAAAGCGCAGCCCATGCCACAGCCGGCTTGGGTGGATACACAGACAGACAGCTTGTTTCGACGAGGCATGCCGACGGTCTCGACGGAGATGCCGTCGTGGTACTCGAGTAGGTATTTACGAGAGCCATCCTTAGACACCTGTTTGGCGAGCTCGGTCGGCGTGTCGAAGGCAAAAGCCTCCTTCAGCTGCTCGCGGAAGGCCTTGGGGAGGTTAGTCATATCGTCAAACGAACAAACGTTCTTCTCAAAGACCCATTCAATGAGCTGCTTCGCGCGGAAAGCGGGTTGGCCGAGTTCGGCGACAAGCTCGCGAATATCGTTTTGGCTCAAGTCGCGAATGTCTTGAGATTTAGTCCTAGGATTCATGGAAGCCTTTCGATTTTGGGGAAACGTAGAGGGTATCGCTACAATATGGTATCAGCTGCAGAAATTATAGAGGAGGAGTCTGCCCATGCCGGGTAAAAGCCTAGAGAACATGCACGTAGCGGTCTTGGCGGGCGGCCATTCCGCCGAGCGCGAGATTTCGCTCAATTCGGGAAAGAACGTCGTGGTGGCACTGAAGGAGGCCGGCTACACCTCGGTGGAGCTGCTCGACACGGCTGCCGAGGACTTTATGGTGACCATGGCGACCGGTGGCTTTGATGTGGCGTTTATCGCCATGCATGGCGCCGGTGGCGAGGATGGCGCCATGCAGGGGGCCATGGAGACACTGGGTATCCCCTACACGGCGTCGGGCGTGCTCGCCAGCGCGTGTGGCGCCGATAAAGAGGTTTCAAAGCTTCTGTATGCCAAGGCGGGTATCCCCATTGCCCCCGGCCTGGCGCTTGAGGCGGGCGATGAGGTCGATATCGATCGTATCGTCGAGATTTGTGGCGAGCGTTGCTTTGTGAAGCCCGCCGTCAACGGCTCCAGCTACGGCATTTCGCTCGTTCACGAGCCCTCCGAGCTGCCCGCGGCAATCGCCAAGGCTTTTGAGTACGGCGATAAGGTACTGGTCGAAAAGTGCATCGAGGGAACCGAGATCACCGTGGGCGTGTACGGCGAGGACGACGTGCGTGCGCTGCCGATCGTCGAGATTCGCAAACCCGAGGACTGTGAGTTCTACGACCTGGATGTAAAGTATGTCGACCCCACGGATATCCACCGTATTCCGGCGCAGATTTCGCCCGAAAACTATGCGCGTGCCCAGGAACTTGCCTGCGCGGCCCACAAGGCCCTCGGCTGTCTAGGCGTTTCGCGCAGCGATTTTATCGTGAGCGAGGACGGCCCCGTCATTCTCGAGACCAACACCATCCCCGGCATGACCGATACGTCACTGTATCCTGACGAGATTCGCCATACCGACGACATGACATTTCCGCAGGTGTGCGACAGCCTGATCCGTATGGGTCTCCGTCGAGCGGGCGTTACATGCTAATCGAGGACGCTGTATCTCCTGGAACGCCACAGTTTGTCATCGATTCTTATGCCACGCTCGCCGAACGCGCCAAGACGCAATCGTTTGGCCTCATCGAAGAGGATGTTATCGTCCTCGACACCGAGACCACGGGCCTTTCGGTACAGGACAACGAGTTAATTGAGATTTCCGCGGCCCGCCTTTCGGGCCGCGAGGTCGTTGACCGCTTTGATACGTTTGTGCATCCCAAGCAGCTGATTCCTGCAGAGATTACCAAGCTTACGAGCATTACGAACGCCGATGTGACAGATGCCCCATCGGCCGTCGAGGCCGTGGCGGCGCTTGCCGACTTTGTGGGCGGCTGCCCTGTCATCGCGCATAACGCCACGTTTGACCGGTCGTTCATCGAATCGGTCAAGGGCGGCGTCAACGTGAGCGATATCTGGATCGATTCACTGGCGCTGTCGCGCATCGCGCTTCCGCGCCTGGCTTCGCACAAGCTGTCCTTTATGGCCGACTTGTTTGGCTGCGATTCGGTGTCGCACCGCGCAAATGCCGACGTTGACGCCCTGTGCGGCGTGTGGCGTGTGCTGCTGGTGGCACTCACCGATCTTCCACAGGGCCTTATGGCGCGCTTGGCGGACATGCACGCGGACGTGCCATGGTCCTATCGCCCCATATTTTCTTTTTTGGCTGGCCAGAACCCGGGTTCGATCTTTTCGCTCAGTGCCGCCCGTGCCGATGTGCTCAAGGCCGATCGCGCGGACGATCGCATTGATGCAGACGAGCTGCCGGTCCTTAAGATGCCGAGCCGCGAGGAAATCGAGGCGGATTACGCCCCCGGCGGCCTGGTCAATCGCATGTACCCCACCTATGAGCCGCGCGACGAGCAGATTGCGATGGCGGTTGAGGTGCGCGATGCGCTGGTCACCGATACCCATCGCGTGATCGAGGCCGGCACGGGCGTCGGTAAATCGATGGCGTATCTCGTGCCCTTTGCCGAGGCCGCCCGCCGAAACAACATTACCGTTGGCATCGCGACCAAATCGAATAATCTTGCCGATCAGCTTATGTATCATGAGCTGCCAAAGCTTGCCGAGCAGCTGGACGGGGGGCTGTCATTTTGTGCGCTTAAGGGCTATGACCACTATCCGTGCCTGCGTAAGCTCGAACGTATGAGCCGTGGCCAGGTCGAGATTACCACCAAACGCGATCCTGCCGACACGCTCACGGCCATCGCGGTAATCATGGCGTATGTGTGCCAATCTGCCGATGGCGACCTCGATTCGCTCGGCATTCGCTGGCGCAGCGTCAACCGTCCCGACTTTACGACGGCTTCGCGCGAGTGCGCCCGCCGTCTGTGCCCGTTCTTTCCGGACAAATGCCTGGTCCACGGAGCGCGCCGTCGTGCGGCACATGCTGACGTGGTGGTTACCAACCATTCCCTGCTGTTCCGCAACGTCGCTGCCGAGGGAAGGATTTTGCCGCCTATTCGACACTGGGTGGTCGATGAGGCCCATTCCATCGAGCGCGAGGCGCGTCGCCAGTGGGCACGCGTAGTTTCGGCCGATGAGTCGCGCGTGCTGTTTGAGCGCTTGGGCGGCTCGAGCACCGGTGCGCTGGGTCAGGTTTCCCGTGACCTGGCCACTTCTGAGGGCTCCACGCTCTATCTGGGGCTCACTGCCAAAGCAACGTCGACGGTTGCCCGCGCGAGCATGGCGATTGCCGACGTGTTCGATGGCGTGCGCGAGCTTGGCCGTCGCGCCCGCGGAGGCTATGACAATGCAAACCTGTGGATTGGCCCCGAATTGCGCGAGTCGGATGACTGGCATGACTTTTTGCAGTCGGCCCACACCGCAATTGACGCGCTGGGTCAGGCGGATAAAAGTGTAGACGCCCTGGTGCAAGCCGTCGCTGCCGATAAACCCGAGGTCGTCGTCGACCTGGGCGACATTTCGCGCCGCCTGCACGAGCTCGCCGAGAACCTTAAGCTCATCATCGACGGTACGGATGAGTACTTTGTGTACTCGCTACAGGTTAATCGTCGGTTGCGTGCGGGCGGGGAGTCTATGACCGCCGAGCGCATCGATATCGGCGAGGCCCTGGCGAACGAGTGGCTGCCCGAGGTGCATACGGCCATCTTTGCTTCGGCGACCATGACGGTGTCTGAGAGCTTTGAGCACTTCAACCATGCCGTTGGCCTCGATCGTATCGGTGTTTCGACATCCTCATCGCTGCACCTGGATTCGAGCTATGACTTTGACTCGAATATGGCCGTGGTCGTGGCGGGGGACATTCCCGATCCGCGCGATCGCGAGCGCTATCTGTCGGCGCTCGAGCGTGTGCTGGTCGACGCTCATCTTGCCATGGGTGGATCGGTGCTCACGCTCTTCACTAACAGGCGCGATATGGAGGAGCTGTATGCCCGTGTCGAGCCCAAATTGGCGCGAGCGGGCCTGGAACTCAATTGCCAACAACGCAACTCGTCCCCGCGTCGCCTGCGCGATCGGTTTATCAACGAGCCGACCTCATCGCTCTTTGCGCTCAAGGCCTTTTGGGAGGGCTTTGACGCCAGCGGCGAGACACTGCGTTGCGTCATTATCCCCAAGCTGCCGTTCTCGAGCCCCACGGATCCTCTTTCGTGTGAGCGCAACCTGCGCGAAGACCGCGCTTGGGCGCGCTATTCGCTGCCCGAGGCGGTGCTCGAAGTCAAGCAAGCCGCCGGCCGTCTCATCCGCTCGTCAACCGATTGCGGTGTGCTCATCTTGGCAGACCCGCGCTTGGTAACAAAGGGCTACGGCAAGAAGTTCTTGACGTCGCTGCCCACGACTTCCTACCAGCGTATCGAGTCGGCACAGATCGGTCATTATTTGCAGCTGTGGCGTGCACGCCACGAGCGACGCCGTTAAAGCGGGCAGGTCAGGCTCGTCGCCATATCGCATAGACGCAATGCCTGGGCGGGGTCATCCAGTATGCGGATGGCTCCGCCCGCTGCGATTACCTGACAGAACAGCCAGTGCTCTGACCCATAACGCACGGTCACCGTTGCCATGTCTGCCCCGTTTGGCTCAATCGACATGATGCCGGCCCAGTCTAGGCGCTCTGCCATGTCGAGTGGCATGAGGAGTTTTGCGCTCTGCTCCGCTTGGGAAAGGGATTCGTGGAGGGACGAGGGCGCGGGCGTGTGGCGCTCCACGGAATCGTCGGTAAGGGTAAGGCCTTCGATTTTGTCCATGCGGTAGGAGCGCTGCGCATCAACTTCGACATCCCAGGCAATCAGATATGTTTGGTCGCCATGCGTCGCGATGCGCAGGGGGTCGATGAGACGCTCGCGCGGCCGTGCGTCGTCCATCGAACGGTAGGTGATGCGGCATCGAACGCCGTCTTGAATCGCGCAGTTCAGCTGTTGCCAGTGCGATCCTCGGGCAACGGTATCGACGACGCGCTGGTTGTAGCCGAGTTCCTCGGGTAGGAGGGCGTGTCGGATACGCTCTGCTGCCCGAGAGTCGATTCCCATCGATTCGAGTTCGTGGTTGAGCACGGCACCTTCGGCGGCACTTAGACGCAAGGGCAGCACACGTCCCGCATCACCTGTCAGGATGATGCGCTCGCCGTGGCGTTCGCAGATGATGCGTGCACCCGACTCACGGTCAGCAAGGGTCGAGACGATATCGATAATTTCGTCGAGCGCCGCACCCGTGATATCAAAACGGCTGCAGATATCCCCTCGTGTCATACCGGTCTCGCCGGCAGCGTAGAGGGCCTCCATGATGTCAATCGCACGCGAGAGCCTTTGCTCGCTGGTCAGTTTACGCGCGGGCATGCTCGTGCACCGTCCTTTCGATGAGGTGGTTCCACGCCAGTTTAAGTGCATCGGGGGCAACGGGTCTCATGCTGTCCATGGCGTGCTCCATGCAAAACGAGGCAGCGGCATTAAGGTCGCGCACACCGACGGTCCAGGTCCAACTCTCTTCGGTGCGGGTGAGCTCCCCGCGACCGCGCGTTAAGCCACTGACCATGTCGGCCTGGGCTTGCGGAGCAAACGAAAAGGTTGCCGTAACGGGCTTGCAATCGGCAAAATCAAACTCAAAGAACAGGCGATCGTTCAGGTTAAAGTCGGCGGGGATGGTATAGGCCTTCGAGGGGCGCCATGCGCGAACGATACGGTCGCAGCGAAACGTCCTGATTTCATCGGTGGCGTTGTCGAGTCCGCAAAAATACGCCACGCCCTCGTGCTCGAACATGCCGTACACGCAGACGGTGCGTTCTTTTTGCTCTCCACGCCCGTTTTGATACAAAAAGCGCAGTGCGCAGCGTTCGGCAAAAGCGCTCCACACCGCATCGACGGCGGGTGAGCGACGGGCGGCAGGCTCTTCTGCGGTCGATGCGCCGGTGAGGTAGGCGATTTTGGAGCGTATGTCTGCAAGCGGCGTGGCAAACGCGGCCGAACCGGTCGCAAGGGTCTGGTCGATAGCGTCGAGCAAGATGTCCGCGTCGTCTGCGGTGATGAGGCCACCGGCCGCAAACGTGTGCTCGCGATCGATGGTCCACGCGCTTTCTTCGGTTTCTTGGGCGCCTGCTGCGCGGACTTCCTTGATCGTGATTCCGCGTTCGAGGAGTTTTTCGCGATCGCGGCGAAACTTGCGCTTGTCCGAGTCGATATTGCCCGACCCATAGCCAAGATCGGAATCCAGGACAATTTGCTCTGTGGTCAATGGCTCGGGAGAGCTGTTAAGGACAAAGAACAGATTGAGGATGCGCTGGGCGGTCTTGTCGAAACCGGGCCCCGGCGCCCCCTTTTTGTTCGTTACGGTTGTATCGCTTGCCGTCATAGAATCCTCGCATGGGAAGGTGTTTGATGCCATGATTTTAGTCCGATATGGAGATTAGGCTATATCCTTGTCCGCTTGGGGCGTTAAGATGCCCAGAATTCGGCCGTTTGCGCCCGCTCGGGGTATACTTTCGACTATATACGGTTCTAATGTGCATACATTGGGCCTATTTGTCGGATTATGGATGTGGAGCGCATATGGCGAACACCCAGAACTATATTAACCACCTGCTGCAGGGCACTGGCATCACGCCGGCGTGTAGCGAAGAAGAGCGCTTGGCTGCCGAAGATATCGCTCAAATTTTCCGCAACCACGGCTTTGATCCCGAGGTGCAGGAGTTTAATGCTCCCGCGCCGAGCAGGATGGCGTTTGCGGTTACGGGCGTTCTGGCATTTGCCGGTGCCCTGCTTATGGGCATCGGCGGCGGTATCGGCTTAGTCGGCACCCTGTTGGCCATTGTCGGAGCCGTGCTCTATGTGCTCGAGCGAACCGGGCGCCCCGTGATCTCGCGCCTGGGTAAAACGGGCGTGAGCCAAAACGTCATCGCCTACCACAAGGCGTCGGGCCCGCTTGCCTCTCCGCGCAATCGCCCGGTTGTCGTCGTCGCGCACTATGATTCCCCGCGCGCCGAACTGCTCGCTCGCGAGCCCTATGCGCCGTACCGAGCGCTGATCGCCAAATTGCTCCCGATTGCCACGATTGCTCCCGCGGCTATTGCCATTCTGCGCATCTTGCCGCTTCCCGGTGTGCTGAAGGTCCTGCTGTGGATTGTCGCGATCCTTGCCTCCCTCGTGGCGCTCGCCAATGCCGCCAATATCATTTCCAATCGTTTTGTCCTTCCCTACACGTCCGGCTCGGTTTGCAACAAGTCGTCTGTTGCCGCCATGCTGGGTGTCATGGATAACGTCGCCCCCTATCAGGGTGAGAACGAGTTCCCTGACGATATTCCGTTTGACACGTATTTTGGCGAGCAGAAGCGTCGCGCCGAGGAGATGGCGCGCGCGGCAGCCGAGTACGCCGCGGCCCAGCAGCAAAATGATTACGGCAATACCATCGAGTACGAAGAGCCTGCCTATACCGAGGATGAGTATGGCCAGCCGTTCGCTCCCGCGGATGAGCAGGGCGAGGCTTTTGATGAGCAAATCGATGGATTCGAAGGTGCTTCTGCCGACGAGACCCTGATTGGCGTCATCGCACCCGAGTCCCAGGTCCAAGATATTCCGGCCGAGGAGCCCGTTGCAGACGAGTCCACTGCCGAGCCGGCAGAGGAGCCTGCCGCGGCAGAGGAGCCCGAGCCCGAGCCCAAGCTTTATCGCAATGCCGCCGGCAACATCCGATTTGGCTCGGATGCCATCCGTGCGCTCGGCATGCTTCCCGAGTCCTGCACGCTCGATTACGAAGAGGGCGAGGAGCCGACGTTCGAGCCCGCGCCCCAGCCCGATCCGGTCGTGGCTGCGCAGCCCGATGAGGCCAATACCGTCGAGACGGAAGCCGATGCGGAGACTGCTATCGATCCCGCAGCCGGTCTGGACGTCATGGCGCCTGCCCCGGCGCCCGAGGAGCTCGATAATACCGAGGACGACTACGATGCGTATCCGCAGCGTGTGTCCTACGAGAGCGACACCGATTTTTCTGCCGAGCTTCCGGTGACGACGCCCCATGCTGATATCGCTTCCGCGTTTTCTTCGATCGGTGCCAGCGCCTCCCATTTCTTTAAGGGGGCATTCGAAAAGGGCAAGAAACTCGTTGACGACTTTGAGGAAAAGCGCGCCGCTGCCCGCGAGGCAGTCGAGCGTGAGGCTGCAGCCCAGCAACAGGCGGCCGAGGCCGAGCGCGAGCACGCGGCACAGGAATTTGAGCAAAACGACGCCGAGCAGCCGGTATCGCCGGTATCCGTTGATGTTGCCGACGCCACGACGTCTTTCGAGGCGCCGCAGCCTTCGCCTGCGGATGTTGCCGGGGAGACGGCGACTTTTGAAACCCAACAGCCAGTCGACAGCACTGTGTCGTTTGATGCCACGATGACGTTTGAGAAGCAGGGCACCGCTATCGCCGAGCCCCTTTCCGCTCCTGTCGAGGACGAGCCCGCTGCGCCCGGTACGGTCGAGGATCAATCTGCGGCGGAACAGGTCGCTGCGGACAGCTCCGAGCAAGAGCCTGAGCCCGTGGCCCCCGAAGCTCCGCAGGCGGATGAGTCGAGGCCCTACTCTACGCAGATCTTCACCATGCCCGCGCCGAGTGATCCCGGCGCCACGGTTGCCAACGCTGCTCCGTCGCAGGCCGAGACGGTCGATACTCTGATGGCTCAGATCTCGTCTCAGGCGTCGCCGCGCCCGAACATGAATGTTCCCGACCCGGCATCCGCGCCGGCTCCCATGCCCTCTGCGTCTCCGCTGGCCTCGGTCCCCGATCCCTCGATGCCTTCGATGCAGCAGGCCAATGTCGCCTCGCGCACCTCGCTGTTCGACCTTCCCGACCCTTCGGCTCAGGTTAACGATCCCTTCGCGACGGCACAGGGTCCCGAGCCCACATCGGCTCCGGTTGTTCCCCCCATGCCGGTCACCTCGGATGTTCAGCCGCTTGAGACTATCTCGGCTCCTGCCGCTCCGGCCGCCAAGCCGCAAAAGCGCGGCTTGGGCGGTCTGTTCGGTCGCAAAAAGAAAAACGAGCAGGACAGCATGAGCGATTGGCTTGGCGTCGAGGATGATTACGACGCCAAGAAGTCTGGTCGCGGCATCGGCTCGTGGGATAACTTCGAGGATGACGACGACGGCTGGAAGGGTGGCGCCACGTCTTCTGATGGAGCTTCCGACGAGGATATGCTCGCTGCCGTTGCCTCCATGGGTGATGACGAGCTACTTGGCCACGACATCTGGTTTGTGGCTACAGGCGCTTCCGATTGCGACGGCGCCGGCATGAAGGCGTTCTTGGCCGCGCATCGCGACAAGCTCCGCGGCGTGTTCTTTATCAACCTTGAGTCCATTGGTGCCGGCAGGCTTTCGGTCGTGACGGTCGAGGGTGAGCAGCAGTTGCTCAAGGGTGATCGACGCATCATGAACCTGGTCAATAAGGTGTGCAAGTCGTTCCATGTCGATTGCGGTGCATTTGAGATGCCCTATGCCAAGACCGATGCCTATGCTGCGCTCGAGGCAAGCCGACGCGCCCTTACCATTGCCGGCGTCGACGGACCACGTCTGGCGTGCGCTCACACCGAGGACGATCTGCCGTACAACGTCAATCCGACAAATATCGCTACGGTGTCCGAGGTCGTGACCGAGGTCATTCGTCGTTCGTAGGTTGACCTCTAAGGAGTCTGCGTGTTTTCGTACATCAAGCGCCACTGGCCCGTCTATCTCATCTTGGCCCTGATCGCCATTGCCCTTGGTTTTGGGGCCGCGTATATCGTGGGTGTTAAAGGCTCAACGCCTGAGTCCACGATTAGCGAAGAAGTGGAGCACGAGCAGAGTTTGGGAGCCGACGGCATCTCCAAGTCCGAACAAGCGCTCATCGATGGTGGGTCTGCATCTGGGGAATAGCCATTTCGCCACGAACGAATAAGAGGCGAGCCGGGAGACGGGCTCGCCTCTTTTTTATTGCGTCAGCGACGTTTTGACGCCAGCTTTAGATGGGCAAACCAGATTGCCGCGGCGCCGGAGGTCACGAAGGCGGTGAGGCAGGCGGCAATGGGAAGGGAGCCCGTTGCCGGTAAATCTTGCGGCATGACGCATCGCTGGATGACGCGATCCTCGTCATGTGATTCAAGGTTGCTACCGCCGCCATTGCGACAGAGGTCAACGCGAGCGCTGTTGGCGAGTGCGGTCTGAGGCGTGTAAGACGATGCGGCCTGCATATGGATGACGGCACCGTGAATATCCGAGTCAAGGACGGCGCTCACATCATCAAGGTCGTCATGCTCGTCTTTGAGGTCCTCGCGGGTCCAAGATTCTGCAGCGCCTCTTGTCGTGAAGTCGGCCGATACGGCCCCGTACTCAAGACGAATGCCCGTGACGGTGGTATCGTCCAAAAGAGCGAGCTCTTTTGCCTCGAGGGTGACCGACTCCGTTGTTGGGATATCGGCTTTCCAAAGATGCCAATCGCCGTAATCGACCATGCGCAAATCGTCACCTAGGAGCTTTTTGACCTCGTCCGTTTCGAGCCAGGGGTTGTCATGCCCGTCGCTGAGCGTTGCATTGGCCTGTTCGCCCGTATCGATACTTCCCACTGGAGACGTTCGATACCACACGTTGCAAAGACCGTCGATGTCCCCGGTCGCGACAGGGGTTTCGATGGCGATGAGTTTGGCAGTGCCTTCCTTGGCGCATTCGAGATCGTCAGTGATGGTGAATTCATCAACCCAGGTATTCGACTCATTTTTAGCATCGAGTGTATAAGAGAAGGAGCCGTCCGCATCGGATTGTGCCACGGCTCGGTTTTTGCCATCGCCGTTGGCGACGAGACCCTTACCGATAGGGCGGGCGATCTCTTGCCGCTTGTCGACTTTGCCCTCGATCTCGATGGGTGTGTCCTTCATGGCTACCGTCTGCACTTCTCCTGTGGCCTTAATTTCAAACGTCATGTCTTCGGCAAGGTCGTAAGTGCGCGGGGGCATCACTTCGCGCAGGGTGTAGGTGCCGGGCAAAAGATGCTCGATGCGATGCGGTTTGTCAGAGGAGGTCCAAGCGTCAATTTCGGTTCCGTCGGCACCGTGGAGGGAGAGACGGGCGCCATCTACTTCTTGTTTGCCGGTCAAATCGACTTTGGAGATGTCGATTTTGGTGTAGTCGTTAGAAACGTCGAGGTGCGCATCGATCACGGGTGTTTCCTGACCGGCATACGACAGCTCGACGGTGTGGACGCTTTGGTCGAGCAGGTAACCTTCGGGTGCCTGCACCTCGATTACCTCATAGGTGGCGGTTCCGCACCCCAGTGAAAGATGATTTGCGCACGCAAATCCCCGTTCGTCGGTCGTGATGATGGTGACAGTCTCGCCGTCCAGGGCAGCAATGCTGCCGTCGGGGCGCACGATATCGCCCGCGGCACGGATATCAAAAACAGCACCGGCAAGGGCGCGCCCACCTACGGCATCGTTCTTGACGATCTCGATGCTTCCTGTTGCCGCGTCGTCGTAAAACGAGGCGACCGCGACGGGCGTTAAGTTCATGTCGGTGGGAATCGTTATCTCCAGATCTTCACCAACAAGATACGGTTCCTTGGCGGAAGTCTCTCGTATGTAATACGTGCCCGGGTTAAGCGATTCGGGCAGGGTGACAGTGCCGGTTTCATCGGTCGTAAAGGTATTCATAACGGTATGGGCGGGATGCCAGGATGTTTGCGAGATGGGCTCACGGTCGCCATTGAGCAGCTGAAAGGTGAACCCAGCGCGTGGTACGGCGTTGCCGGTCTGAGCATCGCGCTTCACGATTTGAAGATGTGTCGACAGGGCGTGGTTGTCTACGATGTACTGAAGCTCTGCGCCGTCCGTGATCTGCTCTGCTGTGATAGTCCATTCCCCTGCCTGCTTAAAGCCGCCGGGCACAGTGTCGACAACCTCACGAATGGTGTAGCCGGCACGGTCATACGGTATGGTTCCGCTGACGCCATCGGGGCGCTTTCCTGCGCCAAACCATGCTCCAGCCTGGTCTTTGGTCGATGCGAAACCGTAGATATTGGTGGTCAGCGTTCCAACAACCTGCTGCGAAGTGTTGCTTACCACTTCAAAGACCACGCCTTCCGCCGGCTGCTCTACACCAGATTCGTCACTATTACCGCAGTCCTTGAACTTTGAAATTTCGAGGTCAAAAGCGATGGGGATGTTGGGGATGCGGCGCTCGAGCTCAACGACGCCCGCGTCTCCGAGCTGATCGGCACCGATGGTGTAGCTCCAGGTTTCATCGGAGGGCAGATAGCCCTCGGGAGCTCTTGACTCATAGATGGTAAAGGTGCCCAGGGGGATGTCGGTAAGTGTTGCCCGGCCGTCCTCATCCGTCGTGAGGGTGTGCGTCCAGCCCGGGGTAGACTGTGAGACGCAGGTGAACTCAGCGCCGGCAAGTGACGCGCCGACTTGAGGACCTGCCCCTGTCGCGGCATCGACCTTTGCGATGCGCAGGGTAATGGTACCGGGCTGCTCATCGATGACGACATTCCCGCCGTCATTGCCGGTGGAAAAGGCGATGCGGTCACTCCTGGGGATATAACCCGCTGGAGCTTTGGTTTCGACCAGATAATATGCCGTATTGGGCAAAAGTGTCGCCTGTGCGCGACCGCTGCTGTCCATCTGGATGCTGCCGACACGCTTGTCGCCGGCGCTCTCATAGATGTCGAACCTCGCTCCGTCGAGCCTGTAGGTATCGTTTTCGCTTGTGATGGCGGCGTTGGCTGACTGTTTTTGGAAGGATGCAGAGACGGCCGGGAGCACGTAGAGCATATCTTGACGCTTGCTGCCGCCCGACACAGTTCCCAAATAGCGCCGCGCGCGATGCGGTGCGGCTTTAATGCTTCCCGACTTGGCGCTGTCGTGGAGCCAGCGCGCTGCGGCAACGACCTCATTGTCGCCGGAAAAGTTTCCGCTCTTTGTGACGCCCTGGGCGGTTGTATATGAGAACGATCCGTCGGTATGGGTGGTGCCGTTGAGCATCCAGACGGCAAGTTGGGTTGCGGCGCGTGCTCGATCGGGGGACAGATTATGCCCGCCAAAGGATGTGGCGGTGGGGTAGCCATGGCAGATGATGGCCGCGAATTCGTCTTCGAGCCATACCCAGCCCTGATTGTAGGTGAGCCAGGGTCCGCCCGGTGTGCTGGGGCCAAATCGGTCCTGGTTCATACAATAGGCAGTCGAAGAATCCTGTGCCTCGTATTTGCCAACTCCAAAAGGACCGCATTCATTGCTGATAGTGCGGAATCCGAGCGATTCGTAACCGTCGATGGCGAGCGCGGCATCCGGTGTCATGCAGCCTAAAAGTAAAAAGAGGACTAGGAGCAGCGATCCTGCTGTGATTGCGCTGTGGACAGAGTGCGTGGGTGCGTTGGACATGGCTGCTCCTTATCCCTCGTGCGCCGCACGGGGAGGCCGCGGCGCGTAGGATGAGGCTATCCCCAAGGTTCATGCGGGTAAGTACCGGAACCTGACCAAATGCTTGCCCGATATCTGACAAATGGCGCCTATGAAAGATAATGGAATAAATCTGCAGGTAGACAACGGTAAATAGAAGAACGTACAGGTCCCTATCTTCACAATTGGCCTGTTTTTTAGGACGATTCTCCACAGCTAAAACAAGCATCGTCACCCTTGTATCGAACAAGACAACCGCGTTATACTATCCCCCACATATGCGGGCATCGCCAAGTGGTAAGGCATCAGCTTCCCAAGCTGACACTCGCGGGTTCGAGTCCCGTTGCCCGCTCCAGAAAAATGCACAAGCACGGTAACGTTACGTTGCCGTGCTTTTTACTACCAAGTGCCGGGACTCGAACCCGCCAGGGTGCGAGCGTTAAATAAACGCGAAGCGTTTATAGCGAGCAGGCGAAGGCGCCGGCAGGCGCCTGAAGCCGGTGCGGATTTGCGAAGCAAATACGCGGACGTCCCGTTGCCCGCTCCACCGAGCACGGGGGACCTCGGGAGCGGCAAATCCAGCAAAGTATTCCCCACCGTCTCCGTGAATCCGAGGGGATCGACCGCAGCCGGTGCGGATTTGCGAAGCAAATACGCAGACGTCCCGTTGCCCGCTCCGCCGGGCACGGGAGACGCGGGGACGGCCAATTCAACAAAGTTTTCCCCACCGTCTCCGCGAATCCGGCAGGCGACCGCAGCCGGTGCGGATTTGCGAAGCAAATACGCGGACGTCCCCATGGCCGCTCTTGCGGCAAAATGTTAGGTTAATGCCTGCTGCCCATACTTGCACCTACGCACGGTACAATGGTTAAGTTACGACCAACGTGCCAATAGCCAAAAAGGAGCCGCTATGATCGATCGCTATACTCGCCCGGAGATGGGACACATCTTCTCCCTCGAGAACAAGTACGCCATTTGGCAGGAGATCGAGGTCCTGGCCTGCGAGGCCCAGGCGGAGCTCGGCAAGATCGGTATTTCTAAAGACGAAGCCCAGTGGATCCGCGATCACGCTAACTTTGAGAAGGCAAAGGTCGATGAGATCGAGGAAGTCACGCGCCACGACGTTATTGCTTTCCTGACCAACATGAAGGAGTACATCGACGCCGATGTTCCCGAGGGCGACCCCAAGCCCAGCCGCTGGGTCCACTACGGCATGACCAGTTCCGACCTGGGCGATACGGCTCTGTGCTACCAGCTCACCCAGGCCTGTGACCTTATCATCGAGGACGTCAAGAAGCTCGGCGAGATTTGCAAGCGTCGCGCTTTCGAGGAGCGCAATACGCTCTGTGCCGGCCGCACTCATGGCATCCACGCCGAGCCGATGACCTTCGGCATGAAGTTTGGCTCTTGGGCCTGGGAGCTCAAGCGCGATCTGGATCGTCTTGAGGATGCCCGTAAGAATGTTGCCTTCGGTGCCATCTCGGGTGCTGTCGGCACGTACAGCTCCATCGAGCCGTTTGTCGAGGAGTATGTCTGTGAGCACCTGGGCCTGGTTCACGACCCGCTGTCCACGCAGGTCATCAGCCGCGATCACCACGCCTACCTTGCCGGCGTGCTTGCCACTACAGCGGCCACCTGCGAGCGCATCGCGACCGAGGTCCGCAACCTGCAGAAGACCGATACGCTCGAGGCCGAGGAGCCGTTCCGCAAGGGTCAAAAGGGCAGCTCCGCCATGCCGCACAAGCGCAACCCGATCACCATGGAGAAGGTCTGCGGCCTGTCGCGCGTCGTGAAGTCCAACGCCCAGGTCGCCTTCGACAACGTCGCCCTGTGGCACGAGCGCGATATTTCGCACTCCTCCGCCGAGCGCGTCGCCCAGGCCGATAGCTTCATCGCACTCGACCACATGTTCCAGTGCCTCATCCGTGTCATCGACGGCCTGCAGCTGTATCCGGCCCGCATGATGGCCAATCTCAACAAGACCCGTGGCCTCATCTTCTCCTCCAAGGTCCTGCTGGCCCTCGTCGATACGGGCATCACCCGCGAGGACGCCTACGCTATCGTGCAGGAAAACGCCATGGCCACCTGGCATGAGGTGCAGGATTGTGTTTCTGGCCCCACCTTCAAGGAGCGTCTCGAGGCCGATCCGCGCTGCACCGTCAGCCAGGAGAAGCTCGATGAGATCTTTGATCCGTGGGACTTCCTCACCCGCATCGATACGGTCTTCGACCGCCTGGAGCAGCTGAACTTCGAGTAGGGTTAACCTAATTCGACCGCTTGCGGATGCATTTCAACCTTTGGCGTCTTGCCCATTTTGGGTGAGGCGCTTTTTTATTGCCGCATCAGCCCCGGGTATACAATGAAATCCGATTGCTGTTTCGATGAAGGGAGGCGCGTGCCCGGACGCACCAAGCGAGCCGCCATCGTCTCGTTTACGCTCATGCTCCTTGTTGCCGCCTGTGTGGCCGCCCTGACGTATACCGTTCGAAGCAGTTCTTCCTCCTCGAATGAAGCCGACAAAGATCTCCCGGTACTCAAAATCGGCGTTACGGATAACGACCCCTATGTGTATGTCGATACCACGGGCGATTACGCCGGTATCGATATCGACATCGCCCGCGAGGCCTGCAAGCGTGCGGGGATTAAGCCACAGTTTGTCGATATTGACTGGAACGATCGCGACCGGCTGCTCAAAAACGGTGATATCGATTGTCTGTGGTGTGACTATTCGCCCTGTTATCGCGAGGATAAGTATTACTGGACCGAGCCGTATTTAACCGTGACGGTCTCGGTTGCCGCCAAGAAAACGAGTGGCATCAAGTCCTTGGCGCATCTCGATGGAAGCAAGACCATCGCGGTGATTGCGGGCTCGGTGAGCGAACGCCGATTGCTCGCAGGGGATCTGGAAATCTCGCCGGACGTGCAAATCAAATCGTATGGTTCTGCCGAACTCTGCAAAGCCGCCCTCGCCAAAGGGTATGTCGACTGTTGGATGGCGGACGTTCAATCGCTTGATCGACTCGTCACCCAGTATCCCGGCGTTTATCGTGTGTTTGCCGACAACGTTATGACGGTTGACCTGGGCGTTGCATTTGATGTTGCCTATGAGGGAGAGTGCGTCAAAAACCTCAATACCGCGCTGTTCGACATGGATCGAGACGGCACGATAGAGCGCATTGTGGACAATTACAAGGCAGGAGCGACGACGGGCGGGCAAGGAGCGGAATCATGACAAATGACAAGCACCGCTTGCGTCGAAAGATTCTGACCGTCATAGCTGTCGGCGTTATTGTCAGCGCTGTCTTATTAGGCCTGTTGTATGCGGTTGGAACCCATCGCTGCCTCGAAAAAACGCTTGGGTTTGGTCAAGAAACCATGGTGTTTTTGGAAAACGCTTGCGAAAAATATGACCGCAACGAACAGGGGAGAAAAATCGAGACGACGCACGATTTGCTCGCCGCGGTCGAATCGTTTGCGACGTTCCTGTCCTCTGATCGCGTTGATGTCAACGACGATCTTATCGAGCAATTTGTTCATACCGAGAACCTTTCGGGGCTGATGGTCATGGATGCCGACGGTCATATGGCCGCCCACTACGACATCGATGGTCGCGATCCGCTCATGTTGTGGCGAGAGGAGCTGGCATGTTCGTCGGTCGCATCGATGTATCAAGGTTCCAAAGTGTCCTACTCAACTGTCGTCGAGCGCCGTGGTGTTGTTTTTGCCGTCTGTGCTGTTCCGTATGGCGACGGCGTTGCCCTGGCATACCGCTCATTTGTTCCCGATACGGCGGACGACTATTCATATGCCATAGCCGACGTGCTTTCGAACAGCACCTTCCATCAGGGCCCCACGGTGCTTGTTATGGAGGATGCGGAGATTGTCTCATCCAACAGTGCCGATGCTGACATGTCGCTCGCCCGACTCCTCACCAGCGCAGGGGTTGAGTGGAAAGACGACGGCCTGACGCCCATCGAATATCGAGGAGACAAATGGTACGCCGTGCGTGCGGCATATAAGGACTACCGCCTGTTTGCGCTATATCCCAAATCTGAGGTCATGTCTGACAGGATTTCATTTGTCGCCGTCGGCGTTTTGGTGTGCCTTGCGTTTTGGGTCGTGGTGCTGTTGGCTCGGAATATCGTTGACCACCGCAATTTGGTCGAAAAAGATAAACAGCTCGGCATTATCAATGCCATAAGCGCCATCTACGATTCGACCTTCCTTTTGCATCTCGACACCCTCGAGATCGAGGGAATCAATATGTCGCCGGCGATAGCGAAGATATTTGTCGAGCACAACGAGGCATATGACTTTATGGACACGGTCTGCCGGGATATCGTGAGCCCCGAAAGCCGCGAAGCGGTTGTGGGACTCGTAGATATAAGTACGCTTCGTGAACGTATGGAGGGCGTACCGTACTTGGCTGCCGAGGTGCGAGATTGTCGAGGTGCTTGGTACTCGCTACAGGTTGTCCCCCAGCATCGCGATGAGCAAGGCCGGTTGGAGTCGGTCGTCGTGGCGACGCACAACATATCGATGGTCAAGCATGCCGAGGAGCTGTCATACCAAGATAAACTGACGGGGCTTCGCAACCGCAACTATCTTGAATCGCGCGGAGATAGCCTGGTAAACGAGGGCTTGCCAGTGAGCGTGATTATGGTGGACTGCAATTATCTCAAGCGGACCAACGACATCTATGGTCACGAGATGGGGGATGAACTGCTGCGACGGACGGCGTCCGTGCTGCGACGGGTGGCTGGTGCGGATTACCTGCCGATGCGCGTTGGCGGCGACGAGTTTTTGCTGGTCTGTCCCCATACTGACAACGAGTCTGCGCTCGGGCTGGAACAGGATCTTCGTCTCGGTCTTGCCGCGGTAAGCGATGAGGCCCTGACGGTCAGCGCATCGATTGGCGTGGCGACCGTCGAGACGGCTGGAAATACGCTGGCCGATGTATATCGCGTCGCCGATCACAATATGTATCGGGAGAAGCGCATGGTCCACGTACAGGGTGCGGACTGCTAATCTTGCTCCCACTAGTCCAAGCATCGTAGGATGTTGAATCGGTGCTTGCGATAATAAGTCGGTCCAGGCGGGGATAATAGACGTCTGAAATTTCTTTCTGAGAGGGGATCTCAATGATTAGTTTTGACTACAAGCCTCAGGGTGTATGCTCTCGCAATATCCACCTCAATCTTTCCGATGACGGCAGCAAGGTGCTGGGCGTCGAGTTTACCGGCGGCTGCGATGGCAACCTCAAGGCCATCTCCAGGCTGGTCGAAGGCGCTCCCGCCGACCGCGTGATCGAGGTTCTCGCGGGTAATACCTGCGGTATGAAAAAGACCTCTTGCGCCGATCAGCTTACGCGCGCTATTGAGGCCGCACGCGCCGAGATTGCCTAATGGGTATCGTCGATCACATCAAGAACGGAATATCGCGTCGCGGCTTTGTGCTCGGTGGGGCCGCCGCGGGCGCCGCCACGGTGCTTGCCGGTTGCTCGAAAAAAACGGGCACCAGCGATGATGCCGCTGGCGAGCCGCAGGTTATCAAGGATGACTCAAAAATCGTCTCGATTACGGATGAGTACGAGGCCGTCGAAATCGACCTCGAGCCTGCAGCTTCATGGACATTGCCTCTGGGTACGCTGCTGTACTACTGCGATGGCGACTACGCTGCCGCGATGATGGCACCCGCATCGGCGCGGCATGCCAACACGCTCGGTGTGCTCAACTTGGGCGACGGTTCGCTCACGACGCTCATCGAGGATCCCGTCGAAGGTACAGGGTATTCGTTTTACGATGTCCGCGCCGGCGATGGCGTATTTACTTGGGTCGAAATGAACTTTGCAAACGCATCGTGGAAGCTCTATGCGCAAAATACGGCAGGTGCGTCGCTTGTCGGCGATGTAGTCGAGCTCGACCGAGGCGGCAAGGACTACGATCCGCCACTGTTTACGGCGTTCGGATCGTCCGTCATTTGGTACAAGATGCCTGCTGCAGGCGGCAATAAGACAAGTCATGACTCGTATTGCTACCGCCGCTCGCTCGATGAGGCAAAGGCCGAGGCCATTTGGAAGTCAACGGGTCGCTTTGCATCCGCCCCGCGTGTGAGTGACGGCATCTTGACCATCTCCCCGCGTGTGCGCAACGACGAGGGCGTCTACTACGGCATGACGGCGATCGACCTGACGGACGGCAACAATACCAAGAGGGCTCAGTTGGTCCTTCCCTCATCGGTGTCACCCTTCGAGGCCGTGTATATGGGTGACACCTTCGTGTTCTCTATTGAGGCGACGTATAGCGGTGTGGGTAGCCTGGGCAACATGGGCACCTATATCGGTAACGAGGGCGGGCCGTACCTCTTCCTTTCGCGTGAGCCGCTCGCGTGTGCTGCGGGAAGGAAAAATAAATACCTGGTTAAAGTTCAGGCGTCGCATTTTTTGATTGACACTTCGACTAAGACCTACGGCTCGCTTCTGTCGCCCGACCGAGCCTTGGAGTATGGCGATTATCCTGCTACGGCGGGTAAATCGAATACGTTTTTAACCTATGCCACGGTGCGTAATGGCCAAGGAATCCCCGAGACGGTTACCGCCCGCCTGTTCTCTCTTTAGCGCCGAGGGGTTAAAAGGGCGCCAACGGGGGAATAAACGCGTTGTAATTGTGAGTGCCGCCCGCCGAGCCGCCGCACTGTAGCGGTGCTCGGTGGGCATAGGTGCGTTAAAATGGGCTTGTTCTTAGCTAATTGAGACAGGGGGGCCGTGTTATGGCTTCAGATGCAAAAAAGATTCTGCTGGTCGAGGACGAGAAGGCAATCCGTGACGCTGTCGCTGCCTATCTCGAGCGCGAGGGCTACTGGGTCGTTGGCGTCGGCGACGGCCAGTCTGCGATCGAGGAGTTCGAGAAGCACCAGTTCGACCTGGTTGTGCTCGACCTTATGCTCCCCAAGATTCCCGGCGAGCGCGTTTGCCGCACTATTCGCGATACCTCGGATGTGCCCATTATCATGCTTACCGCCAAGGGCGAGATCGAGGATCGCATCATCGGCCTCGAGCTTGGCGCCGACGACTACCTGATCAAGCCGTTCTCGCCTCGCGAGCTCGTCGCCCGCGTCCGTGCCCTGTTCCGCCGTGCTCACCAGGCCGATGAGCCCGCCGTTGAGGTGCTCGACTTTGGCGATCTGGTCATTGACATCTCGGGCCACAAGATTTTGGTCGAGGGCAAGGAAGTCGACCTGACGGCCTCCGAGTTTAAGCTGCTCACCACGCTTGCCCGTCACCCCGGCCGCGTCTACAACCGCATGGAGCTGGTCGAGAAGGTGCTCGGCTACGACTTTGAGGGTTACGAGCGCACCATCGACAGCCACGTGAAGAACCTTCGCGCCAAGCTGGGCGACGACCCCAAGAAGCCCAAGTGGCTTTACACCGTCCACGGTGTCGGCTACCGCTTCGAGGCCCCGACCAAGACCGATAAGTCGGACGAGAAATAAAGGAAATCACATATGACACCTGCGCGCTTTGAAATCGGGCAAAAGCATAAGCAGGAGAACGAGGCGGGTTCCAAGGCTAGTTGGAACACGCCTCGTTCCGATTCACGGCCGACGATGAGCTATCCCTCGCGTATGGCCCTGGCTTTTGCCCTGACGTCGCTCATGACGGTATTGGTGCTGGTGGGCGTTGTCTCCGTTGTGTGGGGCACCGTCTTTTCGGATTACACGCGCTCCAATATCGTCGAGATCGCCAATTCTGCTGCCGAAAAGCTTGCGACGTCGTATGAGGAAAACGGCAGCTGGACTGCGGGCGAGCTGCGCACGGTCGCGACATCGAGTTTGGTGTCCGATGACCTGAGTATGCAGGTCGTCAACAAAAAGGGTGTTGTCGTCTATGACGACTCATGGCCTTCGGCAAGTGCGACCGCCGATGTGCGCGAGAGCGAATCGCCGTCGAGCAGCTCGAGCGGTAAAAAGGCCTCGCATAGCCCGGTCTCGTCGGCGCCCACCGATTCCGATAGCGTCGCCAACGTCGAAATCATAACGTCTTCTGGCGAGCATGCCGGACAGGTAAAGCTATGGGCCATCGGCTCCGATGCTCTGCTCACCAAGGCGGATTCTGCGTTTAGGGAGAAGACTTTTAACGCCATGGCCCTTGCCGCGGTTGTTGCGGTCTGCATCTCGGTTGTTATCGGATCGTTCGTGTCGCGCATGCTTACCAAGCCGATCCATCGTATTACCAGCACGGCCAAGCAAATTCGCGACGGCGATCTGTCCGCTCGTACCGGTTTGCGCGGCGATGACGAAATCGATCAGCTGGGTGAGACCTTTGACGAGATGGCCACTTCGCTCGAGAAGGATATGAAGCACGAGAAGCGCCTGACTTCGGATGTCGCACATGAGCTTCGCACGCCGCTTATGGCCATGCTTGCAACGGTCGAGGCCATGCAGGACGGCGTGTATCCCACAGACGACGAGCATTTGGAAACCGTTGCTTCCGAGACGCGTCGCCTGGCCCGTCTGGTGCAGCAGATGCTCGACCTATCGCGCATGGAAAACAGCACGGCGCCGCTCAATCTCGAACCGGTGGACATGGTTCCGTTCGTGCGATCGATTGTGAACGGCCAGGAGCGTCTGTTTGCCGACCGCGACCTTCGCCTTCGCTTTGCGGATGAGACTCAGGGTCACGATGATGTCGTCGAGGCCGATCCCGACATGATCACGCAGTGCGTCATCAACCTCATGAGCAACGCCATGCGCTACACCCCCGAGGGCGGTTGGGTCGTAGTGTCGGTGCTCAGTGACCGCAAACATGTCAGTATTGCCGTTTCGGATACCGGTATCGGTATTGCCAAGGACGATCTGTCGCGTATCTTCGGACGATTTTGGCGCGCCGATGCCAGCCGCGCCCGCGAAGCTGGCGGCCTGGGCGTTGGCCTCGCCGTGACCAAGCAGATCGTCGAGCGTCACCATGGCTACATATCCGTGGAGTCGGAGCTTGGAAAGGGTACGACTTTTACGATTCATCTGCCCCGCGAGCACACGGCGGACGCGGCATCTACTACAATGGAGCACTAGCTTTTCGCTATTCGGTGAAGGAGGGGCTACGTCCCTGCCGCTCCGAGTTTGCGAAAACATGCGGGAAAGAACCCGCATTTCTGTCGTATTTAGGTAAGGAGTGACTCACGTGACAACGATGGAGCGTCGTCCGGATTCCCGTGGCAAGGTTCGTGATATCTACGATGCTGGCGAAAACCTGTTGATGGTCGCCACCGATCGCATTTCTGCGTTCGACTTTATTCTTCCCGACGAGATTCCTTTTAAGGGAGAGGTGCTCAACCGCATCTCGGCGTTCTGGTTCGACAAGTTTGCCGATATCGTCCCCAACCACCTCGTCTCCATCGATCCGGCGGATTTCCCCGAGGAGTTTGCCGAGTATCGTGACTATCTCGCAGGCCGCGCCATGCTGGTCAAGAAGGCCCAGACGATTCCCATCGAGTGCATCGTCCGCGGTTATCTGACCGGTTCGGGCAAGAAGACCTACGACGAGAACGGAACTGTCTGCGGCATCCAGCTGCCTGAGGGCCTAACCGAGGCCTCCAAGCTCCCCGAGCCGCTGTTCACCCCGTCCACGAAGGCCGAGATCGGCGACCACGACGAGAACATTTCGTTCGAGCGTTGCTGTGAGATCGTGGGTGAGGACATCGCCACGCAGATTCGCGACCTGTCCCTCAAGATCTACAAGGCCGCTGCCGAGTATGCCGCGACTCGAGGCATCATCATCGCCGACACCAAGTTCGAGTTCGGTGTCATCGATGGCAAGGTTACGCTGATCGACGAGTGCCTCACGCCCGACTCCAGCCGTTTCTGGCCCGCCGCCAGCTACGAGGAGGGCAAGATTCAGCCCAGCTACGACAAACAATTCGTCCGCAATTGGCTCAAAGCCAACTGGGATATGACGGGGGAGACCCCGCACCTGCCCGCCGAGGTCATCGATGGCACGTCCGAACGCTATCGCGAGGCCTTCCAGATCATCACGGGCTCCCAGTTCACAAGCATGAAGGAGAACGCATAAGTGAGTATCCGTAGCGCCACGAACAAGCGCACGCAATCCCACGAAGTTACCGGGGTTGCGCGCAAGTCCGCCGCATCTGCTAAGCCCGCCCGCCAGGCAGCGAGTTCTGTTCGCGTCGTGCCGGCATCGTCCAAGGCACGCCGCAAGGAGCTCGAGAAGGGCGAAAACCTGGAAGGTCTTTCCAAGGAGGAGAAGCGCGCCCGCAAGGCCAAGCAGCGCGCCAAGGAGGATCGCATCTACACGGTGTCGAATATCCTCCTCAAGCAGGATGAGGACTACACCAAGCGCCGCCGCATCTGGTGGGCCGTGCTCGCTATCGGCATGGTGCTCGTCGTGGCCATTTGGGCTTCGCTGTACTTCGCTCCCGCTGGCATGGTGTCCAGCCCCGTCCAGATGGTCGGTATCGTTTTGTCCTATGTCGTCATTCTGGGTGACTTCATCTACGACTTCGTGCGCATCCGTCCCCTGCGTAATATGTATCGCGCGCAGGCTGAGGGCATGTCCGATAACAAGCTCAACGCTGTTATCGAGCGCTCGGCTGCCGAAGAGGACAAGAAGGCCTCCAAGAAGAAGTAGCGTTACGACCTATAGATATCGCTAAGATATAAGGCGCGTCGTTTTTGCGGCGCGCCTTTTTACTGTTCTACAGATAGATGGAGTGGCACATGATTCGAGCTGCCCTAACGGTCGAGGAAGCTCTTGAGGGCATGAAGACCCTGGAGCCCAAGATTAAAAATTATGCGCGTCTCGTTGTCCGCAAGGGCGTAAACGTTAAGCCCGGCCAGGAGGTCGTCGTTCAGTCTCCCGTCGAGTGCGCATCATTTGCGCGCGTGGTGGTTGCGGAGGCTTATGCCGCCGGCGCTGGTCACGTGACGGTCATTTGGGCCGATGATGCCGTGACGAGGCTCACGTACGAGCATGTCGATAAAAGCTATTTTGAGCAGACGCCCGAGTGGAAGCGAATGCAGCTGGATTCCCTGGCCCAAGATGGCGCCTGCTTTATCTTTATCGAGGGCGCGGACCCTGCCGCCCTCAAGGGCATCGATCCGGCCAAGCCGGCCGCGGCATCCAAGGCGAGGAACACGCAGTGCAAGGTCTTCCGCCGTGGACTGGATTACAACATCAACCCGTGGTGCATTGCCGGTGCACCGGTTGTCGCCTGGGCGCGCGAGGTATTCTCGGGCGATCCGGACGAGGTTGCAGTCTACAAGCTATGGAATGCGATTCTGCATACCGCCCGTGCTGACGGCCAAGATCCGGAGAGTGACTGGGAGCTTCACGATGCGGCGTTTGAAAAAAACCTGCGTTTCCTGAACGAAAATCGTTTTGACTGCCTGCGCTATACCGCTTCGAATGGAACCGACCTGGTAATTGGTATGACGAAGGGGCATGAGTGGGCCGGCGGTAAGGGTGAGACTCCCGACGGTCATCCCTTCTTCCCCAACATCCCCACCGAGGAGGTCTTCACCTCGCCCGACCGCATGCGTGCTGACGGAATCGTCTATTCCGCAATGCCGCTTATCCATCACGGCAACAAGGTCGATGATTTTTGGATCAAGTTCGAGAATGGTCGTGTGGTAGATTACGACGCCCGCGTGGGTAAGGCGACGCTCGCAAGTATCATCGATACTGACGAGGGCGCTGCTCATCTGGGAGAGGTCGCGCTCATTTCCAAGAACACACCGATTCGCGAAAGTGGCATTCTGTTCTACGACACGCTTTATGACGAGAACGCCAGCTGCCATCTTGCGCTGGGGGTCGGCTTCCCCGAGTGCATCGAGGGTGGATATGATATGTCCAAAGAGGAGCTCCTGGAGCATGGCGTCAACGTTTCGAGCACGCACGTTGACTTTATGATTGGCACGGACGACATCGATATTGTGGGCATTACACCCGATGGACGCGAAGTTGTGATTTTCCAGAACGGCCAATGGAGTTGGGAATAGTCCCAGACCGTGGTACAATGCCACCCGCGGGCCGTTAGCTCAGCTGGCAGAGCAGGGGACTTTTAATCCCAAGGTCCAGGGTTCGAACCCCTGACGGCCCACCATAGAATAGAAAAGCGACTGGCGGATGCCGGCCGCTTTTTTGTTGCCAAGGCATGGGTTCGAACCCGTCGGGGCGCGGAGCTGAGTAAACGCGTGAGCGTTTGCCAGCGCAGCGCGCAAGGCGCGAAAGCGCCACAGCGGCCGCCTGCGGAGCAGGCTGAACCCCTGACGGCCCACCATAGAATAGAAAAGCGACTGGCGGATGCCGGCCGCTTTTTTGTTGCCGCGGCACGGGTTCGAACCCGATCCTCTCTCTATATAAGGACGCCTGGCGGCCAAAACCAGCCTTTTACCGACAGGAAACAAAAACCTGATGCCTTTAGAGTAAAGTAGCCCACCAGAGACGACCGATGCCTCAACGCTTATAAACCAGCTGGTCATCGCCAATACCAGAAGCTGATGCTTCAGACATGACTTCAGTGGAACAACTGAAGGATTAGTTCATTTGTGAACAAAATATGGAGTACCAGATTCCCGCCCCCGGGGCCCCTCCGG
>CAUFBM010000017.1 GCA_959023295.1 uncultured Collinsella sp. | reverse complement strand
TCAATTTCTTCCTTTATCAGACTTCCTACACTTGAAAAGTGCGAACATAAAAACATTTTCATCAATATTCTCCTTAGTATATAAATTCTTATTTGTTGAACTAAGCCGTGTATACCATACTCACCAATGAAAGAACGCCCTGATATAGCGTAATTTGCTGTTTTCCTGCGTACGTGCGTACACACTCCACAGGAATTCTAAGGGCCCTGCCCCCTTAGCACACGGACTTTGGAACAAAGTCTAGCGTGTTACGCCTTGCCAGAGGTGTACAGGCTCCCGGTACGCACGTACGCAGTAATTGCCATCAATGCGCCATATAAGTGGCGATCAAGTTCGCATAAAGCGACCTTGGTTCCGCAAAGCAAAAGGCAGGATACCATCACCAGGATGGTACTCTGCCTCTGTTCGTTTCTGTTTACCGTTCCGAGTGGTCCTTCCGCAGAATTACCGATAAACAAAAAACGTACCCGGACCCTTTCTCGTATAGAATCGGGTTCGAGTGCGAACTGAATGTTGGAGCAATAAAAAACCACCACAAAGGTGCCTGTCCCCTTTGTGGTGGTTTTGGGTTAGGCCTAGAGCGTGCGGCCGTAGGCGTTGGCGGCCTTGATGGCGGCGGCGAACTTTTCGTCGGTGAAGGGCTCCGGGTTGCCCTGCTTCCACTCGTTGGTGGCGTGTGCGTATTCGCACAGGGCAGGGATGTCGGCCTCGGAAAGCCCGATCTGCTCAAGCGTCACGGGCAGGCCCATCTGTTTGTTAAAGGTAGCGTAGCGCTCAAGGTTCTCGATATCGCCCGTATAGGCAAACAGCACCAGCACGCCCAAGCTCACGACCTCGCCATGCAGATAGGAGCCCTCGCGCGGAATGCTGCACGTGGCGTTGTAGAACGCATGCGCCACGCTCGAGTTGTAGTAGTAATCGTTTTGGTTGGTCAGGTTGGAGACGTAGCCCGTGTTGACCACGATATCGAGCGCGATCTGCTTGACGGCCTCGCTTGACAGATTCTGGTGCACGTCCTCAAGACCCTGAACGCCGTAGGTGAACAGCGGCTCGGAGCAGGTGTGGGCGAGTGCCAAGCCAAGGCCTGCCGTGTGCTCCAGGTTGCCGGCGCTCGTGGCGTACTCGACCTCGGGCTGTTTGGACAGGGCATCGCCCACGCCGGCCCAGAAGTACTCTGCCGGTGCCTTGGCGATGATCTTGGGGTTGATGAAGATGTGCGCCGGTCGGTTGGGGTACGAATAGCCCTCGAGCGAGCCATCGTCGTTGTACACGACGGCAATGGCGGTCGCAGCGGAGCAGTTGGAGCAAATCGTCGGCACCGTAAAGACGATCTTCTTGAGCTCGATGGCTGCGGTCTTCACGGTGTCGAGCGCCTTGCCGCCGCCGCAAGCAATGAGCACGTCGGCTTCCTGGCAGGCGGGGGAGTTTACGACCTTGGCGATATTGGCGCGCGTACTGTTGGTGCCGTAGACGCGCGTCTCCAGAATCTCGACGTCGGTACCCGCTAGCGCAGCTTCGATACCGGGAAGTGCTGCGGCCAGTGCCCGCTTGCCACCGATGATCGCGACCTTGGTCGCTCCGTACTCCGCCAGTGCGGTGGGCAGCTCGTCAAAGCAATCCTCGCCAACGGTGTAGTCGCTCATTCCAATCGTGCGCATAGCAACCTTCTTTCGTTCGATAAAGTGCTTTCAGGTATTTTGCTCCAAGAGAAGGTCCACAGCCGCGAGAAATTTCGAACGTATAAAACCAGTGTTGAGGGTTTTTCGTCGGCGTGGAACGTGCTAGCATACTCCGCATAAGCGTTGATGGGGACGAGTAGTCGGCCGTCCGCATGCCACAGAGAGCGGGGAGCGCTGAGAACCCGTGCATGCGACCGATGAAAATCACCCCGGAGCTGCGATCCCAACGGACGTGCCGCGCAGGTTCGTCTTAGTAGACATCGCCGAGATGGCCGTCGATACAGGCCAGCCGAGTAACGGATGCGAGCGCGCGAATACGCGGGCGAGGGCATCTAAGCTGGGTGGTTAAGCGAAGAGCTTTTACGGGCAGACTGCCTGTTTTATGGCGCTTCGTCCCAGCTTGTAGGGACGGGCGCTTTTTTGGTGCCCAGAGGGCGTGCGCGCCCACGACATGAAAGGGGTACCGTGGCAAACGAGTACAAGCAGACGATGAATCTGCCCAAAACCGGATTTCCCATGCGTGCCGGTCTTTCCAAGTCCGAGCCCAAGCGACTCAAGGACTGGCAGGACAACAAGGTCTACGAGCAAGTTCTAAAGAAGAACGAGGGGCATAAGAAGTTCGTGCTGCACGACGGCCCTCCGTACGCCAACGGCCCGATCCACATCGGCCATGCCATGAACAAGATCTCCAAGGACATGATCAACCGCTACTGGATGATGCAGGGCTATGAGGTTCCCTATGTCCCCGGTTGGGACTGCCACGGTCAGCCGATTGAGCACAAGGTCGAGGAGAAGCTCGGCACCGAGAAGTTCAACCAGACCTCCACGGCTAAGATCCGCGAGCTTTGCAATAAGTTCGCTGTCGAGAACATCGAG
This sequence comes from uncultured Collinsella sp., assembly GCA_959023295.1. Taxonomy (GTDB): domain Bacteria; phylum Actinomycetota; class Coriobacteriia; order Coriobacteriales; family Coriobacteriaceae; genus Collinsella. The sequence goes on along the minus strand of CAUFBM010000017.1, from coordinate 54,886 downwards.
CTGCAGAAGGCCGGCTTCCGTCGCCTGGGCGTGCTCGGCGATTGGGACAACCCGTATCTGACGCTCTATCACCAGCATGACGCCGCCGACATCGAGGTCTTCAAGGCTATGTTCGACAAGGGCATGATCTATCGCGGCCACAAGCCCGTCCACTGGTGCAAGCACTGCCACACCGCACTCGCCGAGGCCGAGATTGAGTACTCTGACGAGACGAGCCCCTCCATTTTCGTGCGCTTCGAGATGACTTCCAAGCCCGCCGGCCTCGAGAACTTCGACGGCCCGGTCGACTTTATCATCTGGACGACCACGCCGTGGACCATCCCCTCCGACCAGGCCGTTTCCCTTAAGCCCGGCGCCGCCTATGTCGCCGTTGAGCACGAGGGTCGTGCCGAGGTCATGCTCGAGGACCTGGCTCCCAAGTGCTGCGAGGAGTTTGGCTGGGAGTACACCCCGGTTATGGTCGACGGCAAGCCCTACGTGGTTCCTGCCGAGACCTTCCACCACATCCACTACAAGCAGCCGATCTTCGACGGTGTCGAGGGCGTGGCGCTGCTGGCCGATTACGTCGGTGTCGATGACGGTACCGGTATCGTCCACAACTCGCCCGGCCACGGCGTCGACGACTACTTTGCCTGCCTCAAGGAGGGCATCACCGACATCTGCATGCCGGTCGATGACGACGGCAAGTTCTACACCGGTGAGGAGTTTGGCACCGGTGGCCCCTTCAGCGGTATGGATACCGATGAGGCCAACCCGCACATCATCGAGTTCCTGCGCGAGCGCGGCACCCTGGTCCTCGAGAAGAAGATCACCCACAGCTATCCGCACTGCTGGCGCTGCAAGCACCCGGTGCTCTTCCGTGCTACCGACCAGTGGTTTGTCTCGATGGACAAGACCGGCTTGCGCGAGCAGGCTGGCAAAGAGGTCCGCGAGAACGTCAAGTGGTATCCGGCCCACGCGGCAAACCGCATCGGCGCCATGGTCGAGCAGCGTCCCGACTGGTGCATCAGCCGTCAGCGCAACTGGGGCGTGCCTATCCCCAGCTACACCTGCGCCGACTGCGGCGAGAAGGTCATGAACGACGCCACGCTCGACGCCGTTATCAAGCTTTTCCACGAGAAGGGCTCCGACGCCTGGTTCACCGACGCTCCCGAGAGCTACCTGGGCGAGGCTTGCGTCTGCCCCAAGTGCGGCGGCCATCACCTCAAGGCCGATAAGGACATTCTCGACGTGTGGTGGGACTCCGGCGTGTCTTGGAAGGCCGTCTGCGAGTATCGCCCCGAGCTTGAGTACCCGGCTGACGTGTATCTCGAGGGCTCCGACCAGCACCGCGGTTGGTTCCAGAGCTCGCTGCTGACCTCGGTGGGTGCCAACGGCCACGCTCCGTACAAGGCAGTCGTCTCGCAGGGCTTCACCCTCGACGGCCAGGGCCGCAAGATGTCCAAGTCGCTCGGCAACGTCATCGACCCCAATAAGGTCTGCGACGAGATGGGTGCCGACATCATCCGCCTGTGGGTTGCCTCCGTCGACACCAGCTCCGACGTGTCCATCGACCACGAGATTCTTGCCCGTACGTCCGATGCCTACCGTCGTTTCCGCAACACGCTGCGCTTCCTGCTCTCCGAGCTCGAGGGTCAGTTTGAGCCCGAGACCGACGGCGTCGCCTTTGCCGACCTGCTGCCGCTCGACAAGCTCATGGTTGCCCGCCTGACCCAGGTCCAGGCCGAGGTCGACGATGCCTACGCCAGCTACGAGTTCCCGCGCGCCTACCGTGCGCTCTACGACTTTGTTGTTACCGAGCTTTCCAACGTTTACCTCGACGCCCTGAAGGACCGTCTGTACTGCGAAAAGCCCGGCTCGCTCGAGCGCCGCAGCGCTCAGACCGTGCTCGCCGAGCTCTTCTCGATGCTCATGCGCGATCTGCAGCCGATCCTGTCCTACACGGTCGACGAGGCCATGGCCTATGCGCCCGCCGGCTGCGTCGATCATCAGAAGTACGCCGCGCTGCTCGATTGGTACAAGTCGCCCATCACGGTCGACGAGGCCAATGAGTTTGAGGGCGTGCTCGAGGCTTCGCTCGAGCTCCGTAGCGCCGTGACCAAGGCCCTTGAGGATGCCCGCTCTGCCGGCACCTTCACCAAGAGCCAACAGGTCCGCGTCAAGGCGGTCGTTCCCGCCGAGATGTATGCGCTGCTGACCGGCGACAAGGCCGTCGACCTGGCCGAGTTCTACATCGTCTCCGATGTTGAGCTGACCCAGGGCGAGGAGCTCTCCGTTGCCATTGAGGCTGCCGAGGGCGAGTGCTGCGACCGTTGCTGGAACTATCGCACCACCGTCGGCGAGTACAACGGCCACGCGCATATCTGCAAGCGCTGCGCTGACGCTTTGTAGGTTACGGCGTTCGTAGAACGCCGTAACCTACCGACGCTGCAAACGCCCCTAAGCGGCAATCTGACGTTCAATCGTCGTTCGCGTACCAAAGTACGCTTCCCTCCTCTTTCACGTCACCTTGCTCGCTTAGGGACGTTTTCGCTGTTGGTGACGATAACGCGGCGTTTCCATTGCTGGAGCTAAAGGCTTTCTTTCACTTTCGCCTTAGTTAAAAGCTATTAAGCGACATTCCGTTATTCGGAATGTCGCTTTTGTTTTGTGCTGGTTATTTCGCTAGCGTTGGTGAATATGCTGCGTGTTTGGCGTTTGTCACTATAAGATGGTTACTTGCGTTATACGTAATTCGATGTTCTTGAAGGTAGGGGATTTCTTTGGGTCGTGGTGCGGATATGACGCCGCCTTTGCGTTGGCGGTTAGGTGTTGCTGGTGGGGTAGCGCTTGTTGTGCTGCTTGTTGACCAGCTGACCAAGCTTGCGGTTCGTGCCGTGGGCGATGCCCTGCATATGACCGTTATCCCCGGTGTGATTGACTTTCTGTTTGTTCGCAATATCGGAGCCGCTTTTAGTATGGGCGAGGGCCATGGCGTTGCGTTCGCCGTGCTGGCGCTTGCAGTTATCGTCGCCATTGCCGTGTACCTGGTTCGCGCGCCTCAACTCGCTCGCCTGGAGGTCGTGGGCATGGCCATGGTCGCGGGCGGTGCTGTCGGCAACGCGATTGATCGCCTGGCCATGGGCTTTGTGACTGATTTTATTGCCGCTACCTTCATTGATTTCCCCGTCTTTAACGTGGCCGATATTGGCATTACGGTCGGTGTCGTGCTGGCTCTTATCGGTTACATGTTCTTGAGTCCCGCCGCTCGCGAGGTCGATGCGACCGCCGAGCTCAACGCCCGTGACGAGGCCCGCGCCAAACGCAAAGCCAAGCAGCGTGGGGAGCGTGCCCGCAAGATTCGCGAAAGGAATGAGCGTTAATGGCCGACATCCATATTCTTGTTGCCGACGATTCCACTGGTCAGCGTCTTGACGCCTATCTGGGCGCCAACGATGGCTGCCCCACGCGCTCTGCCTGCGCGCACTTGATCGAGGGCGGCGCCGTTGCCGTCAACGGCGAGACCTGCCTATCAAAAAAGTATGCCGTGCGCTCCGGTGACCGCATCTCGGTCGACCTGCCCGAGCCGCACGATCCCACTGATGTGATTCCCGAGGCCATTCCCCTTGATATCCGTTACGAGGACGACTACCTCATCGTGCTCTCCAAGCAGCGCGGCCTGGTGTGCCATCCCGCCCATGGCCACGAGAGCGGCACCCTTGCAAACGCTCTGGTCTACCACTGCGGTATCGATCATCTTGGTACCGTGCAGGGTGAGGACCGCCCCGGCATCGTGCATCGCTTGGATCGCGATACCTCGGGCCTTATGCTCGCGGCAAAAGACGACGACACCCAGCGCGCACTTCAAAATCTTATCCGTACGCGCACGCTCGACCGTCGCTATATCACGCTCGTTCACGGGCACATCGCCATGGACGAGGGCACCATCAACACCGGTATTGCCCGATCGACACGCGACCGCGTGAAGATGGCGGTTTCCGATGACCCCTTTGCGCGCCAGGCCATCACGACCTTCAAGGTGCTTGAACGCTTTGATTCCACGCGTTTCGACGACGGCTACACGCTTGTCGAGTGCCACCTGTTTACCGGTCGCACGCATCAGATTCGCGTGCATATGCGCCATATCAGCCACGCCTGCGTGGGCGATCCGCTCTACGGTAAGTGCGATGCGCGCGCCGATCAGGGTCTGACCAGGCAATTCCTTCATTCTTGGCGCGTCGCATTCGACCATCCCGCGACGGGGGAGCGCATTGAGTGCCGTGACGAACTGCCGTGGGACCTTGCGGCGGTTCTGGACGATTTGTCCCCGCGTTCGCTCGGCCGCACTGCCGCCGGCGACGAAATCGTCCCGCAGCTCGGTCTGCTCGAAGCCTAGCCAGTATTAGGTGGTTTCTTGAACTCGGTAAGCCTGCGGTAAGATATACGATTGTTTACGTAACGCGTTGCTGGGAGCCTGCATGCTCGCCTTTTTACAAACCAACACACCCATCGTGATCTTCAACCAGATTGTCGTCACGCTGCTCACGGTCTGCTTTCTATACCAGGTGGTCTTCTTTGTCATTGGCGCTCTTCGTGGCGAGGTCGCGCCTCCCAAGGCCAAAAAACTCCACCGCTATGCCTTCTTTATTGCTGCGCATAACGAGGAGGCCGTGATCGCCAACCTCGTTCGCTCCATCAAGGATCAGGACTATCCGTCCGAGCTCATCGAGGTCTTTGTCGTTGCCGACGCCTGCACCGACAACACCGCGCAGCTCGCGCGCGAGGCGGGCGCCATCGTTTATGAGCGCAACGACCTGGCCCGCAAGGGTAAGAGCTGGGTCATGGACTTTGGCTTCGACCGCATCCTTAACGAGTATCCCGACACGTTTGAGGGCTACTTTATCTTCGATGCCGACAACGTTATCTCCCGTGATTACGTCTCCAAGATGAACGATGCTTTTGACCAGGGCTTTCATGTGGTCACCAGCTACCGCAATTCCAAGAACTTCGGCAGCTCGTGGATCTCGGCGGCTAATGCTACGTGGTACCTGCGCGAGGCGCGCTTTCTCAACAACGCGCGCAACATCTGCAAGACGTCTTGTGCCGTCTCGGGTTCGGGCTACCTCATCTCCGCCAGTGTTATCGAGGGTATGCACGGCTGGCAGTTCCACACGCTGACTGAGGACATTCAGTTCACCACGTTCTGCGCTATTCACGGCATTCGCATTGGCTATGCACCGGCGGAGTTCTTTGACGAACAGCCCGTGACGTTTAAGGCGTCCTGGAAACAGCGTATGCGTTGGACCAAGGGCTTCTACCAGGTGTTCTTTACGTATGGTAAGCACCTGGTCAAGTCGACCTTCCGCTACCATCGCTTTGCCGCCTACGACATGTTCATGACGATCGCCCCGGGTATGCTGCTATCGCTGATCTCGATGCTCGCCAATGCGACGTTCCTCATCGTGGGCGGTCTTTCGCATGGCTTTTTGGCTACCGAAGTCGAGATGCAGGCGTGCGCCGCTTCACTCATTTTGACCTTCGCCATGATGTATCAGACGTTCTTTATCCTGGCGCTGCTCACGACCATCTTTGAGTACAAGCATATTCATTGCGCGCAAAAGTGGCGTTTGGTGACCAACCTGTTTACCTTCCCGATCTTTATGTTCAGCTATATCCCCATCACGGTGGCTGCACTGTTCTTGAAGGTCGACTGGGTGCCGACACAGCACGCCGTAAGCGTTACCCTCGACGAGGTCATGCAAGGCGCCAAATAACCAGCATTAAAACCACCACAAAGGACAGGTATCTTTGTGGTGGTTTTTGCGTTTGGGCTGCTGCCCAAGGAGGTGTTCGATGGTTTATATCCCGTTTTGGATTTGCATCTTTGCCGGCGCGGCGATTGATGCCCGTGAGCGACGCTTTCCCAATCAGCTTGCCGGCGCGTGTGCCGTGGCGGCGCTTGCAGGCGTTTGGCTCGACGAGGGCGTTAACACGGCGCTTGACCACGCCGGTCTTGCGGTCATCGTCTACCTTGCCCTTGTGCTTACTGAGTCACTCTGGCGTCGTGTTCGCCACGCTCCTGGCCTTGGCATGGGGGATGCCAAGGCGCTCTTTGCCCTTTGTACCCTCGATCCCCTGGGTGGTGTCGTCGCGTTTGCGGTTGCGCTCCTGATCCTTGCCGCCGCCTGTCTCATTGCAAAATCACGCTCCCTGCCTTTGCTGCCGTTTTTGGTGCCGATATTTGCCATAATCGAGGTCGTGGGTAGTACGCTGTAACCGTTTGCGCGCCCTTTTTAAGGAGCATGCCATGGTAATTAATCAACAGACGGCCGCCATTAAGGCGCGTATGGATCGCATTCCCGCGGCGTTGTCGCCCGAGCTGGTCGAGCGTATCGCCGCCGACCGCGCCTCGGGTGTCGTTAATCCCTATCGATGCGGTGACGACCAGGTCATCCGACGTGTCGATCGGACTGCAGACGAGGGCACGCTCATGCGTCCGGCCTTCATGCGCGATACCGAAAAGATTCTGCATCTGCCCGCATACACCCGTTATGCAGGCAAAACGCAGGTCTTCAGTTTTCGCAGCAATGATGACCTTTCGCGTCGTGGGCTGCACGTGCAGCTTGTCTCGCGCATCGCTCGCGATATCGGGCGTGCCCTGGGGCTCAACTGCGATCTGATCGAGGCGATTGGCTTAGGCCATGACTTGGGTCACACGCCCTTTGGTCATGCCGGTGAGCGATTCCTCAACGATATTTACCACGACCGCACGGGTCGTTATTTTTTTCATAACGTGCAGTCGGTCCGTGTGCTCGACGCGCTGTACGGCCGCAACGTTTCGCTTCAGACGCTCGATGGCGTACTGTGCCACAACGGCGAGTATGAGCAACGCATGTTTGAGCTTTCGGACATGAGCTCCTTTGACCAGTTCGATCAGACGGTTGAGGATTGCATTGCCACAGGTTACAGCGCAATTGAGCACCTGCGCCCCATGACGCTCGAGGGCTGCGTGGTTCGCATCTCGGATATCCTTGCCTATGTGGGGCGCGATCGCCAAGACGCTATTGCGGCGGGTCTGCTGTCACCCGATGCTTTTGACGACGGTCGGGGCGGAGCATACAACAGCTGGATCCTTACGCATGCCTCCATCGATATCGTCGAGCACAGCTATGGCAAGCCGCGCATCGAGATGAGCGAGGACCTGTTTGAGGAAATCCGCCGCGCTAAGCGCGAGAACTACGAGAAGATCTATAGCAAGGGCGGCATCGAAGGCGACTCCGAAGCGGAGCTGCGCGAGGCCTTTGAAAAGCTCTACGACCGTTGCCTGCAGGATATAAACGAAGGCGACGAGTCCTCTTACATCTTTAAGCACCACATCTCCTGCATTGAGCAGCAGCTTTCCTACTACGATCGCACCTATGCCTGGCAGGGCGATAAAGACCAGGCGGTCGTGGATTACATTGCGAGCATGACGGACGGTTATTTCTGCGAACTTACGAGCAAGCTTTTCCCGGGATTGAAGTTTCCGCACCGTACTTATATTAACGAACGGTAGTTCGTATTTATTCGGTATACTGTTAGTGGAAAACGTATTTGATTGACGCACGGGATGGCTATGGACGACCTTTTTTCTGCTTCGACGCGTGAGCGTTCCTTTCAGAATGCGCCGCTTGCGGTGCGCATGCGGCCCAATTCGCTCGACGAGTATGTGGGTCAGCAAAAGGCCGTCGGTAAGGGCTCGTGGTTGCGTGCCGCAATTGAGCACGACGTGCTGTCGAGTGTGATTCTGTACGGGCCGGCCGGTACGGGCAAGACGACGCTGGCACATATTATCGCCAACCATACCAAGAGTGAGTTTGTCGAGGTCAGCGCCGTGACGGGCACCGTGAAGGACTTGCGCCGCGTGATTGACGAGGCCAAGACACGTCTGAATACGTACGACCGTCGCACCATTCTTTTCATCGACGAGATTCACCGCTTTTCCAAGTCGCAGCAGGATGCGCTGCTGCATGCAGTTGAGAACCGTACCGTCATTATGATTGGCGCTACGACGGAGAATCCGTACTTCGAGGTCAACTCGGCGCTGCTCTCACGCGGTCGCGTCGTGGAGCTTGAACACTTAAAGGACGAGGATATCGCCACGCTGATCGAGCGTGCGCTCGAGGCGCCGCAGGGCCTGAACGGCAAGTTCTCGGCTGATGAGGATACGGTTAAGACCATCTGCACGCTGGCAGCGGGTGACGCTCGCTCGGCGCTCACGACGCTCGAGCTTGCGAGCGAGATTGCCGTCACGCGCCCCGATACCGAGGGAACGCCCGCGCCGGCGGCGGGGGAGCGCTATCCCATCACCGTGGATGACGTGAAGATTGCCAATCCGCGCCGCGGTTTTTCGTATGACAAAAACGGTGACATGCACTATGACATCATCAGTGCGTTTATTAAGTCTATGCGCGGCAGCGACCCCGATGCCACGATCTACTGGCTTGCGCGTATGATCGATGCAGGGGAGGATCCCAAGTTTATCGCTCGTCGCATTATGATTCAGGCTTCTGAGGATGTTGGCAACGCCGACCCGCAGGCGCTTTTGGTAGCGCATGCCGCGTTTAAGTCTGCCGAGGTCATTGGCTATCCCGAGTGCCGCATTAACTTGGCTCAGGCTGCGCTCTATGTGTGCTTGGCGCCTAAGTCAAACGCATGTGAGGCCTCGATTGACGCGGCGTTGGCCGATATCCATTCTAGTGGGCTGCGCGAGGTGCCGAGTTATCTGCGCGATCGTCACCGTCCGGGCAGTGACGAATACGGTGTGTATAAGTATCCGCACGATTATCCCGAAGGTTGGGTCGATCAGCGCTATTTGCCCGATGGGCTGGAGCGCGGTGCGTTTTGGCAGCCTGCCGGCCGTGGCTGGGAAGAGTGGCGCGTAGAGCAAAGCGAGCGCGACCGTAGTGGCAGAGCGCCCAAGTAGGTCGTTGCCACCTCGCACATTCCCTTTGGGTATCTTTCCCCTTCTTTGGGGTACCATGAAAAGCGTCTGTATTTCGATTCCTTCGGGAGGCTTGTATGAGTCCCATTCAAATCGCCCTGTTTCTGCTCGCCGTTGCCGGCGTGTGGGCTGTTATCGAGCTTGCGCTCACACTGCGCAAGACCCGCACCGTCGTTGATTCGCTCGACAAGACGGTGAACGACCTCAACAACACCATCGCCGAGGCTCAGCCCGTGGTAGCAAAGCTCGACGGTGCTGTCGATGAGCTCACTCCCGCGCTTGCACAGATGGAGCCGCTCCTCAAGTCAAGCAAGACCGCCGTCGACGCTCTTACCTCCAATCTCGTAGAGGTTGAAGCCGTGGTTCGCGACATTTCCGAGGTTACGGGCAGCATGGCCGAGGCCAGCAATGCTGTGTCGAGCGTGACCGACTCTGCGGCCGGTGCCGTTCAGAAACTCTTTAACAAGGTGAAGGCTCCCGCGGCCGACGCTGAGCGCAAGCTTTCCGCTGCCGCCGAAGCAGAGCAGCCGACCGAGCGCGTCCTGATTGGCGAAGCCGGGGACGATGTCGCTGCTGGTGACGATGATGCACAGAAGTCTGCTGCTCAAGCAGCCCGGTATTACACCTACACGCCCGCCGAGACCTCCGAGGAGTCCTGCGATGAGTAGCGAAGCAACTTGCCCCATCACGTTGACTGTTGCCGGGGATCCGCGTCTGGCACGCCTCGTACGTATGACAGCGGCTAATGTCGGTGCGCTGTGCTCCATGTCCGTCGATCGCATCGAGGACATCCGTATGGCTGCCGAGGAGGCCTTCATCTTTGGCTGCACGGCTGTTGATTCTGACGATATCTCGATCAAATTCGACGTCGACGAATCGCACGTGGGTATGACTTTTACCTTTGGTGACCAGGCGACCGTCGATGAGGATGACCAGGCTGCCGTGTATGCCGAGCTCATTTTGGCGAGCGTGTGCGATTCCTACGAAAAGACTGCGGCGCCTCTGACGCTTTCCCTCGACCTCAAGGCGGATATCTAATATGACCGAACGTTCCCGGAGCGGTAAGACCGCTTGGGACAAGGAGAAAACCCGCGAGCTGTTTCGTCGCTACAAAGAGACCGGTGATCCGGACGCACGTGAGCAACTCGTCATGTCCCATATGAACCTGGTAAGGTTTCTTGCCAACAAATTTAAGAACCGCGGCGAGCCGCTCGACGACCTGATGCAAGTCGGATACTTGGGTCTACTCAAGGCAATCGACCGCTTTGATCCCGAGCGTGGGCTCGAGTTCACCACGTTTGCCACGCCCACCATCCTTGGCGAGATCAAGCGTCATTTCCGTGACAAGGGTTGGAGCGTGCGTGTGCCTCGTCGCCTGCAGGAGCTTTCTGCCAAGGTCAACCAAGCCACCGATAAGCTCACCAATGAGCTGCAGCGCTCGCCTAAGGTTGAGGAAATCGCTGAGTACCTGGACGTGACCGTCGACGAGGTGCTGGAGGCCATGGAGTCGTCTTCTGCCTATACTTCGGTGCCCATCGAGGCTCCTGGCACGTCCGATTCCGACGATGCCCCCTCGATTCTCGACCGCTACGCCGACGACGACAACGAGCTCGACTTTACCGATGACCGCCTGGTGATCGAAGAAGCCATTCGCGATTTCTCGCCGCGCGAGCGCGAGGTTATCGAGCTGCGCTTCGTAAAGGGCATGACCCAGATCGAGATTGCCAAGAAGCTGGGCATCTCGCAGGTGCAGGTCTCGCGCCTGCTGCGCCGTACCCTGAAGAAGATTCAAGACAAGATTGACCCCGACGGAGTGATGGTTCGTTCATGAGTGAGCACCCCCAACAAACCGACCGCACGCTGCGCGATACCCGTATTCTGACGCTGCGCATTTGGGGCGTCGTTGGCTGCATTGTCATCGCCGCCGTCATCTTTAACCTTATGGGTATCCTGGCGCCGGTTATCGAGTTTCTCGCTGTCGGTTCCATCATCGCTTTTGTGATGTCGCCGATCACTAACTGGCTCGAGCATCACGGCGTCAACCGTGGCATCGGTTCGCTCATCGCGCTGATCGTGGTTGTGGCAGTGCTCGTCGGCGTCGTCTGCATCCTGTCGCCTATTTTGCTCGGTCAGATTATGGAAGTCCTGAGCCGTCTGCCTGAGCAGCTTCGCGTTGCGGGCGGTGATCTCAATGAGATCATTTCGCACGCTAAGACGCTCAACAACACACCGCTCAAGGAGTACCTGGACGATAATCTGTCCTCGCTGGTTACTGTGGCGTCCAAGTACGTATCGCAAATCGCCGCTGAGCTCGGTCGCGGTGTATTCCCGCTCATTACAATACGGCATCGCAGCTGTTCGTCATCTTCCTGGGCTTGGTACTTGCATATTGGTTGGCCTGCGACTATCCCCGTATGCACCACGAGGTCTGCACCATCATCGGACAGGAAAAGGAGACCTCGTACCGCTTTATGGTGGCCATCCTTTCGCGCTCGGTCGGTGGCTACATGCGCGGCATGGTCGTCACGTCGATCTGCGGTGGCATCCTCGCTTTTATCGGCTTTGCGCTCATTGGTCATCCCTACGCGGCACTCATGGCCATATTTACGGGCATTATGCACTTGGTTCCGGTTGTCGGCCCCTGGGTGAGCGCGGCGATAGCCACGGTGCTCGGCTTTATGTTCAGCCCGATGCTGGCACTTTGGACACTTATCGTTACTATGATTGCGCAAAATGTTACCGATAATGTGATTTCTCCTAAGGTCATGCAGAGCTCGGTGCAGGTGCACCCCATCATGAGCCTGACGGCCCTCGTTATTGGTTCGGCACTCATGGGTCCCATCGGCATGGTTATCGCCATCCCGCTGTGCGCGGCCCTCAAGGGCATCTTCATCTACTACTTTGAGAATGAGACCGGTCGCCAGCTCGTGGCATACGACGGCGCCGTGTTTAAGGGCACGCCGTATCGCGATGCCGAGGGCAACCCTGTCGCCGCCTATGACGCGCTTGGAGACGATACGTTCATTTACGAGTCCGAGCTCATCGGCAATGAGACCGCGCCCGAGGCCCAAGCGATGCCCAAGCCCGAGCTCGAGAATCCCTGGATCAAGCTCTCGGGCCTGCAGCCCGATGCGACAGGCTTTTTCAAGAACCCCTTCGCCAAGGACGATGACTCCAACTCGGACGACGATACCAAAACCGGCATCGACGGCTCTATGGATGATTCGGATTCCAAATAGGCAACGCTAGCGTTTCTTGAAGTTGTAAATGACGAGAAACGCGAGCAAAGCGATTGATAAGGGGCCGGCTACACAGAAAAAGAGAACGTCAATTGCGCGTAGAGTGTAATAAGCCTTATCGCCGGACATTACTGCATACAATATGTATCCAAATGCTGGTTGGTTTGCGTACCAGCAGGAGAAGGCCAAGAGCGCTAAAAGTGCTACAACCAGAAGTGCATTCAGGAAAAATCGTTTACTTTTCATCGATCGCTCCTTTCGGGTGACTCTTATATGTAATTCTACAGCAGCCTTTTTTCAAAGGATTGATCGGTCCTAAATAACGTGCACTTTCGCTGGAGGGTCGCTGTTTGGCGGCCCTCTTTTTTGCACGGGAGCGGTTGGATGGTAATATCGTTACGTTTGAACTGTTTCGATGTGAAACCGAGGAGATTCCCTCTATGAGTGCTGACTACCCGTCAATGACTACGGCCGAGATCCGCTCCAAGTTCCTCAACTTCTTTGAGGAGCGCGGTCTTAAGCTCTATCCTTCTTCGTCTCTCGTCCCCGACGATCCTTCGCTGCTGCTTGCCAACGCCGGCATGAACCAGTTTAAGGAGTACTACCAGGGCAAGAAGACCATGAAGGAGATCGGCGCGATCTCCTGCCAGAAGTGTGTCCGCACCAACGATATCGACTGCATCGGCGAGGATGGCCGTCACCTGTCCTTCTTTGAGATGCTCGGCGACTTCTCCTTTGGCGGCGTCTCCAAGCAGCAGGCCTGCGCTTGGGCCTTTGAGCTCATCACCAAGGAGTTCAAGCTGCCGCTCGACCGCCTGTACTTCACCGTCTTTACCGAGGACGACGAGACCCATGACGTGTGGCGCTCCCTGGGCGTTGCCGAGGATCACATCTCGCGTCTGGGCGAGGACGACAACTTCTGGGCCGCTGGCCCCACCGGTCCCTGCGGTCCGTGCTCCGAGATCTACTTTGATATGGGCGAGGAGGTCGGTTGCGGCAGCCCCGACTGCAAGCCCGGCTGCGACTGCGACCGCTTCCTTGAGTTCTGGAACCTCGTGTTTACCCAGTACGACCGTCAGGAGGACGGCTCCATGCCTGAGCTGCCGCACCGCAACCTCGATACGGGCATGGGTCTGGAGCGCATGGCCGCCATCATGCAGCACAAGACCGCCAACTACGACGGCGATTTGATGCAGCACCTCATCAAGCTGGGCGAGGAGATCAGCGGCAAGATCTATGACGCCGACGATTACTCTGGCGCCAGCCGCTCCCTGCGCATCATTGCCGACCACTCCCGTGCTGTCGACTTTATGATCTCGGACGGCATCCTGCCCGGTAACGAGGGTCGCGAGTACGTCCTTCGCCGCCTGCTCCGTCGTGCCGTGTTCCACGGCCGCCTGCTGGGCATCGAGGGTGCCTTCCTGACCAAGTTCATCGACGAGGTCAACGCTCAGATGGGTGAGGCCTATCCCGAGCTCCTCAAGAACGTCGCGCTCGTTAAGGGCATCGTCGCTTCCGAGGAGGAGCGCTTCTCCACGACGCTCGACAACGGTCGCGTCTACCTGGACGAGGCCCTGTCCGCGCTCGCCGATGGCGCTGTCCTTCCGGGCGATGTTGCCTTTAAGCTGCACGACACCTTTGGTTTCCCCATCGATCTGACCGTTGAGATCGCGGGCGCCGCTGGTCACGATGTCGACATGGACGGCTTCACCGCCTGCATGGAGGACCAGAAGGCCCGCGCTCGCGCCAACGCCAAGGGCGATGCCTGGGGTAGCTTCAACGACGTGTGGGTCGAGCTTTCGGACAAGGTCGCCGCGACCGAGTTCGACGGCTACGACAACGATGTCATCGAGGGCGCCAAGGTTGTTGCCATCGTGCGCAACGGCGAGTCCGTCGAGTCCGCTGCCGCGGGCGAGGACGTCGAGGTCGTGCTCGACCGCACCCCGTTCTATGCCGAGATGGGCGGACAGCAGGGCGACGCTGGCGAGCTTTCCGCCGAGGGCGTTGCGCTGTCTGTTTCCGATACCAAGAACCACAACGGCCTGTATGCCCACGTCGCGCACGTCGCTGAGGGCACGCTGACCGTCGGTGCTACCGTGACCGCCGCGCTCGACGCCGAGCGCCGTGGCTTCCTGCGCCGCAACCACACCGCTACCCACCTGCTCGACGCCGCCCTTAAGCAGGTCCTGGGCGAGCATGTCTCCCAGGCCGGCTCGCTGGTGACCCCCGAGCACCTACGCTTTGACTTCACGCACTTCGAGGCTCTGTCCTCCGAGCAGCTCAAGGCTGTCGAGGACCTGGTCAACCAGCAGATCTTCGCCTCCAAGCCGGTCGTTACCCGCGTCATGGGCATCGATGAGGCCAAGGCCGCCGGCGCCGTCGCCCTCTTTGGTGAGAAGTACGGCGACGTCGTCCGCGTCGTTTCCGTGGGCGCCGAGGACCAGCCGTTCTCCCGCGAGCTTTGCGGTGGCACGCATGCCGCCAACACCGCCGAGATCGGCCTGTTTAAGATTATCTCCGAGTCTTCCACGGGCTCGAACGTCCGCCGTATCGAGGCCGTAACCTCTAAGGGCGCTCTCGACTACATGGCGGACCGCCTGGCACTCGTTGACGCCGCTGCCGCTGCGCTCAAGTGCCGTGTCGACGAGGTTCCCGCCCGTGTGGAGAACCTGCAGGCCGAGCTGCGCGAGACGTCCAATAAGCTCAAGAAGGCTCTGACCGGTGGCTCCTCCGATGCCATCTCCAGTGCTATCGAGGGCGCCGTCGAGCTCGGTGGCTACAAGCTCGTCGTCGCTGAGCTCCAGGGCCTTGAGGCTGCTGACCTGCGCAACGTCTGGGATACCGTGCACCAGAAGGTTTCCGGCCCCGTTGCCTGCGTCGTCGCCAGCGTTACCGAGAAGGGCACCCCGGCCCTGCTCGCTGCCGGCTCCGATGACGCCGTGAAGGCCGGTTTCCACGCCGGTAACGTGATTAAGCAGATCGCGGGCCTGGTCGACGGTCGCGGTGGCGGTCGTCCCAATATGGCCCAGGCCGGTGGCAAGAACGCTGCCGGTATCGCCGATGCCCTCGCGGCCGCCAAGACCGCGCTCGGCGCCTAAGTAGTCGCTGTGGTCGCGCTCGCGCTGGACATAGGGGAGACCAGGATCGGCATCGCCGTCTCGAGCCGTGATGGCAAGATGGCGATGCCCGTCAAGGTGCTCCCGGCCGCCGAGGTCACCGGTATGGCCAAGACGTTCCGTTACCTGGTCGAGGACTATGAGCCCGACATTCTGGTGAGCGGACGGCCTTTGACCATGGCCGGCGAGCCCGGTCCCCAGGCCGAGCGCGTTGCCGCCGTGGCGCAAAAGATCGCCGACGAGCTTGATCTTCCTCTGGAGTTTGAGGATGAGCGCCTGTCCTCGCAAGAGGCAAAGCGCATCTTGCGCGAGCAGGGACTCAACGAAAAACAGATGAGGGGCAAGATTGACATGATCGCCGCCAGCCTGTTCTTGCAGACATGGCTCGATCGAAAAAACGAGGAGGTATCGCATGTCTAGCGCTTCCGATCCGCGCCAGCCGAATCGTACACGACAGTCTGCGCCGCGCCCTGTACCGTCCGGTCAGCGTCCGGTGCAGCCGACCCAGCGCGCGGCCCAACCCGCCGCACGTTCGGCGCAGTCCTCCTCCCGCCCCGCGCAGCCCGCTCAGCGTCCGGGCCAGCAATCTGTTCATCGTCCCGCTCAGCAACCTACTGCCCGTGCAGCCCAGCCTGCAGGCGGCGCCCGCTTTAAGCAGCAGACGCCCACGCAGTCCGCAGGCGGCTCCCGCTTTAAGCAACAGGCACCCACCCAGCGCGCGCAGGCCCCTCAATCGCACGCGCATCACGCTCGCGGCACGCATGGCGTGGCTCCGGCCGCGCGTTCGAGCTATAACACGCATGCTCGGCGAGGCGCCCAAAAGAAAAGCTCGCCGGTGCCTATGATTATCGGCACCGTGGTTGCGGTGATCGTTCTCGCTGTTATCGCCTTCTTCGCCGTACCGGCCGTCAAGGGCCTGCTTGGCGGGGGAGACGCAAGCGTCACCGCTGGTCAGCAAGTTACCGTTACGATTCCCGAGGGCGCCTCGGGCGACACGATCGCCTCGATTCTCTCTGAGAACCATATTGTCGAGAATCCCAAGGATTACTATGCGGCGGTCAAAAAGCTCAACGCGGACATGTCGCTTAAGCCCGGCACCTACTCGTTCACGACGCTGATGGATGCGACTAAGGTCGTCCAGCAGCTCATGGAGGGCCCCAATGCCGGCTCCGATGCGCTGACAATCCCCGAGGGCCTGACGGTCGACCAGGTTGCCGACCGCGTGGCCCAGGCCTACGACAGTATCTCCAAAGAGGACTTCCTCAACCAGGCGAAGGCCAGCAATTATGTGAACGACTATGCGTTCCTGAAAGGCGCTGCGAACGATTCGCTCGAGGGCTTCCTGTTCCCTAAGACCTACTCGTTGGGCAAGGACCCAAGTGCCGATGATGTCATCCGAGCCATGCTCGATCAGTTCAACACCGAGTATAAATCGCTCGACTTTGCCGGTTGCGAGGCCAAGATCAAGGAGCGCTACGGCGTGGAGATGTCTGATTACGACATCATCAATCTCGCTTCCATCGTTGAGCGCGAGGGCCTCAACGCCGAGCAGCGCGCGCATGTCGCCTCGGTGTTTTACAACCGTCTTGCCGGCAAGCTCGACGGTCTGCGCTACCTCAATAGCGATGCGACCATGATGTATGTCACCGGCGGCGAGGTTACCGCCGACGACCTTCAGAGCGATAGTCCGTACAACACCTATAAGCATGAGGGGCTGCCGCCCACGCCCATCTGCTCTCCGTCGCTCGAGGCGCTCAAGGCCACCCTTGAGCCCACCGACTCCGATGACCTGTATTTCTACATTACGCAGGACGAGGAGTATTTCTCGCAGACCTACGAAGAGCACCAACAGTCTTGGAATTAAACATGAGGATTTTCAGCCCCAAACGATATGTTGCCTCGGTCGACCGCATCGACCTCGATACCCTTTGGGCCGATGGCAAGCGCGCCATTCTGCTCGATCGCGACAACACCCTGGTGCCGCGTGATACCGAGCAGGTACCCACTGCGGTCTCCGCTTGGCTCGAGGCCGCCCATGCCAAGGGCTTTAAGCTGTGCATGGTGTCCAATAACTGGCATCGCGACCAGGTCATGGCGTCGGCGCGCGAGCTGGGGCTCGAGGCCATCAGCCATGCCATGAAGCCCGCCCCGTTTGCCCTGAAGGCGGGTCTTAAGCGCCTGGGGGCCACGGCTAACGAGGCCGTACTGATCGGCGATCAGCTTTACACGGACGTGTGGGGCGGTAACTTTGCCGGCGTTGACACTATTCTGGTTAAGCCGCAGGCAACCCAGGACCTGTGGTACACGCAGATCTTCCGTATCTTTGAGCGCCGGGCCCTGCGCGACCTTCCCTGCGAGGAATAGGTTTCGCCATGTCTCAGCACATCAAACACGGCTGCGACCATATCTTCTTTATCGGCTTTTTGGGTGCGGGCAAGTCGACGCTTGCGCGCAACGTGGGCACGATGTTCAAGCGTCGATTCATCGATACCGATCGTTTGGTTGTGCGTCGATGCGGCAAGTCGGTGACCGAGATATTTGAGACCGAGGGCGAGGATCGTTTTCGCGAACTCGAGACCTCGGCACTCCGTTCGCTTCAAAGCGAGCGCAGCCTGCTGGTATCGTGCGGGGGTGGCATCGTCGAGACGCCGGTGAACATTGAGCTGATGCACAAGATGGGTACCTGTGTGTACCTCGAAGGCGACTTTGAGGATTCGTTGCGCCAGATTCGCCGCTCCGATACCCGACCAGATTTCCGCTCACCCGAGCATGCTGCGCGCCTGTTTGAACATCGCCGTCCGCTGTATCGCCAGGCCGCCGATATTACCCTTGATATTCGCAACAAGTCCTTCGAGGACGTTTCCTACCTTTGTGCCGAGATGCTTTTGGAGCGTGGACTGCTATGATTCGCCGTCAGCTTATCAATTTCCAAAACCGCAGTGTCGATGTCCGCGTCGGATTGGGCGCGTTCGAGGAGCTGTCGCGCATGTTTGCCACGGCTGTGGGCAAACCCAAGCGGGCGATGGTGGTTTGGAACAGCGCCACATCCGAGCGTTTTGGCGAGGTTGTCGAGCATGCGCTGGTCGACGCCGGTTTTGCCGTGTCGCCGCTTGTCCTCGAGGTTTCGCCTGCCGGTGCTACGCTGGCCGATGCCGATACCGTTTTTGGCGCCCTGTCGGCTAACGGCATTACCTGCGACGATCTCGTTGTCGCTGTCGGCGACACGGCGACCTGCTCGGTCGTTTGCTGGTGTGCCAATCAGTGGTGCGGTCGCACCGAGTGCGCCTTGCTGCCGACGACGTTCGACGCCATGCTCACGGTCGCGACGACTATGAAGCCACTCGTCGCCTCGTCGGCGAATGCGCTTCCCGCTATCGCGTTCCGTCCCGAGCCGGGCTTGGTCGTGTGTGACCTCGAACTTGTTCGCGAAGCGGACCCCGAGGACCTCAAGCTCGGTTATGCGGTACTTGTTGGCACTATGCTTTCGAGCAGCAAGTCCCGTTGGAATCAGTTTACCGAGACCGTCCCCGAGATTCTCGCTGGCGAGGAAGTCGCGCTCGTCAATGCCGTTCAGTGGTCTCAGACTGCCCACAAGGACGTGCTGATGGCCACGAACCCGAGCGCCCGCCATGCGCTCGATTTTGGCAAGACGGGGGAGCGTACCCTGCGCGCCTGCTTGGGCGATGCCGCTTCGCAGGTCCCTGCCTACCAGCTGTTGTCCGAAGGTATGCGCTTTGAGGCGCGCCTAGCACATGATGCCTGCGACTTCGATATCGATTACGTCTTTGAGGTCGATGACTGCTTGGAGGACTTTGGTATCGAGGAGTTTGCCTTCGATCTGGAGCCCGCCGCATATATCGAGGAGTTCCGCAGGCAGCAGTTCGCCCGCTCGAACCGCAGCATGTTGCCGCTGCCCGCGGCACTTGGCGCCATTCGTCTAACGAGCGTTGAGGACGAGGTTCTTGAGCGCCATGCTCACGCCTACTTGGCTTCTCGCAAAGAACTTCTCTAAGTTTTATTGACATCCATCGTCTTTCGTATCATGTTGAGGTGCGGGTTTTCAATCGGTTGCGGATCGCGTGCGAATCCGTCTTTCGATCGGGACCCGTCCCGCTTTTATGAGGACAATAAGAAAGGAATCTGCATGTCTGAGTTTGCTGCCGGTCCTGCCGGTCGTATCGAGCGCGTCCGTGCCCTGATGGCTGAGCGCGGCTACGACGCCATCGTCGTGCGCGACGAGGCCAATCTCCGTTGGCTCACGGGCGTGAAGGGCGTCTTCGATTACACCTTCGAGTTCCCTCACGCCGCGTTTATTACGGCCGATCAGTGCCTGTTCCACACTGACTCGCGCTATCTCAACAGTTTTGAGGAGAACACGCCCGCCGGAAGCACCTGGGTCTACGACATGGACGAGGGCACCATCCCCGGCTGGGTCGCCGGCAAGATTGCGGCCAACAAATGCCGCGTCTGCGCCGTCGAGGATGACATGCAGATTAACTTTTACCAGGGTATTCAGCGTGGTCTGGAGGACCGCTCCGTCGCCTGCATGCTGCCACTGATGCATGACGACATCCGCAAGATGCGTGCCATCAAGGATGCCGAGGAGATCGAGCTCATGCGCCACGCGCAGTCGATCACCGATGCCGCCTTCCAGCACATGCTCGGCTTTATTAAGCCCGGTATGACCGAGAAGCAGGTTCGCAACGAGCTCGAGAACTTTATGTTCGCCAACGGCGCCGACAGCCTGGCCTTTGGCTCCATCGTCGCGAGCGGTCCCAACACCGCCAATCCGCATGCCGTCCCGAGCGACCGCGTGATCGAGAAGGGCGACTTTGTCCTCATGGATTACGGTGCGGGCTACTGCGACTACCGCTCCGACATGACGCGCACTGTCGTGATGGGCGAGCCCACCCAGGAGCAGCTTGACCTGTACGCGCTCGTGCGCCGCACCCATGAGGAGTGCGTCGCCGCTATCCATCCGGGCGTCGAGGGCAACGACATTTTCAAGCTTTCCAAGAAGATTATTGGCGATGCCGGCTATGGCGATTACTACAACCATGGTCTGGGCCACGGCGTGGGCATCGACATCCACGAGCTGCCTAACTTCAACCGCAGCAAGAACACCATCGAGGTCGGCTCGGTTATCACCATGGAGCCCGGCGTGTACCTGCCCGGCGTGGGCGGCGTGCGCCTGGAGGACTACGGCGTCGTCACCGAGAACGGCTATGAGCCCTTCACCAAGACCCCGCACGACCTGCATATTATCGATTGCTAAACCATCCATTTGGGTTTTTGGAGGCGGGGCGTCCGGATCGATTCGGGCGTCCCGCGTTCTCTTTTTATGCGCTCGCCGCAGCCGCCGTCTGCAAGTGTATAATTTCGCTCGTATGTAATTTGGACGTTTGTGCGTCTCGCCAATAACAAGAAAGGTCGCTATGCCTACTATCTCTACCGCCGACTTCAAGAACGGCCTCGGTCTCCGCATTAAGGACAAGGTCTACACCATCGTCGAGTTCCAGCACGTCAAGCCGGGCAAGGGCGGCGCTTTCGTGCGCTACAAGACCCGCGACATCAAGAGCGGCCGCGTCGTCGAGAACACCTGCAACGCCGGCACCAAGTTCGAGAGCGTCATGCTCACCACCCGTGAGTTCCAGTACCTCTACAACGACGGCGCCGACTACATCTTCATGGATAACGAGTCCTACGAGCAGGTTCCCGTTCCCGAGGATATGGTGGGCGAGAACGCCAAGTGGCTGCGCGAGAATGACACCTGCCAGCTGCTCTTCGCCGACGACGAGCTCATGGGCGTGACCCCGCCGATGTTCATCGAGACCACCATCGTCCAGACCGACCCGGGCTTCAAGGGCGATACCGTCCAGGGTTCCACCAAGCCGGCCACCATCGACACCGGCGCTGTCATCCAGGTCCCCATGTACCTCAACGAGGGCGAGGTCATTAAGGTTGACACCCGCGACGGCAAGTTCGTCTCCCGCGTCTAGCAACCAACTCTTCTAGGAGGACTCATGCCCCAGGAAATCAAGATTGACGGCATCGGCATTTCGCCCGATGTTCTGACCGCCATCGTCTCGCGCGCCGTCACGGATGTCGAGGGCATCGCCTCCGTGGGCGTCAAGGACCTTGCCACCAACCTTGTCTCCATGATGCTTTCGTCCAAGGCCCCGGCTTCCGAGCCGGCGGTCGAGGCCGAGGTCATCGGCGACAAGCTCGCGCTTACCGTGCGCGTCGTGGTGTTCTTTGGCTATCCGTTCAAGAAACTCGCCGAGGCCGTTCGCGCCGCCGTGGTTGCCGCCATCGACGCCCAGGTGGGCGTCGAGGTCGAGCGCGTTGACGTTTGCATCGACGGCCTCGTTTTCCCCAAGGAGTAACCTTTGAGCCTTAAGGTTTATCGCGGGCGTACGCTTGCCCGCAGTCAGGCGCTTCAGCTGCTGTTTCAGGCCGAGGCCACGGACAGCCCGCTCGAGCGCGTCCTCGAGGGCGATTTCCTGATCTCGAAGGGTCCCCTCGACCCCTATGCGCTGGAGCTGTGCCGCGGTGCCTACGAGCACATTGACCGCATCGACTGCGCCCTGCGCTCCGTCGCCAAGAACTGGGATCTTATGCGCATGCCCGGTGCCGACCGCAATCTGCTGCGTATCGCCGTCTATGAGATGCGCTTCCTCACCGACGAGGAGGTCTCGGACGCCATCGTGATCAACGAGGCGGTCGAGCTTGCCAAGGCCTATGGCACCGACCAGTCCGCGTCGTTTGTCAACGGCGTGCTGGGCAAGATCGCTCGTAGCGAGGAGCTGCCGGGCGAGGACCTCTATCAGGAGCTACTGGCCGAGGACCGTGCCCGCGAGGAGGCCCAGGCCGCCGAGGCTGCCGCCAAGGTCGCTGCCGCTCAGGCTGCCGCCGGTGTACTTGGCGAGGATGCGGACGCTGCTGGGGCCGTCGAGGCCGACTCCATCGAGGAGTAGCCATGCCAGAGGGTTCCGTCCGCAACTTCGACGAGATCTCGGACCGCTTGGACCAGATTATCGCGACCGTTCGCTCCAAGGATACGTCCCTGGAGCGTTCGCTCGATCTGTTCGACGAGGCGATCGAGCTGGGCTCCCGTGCGGTCGACATGGTCGATAAGTTTGAGCTGACGCCTCGTGAGGCCGATAAGCTTGAGCAGGAATACGATGAGGATGCGGCAAACGAATCCAAGGATAGCCAGGCCGCGTCTCCGGATACGAATGGTTGATGGCATTCATGAAACGTGTGCGTCTTGATGACGAACTGATTTCACAGGGCATCTGCGCCGATCGCGCGGATGCCCTTCGCACTCTTATGGCCGGCTTGGTCTCGAGCGGCGGCGAGCGTTTGACCTCGCCGGGTCTTAAGGTGACGCCCGGCCTGCCGTTGCACGTGAAGGGTCGTATTCCCTACGTGGGGCGCGGCGGGCTCAAGCTCGAGGGCGCGCTCGATGCGTTTGGGATTGATCCGACGGACCTTGCTTGCCTCGATGTGGGCTGCTCCACGGGCGGCTTTACCGATTGCCTGCTCAAGCGTGGCGCCGCCACGGTTGTTTCGGTCGATGTGGGTCGCGCCCAGTTTGATTGGTCACTGCGCCAGGACGATCGCGTGACGCTCCATGAACGCACCAATGTGACGCAGTTGCCCGAGCTCGGCTACGGCGGCGCTGTCGACCTGGCCGTGTGCGATGTGTCGTTTACGAGTATCGCGAATATCATCGACGCCGTGCTGGCGTGCCTGAAGCCTTCGGGTTCGTTCTGCACGCTCGTAAAGCCGCAGTTTGAGGCGCCGGCTGCGCTGGTGGGCGAGGGCGGCATCGTGACCGACCCCGCCGTCCGCCGCGATACGCTCGTGGCGGCGATTGAACTCTTTGCCGCCAAGGACCTGTTCCCGCGCGACGTGTGCGTGTCGCCCATCCATGGCGCCAAAGGAAACGTTGAGTTTTTCCTGTACGGCACGAGGTTTGCCCCCGGCGAATGCACCGACGATGAGCTGCATTCCCAGGTATCGGTTTTGAGCGAGAAAGCTGCAACGCTATGAAGGTCTTTCTGGTTCCCAATTTCTACAAGCAAGAAGCGGTCGAGAGCGGCCTGATGCTCGAGCTTTGGCTTTCGCGCCAGGGCTACGAGGTCGCATGGGCTGCCGACCAGCGTTCCAAGATCCAGAGCGCGCCCGATGTTGACGATGCCGACCTGGTCATTACGCTCGGTGGCGACGGTACACTGCTGCGCGCCGCCCGCATCCTCAACTACCGTGAGATTCCCATTTTGGGTCTTTCCTATGGTCATTTGGGTTTTTTGACGGCCGCGAGCCCCGAGGAGCGCGACATTTTGCAGGTCGTGAGCGATGCCCTGTCCGGCGAGCTCCATGTGAGCCGCCGTGCCACCATCGCCGCCGATATCGTTTCGGTTCGCGAAGACGGCACGAAGGATGTCGTGCGCACGTTTGCCCTCAACGATATGGCGCTTACGCGCGGGCCCCTGTCCGATATGGTCGAATTCGACATCACGGTATCCGGCCATCATATCGACCGCCTGCGCGGTGACGGCGTCGTCGTTTCGACGGCGACCGGCTCCACCGGTTACGCGCTTTCCGCCGGCGGCCCCATCGTTAGCCCCGATTACACGGGCATGGTCTGTGTGCCCATCGCCCCGCATACCATTCAGGCTCGCGCCTTTTTGACTTCGCCGAGCGATGTAGTGGAGATCTTTATGTCCGATGACCGCCCGAGCGTGCCGGCGATCGCCATCGACGGGCAGTTTATTACCTGCGATGGCACGGTCGAGAGCGTGGCTGTGCGCCGTGGTCCCGGCGATGTGCTGCTGCTGGATTACGGCCCCGAGAGCTTCTATAACTCGGTGAGCCGCGTGTTCTACGGAGTGCGTCATGATCGATGAGCTGCAGGTTTCCAACATTGCACTCATTCGCGAGGCGACGTTGGTTCCGAGCACGGGTCTAACGGTTCTGACTGGAGAAACCGGCGCCGGTAAGACCGCGCTGCTCTCGGCACTCAAGCTCATTTTGGGCGAGCGCGCGGATTCGTCGACGGTGCGCGAGGGCGAGGCGCTTGCCAGCGTCGAGGCGCGCCTGTTTGATGGCCCGCACGACACGGAGGGCTTCACCGTGCAGCGCAGCCTTTCTGCCGAGGGCCGCAGCCGCGTAAAAATTGACGGCCGCATCGCCAGCGTGCGCGAACTTTCGGAGCGCGTCGGCGTGATGATGGATCTTTGCGGTCAGCACGAGCACCAGCGCCTGCTCGACCCGGCGCATCATGTTGCCATGGTCGATGCCTGGGCAGGACGCCCGGCACTCGAGGCGCTCGAGCACTGCCGTGCTTGCTTTAAGGCATCGCGTGCGGCTGCCAAGGAGGTCCGTCGCGTCGAAGAGGCCTCGCGTGCGCAGGGGAGTCGCGTCGAGGAGGCGCGCTTCGCCCTGGAGCGCATCGCCGAGGTCGACCCCAAACCGGGCGAGTATGAGGAGCTCGAGGAGCTGCTGCCGCGCTCCGAGCATGCCGAGGTGCTGGTGGCCACGGCCAATGATGCCCATGCATCGCTTGCTGCCGAAGGGGGAGCGCTCGATGCCCTGAACAGTGCCGTGGCGGAGCTTTCCCGCATGGCGACTGTCGACCGCAAGCTGGGTGATATCGCCGATGCGCTTTCGGATGCCTGCATCTCGCTTGAGGATTGTGCCAACGAGCTGCGCACCTATCGCGATGGGGTCGCCTTCGATCCGCGCGAGCTGGCTCGTATGCGCGAGCGCTATTCCGATCTTAAGGGCCTACTGCGTCAGTGGGGGCCCACCATGGACGATGTCTTTGCCATGCGCGACCGCTCACAAGAGCTGTTGTCGCTGGTCGATGATGGTGATGAGCGGATCAAGAAGGCTCGCGAGGCGCTCGGGTGTGCCGAACGCGAGCTTTTTGCTGCTGCCAAGGCGCTTAAACGCGTGCGGAATACCGCAGCCCCTCGCTTTTGCCACGAGGTTGGCCGTCAGATGGCGCGCCTGGAGATGGGCGACGCCGAGCTCGTTTGGGAGTCGCGCGATCTTCCGCGTGCCGAATGGACGCTGGCGGGGCCTTCGAGCTATGAGCTTTTGTATCGCAGTGGTGCCGGATTGACGCCGCGCCCCCTGCGCCGCATTGCGTCGGGCGGCGAGCTGAGCCGCGTCATGCTGGCGAGCAAGGTCGTTCTCGGTAACGCGGACGGCGTGGATACGCTGGTGTTCGACGAGGTCGATGCCGGTGTCGGCGGCTCTACAGCACGTGCCCTCGCGAGCGTGCTGGCAGATCTCGCCGCTACGCATCAGGTGATTGTCGTAACCCACCTGGCGCAGGTCGCCGTCATGGCTGACAAACACTACGTGGTGAGCAAAGAGCCCGGCGACGTTCCCCAGACGCATCTGGATGAGGTGGCCGGGGACGCCCGCATCGCAGAGATCGCCCGTATGCTGAGTGGCGATCAATCTGAGGCAAGCCTGGCACATGCCAAGCAGATGTTGGAAGAGGCTCGAGGTTAGAACGAGCTGACAGTGTTGGCGGGGACAAAATATCAGCAATTGTTGCACCGCCACTTGCTTGTTTTGCCCGACCGTCAAAAACTATGCCGGTTTACTACGATGAATCGGCGTAGCTCGAGCACAGCTAAAATTGTAAAAAGAAAACCGCAGGTAGAACCCCTGCGGTTTTCTTTTAAAACACGATGTGGTCGCATATTTCGATTTCATCGTAGTAAACCGGCATAGTTTTATCGGAACGGTACATAACGTCCCCTGATAAAACCTACTCCACGACCTTATCCGGCTGGATGAGCTCCTCGTAGTAGCTGATATGCTCGCGGGCGTCTTCAATCTCGGGCAGCAGGAAGTTGTAGATAACCTCGATTATCATCGTGGCACTCATCTTGGAGAACGCAAAGTCGCCCGTGGTGAGCAGTGCCTCGTGGTTCACAGTATTAAAGGTGTAGTCGGCCAGGCGAGCAAGCGGGGACTTGCTGTCGCTGCTGATGACGACAACGATGGCGCCACAGCCGCGAGCCGCTTTTGCCATGCGATTCAGTCGACGCGACTTGCCGGAGTTCGAGATCAGCACGATGACATCTCCGGGGCGCAGCGTAAGCGCAAAACCAATCGAGGTCTCGCTGATGGTGCTTGCCATACAGCGAAGGCCCAGCTGCGAAAACTTAAACGTCGCGTCGAGCGCGACGGCGTTGGTGTTGCCTACGGCTGCAAACTCGATAGCCCCTGCGTTCTTAAACGCGTGCACGACGGCTGTCAGCGTGTCGTGATCAATGCCATCGATAGTCGCATTAAGCTCGCTTACCTTGGCAGCGAGGATGTTCTTGAGGCTCTGCTCCATATTGTCGAGCGAGACCTCGTCGGTGAGGCCTTCATTGCGCTGGCTTTCCAGATCGCGCGCTAGTGAAAACTGGAAACTGCGAAAACTGCCAAAACCCAGTTTGCGGCAGAAGCGCGAGACGGTTGCTTCGGAGGTTGCAGCGGCGCGCGAAAGCTGGGCGGCTGTCAGACGCGGGGCCTCGGACTGGTGCTCTAGGATATAGTCGACAATGCGTTGCTCGGACTCGCTGTACCCCCTGTGCATACTAATAAGGGAGAGTGCGCTCTTGCTGCTATCGGACATGGGATGGCTCCTGGCTGGCATGAAAATCGGACTTGTTTTGTAATGTCGTAGTATACGGGCATTTTCAATTACAAGGTACACCTTGCCGTTTCAATAGTTGATGGTAAACTTTCATCGACCGTTTACGGTAATGAAAGAACCTTTCACCGGAGAAATGAGCTGTATTGCTTCTCATATAAGCGGTGGGTTGGTATCTTTCAGATGTGAAAAAACGCGCATTGAAGCGCGTGTAGGGGAGCGCCCGCGGGCGCTGTACTCAAGAAGGAGGGACACATGGCTAAGTTTGACATCATCGCCGCCACCGGTTGCCCGACCGGTATCGCGCACACCTTCATGGCGAAGGAGGCGCTGGAGAAGGCAGCTGCCGAGCGCGGTCTGACCATTAAGGTCGAGACCCATGGCCAGGTCGGTGTCGAGAACGAGCTCACCAAGAGTGAGATCGCTGGTGCCAAGGCCGTCGTCGTCGCAGCCGATAAGGATGTCCAGGCGGAGCGTTTCGCCGGTAAGCCCATGGTTTCCGTTGGTGTTTCCAAGGCCCTGTCCGTCGAGGCTGCCGGCAAGCTGATCGATCGTGCCCTTGCCGCCAAGGGCGACGACACGGTTGCGGCTGCTGCCGATGTCGAGGATGAGGTCGAGGAGAAGGAGTCCATCGGCCACATCATCTATAAGCACCTCATGAACGGCGTCAGCCACATGCTGGTCTTCGTCGTTGCCGGTGGTGTCCTGACCGCTGTTTCGTTCCTGTGGGGCATCACGTCCTTCGATTCGACGGCTGCCGACTACAACAGCTTCGCCGCTATGCTCAAGATCATCGGCGGCATTGCCATGAACCTCATGGTTCCCGTGCTTTCCGCCTACATCGCCGAGTCCATCGGCAAGCGCCCGGCGCTCGTTCCCGGCTTTGTTGCCGGTATGATCGCCATCCAGGGCCTGCCCGTTAACGCCGATACACACATGATCGATGCTGGCGGCACGGGCGTGGGCTTCGGCTTCCTCGGCGGCATCGTCGGCGGCTTCCTCGCTGGTTATGTCATCTTGCTGCTCGAGAAGGTCTTTGCCGGTCTGCCCAAGAACCTGGACGGCCTCAAGGCCATCTTCCTGTACCCGCTGTTCTCGACTGCTATCGTCGGTCTGGTCATGCTCGGCATCTCCTGCCCCATGGCTGCCATCAACACCGCCATGATGGACTTCCTCAAGGGTCTGTCTGCCTCTGGCGCTGTTGTCCTGGGTCTTGCTATTGGTTGCATGTGCGCCTTTGACATGGGCGGCCCGGTCAACAAGGCTGCTTACGTCACCGGTACCGCCATGCTCACCGAGGCCCTGGCTGCTGGTGTCGGCACCGACACCTACAACTTCGGCACCAACTTCATGGCTGCCGTCTCTGCCGCCTGCATCGTTCCGCCGCTGATCACCACCTTTGCCGTCATCGTCGGCAAGAAGTACTTCAGCCAGGAGGATCATGACGCCGGTGTCGTCAACCTCATCCTTGGTTGCACCCACATCACCGAGGGCGCCATTCCGTTCATGACCAAGAACATCTGGCCCGTCATGCCCATCATGATGCTCGGTTCCTCCATCGCCTCGATCCTGACCATTATGTTCAACGTTCACGATCCGGCGCCCCACGGTGGCTTCCTGGTCCTGCCCGTTGTCGAGAACGGTCCGCTGTGGGTCCTCGCGATCCTCATCGGCGCTGTGGTCGGTGGCATCCTGTTCGTCGCTTTCAAGAAGTATGACTTCGAGAAGAGCCAGAAGGCCGCTCCTGCCGCTCCCGCTAAGCCGGTCGAGGCCCCCAAGGCCGCTGCCGTCGAGGCTCCCAA
This sequence comes from uncultured Collinsella sp., assembly GCA_959023295.1. GTDB lineage: Bacteria > Actinomycetota > Coriobacteriia > Coriobacteriales > Coriobacteriaceae > Collinsella. The sequence continues at coordinate 26,096 of CAUFBM010000017.1, read as the reverse complement.
GGCCGAGGCTGCCGATTTCGTGAAGGTCGAGAACGTTTTTGTCGCCGAGAACTTCGCTTCTCGTGACGAGGCCCTGAGCTTTGTCTCCAACCAGGCTGTCAAGGCCGGTGTCGCTGACGACGCCGATGCCGTGATGAATGCCTTCCTGGCCCGCGAGGCCGAGGGCTCCACGGGCATGATGGAGGGCTTCGCCATTCCGCATGCCAAGTCCGATGCCATTACCGATGCCGCCGTCATCGTCGTCAAGGACGACTCTGGCGTGACCGGTTGGGACACCATGGATGGCGCTCCCGTCAACGTGGCTATCGCCCTGCTTATTCCCGGTGCCCAGGCCGGCACCACGCACCTCAAGATCCTGTCCAAGGTCGCCGAGGCGCTTATGGACGAGGGCTTCCGTGCCACCGTCAAGGGTTCCACCGACGCCGCCGAGATCGCCAAGACGATCAACGCCCGTCTGGTCTAATCTCGCATCTCGCGAATAACATCGCCCCTTGTATATAAGGCGGGGACTCCACCAGGAGTCCCCGCCTTTTTCTACCCTTCCCACAAGTTGCGGTGAAATAGGGACTGTTTAAACGATTCAACCCCAAATTCAATCCATATTATCACCGCAAGTTAGAAGAAGGGGATAGCGCGGCCTGTCTATCGGATCGTCCGTGCGGATAAATATTCAGCCAGAATTCCGTTCTCACGATATTACTCTGGACCGACCAAGTTTCCGCAGCTTGCCTGCCGGGCGGGGCGGTTAAGTTTGTCGCGAGTTCCGCACGCAAAGGAAAGCACTTAATGTGCTTTCCGTCATGCGCAGGACTGTAGAGCAGGAAATCTCACTGGCCGCGCCCGGCCCCCTGTGGGCGAGCAAGCGGACGACAAACACATCTGTCCAACAATTCGTCCGAAACATAATGAAAAACAGTTTGATGTGAGTTAATATAAATAACGTCGTGAATATGGCTCCTGTCGCATAGCCGACAGGGCTTAAACACAAAAAAGGAGTCAATTATGGTTTCTGAGAAGGCTACCCTCGTTAATCCTCAGGGTCTTCACATGCGTCCCGCTGGTCTCTTCGCCTCTACCATGGGCAAGTACGCCTGCGACGTGACGGTCGTCACCCCCGAGAAGGAGGTCAACGGCAAGTCCCCGATGGCCCTCATGGCTGCTGGTATCCCCTGCGGCACCGAGGTCGAGGTCAAGTGCGACGGCGCCGACGAGGCCGAGGCTCTGGCTGCTGCCGTCGAGCTCATCAAGAGCGGTCTTGGCGAGTAGAACTCAAACGGGTCGCATGTTGAACAATTAAGTTCATACTTGGGGGGCGCAGTGACCTGTATTAAGGTAGCTGCGCTCTTTTGTCATGGATATGGCAAAACGCTTTATCACATGACACGGAGAGAGGAATGGGAATGTATCAGGGAGTCAACGCATCCGAGGGTATCGGTATCGGCACCGTCATGGTCGCCGTCGATCCCGACTTGACGTTTGAGCCGCACGAGGTTGCTGATTCGGCAGCAGAAAAGGAGCGCTATCAGACCGCCCTTTCGGTCTTCTGCGAGAAGACCCAGGCTCAGGCCGACCACATGAAGGAGACGGTGGGCGAGGCCGAGGCCGAGATCATGAGCGGACACATTGTCCTGGCTCAGGACCCGGGCATGACCGACGCCATCAACGCCGCCATTGACGGCGGCACCTGCGCCGAGCAGGCGCTCATGGACACCTCGACCATGTTCGAGAACATGTTCCTGTCCATGGACGACGAGATGTTCCGTTTGCGCGCGGCCGACATCGCCGACATCCGCACCGGTATTCTGGCCGAGCTGCTGGGCAAGGAGGTCGTCGACCTCTCCGTCCTGCCCGAGAACACCGTCGTTGTCGTGCACGACCTCACGCCGTCCATGACTGCCACGATCGATAAGGCCCACGTTGCCGGTATCGTCACCGAGACCGGTGGCCGCACGTCGCACTCCGCAATCATCGCGCGCGCCCTCGAGATCCCGGCTGTCCTTTCGGTTTCCAACAGCTGCACCGCGCTGCGCAACGGCATGACCGTTGTCGTCGACGGTGGCAAGGGCATCGTCGAGGCCGATCCCGACGAGGAGACGCTCGCCGCCTACACCGCCAAGGCCGAGGCCTTCGCTGCCGAGAAGGCGGCCCTCGAGGCTTTCCGCGGCAAGCCGTCCGTGACTGCCGATGGCATCAAGAAGATCATCGCCTGCAACATCGGTAACCCCGATGACGTGCCCAACGCGCTCGATCACGACGCCGAGGCTATCGGTCTGTTCCGCTCCGAGTTCCTGTTCATGGACTCTGCCGAGCTTCCTTCCGAGGAGGAGCAGTTCAACGCCTACCGCAAGGTCGCCAGCGCACTCAAGGGCGCTCCGGTCATCATCCGCACGCTCGATGTGGGTGGCGACAAGGAGATTCCGTATCTGCACATGGTCAAGGAAGATAACCCCTTCATGGGCTTCCGCGCCGTGCGTTACTGCCTGGCCAACCCCGATCAGTACAAGGTCCAGCTCCGCGCCCTGCTGCGCGCCAGCGCCTTCGGCGATGTCAAGATCATGATCCCGCTCGTCACCTGCGTCGAGGAGGTTGTGGCTGTCAAGGAGCTCGTCGAGCAGTGCAAGGCCGAGCTGACCGAAGAGGGTCGCAAGTTCAACGAGAACATTGAGGTCGGCATTATGGTCGAGACGCCCGCCGCTTCACTGCTCGCTGACCGTCTGGCCGAGGTCGCCGACTTCTTCTCCATCGGCACCAACGACCTGATCGGCTACACCATGTGCGCCGACCGTGGCAACGACACCATCTCCAACCTGTACCAGGTGTACTATCCCGCCGTGCTCCGCTCGCTCAAGAACATCATCGAGAGCGGCGTGAAGGCTGGCATCATGGTCGGTATGTGCGGCGAGGCCGCTGCCGATCCGCTGCTCGAGCCGCTGCTGATCAGCTGGGGCCTGGAGGAGTTCTCGATGAGCGCTCCGTCTATCCTGCGCACCCGCAAGACCATCAGCCAGTGGACCAAGGCCGAGTGCGACGAGCTCGCCGAGAAGGCGCTCGCCTGCAACACCGCCGCCGAGGTCAAAGCACTGCTCGAGTCCGCAGCTCGCTAATTTGGTATCAGAGGTAACCGTGTGGTTGGAATGGGCCGGCCACGCGGCCCTCACATATACAGGGGGTACTGTAAATGTTCTACACGTTAACCGCTAACCCGGCTGTCGACATGACGGTTTCGAGCTCTCCGCTCAAGCCCGACGAGAACGTCCGCACCGGCTCGGCCAGCTACACGGCCAACGGCAAGGGCCTCGATGTGTCCTTCGCCTTTAAGAAGATGGGCGTCGACACCGTCGCGCTCGGCTTCTTCGCCGGCTTCACGGGCAAGTTCATCGTCGAGGAGGTCATGAACCTGGGCTGCCTGTGCCGCCCGGTCTGGACCGACGGTATCACGCGCATTAACACCTATGTCAACGATGGCCAGCACGAGTACGGCATCCTGAACCCCGGCGCCCCGATCACGCCGCAGCACCAGGAGGAGCTCTACAACATCCTGGACACCGCGGGCGATCTTGAGTGCCTGATTGTTTCTGGCTCCGTGCCTCCCAAAGCTACGCCTGACTTCCTGGCTAAGGTCATGGAGCACGCTCAGGCCCGTGGCGCCGACGTCGTCCTGGACCTGTCCTCCGACAAGCTCAAGGAGCTTGCTCACAAGAAGCCGCTGCTCATTAAGCCGAACCATCATGAGATGAAGGCCATCTTCGGCGTGCCGGTCGACACCGACGACGAGGTCCGCGTTGCCATGAAGCTCGCCCACGACGCCGGCGTCCAGAACGTGCTGCTCACCCGTGGTAGCCGCGGCGACGCTTACTTCTCCAACGGCGAGGACATCTGGTACGCCAAGCGTGAGTTCAACATCAAGCTGGTCTCTTCCGTCTGCGCTGGCGACTGCACCCTCGCTGCCTTCCTGCACAAGTGGTACAGGGATCGCGACAACGTCGAGGAGGCCATGAAGCTCGCTATGGCCACCGGCGCTAACGTTGCCGAGTCCGTCGGCATCGGCGACTTCGGTCACGTCGATGAGTACAGCAAGCGCGTTGCTGTCCGCAAGCTCGACCGCAAGTAAGCGAAACGCTAGATTTTCGCGTGTATGGCGTCCCGGTTTAGGCCGGGGCGCCATTTTTGTATATTGTGGGCGAGCGACAGGGCGGGGACTCTGTTTCTTTTGCCCGTCATCCCGCCGCCCTGCACGCGTTCTACACCGTTCGCCGAGTTGCTATAGTCTTTTCCCGAAGCGTGGAATATACTTTCATTAACACGTTGCCTTGTGAAAGGAACATTCATGATTTACACGCTCACTGCAAATCCCGCCATCGACTACAACATTGCCTGTGACGGTCTTTCCGCCAACACCGTCACCCGCACGCGCAACGCGGTCTATACGCCCAACGGCAAGGGTCTCAACGTCTCGTTCACCCTTGATCACTACGGCGTCGACACCACGATCCTGGGCTTTTTTGCCGGTTTCTCGGGCGAGTTTATCGTCAAGGGCGCCGAGGCCCTGGGCGTGCCCGTCAAGCCCGTGTGGACCGACGGCATCACGCGCGTCAATGTCTTCCTCAACGCCGGTCCCGATACCGAGTACAACATGGTCAATGCGGGCGCTGCCATCAATGCGGCCAACGAGCAGGAGATGTTTGAGCTCATTGATTCGCTCGACGACATGACCTGCCTGGTCATTAGCGGCTCGCTGCCCCCCAACACCTCTGAGGGTTTCCTTGCCGAGGTCCTGCGCCGTGTTAAGGCAAAGGGTGCCGAGTTCGTGCTCGATATCTCGAGTCATCAGCTAGCCGACCTCATCGCCATGGAGCCGTTGCTCATTAAGCCCAACGACGACGAACTACTCGACATCTTTGGCATTAAGGTAAGCGGTGGCGACGACGAGTCCGTTAAGGGCGCGATGGCCGAGCTGCACGCCAAGGGCGCCAAGAACGTACTGCTGACCCTTGGTGGCGACGGCGCGTACTTCTCCAACGGCGAGCACATCTGGTTTGCCAACCGTACCTTTGAGGTCAAGGTGCTGTCGACCGTCTGCGCCGGCGACTCCTCGCTTGCCGCCTTCCTGTCCGTGTGGCACGACGCCCCCGAGCGTGTTGAGGACGCTTTGTGCCTCTCGATGGCCACCGGTGCCAACGTGGTGGAGTGCGCCGGTCTGGGCGATTTTACCAAGGTGGACGAATATAAGAAGCATATCGAGGTTCGCCAGGTCTGTTAGCTGCATCGATGCATCGTTGCCGAACACCCGCTTTGGATTCCCAAGGCGGGTGTTTTTTCGCGCTGTCCACATGAGGCGCATACTGTCCCGTTCGTTCGAATTGACGACACGATTGCATGTGCGCGCATGCTCGTTTCTTGCTAGACTTCTTGAGAACCATCGATGAACGCTCGCATGCGTAGGAGGCCATAGGTATGTGCAATGTTTCGCTCAACGGTACGCAGCCCTCAGGCGCCTCCCTGCGTGTGCTACATGCGCTTGAGGCAGCAGGTCTTGAGGCCTGGTTCGTGGGCGGTTGGGTACGTGACGCCCTGATGGGGCGCCCCAGCCACGATGTCGATATGTGTTGCAGCGGCCTGTGGCAGGAGTCCAAGGCGGCACTCGAGGCCGCCGGTATTGCGGTAGTTGAATCTGGTATTAAATTTGGCGGCATTACCGCCATTTGTGACGATGAGCGCATTGAGGTCACGACGTATCGTCTGGACGGTTTTTACACCGATGGCCGACATCCGCAGAGTGTGGAGCGTGCGGCCTCGCTTGAGGACGATCTGGCCCGTCGTGACTTTACCGTTAATGCCATGGCTTGGCATCCCCAGCGTGGTCTTGTCGACCGTTACGACGGTCAGGGTGACCTGGAACGCAAGCTGATCCGTGCCGTCGGAGATCCCAAGCGTCGCTTTAACGAGGACGCGCTTCGTATGCTGCGCGCGGTGCGTTTTGCCTGCCGCCTCGATTTTATGATCGAGCCTAAGACTAAACAGGCACTTGCCGAATGCTCGCCGCTGCTCGATGCCGTGGCACGCGAGCGCATGGGCATTGAGCTCGAAGGCATTCTTTCGACCGGTCATGGGGGAGACGCGATGCTGCGCTACCCCGAGCTTATTTGTGCCGCCGTGCCCGAGCTTGCGCCGGCTCGTGGGTTTGACCAGCGCAGCGTCTACCATGCCTTTAATGTCTACGAGCATATCGCTCGCGTGTTGACAGTGGCGGGAGAGTTGGCGTTGTGTGACGGCGTGGCTCCTTCGTCGAGTTTAATGTGGGCAGCGTTTTTGCATGACGTCTCCAAGCCCGATTGCTTTACGGTTGACCATGCGGGCAGCGGTCACTTTTACGGTCATCCCGAGCTTGGCGCCAAGAAGGCACGCGCTGTTATGGATCGTCTGGCGCTTTCGCACGATTTGGTTCGCGATGTGTGTCTGCTTATCAAGTATCACGATAAGCCGTTACGCCCCGAGCGTTCCTGTTTGCTCAATATGATGCGCCTGCTTTCGGGCGAGGGCGTCGACACGCCGCGTCTGATTGACGAGCTTATGGACCTTAAGCGTGCCGATATGCTGGGTAAGGCGCCGTCGTGCTTCTATTACGTCGAGACGATCGAGGAGATGCGCTCAATCGCCCACGGACTGCTTGAGGCAGGGGAGCCCTATACGCTCAAGATGCTTGCCATCAACGGCGGCGACCTGATTCGAGCCGGCGTCAAGCCCGGGCCGGAACTGGGGCAGCTGCTCAACGCGGCCCTCGACGCTGTGATCGAGGATAACATCCCCAACGAGCGCGAAGCCCTCCTGACTCACCTGCACCTTGGATAATCATCCTTCGGTTCCATTCCAAATGGGCTGCCTATTTGACCTGCGTGTTCCATAACCTCCCGACATAATTCGGGCAATTTGGAATTTCTTCTTGCGCTCGCGTTTTATGTCCCGTAATATATGTCCTCGCAGCACGGCAGTGCAGATGTCATGTGGCCCGTTCGTCTAGCGGTTTAGGACGCCGCCCTCTCAAGGCGGAGATCACCAGTTCGAATCTGGTACGGGCTACCACTTCTTTTCTGCTGAGGCTTATGGCCCGTTCGTCTAGCGGTTTAGGACGCCGCCCTCTCAAGGCGGAGATCACCAGTTCGAATCTGGTACGGGCTACCATGTTTTTAGATACCCGACCTTCCGTGAGAAGGTCGGGTTTTTTATTATAAGTGGTCTGGTCTGTTAATCCCATTTGCCTCATAGCTTTTCGTTTTGCTCATCTCTCATACGGGTACAATATCTCAGATACTTAGACGGTCAAAAGGAGCCTCATGACGGAGTCCTCTCAGCATGCGCCCAAGCCTCAGGTTGAGGTTTCTGGCGGCGATGACAACAAGAGCGCGCGCCGCGGCGCCATCTTCATCGGCGTTGTGCTGATTGGCTATATCATCTATTTGGTCGTGACCGGGCAGATGGAGCAGTTTTGGGCCGCTATGTCCAGTGTCCAGATGTCCTGGCTCTTTGCTGCGTGCTTTTGCATGTTTCTGTACCTCGTTTTTGGCATCGTGGCGTATGCAATCGCCGTTTGGCTCGACCCCGATTCGCCCGTCGGTATCCGCGACCTCATTTCGGTTGAGGCGAGCGGCATCTTCTTTGGCAATCTGACGCCCATGATGATGGGCTCTACGCCTGCCCAGATTTACCGCCTGACCAAAGCTGGCCAAAACGTGGGTGAAGCCGGCGCCACGCAGTTCACCCGCTTTATCGTGTACCAATTTGGTTTGGTGGCATGGGGCGCCATTCTGCTGCTCGCCCGTATGCCGTTTTTCGCCGAGCGTTATGGCGACATGACGCTGCTGTGCGTCTTTAGTTTTGGCGGCCACTGTTGCATTCTGCTCGGCATCTTTGCCGTGGCGTTGATGCCCAAGACCGTCACGCGCGTCGCTCATTGCATCATCAATTGGCTCGAGCGCGTGGGTGTCTCGGCCACTAAGATCGAGGGCTTGCGCACCTTTGTTGATGGCGAGATCTATTCGTTCTCCGAGAAATTCAAACTCTCCGCCGGTCATTTTTCGTCCATGCTGCTCACGGTCGTCATCACCATGCTGCAGCTGGCGTTTTTCTACCTGGTTCCGTATTTTTTGATGCTCTCCTTTGGCCACCACGAAGTTGACTTTTTCTCGGTCATGGCCGCGAGCGCCTTTGTCCAGCTGTTGAGCTCCGCCGTTCCGCTGCCCGGCGGCACCGGTGGCGCCGAGGGTGGCTTCGCACTGTTTTTAGGTCACTTTTTTGGCACGGCCTCTACTGCCGGCTATCTACTGTGGCGCCTGATCACCTTTATCGCTCCGACCATTTTGGCTGCCCCGCTGCTGGGCCTTAAGAGTGCCCATAACGAGAGCATTCATGCGCGCTGGGACCGTGTGATGCGAAAGTTCGGACGCACGCCTCAGGGGCCCTCTGCGCCCGTTAAGGCACATCCTGCGTCCCAGGTTACCGTGGACCCCAATCAGCGTGCTCATAAGGCTGCTGTGGCCTCTAAGCCGGCTCGCAAGACCTACGTTCGTCAGACTGGCGACGGTATCCGCGTTTCCCCGGCGGCGCTCAATAAAAAGAATCGGCCCTAGGACTCAGTGGGCGAGTCGTGCGTTCTTGATGACGCTCGTTATTGCGATGTGAGTTGTAGGATAATCCTCTTACGTTGATTATCTCCCACATGTAGAGGACTTACAGGTGGGCTGTTGACATGAAGGGGACTCGTCTATGGCCACCAGCAAACCGCGCCTTGACCGCCGCATCGTTCGCAGCCGCAATGCGATTCTTTCGGCGTTTGAGCGTCTGCTCATGGAAAAGCCTCTGGCCGATATTACGGTGAGCGCCATCGCACGTGAGGCAAACGTCGACCGTAAGACCTTCTACGTGCACTTTGGCACGGTCGACGGCTTGCTCGATGCCATTGCCGTCGATGTGGTCGAGATGATCGTCGATTCGGTCGAGAAGACGCTTTTCTCCATGGGTGGCGACACCAACGAGCGCGCACTTGGCGCTGCGGCGTCCTTTTTCAAGACCGTTAACGAGGCGCTGTGCAACAACTTGGTGCTTAATCGCCAGTTGATTGAAAACATTCCGCTCGATGACTTTATGGCTCGTCTGCGCGTGCCGCTCGAGCACGAGATCGCCGAGCGTGACCTGCTGCCCGAGGGCTTAAAGGATGAGATGTTCGATTACTACCTGGCGTTTTTGCTGTCCGGCATTATCGGCATCTATCGCACGTGGGCGTTGTCCGACGGCTCGGTTCCCATCGAGCGCGTTTCGGCGGTCGCCAATGACCTGACTCTCAACGGCCTATCCAGCCTGGAATCTAAGCTCGGGTAGCCAAGCCTATGTCCATGTAGAGAATTGGGCCCGTGACCTTGCGAAGTAACGCAGGTCCGGGCCCAAATTGTTGCGCGCGTAAGGTCACGGCTTACTGATAGCGCAGACACTCGACCGGATCGAGTCTCGCGGCGCGGCGGGCGGGGTAGAAGCCAAAGATCACGCCGATGCCGACCGATACGGCAAACGCGAGCAGCACAGTTGTAATGGAGAAGCTCGGCGTAATCGTCCCAGTGGCCCCAAACTCGTTCATAATGCCCGAGCTCGCTGCAAAGAACGTGAGCCCCCAGGCCAGCAGATAGCCAATTACGACACCTAAAATGCCGCCAGTGATGCACAGCGCCGAGGATTCGGCCAAAAACTGAGCGGTGATATCGCGTCGGCTTGCGCCCAGAGCGCGGCGAATGCCAATTTCGCGGATGCGCTCGGTCACGTTGGTGAGCATCATGTTCATAATGCCGATACCGCCGACTAAAAGCGAGATGCCAGCAACGGCGCCCATGATGAGCGAGAAGGCGCCCATAAAGGAGTTGAGGGCATCGATAGCGCTCTTCATGGAGCTTGCCGACACGCTGTCATACTCGTCGTCCTCCGAGATGCCCTTCATGCTGCGTACCTTGGCTTCGATCGTCTTGCAGAGCTTGTCCATATCGGTACCCTCGGCGGCGAGCGCCGTCACGCTGGGAAACGAAGGATTGTCATCGCCGAAAAGCTCGGCAATCGTTGCTCGTGGCATGTACAGGCTCAGTGAGCCCATGGAGTCGTTGCCGCCGTCGATAACGCCGACGATCTGCACGTCTCCGCTCGAGACCTTGATGGTCTTGCCGATTGCGTCCTGTTCGTTGCCATAAAGTTGCTCGGCGCCGCCGCGGCCGATGAGCGCCACTCGAGCGCCGGATTTGGACTCGATGTCGTTATAGGTGCGACCGGCAACGATCTTGCTGGCGCCCACGGCGTCGAGCATGTCACTATCGACACCTTGGGCCATGACGGTATAGCTTTTATCTCCAACTTTGTACTCGGAATAGGCGCTGTCGACGATGCCGATCTGCTCAATTTGCGGCACCATCTTACGCAGTTTCTCGACGTCCGAATCGGTAAGCTCCTGGGACGAGTAAATCTGCACCATGCGGGCCGCGTTGAGGCCCAGGCTGTTGACCAGGCTGTTTTGGATGCCGCCGATGAGCGAGGTCATGGCTATGACCGAGGCGATGCCAATGACGATGCCCAGGATGGTGAGCAGACTGCGCCCCTTGTTGGCCTCGAGCGAGTGCAGGGCTTCTTGGACAAGATCGCGGGTGCTCATGCCTTCGCTCCTTTCGGCGTTGTAGAAGGTGCGGAAATCGCGGGTAGCTCGTTGACGGCGCAACGTAGATTGTTCGGCGCATGCGCGATATATGCGCCGTCATGGATACGCCCGTCGCGAATGGTTACGGCTCGGTCTGCCTCGGCGGCAATGCCCGGGTCGTGCGTGATGAGCACGATGGTCTTGCCGCGCTCCTGGAGCTTGTGGAAGGTTTCCATGACGAGCGCCCCGGTTGCCGAGTCCAGGTTTCCCGTGGGCTCGTCGGCCAAAATAATGGGCGGATCGTTGACGAGGGCGCGCGCGATGGCGACGCGTTGCATCTGTCCGCCCGAGAGTTCTGATATGCGGTGGTCCCAATGGTCGACCGGAAGCGTGACAGCTTGCAGTGCGTGTACGGCGCGCATCTCCCGCTGACTTCGCGGCACATTGGTGTAGGACAGCGGCAACATGACGTTTTCGATAACTGACAGGCGCGGCAGCAGGTTGAAACTCTGAAAGACAAAGCCGATGCTCAGCGCACGCACCTCTGTGAGCTCATCATCGTCGAGTTCGGCGACATTGAGCCCCTGCAGGTAATAGTCGCCCGCCGTCGGTTTGTCCAAGCAACCAAGGATGTTCATGAGCGTCGACTTGCCCGAACCCGAGGGGCCGGTGATGGCGACGAACTCACCGGGGTCTACCGCTAGGCTCACGTTGTGCAGGATGTGGGCGCAACCGGCCTCGCTCTCAAAGATGCGGTGCACGTTGCGGATGTCGATGACGGGGCGCATTACATGCCCTCGTCGGCAGGCATACTGTCGCCGCCGTCTGCCGTCATGCCCGCGCCGGTATCCACCACGATGGTGTCGCCATCGCGCAGCTTGGTAACCGGCACGTCGGGGTTGATCTCGTTGCCCTGGTCATCGTGCTTGACCTGCGTCTTGCCGACCACGGCGTCGTTGTCGTTTTGCGTCACGACAGTTACCTTCACGCGGCGCGTCTCCTTGCCTTCGTCATCAGTGGCCACGTTGACGTAATAGTGCTCGCCGTCCTCGGTCATCAGTGCCATGGTGGGTACCATGACCACGTCGTCGAGCTGCTCGGTTACCACCGAGACCTCGGCAGTCATACCGGGCTTAAGGCGGCTGTCGGGTGCTTCGATGAGGATGTCGACGTTAAATGTCACGCTGCCGCCACCACCGTTGGCGGCGTCGGAGTTTGCCACCGACGCGATAGCCGTGACGGTGCCCCGGCTCACGATATCGGGAAACGCGGGATAGGTAACGTTGGCGCTCTGGCCCACGGCGATCTTGGCGATGTCCTTTTCGCCCACCTGAACCGTCACCTTCATCTTGGAGAGATCGGCGATCTGCATGCACTGCTTGCCGCCACTCGTGTCGCCTTCGCCCATGACCATGCCTCCGGTCACCGTGGCGCCGACCTTGGCGTTGAGCTCGACGATGCTACCCGAGCTGGGGGCCTTTACGGTGCGCTCTGCCGCCTTTGCATTTGCCTGGTCCAGGGTTGCCTGGGCCGAGGCGAGATTGCGCTGGGCGCTCGAGACGGCGCTGGCGTCGGAGGTTACATCCGTCGGGGCGGTCGCTGCGCCGGCATCCAGCGTCGGTGCTGCCTGTGCGGCGGCGAGCGCTGCCCGCGCGTTTTTCAGGTCTTCCTGGGCGGCCGCGACCGCGCGCTGTGCCTCGGCAACGGCGTTATCGAGCTCGTCGTTTTTGATCGTCATGAGCACGTCGCCCTCGTTGACGCTCTGACCGGCCTGCACGTTGATCGATGCCACCGTACCGTCGACAGAAGGGGAGACGACTGAGGCCGAGATGGGCATGAGCTGTCCTTTTGCCTCGACGGTCGAGGTAAAAGTGCCTTCCATGACCATGTCGGTAACAGGTCCGCCTGCAGATTGCGGCTGCGAGGTAAGGACAACGCTCACAATAATGGCTATCAGAATCATGCCGCCTACGATGCCGGAAGCGATGCCGCGTCGGATGAGCTTTTTGCGCCGACGCTCGGCACGCTTCGCCTTGAGCTTGGCGTAGGCCTCATCGTCGGATATCCCGGCGCTGCCTTGTTTGTTGTCGTTTTGCTGTGCCGTGGGGGCGTTTGTGATAAGCGGCAGGGTTTCGGTCGCGCCTTCCGGCGAGTGCCCGGCATCGCCGGGGCCCGGGGTGATGGTGGGGACATTTGACATAGCGTCTCCTTTATAGAACATACCTCGATAAGTATATGCGCCCGCCGGTTAGGGCGGGCGCATGGGCATGTTTCTTTCAGCATCGAAAGGTAGGTGACGCTGAGTTTTGTTGTGTTGCGCGAGATGTGCTAGGAGTGCACGACCACGCACAGACCGACTTTGATGCAGTCGTGGAGCGCCTTGGCATCGGCTAGGCGCAGGTTGATGCAGCCGTGGCTACCGCACCACTTGTACGATTCGGCACTATCGAAGCTCGAATCGTTTTGCCAGGTAGCGTCGTGGAAGCCAACCATGTTGCCCTCAAACGGCATCCAGTAGCTCACCGGGCTCTCGTATTTGGGCTTACCGGTCTTGGGGTCCTTGGCGCCGATAAGCTTGGTGGCGCCGTCGTTGCTGTTGATCTGCCACACGCCCTCGGGGGTAGCGTCTTCGCCCGGTTTGCCGGAAATAAAGTTGGCCTCCCAAACGATATTGCCGCTCTCGTCATAGTAGCGCGCGTGCTGCTCGGACAGGTCGACGTCGATATACGCTTTCCAATCGGGCTCGCCCTTTGCGGTAAAAGTGTCGGCCTTCTGGGAGTAATTGATCTCAATCTCACCGGTCTGCTTGTTGTTAATAGCATCCTCGACTTGCTTGGCAAGCGTGCTGCTATCGATAGACCAACCAAAGTCACCGCCTTCGACGGCACATTGCTTGCCATCGGCGCGCGTCCACCAACGGGTGGAGCCTACGGTGTTAAAGCCATTGGCGAGCTCGGCTGCCCAGTTGCTGATCTGGGAGGTGTCGAGCGTGGGGTTTGTAGGGTCGGCAAAGCTGATCCACTGCAGCACCGAGCTACCGTCGACCTTGCCGGCATCGTTGCCGTTGAGCTTAAGGGTCACGTTGACGCCCAGGAAGTTGTTGGCGGCATCGCATGCAGCCTGAATCTGGTCGTTGGTGAGCGTACCGTTGAGCGGATCGTAGGCATCGTTGCCGATCTTGGTGATATCGACGGATTCCGCCAGCGATGCGAGCTCGAGCTCGGCATACTTGATCACGTGCTCGCGGTTGAGCTTCTCGTTGGAGCGGGCCTTCTCCACGGTGAACTTGCCCGCCTGTTCGTCGTAGGAATTCGAGGCCTCAAAGGTGCCCGAGCGGCCCTCGTTGAATGCGTCGATGGCAGTACCCAGATCCTCTTCGAACTGCTTTTGGTCAAAGGCGTCCGAGAGCATGGACAGGTCGACGTCCTGTTCCAGGTCGATGGTGTCGTTTTTGGTCGCGCTAACGTTTTTGCCGCCGAGCGAGGCAACCAGGCGCGAAGGCCACAACAGCGGCTCGTTGTTGCCGATAATCTCGTGGGCAGCTGCCTCGCCATCGACGATGGGCTCGTCGGATTTAGGCTGATAGGTCCAGCTAAAGTCGTCACCCGAAACGGTGAGCTTGTAGTGCTTCCAGGCCGAGTTGACCTTGGTGGCGGCGGAAGAGGCGTTAGAAAACGAGATATCGACGCCGGCGATGGTGGTGTTGGGGTAGGCAATCTGCGAAAATGCCACGACACCCACGATATAGATGATAGCGACGAGGCCGAGGACGACGAAGAACGCCGTCCTGCCACCCGCCTTATTGCCCTTTGCGGAGCGGTTGTCGGCGGGGCCGCGGTTGTTGGAAACTCGAGCGTGCGAAGGGCCCTGGTTGTGACCGGCGCCATGTGCGGAACGCTGCTGGTGCTGCTGATATTGCTGGCGCTGCTGGTGCTGGTTCTGATTGGGGCGCGGGGAGGTGTTTGCCGCGGCGCGCTGTTGGCCATGTGCTGGCGCTATGGGACGCGGCGACTGGACACCACCGGCATGCCTGCTAGGCTGCTGCGGGTCGGGGATCAGTTGGGTGTGATCGTTCTGCGACATCGTGTGTATATCCTTCGAGTTTCGCTTTACGGCTCATCGTGTTTTAACTGGGCTTGAATTATAGCGATTAGGCAGTTGCTTGTGTTACGAAAAGAGTGGCGATAAGGAATAGGTGGGACATATGTCCCACCTATCGTTCGCTTTTGCTCGCTATCCGCATATTCCGCATTTCGCGCACGCCGAGAGTGCTGCCGGAGCCTGCGCGATGCCGCCCTTGGCCGTCTCGCGCAACGTGGCAGGCAGAGCGTGGCCCACCGAGAGCATCACGTGTGCCATCTGGTCAAACGGTACCAGGCTCTTGATGCCGGCGAGGGCGAGTTGCGCCGAGCTAAAGGCCGCGGCCACGCCGATGGCGTTGCGGTTTTGGCATGGCACCTCGACAAGGCCGCCGACGGGGTCGCAAACGAGACCCAACAGGTTGCTCAGCGCGATGGAGCTGGCGTCGAGCGCTTGCTCGGGCGTGCCGCCCATCATCTGGACCAGCGCGGCGGCGGCCATGGCGGCAGCGCTTCCCACCTCGGCCTGGCATCCGCCCTCGGCGCCGGCGACGCAGGCGCTCGTGGTGAGGTTGAGGCCGATGGCGGCGGCGCAGTAGAGGGCATCCATGACCTGTTCGTCGTCGAGCTGGAGGTGATCGGCGAGCGCCAGCACGCAGCCGGGGACGACGCCCGCGGAGCCGGCCGTGGGGGCGGCAACGATCACGCCCATGGTGGCGGAGCGCTCGAGCACGGCCATCGCTCGGGCCACGGCATCGGTCTGAACGGGGCCCATCAGGCTTGTGCTCAAATCGTTGCGGCGGGTGGCATCGACGAGCTTGGCCTCGCCGCCGATAAGCCCTCCGAGCGATCGTTGCGGATTGGCGATGGGGGCCGTGGTCTCCTCGCGCATGACATCGAGCATGCGGCGCATGGCTGCGATAGCATGGGCCTCGCCGGTTAGACGCGCCTCGCGCACGGCCATAACGGCGCCAATATTCAGGCCGAGCTCGGCGCACGCATCGAGCAGCTGCTCGCCGTCGTCGAAGATCTCCTTGGCCGAGACGCCGGGGGAGAGCGATGACGCCGAGCCCGGGAGCTCGATAAACGTGGCGTAATCGACATTGTCGAGCTTGCGCAGCATAGGGACGACGGTGTCGTCGGGAGCGCCGTCGGTCTCAAAGACGGAATAAGCCTGGCCGCCCACCTCGGTGCGGTAGGTGCGGCAGAAGGCAATGTTGACGTGTGCGTAGGCAAGCAGGTTCGTGAGCGCGGCGAGCACGCCGGGGACGTCCTGGTGTGCCACGAAGAGCGTGGAATACATGCCCGAGATGTCGACTCCGACGCCGTTGATGCGGCTGATGCGCATCTTGCCGCCGCCCAGGCTCTCGCCGCGGACCTGCGCCGTAGAGCCCGTGTCGTCGACCATCTCGATATCGACGGTGTTGGGGTGGATGGAGGCGTCGTCGCCCTTGATGTCAAAGTGATAGTCGAGGCCCTGCTCGCGCGCGAGGTCAAAGGCCTGCTTGATGTTCTCATCGTCGGTATCGAGGCCCAAGATGCCCGCTACGAGCGCGCGATCGGTGCCATGGCCGCGGTAAGTATGGGCAAAGGAGTTCCACAGGCCAAAGGTGACCTTGGTGATGCGGCCTTCCAGCAGGCTGGCGGCAACCTGGGCGCAGCGCAGGGCGCCGGCGGTGTGTGACGAGCTAGGGCCGACCATGATGGGGCCCAAGATCTCGAATGCCGAGGTCGTAGCTAGTGTTTGCGGCTTGCCCGCCATGGTTGCTCCTTCTATGTCTCGTCGTCCCGAGGGGCGGGGCATACTCTGTCTCGCCGTTCCGAGGGCTTTAGTATTTGGTCGCCTGCTCGGACAGTCCTGCTCGCACGGAGGCCACATTAAGTGGCCTCCGGCTCGTGCGGAACTCGCGATCGACCAAATACTAAAGCCCTCGGAACTTAGGATACATGGTAGAGGCGCGCGTGCTTCAAAATTCATCAGGCGGTGACCTATTCTGAGTTCCATGTTGCTACATCTTCACCACCGGTTTAATAAAAAAGAAGTACCAGTTTGGAGCCGGTACTTCTTTGTGCGTAATGCTGTGTTGTCCAGGTCTGGCGACTCGTCTTACAGGCCGCAGGCTGCTTTGAGTTCTTCGACTCGGTCGGTCTTTTCCCAGGTGAAGTCGGGGTCTTCGCGGCCGAAGTGGCCGTAGGCTGCCGTCTTCTCGTAGATGGGGCGACGTAGGTCCAGGTCGCGGATGATGGCGCCCGGGCGCAGGTCGAAGGTCTTCTCCACGGCCTCGACGATCTTGTCCTCGGCAACATGTGCGGTGCCAAAGGTGTCGACCATGATTGAAAGCGGCTTGGATACGCCGATGGCGTAGGCCAGCTCGACTTCGCAGCGGTCGGCAAGGCCGGCGGCGACTACGTTCTTGGCGACCCAGCGAGCGGCGTACGCGGCGGAGCGGTCGACTTTGGTGCAGTCCTTGCCGCTAAAGGCTCCGCCGCCGTGACGGCCGTAGCCGCCATAAGTGTCGACGATGATCTTGCGGCCGGTCAGGCCCGTGTCACCCATAGGGCCGCCCACGACAAAGCGGCCGGTGGGGTTCACATAGATATCGGCGCTATCCCACGGCATGTTCTCGGCAGCCATGACGGGCGCGATGACATGCTCGATGAGGTCGTCCTTGATCTTGCCCATGTCCTCAATTTCGGCAGCGTGCTGCGTGGAGATGACGATGGTCGTGACCTCGACGGGCTTTCCGTCCTCGTAGCGCACGGTGACCTGGGTTTTGCCGTCGGGGCGCAGATAGGGCAGAGTGCCGTCGTGGCGCACGGCTGCCAGGCGCTCGGCCAGGCGGCTTGCCAGGTAGTGCGGCATGGGCATGAGGGTCTTGGTCTCGTTGGAGGCGTAGCCGAACATCATGCCCTGGTCGCCGGCGCCGATCAGGTCGATCGGGTCGGTGGTAGCGCCGGTCTGGGTCTCAAACGACTCGTCGACGCCCTGGGCGATATCGGGGGACTGCTCGTGGATGAGGCTCATGACACCGCAGGTATCGCAGTCAAAGCCAAACTTGGCGCGGTTGTAGCCGATGCGGCGGATGACGCCGCGGGCAATCTCCTGCACGTCAACGTATGCCTGGGTGCGGATCTCGCCGGCGACGATGACGGTGCCGGTGGTCACGAGGGTCTCGCAGGCGCAGCGGACGTTTTCCACGTTGGCGGGCACGCCGTTGGGCGCAATATAGCCCTGCTCCTGCAGCTCTATTTCTTTGGCGAGGATGGCGTCGAGTACGGCATCGCTGATCTGGTCGGCGATCTTATCGGGATGACCCTCGGTCACCGATTCCGACGTAAACACAAACGATCCGTGTTGGGGCGGGATGGAACGAAGCTCTTCTGACATGATTGTCCTTTCGAATAACGTGTCCCGGCGACCGTTACCATTCCGCCGGGCTCTGTATGCAAGGGCACATCATAGCGCGTAAATCCAACATTCACACCCTTTCCGCACCTACTCATTGGGGACAGACTTAAACGACCAGACCCACTCATTGGGGACAGACTTAAATGACCAGCCGAAGGAACACTCCGGTATTTGGAGACTGGTCATTTAAGTCTGTCCCCAATGAGTGGGTCGGTGCCCTTTGTGCGGAGGTTGCATTGTTGCTTTATACTGGTGCGGTTAGACATCCATCCTGCAATCGAGGAGATTTCCATGGCATCAGACGTTCGCGTCCGCTTTGCACCCTCACCGACGGGCAAGCTGCACATCGGCGGCGCCCGCACCGCTATCTATAACTGGGCTTTTGCCCGCGCAAACGGCGGCACGTTCATCCTGCGCATCGACGACACCGATCCCACCCGTTCCACCGACGAGAACACGCAGATCATCCTGCGCGCCATGCGCTGGCTTGGCCTGGACTGGGACGAGGGCCCCGAGGTGGGCGGCGACTTTGGCCCCTATGCCCAGACCGAGCGCCTGGGCCTGTACAAGCAGGCCGCCCAGCAGCTTTGGGACGAGGGCAAGGCCTATCCCTGCTTCTGCACTAAGGAGCAGCTCGACGCCGACCGTAAGGCCGCGCAGGAGCGCAAGGACCCCTTCCAGGGCTATCAGCGCCGCTGCCGCGATCTTGATCCCGAGGAGGCACGCCGCCGCATCGAGGCCGGCGAGCCCTACGTCCTGCGCATCAAGGTGCCCGAGGACCGCGGCGACGTCGTCATCCACGACGCCGTCCATGGCGAGGTAACCTTCGATGCCAAGGAGCTCGACGACTTTGTCATCTTCCGCTCCGACGGTACGCCCACGTACAACTTTGCGACCGTCGTCGACGACGCCATGATGAAGATCACCCACGTCATCCGCGGCGACGACCACCTGTCCAACACCCCGCGCCAGGTCATGGTCTACGAGGCCCTCGGCGCGCCCGTGCCCACGTTCGCCCATATCTCCATGATTCTGGGCGCCGACGGCAAGAAGCTCTCCAAGCGCCATGGCGCCACCTCGGTGGAGGAGTACCGCGATGCCGGCTACCTGCCTGACGCATTCGTCAACTATTTGGCGCTGCTCGGCTGGTCGCTCGACGGCGAGACCACGATCATCCCGCGCGATGTTCTGGCCAGCAAGTTCTCGCTCGACCGCATTTCCAAGAACCCGGCGACCTTCGATCCCAAAAAGCTCGATTGGGTCAATGCCGAGTACATCAACGGCATGTCCGATGCTCAGTTTGCCGACGAGATCATGGTCCCCGAGCTGCACGAGGCGGGTCTCATCGAGGGTAATGTCGAGTACGGCGAGGATTGGATCGATGCGCTTGCTGCCATCGTCAAGCCGCGCACCAAGATGCCGGTCGACGCCGTGACCGTCGCCGCCCCCATCTTTGCCACGGCCGAGACGCTCGAGTATGACGAGAAGTCCGTCAATAAGGGCCTGGCCAAGGAGGGCATGGGTGCCATTCTGGACGCCGCCAAGGCCGCGCTTGAGGGTGTTACCGAGTGGACGGCCGCCAACATCGACGCCGCACTTGAGCCGCTGCCCGAGCAGATGGACCTCAAGAAGCGCGTGGTGTTCCAGGCTGTGCGCGTCGCCGTCTGCGGCAACATGGTGAGCCCTCCGCTGGGCGAGACCATGGCGCTCGTCGGCCGCGACGATTGCCTGGCGCGTATCGACCGCGCCCGCACGATGGCGCTGTAACAGTCGCGCAAACGCATGTATCCGAGCCCCGCTCACCACGAGTGGGGCTCTTGTTTCTAAAGACGTATGGGGTGGGAGGTACAGAGACCATGGCCGAGCAACTGTCGCTGTTTGGTTCGCCTGAGCCTAAGCAGGCTTCCGTAAAGCCTGTCCGCACGGCCGAGCAGGCCAAGCCCGCGCCTGCGCCCGAGCCCACGGCCGCCTACGCGAGCGTGGTCCTCGACATTCCCACCCGTGCGCTGTCCGAGCCGTTTGCCTACGGCATTCCGCGGTCTCTTGCCAACGAGGCCCAGATCGGCTCCACTGTCCTAGTTCATTTTGGCAACCGTGCGGCCGCGGGCTATATCGTCGACATTGCGTCTGGGCTGGGCGAGTTGCAAGGCAACAACGCCCTCGACCCCTCGCGCGTCAAGCCCATCGAGACCATCCTCAGCAAACCGCTCTTTGGCGTCGAGGCCGCCCGCATTGCGCGTTGGATGAGCCGCGAGTATGTCGCGACGCTTTCCGAATGCCTGCGCCTCTTCTTGCCTCCGGGTGGCAGCCCGCGCGTTGTGAAGGGCGATGACGGGGCGTGGACGGTCGAGCGTCCCGCCGTCAAGCCTATCCAAAACCGCTGGGTGATGCTTACGCCCGAGGGCTTTGACTATACGCCGCCCAAGACCGCAGTTCGCCAGCGTCAGCTCATCGAGGCGCTCCAGTGCGGACCGGTCACGACGCGCGACCTCAATTTGCTCTACAACAGTATGTCGGCGACCATCAAGGCGCTCGAAAAACGCGGCGTCGTGGTGGTGGAGGAGCGCCGCGCCTGGCGTGGCTGCAGCGAGCAGACCACGCTGTCCTCGGCGAGCGGCAAGGCGCCGGTCGCGCTCACGGACGGCCAGCAGCAGGCGCTTGCGCAGATTGAGCGCGCCCGTCTTGACGCCCACGGCGACGTGGTGCTTGTAGACGGCGTCACCGGATCCGGTAAAACTGAGGTCTATCTCTCCGCCATCGAGCGCGTTCTCGCGGCCGGTCGCTCGGCCTGCGTGCTTGTGCCCGAGATCTCGCTGACGGCCCAAACAGTCGGCCGCTTTCGTTCGCGCTTTGGCGAGACGGTCGCGGTCTTCCACTCGCGTCTTTCGGCTGGCGAGCGCCTGGACCAATGGGACATGGTCGCCAGCGGTGCCGCCCGCGTTGTCGTCGGCGCGCGTTCGGCGCTCTTTTGCCCGCTTAACGATCTGGGCCTTATCATCATCGACGAGGAACACGAGACCAGCTACAAGCAGGGCTCCAGTCCGCGCTATCACGCGCGCGAGGTGGCGGCCGAGATGGCGCGCCGCTATCGCTGCCCACTCGTGCTGGGTTCGGCCACGCCTTCTGCCGAGGCCCTCGACCGCTGCCGCCGCGGCTCGTACAACGGTGCCACCTGGACGCGCGTCGAGATGCCCGAGCGCCCGGGACACGCCGTGCTACCCACGGTCCGCATTGCCGACCTGCGCCGCGAGTTTTCGCACGGCAGCCGCTCCATGTTCTCTAAACCGCTGATGGAAGGTTTGGAGCGCGTTGTAGAGCGCCGCGAGAAGGCTGTGCTGCTGCATAACCGCCGCGGCTTTGCGCCGTTTTTGATGTGCCGCGAGTGCGGTTGCGTCCCCACCTGCAACCACTGCTCTACGGCGCTTACGTACCACGAGCGCACGCACACGCTGCAGTGCCACACCTGTGGTTCGTCCTGGCGCGTGCAGCCGTATCCCGCGCCCACGAGTCGTTGCCCCAAGTGCGGCAGCCGTTACCTGGCAAAAATGGGTTTGGGCACGCAGCAGATCGAGGACGCGCTGCACCAGATGCTGCCCGAGGATGTCGCCATCATTCGCATGGATGCCGATTCCACGCGTGGCAAGGACGCGCATAAGAAGTTGCTCGAGCAGTTCGATGCCGCTGATTGCGCGGTGCTGCTGGGCACTCAGATGATCGCCAAGGGCCTCGACTTTCCCGAGGTTACCCTTGTGGGCGTGGTCAATGCCGACTTTGCATTAAAGCTACCCGATTTTAGAGCGGGGGAGCGCGCTTACGATTTGCTGGAGCAGGTCGCCGGCCGTGCCGGTCGCGGCGATCGCCCCGGCGAGGTTATCATCCAGACCTACCTGCCCGAGGACCCGGTCATTCGCGCCGTCGCCGAGCACGACCGCTCGATCTTTACCGACTACGACCTGGACCAGCGCCGCGACGCGCTGTATCCGCCGTTCGTGCGCCTGGTCAACATCTTGGTTTGGTCGACGAACGCGGTTGACGCGCAGGACTACATCGGTCTCATCGCGAAGCTCCTCAAGCGTCGCTGGCATGTCGCCGCTCCCGACTTTTTGCGGGCGGGGAGCGCCGTGCCCCAGGTGCTTGGTCCGGCTTCGTGTGTAATCGAGAGAGCCAAGGACCGTTACCGCTTCCATCTGCTTGTAAAGTCGCCGGTAGGGTACCATGTCTCTGATGATATTGGCGCCTGCCTCAAAGAGGTGGGCTCCGTGCGCGGCGTGAGCGTGAGCGTTGACGTCGATGCCTATGATTTGATGTAACAACCCGAAAGGATGGCCATGGAAGCCAACGGAATCGTACTGTCGCCCGACCCTCGTCTGCGCCAGGAGTGTGCCGTCATCGAGGAGATCACCCCGGCGATCGAGGCGCTTGCCGAGAAGATGAAGAAGATGATGTTCGACAACGGCGGTTGCGGCCTGGCCGCCCCGCAGATCGGTGAGCTCATTCAACTCGTCACCATCGACTGCGATTACAGCGACAAGAATGACTACGATCCGTACGTGCTCATCAATCCCGTCATTGTTGAGCAGAGCGACCATCTGGTGCCGTTTAGCGAGGGCTGCCTGTCCATCCCCGGCATTAGCTGCGAGATCGAGCGTCCCGACCATGTCGTCGTCGAGGCGTACGACCTGGACGCCAACCTGATTCGCTACGAGGCCTCGGGCGACCTGTTCTGCGTGTGCCTGCAGCACGAGATCGATCACCTGCACGGCAACACCATGTTTGAGCGCCTTAAGCCCATGCAGAGGCTCAAGGCAGTCAAGGAGTACCAGGACGCCCTGGCCCGCGGCGCTCGACCGGGCGAGACTGAGTAGATCCCACCGTCCCCGGTGCTGAGCGCCCACATATCATCCCGTGCTCAAACATTCTCGCTTTGCTGCGAAACTGCGCGCGGGACGATATGTGGGCGCTCAGCACCGGGGGCGGCGTTGTTATGGCCCGGTTCGCCCGGGTGCCGTTGGGCCAGGGATAGGCGTCTTCGCTGATAGGTGCTTTGTTGAGAGGGCTGCTTTTGATGCAGTCCTCTCTTTGTTTTTGGGTATATTTGAATCTGTTGAATTGTTCTGGCGTCTTGGATGGGACTTTGCCTGACGCTGTTATTTGTAGCCGTCTCGGCTTTGGTTGAGGGGAGACGTTCTTTATGCGTATTGTGTTTATGGGTACGCCTGATTTTGCTGTGCCTTCGCTGACTTCGCTTGTTGAGGCTGGGAATGAGATTGCGCTCGTAATTACTCGTCCCGATGCTGTTCGTGGGCGTGGTAAGAAGCTTGAGCCTTCTCCTGTTAAGTCCAAGGCGCTTGAGTTGGGGTTGCCGGTTGTTGAGGCCAATCGTATGACGCCTGATGTTGTTGAGGCGCTTCAGGCTGCCCAGGCTGACATTTTCTGTGTGGCTGCCTATGGCTGCATTTTGCCTGATGAGGTGCTGCATATGGCGCCGCTTGGTATTGTGAATGTTCATGCTTCGCTGCTGCCTCGTTGGCGTGGCGCTGCGCCCATTCAGCATGCCATTCTTGCTGGTGACGAGGTTGCCGGCGTTTCCATTATGCGCATTGGGCATGGCGTGGATACGGGCGCTTATTGCGCGCAGGCCTCGACCTCGGTTTCGGGTAAGCATGCCGAGGCATTGACCATGGAGCTTGGCCAGCTCGGCGGTAAGTTGCTGGCCGATACGCTGCCCTTGCTTGCCGATGACACGGCGGTGTGGACCGAGCAGGATGAGTCCCTTGTCACGCATGCTGCCAAGATTTCCAAGCAGGAGATGCGTCTGGATCCGCAGATGGGGGCGCTCGATTGCGTGCGCCATGTGCTCGCTTCGTCCGATACCGCGCCTGCCCGTTGCGTGATTGCCGGCAAGTCGGTTCGCGTGCTCGATGCCGCGCCTGCCGACGTGTCGCTTGCCGAGGGCGCTGTTGCCGTCAAGAGCAAGCGTGTTTACCTGGGGCTTTCCGATGGTACGATTGAGCTGCTCGAGGTTAAGCCCGACGGCAAGCGTGCTATGGCTGCTTCTGCCTGGGCTGCCGGCCTGCAGGGTGCCGATCTGACATGGGGTGTTTTGTCATGAGCAAGCTTTCCCCCGCGCGCAAGCTTGCGCTCGATGTGCTGATGGAGGCCGACCGTCGCGGTATGTACGCACGCGACGTGTTGTCTTCCCGTGCTTCCGCCAAGGCCATTGACCAGCGCGATTCCGCTTTTGCCGCGCGTTTGGCGCTCGGTGTTGCCGCCACGCAGGGCATTTTGGATGAGCTGCTCGATCAGTTTTTGGATAAGCCCAAAAAGGTCGCGCCGCGTGTTCGCATGGCGCTTCGCATCTCGGCCTTCGAGATGCTCTACCTGCATACCCCTGGCCGAGTTGCCGTGAGTCAGGGCGTTGAGCTGGTTCGTAGCGGCGCTAAGTCGGCTGCCGGTCTTGCGAATGCCGTGCTGCATAAGGTCGCGGACAACGTCGAGGACTTTGCCACTGCGGCGGATGCCGATGAGTCCGAGCGCCGATTGGTTCGCCTGTCTCGCCTGATGGGTATGCCGCGCTGGCTGTGCGGTCGCATAATGGCCTCGTTCGATACGCCCGAGGGCGCGCTTAACTTCGCCGGAAATCTGGCGCCCGCGCCGCTCGCTTTGCACGAGAACGCCTTTGCAACCAAGCCTGATCCGTACCTATCGCAGCTTGTGGCGCCGGTGTTCCCGGGCTGCCATGCGCCGGTCGATGCCCAGGCCACCGTTGCGTCGGGCGTGTTTGAACGCGCGGCGGCCGTTGCCTCGGACCTTAACGCCCAGCTCATCGCTACCGCGGCGACCCGTCCCGGACGTTGCCTGGAGATTGGTGCCGGTCGCGGCACCAAGACCTATGTGATGATGTGCCAGGCTAAGCGTGCCGGCTACGACCGTCAGCACACTGCACTCGATTTGCACGATCGCAAGTGTGACCAGAATCTCGCGCGCCTGCATAAGGCGGGTATTACGGGTGTTCGTACCGTCTCGGGCGATGCCTGCGAGCTCGATGCGGTCCTCACGTCGTTCGATGCCATGCTTGGTAAGCCTGTCCTGTTCGATACGGTGTTTATCGATGCCCCGTGCTCGGGTACCGGCACCATGCGCCGTCATCCCGAGATTCCGTGGCGCCTGACCGAAAAGGATGTGACGCTTGAGCTGCCCAAACTGCAGCTGACGATGCTCAAAGAGGCCGCCGCGCGCGTTGCCGAGGATGGCGAGCTCATCTATGCGACGTGCTCGGTCTTCGATGAGGAGAACGCGCAGGTTGTGGATGCGTTTTTGGCTTCGCCCGAGGGCGCAGGCTTTTGCCTGGCACCCCTCTCCGAGGCGCAGATCCTGCAGCTCCCCGAGTTCGAACAAGCCAAGAAGCTCGTCTCCGTGCGCCTAAACGACCGCGGGCTTTTCCAAAGCGTGCCGGTAAACGCTGACTCCTACGACGGCCACTTCTGCGCCCGCTTGGTCCACAAGTAGCTACTAAGTTGCGGTGAAATAGGGATCGAATAGCGGCTTCTAGCCGCCAAACAGTCCTTATTTCACCGCAACTCAGAAGGTCGTGCGAGTGGAGATCGCAATAGCGGTAAAGAGTGGGAAAAATGGCCCTGTTTCATACTTGCTGTTATCAAAAGTAGGGCGGATTACGGGGCTAGATTGGTGATGCCCGACCACAGCAAATATGGCCTAAATAAAACCGCAGGTAGATGGCTTGTTGAAATTTGCTACCTACCGGAATGGATAGAGGTTGTCAACTCAGCCCCGTAATCCGGCAGAGTTTTGAAATGATATAAACTTAGCATCAGCCCGAAATCCGATCTAAAGAAAAGTTGCGGTGAAATAGTTCCTGCTTGGCCTTTGGATGGGTGGCGCGCGCAGACGTGGTGTAAGAGCGTCCCGAGGTCCGTCGCTGCAAGTC
>CAUFBM010000016.1 GCA_959023295.1 uncultured Collinsella sp. | reverse complement strand
GCGCCTCTGGCACTTCAACAACATTGTCGCAGCCCCGACCCGCGGTCACGAGCGGAGGCTCCTGTCGTTTCCGTGCCCTCGGATTGGGTCATAGTGTCTGTCGGTGCCATAACATCGGCGTTTGCGTTGCTGGGAACAGCAGGGCATCGGCGTTGCCAAAACATCGGCGTTGGCGTGGCTGGTAAATAGCTCCACTCATTGGGGACGTACTCACTCATTGGGGACGTACTTAAATGAGTACCCGCAGAATGAGAGTGGATAATCTCCCGTTTTTGGTCTGTGTTTCGGGCAAAAGTGGGAGATTATCCACTCTCGTTAGGTGGGTGTCCGAAAATCCACGCTCGTTTGCTGTGCTAACTGCTTGGTGCAATGGGGTCAGGTTGGTGCAAGCTAATCTGACCCCATTGCACCAGTTTCTGTCGAGTCGGTGCTCCTTGCGGGTTGCCCGTATAATGGTTTGCGTATGAACCGCAACCAAGGAGTTCCAGTTTATGGACCAGAACCTTTTTAAATTCGACCTGATCGCCGAGGATCCGACGACGCACGCGCGTGCCGGCGTGCTGCATACCCCGCACGGCGACATCGAGACGCCGATCTTTATGCCCGTGGGCACCAAGGCAAACGTTAAGGGCATCCCCACCGAGACCGTCAAGCAGCTCGGTGCGCAGATTGTGCTCGCCAACACCTACCACCTGTCCATGCGTCCCGGCGAGGACACCATCGCCGAGCTGGGCGGACTGCACAAGTTTATGAACTGGCACGGCCCCATCCTCACCGACTCGGGCGGTTTCCAGGTCTTCAGCCACAACGACGCCGTCAAGCTCACCGACGAGGGCGTGCGCTTTATCGTCAACGACTACGACGGCCGCCACGTGTTCTGGACGCCCGAGGACAACATGGAAATCGCCATGAAGCTCGGCTCCGACATCTGCATGCAGCTCGACCAGTGCCCCGGCTATCCTGCCACGCGTGCCTATGTCGAGCGCGCCGTGGAGCTGTCGAGTATGTGGGCCGAGCGCTGCTACAAGGCTCATACCCGTGATGACCAGGCGCTCTTTGGCATCGTCCAGGGCGGCATGCATCTGGATCTGCGCCTGCGATCGCTGCGCCACCTGGAGGAGTGCGGCGACTTCCCCGGTTACGGCATCGGCGGCTACTCGGTGGGCGAGGACCACGAGACCATGTTCGAGACGCTGGCGCCGCTGGTTTCCGAGTACATGCCTAAGCACAAGCCGCGCTACCTCATGGGCGTCGGCAACCCTACCACGCTCGTGCGCGGCGTTGGCGTGGGCATCGACATGTTCGATTGCGTGCTGCCGACGCGCACCGGCCGCATGGGTACGGCGTTCTCCAGTGAAGGTCGCCTCAACTTCCGCAACGCGCGTTTTGCGCACGACGACGGCCCCATCGATCCCACCTGCACCTGCCCGGTGTGCACGGGCGGCTACAGCCGCGCGCTCATTCGCCACATGGTCACGCAGAAGGAGATGCTCGGCGGCATTCTGCTGTCGATGCATAACATCTACTACCTGCTTAACCTTATGCAGCGTGCCCGCCAGGCCATTATCGAGGGCCGTTACGGTGCGTTCGTGAGCGACTGGATGAACAGCCCTGCGGCGGTGGATTACTAAGAGCCGCGACCACTGACCGATGCCTTGCAAGCGCTTGATGCATCGTGGGTACCATATCGAATAGTTGATGTTCGGGCGGGTGTTTGACGCATGGCGTCGACCCCGCCCGTTTTTCTTTTTCTCGATAGGAGTACCCATGATTAAGAATGAGAACGTTGAGGGCGAGCCCGCCTACGACGAGACGTACCGCCGCGGTCCCGTGGTCATGCGCGGCCCTATGATTCCTAAGGACAACACGTACGCTAACCTGCTGGCGCCCGAGGACTCGACCGACTGGCTGCACGCCGACCCCTGGCGCGTACTGCGCATTCAGGCCGAGTTTGTCGATGGCTTTGGCGCGCTTGCCGAGCTCGGACCTGCGGTGACCATCTTCGGTAGCGCCCGCACGCCCAAGACCGATCCGCTCTACAAAGCGGCACGTACCGTCGGGCGCAAGATCGCGCAACGTGGCGTGGCGGTCATCACCGGTGGCGGCCCCGGCACCATGGAGGCGGCCAACAGGGGAGCGGCGAGCGTCAATGGCAAGTCGGTCGGCTTGGGTATCGAGCTTCCGCACGAGCAGGGGCTCAATAAATACGTGAACCTCGGCATGGACTTCCGCTACTTCTTTGTGCGCAAAACCATGTTCGTTAAGTACAGCTCGGGCGCCATCGTATTTCCCGGCGGCTTTGGCACGCTCGACGAGATGTTCGAGGTTCTCACGCTGGTGCAGACGCACAAGGTCAAGCGCATGCCGCTCGTGCTGGTGGGCACCGAGTACTGGCAGGGCCTATTCGACTGGCTCAACGGCCCGGTGATGAGCACCGGTATGATTAGCCCGCTCGATCCGGATCTGGTACACATTACCGACGACCTCAACGAGGCCGTTGACATTGCGCTCAGCGGGCTGATGTAGATCAATCGTGCCCACGCGACATGAATACGCATGGCAATCTGATGTTATCTAACATCAGATTGCCATGCGTATTGGGTATACTGGTGTAAAAGACGAGGGCGAGGAGGTCGCAAATGTCTAAAGCAACAGTTAAGCCTACGACGGTTCGAATCGAAGAGGGGCTCAAGGAGCAGGCGACTGAGTTCTTGGATTCGGTCGGCCTCAGCCTCAATTCCTATCTCAATCTTGCTGTTCGGCAGCTGGTAAATCAGCGAAAGATTCCTTTTGAGATTGTAGGAAGGGCGGAGGTGCCCAACGAGGTGACGAGGCGCGCCATGGTGATCGCCGAGGCTCATGAGCTGGGGATTTTGCCGGACGATAGCCTGTCATTCAATAACGCTGATGAGCTTATGTCATTCCTCGATGAGGAATAGCGATGTTCGAGATTAAAGTCGAGGCTCAATTTAAGGTGGACTACAAACGAACGATGCGCATGCATCCGCAGCTAAAAAGTGAGTTTAAAGCGGCGGTTGCAGAGCTTGTGGCTCATGGGTCACTTCCGGCGGAGTATGGCGCCCACGAGCTCTCAAACCCGGGCGGAAACTACAACGGCCACATCGATTTCCACCTATCCGATGGCTTGGTCGATGTGGTCGTTCTTTATCTTCCCCATAAGACTAACCCAGTGATTAGGCTGGTGAGAATGGGCACTCATCAGGAACTGTTTCAGGGTCCGCTGGGCTGATCGCCGATTTCTAAGTTGCGGTGGAATAGGGATTGATTTGCGGCTGATAAGCCAAAAACAGTTCCTATTCCACCGCAAGTGGTAAAGGTGCCCCTAGTGGATGGGCTGGTAACGAGGGCAGTAGCTGATGGCGATGGCGTCGACGCCTACATGGGTGGCGATGGTGCAGCCGATGGGGCCGGTGCCGGCGTCCACGTAGTCCCGGCCTGCGAGCGCTTGGCTGACGAGCTTTTGCTCCTCAGCGGCGCCGGTCGTGAGTACGCGCACGCTGGAGCCCGGATGCTCGGCCAAAAATGCGAGGCAATCGGTCATGGTGTTGGCAACGATGCGCTTGGCGCCGCGGCCCTTTTTGACGGCCTTGATCTCGCCCGATTTCCACTCCGGCGAAACGGCCAGGCGAATGTTGAGCATCTGCGTCAACTGGCCGGCGAGCTTGGGCGCGCGGCCGTTCTTAACGAGGTTCTCGAGCGTGCGCGGAATCAGCAACAGGTGGGCGTCGGGCAGGGTCGCGCGGATCTGCGCCTCGGTCTCGTCCAGGCTGCGGCCGTCCTCGCGCATGGCCAGCGCGTACTCCACCAGCAGGCCCTCGGCGCCCGAGCCGGTGCGCGAATCGATGCAGCGCACGTCGAGCTCGTGGGTTTCGGCCGTCAGGCATGCGTTGGCATAGCAGGCGGACCACTCGCTGCATAGCGAGATAAAGATCGCGCTATCGTGGCCGTCGGCGCGTACGCGGTCGAAGAGTGCCTTGAACTCGCCGGCGCTCGGCTGCGAGGTGTGCGGCAGCTGCTCGGAGCCGGCCATGCGGGCGACGTACTCCTCGGCGGTAATCTGCACCTGGTCGAGCAGGTCCTCGCCCTCGATAATCACATGCAGCGGAATCACGTAAATGCCGAGCTCTTGGGCGCGGGCGGGGGAGATGTCCGACGTGGAGTCGGTTATGATGGCAAAAGACATAATTGCACCTTTCGTTGGGGCGCGGCAGCGCCGCCTTCTGAAAGCAAAGTGCGACAAGTATAGTGGAGTTGCTCTACATTGCTAGGTTCAATTGTTGAATAGTCAACAGTTTGAAGCGGTGGTGTGGAAATCATCAACTGGGGAAGAAGGGTGCCGATGGCGGCATTGCAACTTTGCGAGCGGCCGGTTGTGCTGTTCGATTTTGACGGCACGGTGGCAGATACGGGCCGGGCGGTGATGACCTCGACGCGCAAGACGCTTTCCGCGCGCGGGTTTTCGGAAGCGCAGATGGGTGATCTGCGCCGCATGATCGGGCCGCCCCTGTGGAAGAGCTTTCACGACTTTTACGGCTTTTCCCGCGAGGAGTCGCTTGTGGTGGCCGATGAGTACCGCGCCTTTTTTGATGAACTGGGACCGGAGGAGTATCCCGTGTTCAATGGGGTCCCCGAGCTGCTGGATGGGTTGGTCGCCCAAGGCAAACGTATGGCCGTGGCGACGTCGCGCATGGAGGCCAAGTGCATCGACATGGTGCGTGAGCTCGGGCTCTCTCAGTTTGAGGCGGTGATTGGCATGAATCCGCCGCAGGGACGCGAGACCAAGGCCGATTCGGTCCGCGATGCCCTGGCGGCGCTCGGCGCGACGGCCGACGATGCCGTGATGATCGGCGATCGCTTTAACGATGTGGAGGGCGCGCACGCAATGGGCGTGCCGTGCATCGGCATCTATTCGGGCGCGGCGGCGCCGGGCGAGCACGAGGCGGCGGGTGCCGATGCGGTGGTGCACTCGGTGGCCGAGCTTGCTAAACTTTTCGCTATCTAATGACGTAATGTGAGGGGCGAGCGCGCTCGCCGCTCATTGGTAAGGAGGTCGTCCATGAATCAGGTGGAGCAGAGCGTTGCCGAATATGTCGACGAGGTCTGGGAAGATGTCGTCGCCGATATCGAGCAGCTGGTGAGCTATCCGTCTGTGGCCGTTGCTGCCGATGCGGAGCCCGGTGCGCCGTTTGGCCGCCCGGTCCGTGATGCGCTCGATTGCGCGCTCGGCATTGCGCAAAAGCTCGGCTACCAGACGAGCGATGACGAGGGCTTTGTGGGCATCGCCGATATTCCGGGTCGCGGCGATAAGCAGCTCGCGACTATCTGCCATGTGGACGTGGTGCCTGCCGGCCCCGGCTGGAATACCGACCCATTTGCGATGGAGCGTCGCGAGGGCTGGCTGCTCGGCCGCGGCGTGATCGACGACAAGGGCCCGGCGGTGCTGTCGCTCTACGCTGGCGCTTATCTGCTCAAACACGGCATTGTGCCGCGCTATACCTTCCGCGCGCTGCTGGGCTGCGATGAGGAAGTGGGCATGTCCGACGTTCACCATTATCTGGAGAACCACGCAGACCCCGACTTTCTGTTTACGCCCGATGCCGAGTTCCCGGTCTGCAATGCCGAGAAGGGCCAGTTTGGGGCGACATTTGTGAGCTCCAAGATCGACGGCGGTCGTATTGTGTCCTGGAGCGGTGCCGAGGCGAGCAACGCCATTCCGTCGCAGTCTATCTGCGAGCTTGCGATTGACGCCGATGAGCTGCCGGCACCGGTCGAGAACGCCGACCGCCTGGAGATCACAGCACTCGACAACGGACATGCCCAGATTTTCGCCCACGGCATTGGCGGTCATGCCTCGATGCCCGAGGGAACGATCAATGCCGTCGGCCTCATCGTGGCGTATCTGCGCGAGGCCGAGGATGCGTTTGGTGCGCGCGACGAGCGCCTGCTGAGACCTGCCGAGCACGAGTTCGTCAAGTTCCTGGCTTTTGTGCATGCGGACGCCTATGGCCGCGGCCTAGGTATCGATGCGACGAGTCCGGCGTTTGGCCCGCTTACCTGCAACGCTGGCGTCACCCGCGTGGCGGATGGCCATATTGAGCAGGTCATCGACGTGCGCTTCCCCGACAGCACGAGTGCCGATACCATCCGCGAGCAGCTCGATCCGCTCGTGGGCCGTTTTGGCGTGACGTATCGCGTGGGTCGTGCCAAGGTGCCGTTCTCAGTTTCGGCCAACGACCCGGCTGTGAAGGCGCTGATTGACACCTATAACGAGTTTACGGACAAGCATGCCGAGCCCTTCGCCATGGGCGGCGGCACGTACGCGCGCAACTTTGCCCGCGCCGTGTCGTTTGGCCCCGAGGAGACCGGCCTTGAGCTGCCCGCGTGGGGCGGCCAGATGCACGGCCCCAACGAGTGCGCCAACGAGGAACAGCTCAAGCAGGCGCTCAAGATCTATATCGTGGCGATCTTAAGGCTCAACGAGTTGGAACTGTAGAGGTAGTCGTCTAATCATTGGGACGTTCTTAAACGACTAGTCAAAAGGGACGCTCTTGTCGCACGGACACGGCACTTGGGGCGCTCCTTTTAATATTAGTTGAACATTGTCAAGCGGCAAAATGGCCCTGCCGTCCGCGGAGCTACCGCGGACGGCAGGGCCCGGCTATCTTCACCCGGTGGCGGCGCCGCTTGAGGGCGTGTCCGCTCGACGCACGTTCGGCACTCTAATATCCGCGGGTCGGAACCGCATCTCGTTGCTACGGCTTGGGGCCTCCGGCGACTTCGCGGTCTGTTGTCGGGCGTGGCGGCTGCCCGCCGCCCATAAAAAGCACTGAAGTGGCCTCCCAACGGCCTCGAGCGCGGCGCGCCCCGGGGTCGGACTCCTATCTGCGGGGGGAGGTCACGAGGCCATCCCCGCTATCGCCCACGCCCGGCAGGCCATCTCCCGCGCCGTCGCGCAGTTCGCAACGCAGGGCCTCTTGCCCGCCGCGGACATCGCCTCGCGCCTCTCCTGCAGGCGGCGGTTGCACTTCGCGGCGTGCCTCGACACGGCCGGCGCGGCCCCGTGCCCGGGCCTCGGCCTCTTGGGGTGCTATGACCTGGGCGAGGTGACCGGGACGGGCGGCGAGGTGTTCGGGAACATCGTGGAGGAGCGCTTGGGCGATGCGCGGATTCGAAAGGACGCGCAATGGCGTGGACTGGGGGTGGTTCCCCGACCCGTGGCGCTTCGTGAGGTGCGGCTGGGAGCCGAGTGCCCGGCGGCTGATCCTCTTCCAAGAGCTCTCCGCCAACCGCAAGACGCCCGCCGAGACGGGCTAGATGATGGTGGGCGCATTGGCCTTCTCCGATAAGACGGGTGAGGAGCCGTACCTTCACAACGAGTTGATATGGTGCGACGACACGCCGGACGGGAAGCAGCCGATGGCGGTGTACCAGCGGGAGTACGGGCTTCAGGCGCGACCGGCGAGAAAGTCGCGGATGCGGAAGCTGAGCTACGAGTGACTGGCGGGGCTCCGGGAGATCGTGATAGACCTGGTGAGGTGCCCGCTCGCCTACGAGGAGTTCACCCTGAAGGAGTACATGAGGGAGCGCGACGGCAGCTGGATCGACGAGATACCCGACGGCAACGACCACTGCATCGACGCGGTGAGGTGCGCCGTGATGGACGACGTGCTCAGGGGGTGATGGCCGTGGGTTTCTCAACATTCGCCTTCAACGGAGCCCTGCTTGGCGTGGGATGCCGTGGGCTTCTCGACCTTCTCAACATGTACTCCGAAAGATTGGAAACGGAGGGGGCCTATGCAGCAGTGGGGATGGGCTGCTCGGCGGCTTTTCTTCACCTTCAAATGCTAAACGACCATAGGAGGCTTACATGAGCGTGGATGACGCGCGGGAGCATTGGGTGCCGGGACACGTGAGGAATTACTTGGAGGGGCATGGCTTCCGGCTTCCTTTGGAGGACATGGAACCGTACATCGCCGAATGGGACGGCTGGATGAGGGCGGTGGGCTCGTTCTACGACTATCGAGACACCGATGCCTTTGGGCGGGTGTACGAGGTGCACCGGCGCTCGATGATGCCTGCCATGCGGGTGTGCCGGGAGTTGGGCTCTCTCCTCCTTGACGAAAAGGCGCAGGTGGTTTGCGACGACCAGCGAGCGACCGAGTTTCTCGACAGATGCTTTGCCGGATGCGGCTTCACGAGCAGAGCCCAGGAGGCGGTGATGCGAGCGTTCGGGCTCGGAACGGGCGCGTTCAGCGTGTGACTCGACCTTGAACGCAAGGTTGCGAAGGTTCGACACTACGACGCGCGCATGGTGGTTCGTCTCCATGGGATGCTGCGGGCGTGACGGAGTGCGCGTTCGTGACGAGGGGGTATCCGCAGGGTGCTGCAGTTGACCAGCTCCAGATGCACCTCTTGGGTGACGACGGGTCTTATCGCATAGAGACGGTTTGCTTTGACCATGAGGGAAGGACGCTCGACGTCCCGGAGGGTGGCCGGCCTTGTTGACACGGGGTCTGTCTTCCCGACCTTCGGAATCGTAAAGCCTGCCGTGCCGAATACCCGAGTGGACTGTTCGCCTTGCGGCCAAAGCGTGTTCGCGGACGCCGTGGACGCCATTCAGTCGGTGGGCCCGCCTTCGATGCCCTTATCAACGAGATCGACGCAGGCAAGATACGCGTCTTCCTCTCCGACGTCATGTTCGACCAAGGGAAGGGCTCCGACGGCGGGCGCGTGCCGATTCCCTTTGGACGGGGCGACTGCACCGTCTTCCGCAAGGTGATGAGCACCGAGGACACGATCCAAGAGTTCGATTCGGCGCTCAGGACCGACTCACAGGCTCAGGCTCTGCGATTGGCCCTCCAAGTGCTGGGCGACCTCTGCGGGTTCGGCATCAGCTACTTCGACTTCGACAACTCGGGCTATGTGAAGACCGCGACCGAGGTCTCGTCCGACAACTCGGCCCTCATGCGCAACGTGCGCAAGCACGAGAACGCGCTGCAGGGCGCGATCGTCAACACGAGCCGGGCACTTCTGGCCTGTTCCCGTGCGCTCGGCGAAGACATTCCGGACGAAGGCTGCGTGCAGGTGCAGTTTGATGACTCGATTGTGCAGGACACCGAGGCCGAGAAGCGCCAGGACATGGCCGAGATCGCGGCGGGGCTCATGGGTGCCTGGGAGTACCGGATGCGTTGGTATGGGGAGGACAAGGAGACGGCGAAGTTGCGCGCGGGTGGCGTGCCTTACCCGGCCTCGTCCTCCTTGGGCCAGACTTGCTTGTAGCGTTTCCACGCCTTGACGGGCGGCTGCCTGCGCTCCGGGTCGTACGGCGAGTAGAAGACGAGGTAGTCGTCGTAGAGGCTCGCGTACCACCAGTCGCGGAAGCGCCCGTTCTCGTGGTTGAAGACCTCGTGCTGCATGATCTCGAACGAGAGGGGTGGCAGGTTCTCGTGCGCGACGTCTTCGTTCCAGAAGGCGTACTCGGGGGCTCCCTTGTGCTCATGGGCGTAGGTGAAGTGGCTATCGACCTCGTTGAATAGAAGATTGTTGTAGATGATGCCGTCCGCGTGTGCCATCTCCGCGAGATCTTCGGGCGGGGCGTCGGTCGCTATGCGGCGCATGCAGCGCGTCACCGGGTCGTTCCAACCGTCGAACACCATCATGCGGTCGCATATGTCGCACTTCCACATGTTGGTGCTCGCGCCGGGCGTGGACTCGAACGAGAAGAAGGTCGTGTCGCTGTGGTGCTGATTGAGGCTGGAGGAGGAAATGAACCCGTTCTCCATCTCGTCGCCGTTGCAGCAGTTCGAGATGCTGTTGCCGCAGGGGCATGCAAGGTAGGCCACGTAGCTTCTCCGTTCCAGTAGCGATGTGGCTAGTCTAGCCGATTCCAGCGGCGTTTCGGGGTGGAATGCCGGTCGGGGTAGCTTGCGGGCGCGTAGCGGCTTGCGTGGGGCCGTCTGCAGGTGGATTGGCTGTGCTTGGCATGCGGCGCATGAGGGAGCATTGCCGCGAAGGCGTGAGGGTCGCTGATAGTCGCACAGGGCGCGTTTGGGTCACGGGTAGCGTGGGGCCGCTGCCATGGGCGCGACCGGGCCGGCGGAGGCGTCTGGAGCGCACGCGGCCACGACGCGGACGAACCCTCGACGAGCAGCGTCGAGCCTGGCCGGCCTCCGGCCGCGGGGCGGCTGAAAAGGTTAAACGCTGGCGAGGATGGGACGGAATTGCAGGAGCGGCGTTGGCTTTTCGCTCTGGCGAGTCTCTAGTAGTCACCCTTCTAATCGGCTTCGGACTCACTTGGGTGTTCCGGCTGTCCGGGCTGGGTAGTAAAATACACCGGTGGATTGGAGCAGGATGACGATACGGTACATTGGTTCAAAAGCTCGCCTAGCTGAGGCGATTCTCGATATTGTTGGGTCGCCTAGCGGCTATTCAGGCCGTTTTGTCGACGGTTTCTGTGGCACCGGCGTCGTTGCGCGCACCGCTGCCCTTCGCGGTTGGAACGTTGATTGCAACGATACGCTGCTTTCAGCCGCTATGATTACTGAGGCCTCACTTCTTTGCGGTTCTGAGCTTAATTTCAAGGAGCTCGGTTCGTATGAGTCGGCTATCGAAAGACTCAACGCCTGTGCTCCGAGCGACGGCTATATCTGGCGAACCTACAGTCCTGCTTCCGCTGCCTTTTGTCCGCACGAGAGAAGGTACTTTACGGAACACAATGCCCGCCGAATTGATGGCGCCCGTAATCTCATTGCCGAATGGCGGGATTCCGGCGTCATTGGGGGTGTTGAGGAGACGCTCCTCGTTGCTGATGTCATTGAGGCTTCGAACTCCATTGCCAATATTGCTGGTACATATGGATGCTTCTTAAAGAGGTGGACTCAACAGTCGTATGGCGCTTTTTCGGTAAGGCCGCGCGAGCTTCTATCCTCTTCGATAGGGCATCGGGTTCAGGTTGGTGACGTGTTTTCACTTAAAGTATCTCCCGGCGATACGGTCTACCTCGACCCTCCCTACACTAAGCGACAGTACGCCTCCTACTATCACATTCCCGAAACCATCGCGTATCATGATGAGCCGAAGGTTGAGGGCGTTGCCGGCCTTCGCCCGTGGAAACACATGGCATCGCCTTTCTGCTACAAGACGAAGGCTCTCAGGGCGCTTTGTGACTGCGTAGGCGGGCTGGACTCACGCCGTATCTTCCTCTCGTACAGCTCGCAGGGGCATGTGGCGCTCGATGATTTGCTTGATGGCCTGTCGGAGCTCGGCAAAGTTGATGTTTATGAGCTTGGCGAGATTGGGAGGTATAGGCCCAACAAGACCGCCGCTGAAACTGGAGCGGTGGTCGCTGAATATCTGATTGAGATTGATAAGGATTAAAGGGACTTAGGCTGTGGCTCATCCGGACACGACAGAGAAAAAGCGATTGCTCGCCGCCAGTGCCGTCATTGCTGACGCTACCTCTGGACTCAACAACTATGCCGAGGCAAAACTTACGCTTCTTGAGTACGTATCCTGCAGTTATTCCGGAATCAGCATCACAGACTACTTCCGCGTTACGGGCTATACCCCTGCGTTCGAGCCTGCGAATGAAACTGTATCCAAACTGCGCGTTGAGATCGACGCATGTGGCATAGCCTACCCTGTGGCGCTTTCTGCCCTTGCGCGAATTGATCTAGACGAGCTGGAGACGAAGAAAAAAGGCTCCGTCTATACCGACTTTAGGCTTGCGGCTTATCTCGCTCAAACCGTCATGCCAGGATATTCTGGCGGCGCCATACTTGACCCCTCCTGTGGTTCCTCAATCCTTCTCGCGGCCTGCGCTGATTATCTGCGCCAAGCCGGTGCGGATGCGTCGAGCTTTGTTTCCTCGTCCTTGTTTGGCGTAGATCTGGAACCGCTTGCTATTAGGGGCTCGATTCTCGCGCTGGCCTCCTTGCTGTGCGACTCGGCCTGCCTTTCCGTCCTGATCTCTCACTTTGTATGCGCCGACAGCCTTGAACGGGGAGCGGGCTTACTCGCGGCATTCGGGGTAAAGGGCTTCGCGCTCGTAGTGGGCAACCCCCCATGGGAACGCGTGAGGCCTTCGAGAAGTGAATTTGCTCGAGCTCAGGGCGTCGACGCTCGCTATGGCGAGTCTATAGAGAAAATGCCCGAAGGTTATGAGGGGCACCGCGATGAAAGCCGCGCCAAATCACGGTCCATCGCCAATGCGTATGGCCTCAAGGGTGGCATAGATTTGTATCAAGCATTCCTAGCTCTAAGCGTTGAGCTTTGCAGCCGAGGGGGAACCATTGCGCTCTACCTCCCTGCAGGCCTGATTCGCTCCAAGGGGCTTGCTGATGCTCGTGAAATGATTGCCGACAGCTTCGGCAGGGTTGGTATTTCCATCTTCATGAACCGCGCCAAATTCTTTTCCATCGACTCACGCTTCAAGTTCGTTTTGGCGGTGCTCGCTGGAAACGACGAAGGCAATTCACGCCGCAGCATTGAATATCTCTATTGCGACGCAGATGATGTGGGCGTGGGTACTGTCTCTACTCTTGAGTTGGGACGAGACTTCTTTTGCGATTCGTCTCGGGAGCTTGGTGCTCCCGAGGTGAGAACGGCCGAAGAAGCCGCGTTGCTTCGACGAGCCTGGGGGCAAAGCGATCGCATGGCCGAACATGAGCTATTCTCCAGCGTTGCTCCCGTGAGAGAGCTCGATATGACTTTGGACCGCTCTCTTTTTCAAAAGAAGGCTGAACCGGGTAGCGGGCTCATGCCGCTCATCGAGGGGCGCATGGTCTCGCCCTACCGTTGTGGGTGCAAACAATACGTTTCTGGAGAAGGCAGGTCGGCCAAGTGGAAGGTCGTCCCTCCCGGAAGCAGCAGGATTAAGCCTCAGTTTTATGTCTCTAAAGACGATACGAGTTCGTCTCTACGCGAGAGGACAAGTAAAGCTCGCGTCGGGTATTGCGACATAGCCGGACAAACCAACGAACGCGCAATGCAGGCTGCTCTTATTCCAGCTGAATGCGTCTGCGGGAACAAGGTGCCGACACTTCTCTTTAACGACATGGATGTTGCTTTCCTCTGGCTAGGGATAGCCAACTCTTTTGTTTTTGATTGGCTGGTCAGACGATACATCACTACGACCATAAACTTCTTCATCTTAGAGAACCTTCCGTTTCCACGCATTGACCTGAAGGACACTACGGGCTCTCAGATTGTTGACGCCGTTAGAGAGCTGATCGAGCTAAAAGACGGCGATGCCGGGTGGAGCAATGAGGAGAACTGGCAGTGCGCGTGCCTGCGAGGCGAGATAGATGCTCTTGTTTTGCGCGCATACGGACTTGGTCCCAGCGACTTCGAACTCATCGTTAATGATTTCCCCCTTGTCGATCGAGTTAACGCTGCTTTCTCTCGAGGTCATAGACCTACCTTTGATTTGATCAGACACTACTTAAGCGGCGAATGCGAATACTTGGAACGCGCACGAGAGGCGTGGGCACATGGGGCTCTGCCCTATGTGCCCAACGAGCATTTGCGTCAGTTGACAAGGGCGGAAGGTAAGGAGGTTTGATGTGAGCGTCGTTGAGGTCTTGTGCCACGAGATGCGCCCTGCGGATATATTGAAGATTAAAGCAGAGTCCAACAACGCGAATACGGGTGGTGGCGCACGTGACCTGCGCTTCAGATTGGAGTTTGCCCCTTGCCTCGACAGGTTCTTTCCTGTCGAGATAGTTCACGAGAGGAATACCCCCTACAAAATCGCTGAGTTCGAGCACCTCGGAGCAGACAAGACGCGCACCGTAGAAACCGTTCGTTACGCGTTTAAGCCGACAAACTCTAGGCCAACAGAAGTTAGGATTGCCCAAATCAATAAGCTTAACTTCTTTCTTGACCTTCCTGATATTGCCGAGGGTGATGGCATGCTGTTCATGGCTTTCATCCGTAAGTCTAGTGGGCTCTCGCAAGCTCAGTACTTGACTGAGAAGCAGATCAGCCATCCTAGAAGCAATAAGATTATCGCTGCGGCAATGTATGAGGCGATAGAAGAGAAGCACGGAAACGATGCCGTTGTGTTTTCAGTTGACTTGGTGTGAGGTGAGAGAATGCAAGAACAGCTCATGATGGAAGCCAAAAGGGTTTTGAGGATGCTTGCCGATGACAAGAATGTTCTCTTGACGGGGGCGCCTGCGACCGGCAAGACTACTCTGCTTAATATGGCCGAACATCTCTTCCTTGAGAGAGGAGAGACCACCGTAGACCCCTATGGAGCTGCCGCTTTTCCCATTGCGAGCGCCTCTGACGAGGGTGCTTTCCCCGGCGGAGGGTGTAGCAACCGCAAGGTATTTAGGACGACATTTCATCAAGGGACTCGGTACAGGGATTTTGTTCGCGGCATCGTCCCCGTCCCAGACGCGAGCACGGTCAAGTTTGAGGTCTCCAAAGGATTGCTTTGGCAGGCATCAGAGTTTGCAAAGCAGTCTGACTCTGCTGCGCTTCTCATCATTGATGAGATCAATCGTGGCCCAGCCGTCAGCATTTTCGGGGATATGATTTCAGCTTTCGAGGCCGACAAGCGCTTAGACGACGATGGTGGGATCATCGCTGGGAAGACCGTCACCGTTCAGATACTCAACGACAAGGCCGAGCTTGAGGACTATCAACTCCCAAGCAGGCTATATATCCTTGCCGCCATGAATCAGGCCGATTCTTCCGTGGAACCCATGGACGCTGCGTTTATGCGTAGATGGAAGAGGGTCAAGATCTGTCCGAACATCGCCGGACTTTGCCTTTACTTTGGGATTGATGATCCGGGAGGCGATTTCCCAGATGAACCTGCGAGTGCGGCGGACGTTTACGGACTCGCCGCTCATGCCCTCACCGTCATCAACTATAAAATTCGGTTAGGTCGAGGAGAGGATTACCAGCTTGGGCAGGGCGTGTTCATGAAGCTTCCCTCAAGCGAGCTGCCTAGAGACGTCTCGGGCGCTCTTCGCTATATTGCCGAGTGCTGGCCTGTTGTGGACGCCCACATCGAAGAGGTTTTCTTCAACGACAAGGAGGCCATAGCCGAAGTCCTCAATGCGGGTGCGGAGTCTTTCTTCGGGCTTAAGAGCTCCACCTTTGCGGGAAGGCAAGTCATCACAATCGAAAAAGCCGACATTGATGAGAGCAATGTGTACACAATGATGCTCTCGCTTGTGAGGTAAGCCTTGGCCCGAATTGTTCTGATAGAGGACAAGCCCTACAAGGAGCCGATACCCAGTTTAGCCATTCGGCTGGGCATTGAACCCTATGATCTGATGAGCTGCCTCTCGGCTGCAGATGCCTATCTCTGCAAACGTCTATCTCTTAATGGCTCGCTTCATATCGAGCGTAACAGGTTCTCGTTTGAGCGGGTTGCCGGGATATTTCCGGTCTGCGATCAACTTGAGATAGAGGTCGTTCCCAAGTTCATGGACGGGAACGAGGCTTGGCGCGCTGACTTTTTGCTTCTCCTTGCCAGGACGAAGTGGGGGCTTTTGGCTGAGCGACAGATGATAAGCACGACGCGAAGCAAGGACAGGGGCATTAGCGATGCGCTCGCCATGGTATTTCTCTCGATGTTCGACTCTGTTTCCCATGTGCCCATACGCACCTATCGCCGCAAGCAGATACGGCAGTTTGAAATTGAGGGCGACCTCTTTGAGGAAAGCGTTGTCCTTCCGGAAAGGGATGGATTTCTGCAGGACGTTACGGAGTTCACAAGGCAAAACATCTACAACGCCGTAATTGTTGAAGTGACAAGGCTGCTCATTAATAGCGTGACGGACTTTGATTTGAAGTCCAGGTTGATTAGAGTAGCCACTCAACTTGGTGGGCAATCGAGGCTCGACGCCGCCCCGCCACGGAGTGTGCCCTCACGATTCAGGGGCTGGCAAGATCTGTATAGCCTCTGCATTGATATCCTCGATGGCTATGGCATTGACTACATAAGCCAAGGTGAAATGCTTAGTCCGGGCTTTGTCGTACGCACCTCGGATGCTTGGGAAGAATTCCTGCGGCAAGCTTTGGTCGCCGGCCTTAAAGATTGCCGTGTCGCCTTCCAAGAGAAGCATCCATTTGCTCGGAGGGATGCAGCGGTCATGAAGGTCAGGCCGGACTATATCCTGCGGACACCCGATGGCCATGCTTTGTTGGTCGACGCAAAGTACAAATCTCATGACGCGAGTGTCGGCACGATTTCAAACTCAGATGTCTACGAAGGCCGAGCGTTCATGGAAGCGACTGGGATTCAAAGGCTCGTTCTCTTATATCCGTATGGAAGCCCTGTTGGCGGCGGGCATTTTGCCGAATTCCAGCATGTTAGGGATGATGGCTGGGATATTTATGGGGTCAGGGTGCATCCGGGACTCATTGCCTCGGGCGGCTTGAGCGTCTTTGGAGAAGAGATCGGGCAGTTCATGCGGGGTTATTTGAAAGACTCTGTTGCACAGTAGCCGCTTCAGATACAAGGCCCCCCATTGCTATAGCTTGAAGTACAACTCAAAATTGACCTCATAAATCAATATTGACCTGAGAGATCAATTGCAATATCCTTCTACCAAAGGAGGTGGCGATGGATATCGAGTATGCGAGCAAGTCGCTTGAGAAGAGTCTGAAGGACCAGAGGTCGATAACGAGGAACTACGGCAAGATCGCCAAGAACCTCATTCATCGTCTTTCTGACCTGCGGGTCGCGAATGACCTTTCGGAGATTACCCATCTGCCGCCGCCGCGCAGGCACAAGCTGTCCGGCAACTTCGAGGGCTGTTGGGGAATCGACCTCAGCAAGAACATGAGGCTGGTCGTCCGCCCTGTCGGAGAGTTCGATCCGGATGACCTCACGACGATCACGAGCGTCTGTATCGTGGATATACAGGACTACCACTGAGCTAGGAGAGGAGAAGATAGCAATGAGTGATTTCATTGTCGCGCCCGGCGAGATTATCAAGGAGTACCTTGACGCGCGCGGCCTGACCCAAAAGGAAGTTTCGAAGCGCACCGGCGTGAGCGAGCGCCATCTCTCCCAGCTTCTGAACGGGAAGACCAGGCTTACCGAGGACATGGCCCTGAAGCTCGAGAAGGTCATGCCCGACGTTCCTGCGAGCTTTTGGCTCAACTACGAGGTCAAGTATCAGGAGTACCTTGCTCGCGAGCGCGAGGAGGCGCATTTGGAGGAACTTGACCTCAAGGAGATTGCCAAGAGGTTCCACTTCAAGGAAGCTTTTGGGCGTGCGAGTGGTATGTCCCTCGTTGAGCAGGCTACCGCGATGCTTAAGATTCTTGGCATCACAGACTTTGAGCGCTACGGGAACGCCGTCCCTGACGGTATTGAATTCATGCAGGATGGCGGCGATTCTGA
This sequence comes from uncultured Collinsella sp., assembly GCA_959023295.1. GTDB lineage: Bacteria > Actinomycetota > Coriobacteriia > Coriobacteriales > Coriobacteriaceae > Collinsella. The sequence goes on along the minus strand of CAUFBM010000016.1, from coordinate 40,733 downwards.
GGCGGTTGTGGTGTGGCTCGGGCTCTGCAAGGAAGAGATTGAGGACCAGAACGATACCAAAAACGCCCCGGTGTACTCCAAGGATGCTTTCGTTGATGCACTTTCCTATCTGAAGGATGTGGCTTCAAACACGGATTTTATGGCATCGCTGAAGAGCTGCCGCATGCTGCTCAACTCAGTTGGCGTTTACTTGGTGTACAGGCCGGCTATCGCCAACGCAAAGGTTCGCGGCGCTCTCACATACTATCTCGGGCGTCCGACAATCTACATCAGCGGACGCTACAAGACTCACGGTGATGCTTGGTTTGCAATTGCGCATGAGATTGGCCACCTCCTCGATGGATTGGGCCAGAGGGGCGCAGAGATCTCCATTGACGACCCAAAGCTCAAGAGCTCTGACGAGGACGATGAACGTGCCAATGCGTATGCGAGGAAGTTCTTTGTAGACGAGGATGACTACCGGGCGTTTGCGGCTGCGGGCGATTTTTCCAGCGCCGCCGTGAAGGGCTTTGCGGCCTCTCAGGGGACGCCTCCGGGCATCGTCGTTGCCTTCCTGCAGCATGACGGCTTTGTGCCGTTTGCTGAACTGAACGACTTGAAGGATCGCTTCAACTAGGGGGTGGAGCCGTGTACGTGATCGACATAAAGAATCGGCAAAGCGAGTTCGCAGCGATGAAGATTCTTCAGGAAAAAGGCCTGCTGCGTAGCGACATGATCCCCTTGGTAGAGGTCATTCAAGAGAAGTTAACCTACGACGATAAGATCGACCCGTTCACCGGCGAAATCGTTCGAGAAGAGAAGATCTGCAAGGGCGGGAGAATTATCCACCGAGCAATAAAGGACATGTCCTCTCCGCACGATGTTACGCTTGAGAAGGTTGTCCAGCTGTTTCCCAACCGTCCCGTATTGGTCGACTACTTCAGGTGCGACCTTAACAGGTACCGTTATAAGCCTGATAAGATTCCCCTCGTCATTCAGCTCAATAGAGACCTCGGCCTATACAAGACCAAGGTCCTTGGAATCGCTGCGTACCCAAACTTGATTCCCGTCATCACGGTTAAGCGTGGCATTGACGCGCTGAAGCCCGGTGAGGTTGTGGCGCTTGCGGGCCAATTAAGGGCGGATAATCCGGCTCAGCAAATTGCGATTCGCATCGATGACCTTGGGGGCTATGAAAGTGCGGTCAAACAGGTTCTGCGGGCGGACGATTTCCTTCTGTATGATTTCAACGAACAGCCGATTCGCTCGAAGCCAATAGAGTGTATGCAGCTTCGGCGTCTCAATCTCCCTGCGCAGCTCATCGCGCTTTGCTCCCCAAGGGCGCGAAGCGCCACTGGCAGAGATTTTCCCAATGGGGATTACGCCAACATCATCAATAATGTACACCTTGACACCTTTGCAAACTATGGCTTCCAAGGTGTCGGTGATTATGGTGGACTCCGTGACAAACTTCCAGAAGGAGGGACCAACAAAGGCCGTGCCCTTGCCGTTCTTTATGATGGTTCCAGGAACGAATTCAAAACCTTCGTGAACGATGACTATGATCGCGGCCCGAGCGGCTACCAGGATATCATCCCTGATATTCTGGCCGACGCCACGCTCAACCCCAAAGGAAACTGCGTTGCCCTTGGCATTGTTGCAGAGAAATACGCCCAAGGCACGCAGAGCACCTTCGCCGAGTGGATTAAGTACACGCTTATCCGCTATATACAGCAGCTGTCAGAATCTTCGAGGGTGTTTCAGTAGACAATCCCCGGCTCTAGCCTGTTGCGGTAGAACCATTCGTAGTCGATGCCGAAAACCTGCGGCTTCACTTTGCAGAAGTGCTCCCAGTAGGCGCCATAACGCTGCTTGAGGTAGGCCTTGAACAGGCGGTTGATTTTGGCTTGGCCGTTCTCGGCGAGGCACTCCTGGACAATGGCGGGTTTTGACATGCCCTTGCCGCTGATGCCGAAGGTCTCGCAGAGGGCGCGCTTGGGCATGACCATGAGCTGCTTCTCGGAGTCCAAGTCTGTGCTCTTGATGGCCCTGCGCTGCGCCTTGAAGTGGTAAGAGCCGTCCCTTGCGTCTTGCCTGTAGGAGTAAATCCCGCAGGCATCGGGGACGTAGCTCGGGAGCTCCTGCCAGCGCTTCTCGGACGTCACGACGTAGACGGTCTCGAACACGTCGAAGTAGTCGCTCAGCTGGCCTTCGAGCCGGTCGAACGTGTCGAGGTCGGTCTTGATCTCGTAGGCGGCACTGTGGCCATTGACCTTGCACATATCCACGCGGCTGTTGCCGATGGGCAGCTCGAAGATGGAGATGTTTGCCGGGTTTAGCGGGAAGAGCACCTTGTCGATGAAATTAGCCTTGATGGTGGCTTCGTTTGGGTAGTAACCCATCACCAAGTTGTTGATGGTCTTCCGTGCGGCGTATTTGGAATCGAGCACGGGGGCGAAGTCGCCGAGAGCGTCTTGGAGGATGGAGGCGAGCTTGGACTCCGAGAGGACGGTCGAGTACGACTCATAGAGCTGCTTCGCAGTCTCCCTCAGTTCTGTGTCGTCAAGCTGCATGGTCTCCATCTTTACCTCCGATGGGAATCTTACCATGATGACTGAAGAACGCTCCGAGAGTTCGGCGCTCGTAAACCAACGGCTCATATTTGTTCGAGCGCGGCTGCAATGGAGTTCTGTTGCTCGTCTGACTTTGTGGCGCCCGCCTATCTGATCGTATCGAGCAGATAGGCGGGCTTCTTTTGTGTCTGCCGATAGAGCGGAAAGGCGGTTCTCGTGAAGGAGGACTCACATGGCGGGCAGGCGGACGCGACGCAGCAGCAAGCGACGGGCGCGGAAGACCAGGCGGCGCAATGGGAAGTGACGGGCGGCGGCACCGAGGGGGCAACCGCTGGCGATGACTGTCCCCAACGGCTAGTTTGGGCCAACGATTCTTCGGTGTAAAAGACGCACCATGCTTGGGTGGGGGATTGTTATTCGTTTGTAAAGGACATGCCGCGCTTGCGGTAAGGGTCTATCAAATACCCGTAAGAAACCGCAGCTGGCGCGGTTGTCGCACGATCGGGGCCGTATCTTTCCAAACAGCAAAGCGGGCAGGGTGCCCGCGATTCGCATGTATGAAAGGAAGATCATGCTCGATCAGGCTTATTCTCGTCGTCAGTTCCTCGGCCTCGCTGGTGGTCTCGCCAGCATCGTCGGTCTCGGCCTCGTTGGTTGCGGCGGCTCCGGCGCATCCGACGCCGCCGACAAGGGTAGCGCTGCTGCTGCCGAGTCCGTCTCCGGCGAGGTGACCTACGACGGCGCTTCTTCGTTCCAGGCTCTCGTCGAGGCTGCTGCCGAGAAGTTCATGGACGCCAACCCCGACGTCTCCATCTCCGGTTCGGGCAACGGTTCGGGCAAGGGCCTGACCGCTGTCGCCGCCGGCACCGTCACCATCGGTAACTCCGACGTCTTCGCGGAGACCAAGCTCGAGGCCGACCAGGTCAAGAACCTCGTCGACCACGAGGTCGCCGTCGTGGGCATGGGCCCTGTCGTCTCCAAGAACGTCAAGGTCGACGACCTGTCCCTCGAGCAGATCAAGGGCATCTTCTCCGGCCAGATCACCAACTGGAAGGAGGTCGGCGGCGACGACGCTACCATCGTCGTCCTCAACCGCAAGGCAGGCTCCGGTACCCGCGCCACCTTCGAGGCTGCCGTCTTTGGCGACGAGGCCGTCGACTTTAAGGGCGACGCCGAGCTCGACAAGTCCGGTGACGTCCAGACTCAGATGGGCAGCACCGACAACGCCATCTCTTACCTGGACTTCTCGCACTTCGATGACTCCAAGTTCAATGCCATCAAGGTCGAGGGCGTGGAGCCCAAGAGCGCAAACGTCACCGACGATTCCTTTAAGATTTGGGCTACCGAGCACATGTACTGCGCGAAGGACGCCGACGAGGCCACCAAGGCCTTCCTGGAGTTCATGCTTTCCGACGACGTCCAGGGCAAGCTCGTCGAGGAGCAGGGCTTCATTCCCGTCTCTGCCATGAAGGTCGTCAAGGACGCCAGCGGCAAGGTCTCCGCTAAATAAGTAATCGCCCCGGAAAGGTTTGCAATGGCAAAACAGCTGCCAAAGCGCGACCTTGAGAACGTAGGCCTGGGCGTCACGGGCGCGTGCGTAGCGCTCGTGACGCTTGTCGTTGCCGCGCTCATCTTTATGGTCGCCCAAAAGGGCCTCTCGGCATTTGTTAAGGACGGCGTTTCGGTCGTCGAGTTCTTCACCGGCACCAAGTGGGACCTGGCCAACACGGCCGAAAACGGCCTGCCCTATACCGGCGCCCTGCCTCTGATCATCACCTCGTTTGCGGTCATGGTGCTCTCCACGCTCATCGCGCTGCCCATCGCCATCGGCTCTGCCATCTTTGCGGTCGAGATTAGCCCTAAGTTTGGCTCCAAGGTCTTTCAGCCGCTTATTGAGCTTTTGACCGGCATTCCCTCGGTCGTCTTTGGCCTGATCGGCTTTCACGTGGTCGTTGGCCTCATGAAGAGCGTTTTCCACGTGAGCACGGGTCTGGGCATCTTGCCCGGCGCCATCGTACTGGCCGTCATGATTCTGCCGACGATGACTACGCTTTCGGTCGACGGCCTGCGCGCCGTGCCCGATAGCTACCGTCAGGGCTCGCTCGCGCTGGGCTACACCCGCTGGCAGACCATCTGGCACGTGGTGCTCAAGAGCGCTATGCCATCGCTCATGACCGCAGTCATCCTTGGCATGACCCGCGCCTTTGGCGAGACGCTCGCCGTGCGCATGGTTATCGGCGGCATCGAGGCCATGCCGACGTCGCTGCTGTCGCCTGCGTCCACCATCACCACCACGCTTACCACGTCCATGGCGGTCTATGCCGAGGGTTCGGCCCAGGACGACGTCTTGTGGGCGCTCGGCCTGCTGCTGATGGGCATGAGTCTCATCTTTATCCTGATCATCCATCTCATCGGCCGCAAGGGGGCGAAGGCTCGTGGCTAGCACGCGCATCCTTATCGACGAGGCGAGACTCGGGCGTGTCCAAAAGCAGGACCGCATCGCCACGGGCGTGCTGACGGCAATCGTCGCCATCGTCATGCTCATCGTCGTCTCCATGGTGGCCTATATTCTGTTCGAGGGCATCTCGACGCTGTTCCAGCCGGGATTTCTCACGCAGCCCGCACGCGCCAACGGAACGCAGGGCGGCGTGCTCTACCAGCTGTTCGACTCGTTCTACCTACTGCTGATCACCTTAGGTATCTCGGTGCCCATCAGCCTGGGCGGCGCGGTCTTCCTGGTCGAGTACGCGCCGGACGGCCCCATCCGCGACATCGCCTCCACCGCCATCGAGACGCTGTCCTCGCTGCCCTCCATTGTCGTAGGCATGTTCGGCTTTCTGGTGTTCTCGGTGCAGCTGGGCTGGAAGTACTCCATTATCTCCGGCGCCGTCGCGCTCACCATGTTCAACATCCCCATCCTGGTGCGCGTGATTCAGCAGGCGCTCGAGGACGTGCCGCAGGCCCAGCGCGATGCGTGCCTGGCCATGGGCCTCACTCGCTGGGAGGCCACACTGCACATCCTGATTCCCGAGGCCATGCCCGCCATCGTGACCGGCATCGTGCTTTCGGCCGGCCGCGTGTTTGGCGAGGCCGCGGCGCTGCTCTTTACCTCGGGCATGAGCTCGCCGGTTCGCCTGAACTTCTTGAGCTTTAACCTGTCGAGCCCCACCTGCGCCTGGAACGTGTTCCGTCCCGGCGAGTCGCTGGCCGTGCACATCTACAAGATCTATGGCGAGGGCAGCCCCGAGGCCCAGCAGATCGTCTGGGGCACCGCGGCACTGCTGATGATTTGCGTGCTGCTGTTTAACGTAGTCGCCCGTATCGTAGGCAAGCAACTGGCAAGGAGGATGACGGCCGAATGAGCGAGATGAATGCGACGCCCGCAACCGAGGCGGCATCGTCCGACACCCAGGACTTTTTGTCGAGCGTGGGGGAGAGCGAGAAACGTGTTCGCGTGAGCGGCAAGGCCGTGAGCGACGAGGTCGTGGTCTCCACCAAGGACGTCAATGTGTACTATGGCGACCACCATGCGCTGCACAATACGTCGCTCGACTTCCACAAGGGTGAGATCACGGCGCTCATCGGGCCTTCGGGCTGTGGCAAGTCGACCTTTTTGCGTAGCCTCAACCTAATGAATCGCGAGATTCGCGGTTGCCGCGTGGAGGGTGAGATCAACTACCGCGGGCGCAACGTGAACACCAAGACCGAGAACACCTACGAGCTGCGTCGGTCTATTGGCATGGTGTTTCAGCAGCCCAATCCGTTCCGCAAGTCCATTCGCGACAACATCACCTTTGCGCCCAAGCGCCACGGCATCACCGACCGTGACGAGCTCGACCGCATGGTCGAGGAAAGTCTGCGCGGTGCCGCGCTGTGGGACGAGGTCAAAGACAAGCTCGACAAGAGCGCCTACGCGCTTTCGGGCGGTCAGCAGCAGCGTCTGTGCATTGCGCGCACGCTGGCGCTCAACCCCGACGTGATCCTGTTCGACGAGCCCTGCTCGGCGCTCGACCCCATCTCGACGTTGGCGATCGAGGACCTGATGTCGTCGATCGTTGCCGACCGTGCCATCGTCATCGTGACGCACAACATGGAGCAGGCGTCGCGCGTGTCCAACCGCACGGCGTTCTTCTACATGGGCGATATGGTCGAGTACGACGAGACCGACGAGATTTTCCAACGGCCCAAGGATAAGCGGCTGAATGATTACCTCACCGGTATGTTCTCCTAGTCCGGGACATGCTTGAGGCCCGCGGCGGCCACGGTTGTCGTGGGACTGATTGGAGAGGCGGGTCATCTCTTTTGCGAGATGGCCCGCCTTTTTGCTCTGCGACCGAAACGACCACCACAAAGGGGACAGGCACCTTCGTGGTGGTTTGGGGTGGGGCTCGCTGCTATCATGGACAACGTTGAATTTCTACGAAGGAGCAGGGCATATGGCGATTCTTTTGGGATGCGATTCCATCAGCCTAGAGTTTCCCACCAAGCATATTTTCGATAGCGTGACGCTCGGCGTGGGCGAGGGCGACCGCATTGGTATCGTCGGTAAAAACGGCGACGGCAAGTCGACGCTGCTGAGTGTACTCGCCGGCACGCTGGAACCCGACGACGGCCGCGTGACGCACCGCCGCGGCACGACGATCGGTCTGCTCGGCCAAAAGGACAACCTGGTCGATACCGACACCGTGCATCATGCCGTCGTGGGCGACGCGCCCGAGTATGAGTGGGCGTCGAGTCCGCGTACGCGCCAGATTCTGGCCGGCCTCATCAGCGATGTGCCCTGGGAAGGCACAGTGGGCGAGCTTTCGGGCGGCCAGCGCCGTCGCGTGGACCTCGCGCGCCTGCTGATCGGCGACTACGACGTGCTCATGCTCGACGAGCCCACCAACCACCTGGACATGCGTACCATCAACTGGCTTGCGCGTCACTTAAAGGCCCGCTGGCAGCGCGGTCAGGGCGCGATGCTCGTGGTCACGCACGATCGCTGGTTCTTGGACGAGGTCTGCACCAGCATGTGGGAGGTCCACGACGGCCAGGTCGATCCCTTCGAGGGCGGCTACTCGGCATACATCCTGCAGCGCGTGGAGCGCGACCGCATGGCCGCCGTCACCGAGGAGCGCCGCCGCAACATGGCGCGCAAGGAGCTCGCGTGGCTGAGCCGCGGCGCCCAGGCCCGTTCCACCAAGCCCAAGTTTCGCGTGGATGCCGCTCGCGAGCTGATCGCCGACGTGCCGCCCGTGCGTGACGAGCTGGAGCTCAAGCGCCTGGCCGTGAGCCGCCTGGGCAAGCAGGTTATCGATGTGGTCGACGTGGACGCCGGCTATGCGGATGCCGATGGCACGTCCAAACAGGTGCTCACCGATGTGACCTGGCTCATCGGCGCGGGCGACCGCTATGGTCTTTTGGGCGAGAACGGCGCCGGCAAGTCGACGCTGCTCGACGTGATCCAGGGCAAGATCGCGCCCCTGCGCGGTCGCGTGAAGATTGGCCAGACGGTGCGCTTTGGCGTGCTGTCGCAGCAGCTCGAAGAGCTCGAGCCCTACATGGGCGACACGATCCGCGAGGTGCTCAGCAACTATAAGAAGTACTACGTCATCGACGGCAAGGAGACTTCGCCCGAGAAGCTCTGCGAGCGTCTGGGCTTTACGACGCAGCAGCTCTGGAGCCGCATCGGCGATCTTTCGGGCGGCCAGCGCCGTCGCCTGTCGCTGCTGCTGACAATCCTGGACGAGCCCAACGTGCTCATCCTGGACGAGCCCGGCAACGACCTCGATACCGACATGCTGGCGATTGTCGAGGATCTGCTCGACGGCTGGCCTGGCACGCTGATCCTAGTGACGCACGACCGTTTCCTCATGGAGCGCGTGACCGACCAGCAGTGGGCGCTGCTCGACGGCCACCTGACGCATATGCCCGGCGGCGTGGATCAGTACCTGCGCCTGTGCAACGCCACCGCCGAGGGCGAGCCCGTGGGCGCGCCGAGCGCCAAGACCGGCACGTTCGACACCGGCGCCGCAGCGGTTGCGGCCGAAAAGCCCAAGACGAGCGGGCAGCCCAATGGCCTTTCCAACGCCGAACGCCAGAAGCTTCGCCGCGAGGTGAGTTCGCTCGAGCGCAAGATGGAGACGCAGCGCGCTCGCGTGGAGGAGGCCGAGGCCGCCATGGCCCAGGTCGATCCCACCAACTACACGGCGCTGGGCGAGCAGCAGGCAAAGATCGACGAGGCCCACGCCGCCATGGACGAGCTGGAGATGGCGTGGCTCGAGGCGAGCGAAAAGCTCGAGGGCGAGGAGTAGACGAGGATGATCGGGGCCGCGTTTTTCGATATCGACGGCACGCTGCTGAGCTTTAAGACCCACCGGATTCCGGCGTCGGCGCAGCAGGTGCTCGACAGCTTTCACGAGCAGGGGATTGCGTGCGTGATCGCTACGGGCCGTCCGACCTACCAGATGCCGGACTGGCTGTTCGACCTTGGCTGGGATGCGTACATTACGCTTTCGGGTCAGCATTGCTTTGATGCCAGTGGTGTTTACCGCAGCTGCCCGATCGATCCGGACGATGTTGCGGTGATCGTGGACCAGGTGGCTCAGGGGCGTTACGACTCGCTGTGCATGCAGGGCGAGAATTCGTTTGTGAACCGCCTGTCCGAGCGCGTGGTGACGGCCGGTAGCAACGCGGGAATCGTCTACCACGAGGAGCCGTTTGAGCGCGCCTTTGACGCACCGGTCTACCAGTTCTGCGCCTTTGTGGACCCGGCCGACGAGCATATCGTGACTGATGCCGTGTCGCATTCGCTCACCACGCGCTGGTGCGATCTGTTCTGCGATATTATTCCCGCTAACGGCGGCAAGGACCTGGGCGTGGCGGCGACGCTGGAGCGCTTGGGCATCGACGCGAGCGAGGCGATCGCCTTTGGCGATGGCGAGAACGACCTGTCGATGTTCTCGGCCGTGGGCACAAGTGTGGCCATGGGCAACGCGCAGGATACCGTGAAGGCCGCGGCGACCTACGTTACGACCGCCGTAGACGACGACGGGATCTACAACGCCGCAAAGCACTTTGGACTGCTGTAGCTGCGGACCTGGCAGTTGGGGACGTTCCTTTTGTGCCGGCACTTGGGGACACTCCTTGCGGGGCGCCCCCATTTTGTTTTCATCCCGCACGTTTTGTGAAACGCGGCTAACTTTTAGGCAAAGTAGTAAGACATGGGCAACTTTTGCGGTAAAGTTAGCCGTGGAAAGTATCCAAAGGCTAACTAGCAAGCATCGCGAAAGGCGGCCCATGGCCCTGCGTGAATCTGGAGAAGACTATCTCGAATCTATTTATGTGCTCTCGGAGCGCCAGGGCGTCGTTCGCTCGATTGACGTTGCCGAATACCTGGGCGTGACCAAGGCGAGCGTCTCTAAAGCCATGGCGACGCTGGAGAACAGCGGCTATGTCGAAATGGGCAAGCGCGACGTTCATCTGACGGAGCGTGGTCTGGAGGTCGCTCGCCAAATGTGGGAGCGCCACTGCTTTTTCGTGGGGCTGCTGGAGGATGCGGGTGTTTCGGCGGATGTCGCGTCGCAAGAGGGCTGCCACATGGAGCACTGCCTGAGTGAGGAGAGCTTCGAGAAGCTGAGGGCGATGCTCGCCAGGGAAGAGACGTCGAACTCAGCAACGGAATCCTAACAGGTCCCCAGTAGCGCGGAGTTCGCGCAAAGCGCGAACCAGCGAAAGGGGGATAGGGGATACGAATAACAACGAGTCCGACGCAGTCCAAAGTGGAGCAATCGGTGCGCGACGCCACCACAGCTGAGCTATCTCTGCGTTCCCAAAGAGGCGCGCCTCCCGCGCCGGAACGGCGCGGGACAGCGACCGGGACCAGTGGCCCCACCAACTAAGCCCAACTCAGACAAGGAACCCCGCCAGCAAGCGATGCCCAAGAACCGCCAGCGATGTCACCGCAGGCCGGGGCCGGGCTTGGTTTTGAAAACATTCCGCAGACCAGAAGTGCCCCCGTTCGTAGCTCCGAAGGAGCAGAACGGGGGCACTTCATTGGTCGAGGACGTTTTCAAAACCAAGCCCGGCCCCGGCCGGAGGGACCACGAGTGCTACAGGTTCTTGACACCCATCGCGCGCATGGCGTTCAGGATGGCGATGATCGCCACGCCCACGTCGCCAAAGACGGCAAGCCACATATTGGCGATGCCGAGCGCCGCAAGCACTAAAATCAGCAGCTTAATACCCAGCGCAAAGATGATGTTCTGCCAGACAATCGACATGGTCTTGCGCGCCACACGGATCGCGCGGGAGATGTTGGAAGGCTTGTCGTCCATCAGCACGACGTCCGCCGCCTCGATTGCGGCATCAGAACCCATTGCGCCCATGGCAATGCCCACATCGGCGCGGGTGAGCACGGGCGCATCGTTGATGCCGTCGCCGACAAAGGCGAGCTTGCCCTTGCCGCTTTCGGCTGCGAGCAGCGCTTCAACACGCTCGACCTTGTCGCCCGGCAGCAGCTGCGCGTGGAACTCGTCGAGTCCCACCTGCTCAGCAACGGACGCAGCCACTTCCTCGCGGTCGCCCGTGAGCATGACGGTACGGTTGATACCAGCGGTGTGCAGGTCCCGGATCGTCTGTTCGGCATCGGCCTTTACGGTGTCGGCAATCACGATGTGGCCGACATACACGCCGTCCACGAGCACGTGGAGGATCGTGCCGACAACCTCACAGTCCGGTGCTTCGACTCCGGCCGCGGCGAGCATCTTGGCGTTGCCGACGACGACGTGCTTGCCGTCGATGGTTGCCGTCACGCCGTGGCCCGCGTCGTTGGCGGAGTCGCTCACGCGCTTGGGGTCGACCTCGCCCTGGTAGGCGACGCGCACGGACTGCGCGATGGGGTGATCGGAGAACGACTCCGCAAGGGCTGCGACCTCGAGCAACGACTGCTCGGTATAGCCTGCCTCGGGGTGTACCGCGACGACCGAGAACGTGCCGTTGGTGAGCGTGCCCGTTTTGTCGAAGACGACGGTGTCCACGTCGGCGAGCGTCTCGAGGTAGTTAGAACCCTTGATGAGAACGCCCAGCTTGGAAGCGCCGCCGATGCCGCCAAAGAAACTCAACGGCACGCTGATCACCAACGCGCATGGGCAGCTGACGACCAGGAAGGTCAGGCCGCGCAGGATCCAGTCGGACCAGGCACCGGTGACCAGGCCGCCGCCGAGCGCGAGCACCGCAGCCGCGCCGGTAACGGCGGGCGTGTAGACGCGGGCGAAGCGTGTGATGAAGTTCTCGGTGCGCGCCTTCTTTTCGCTGGCGTTTTCTACGAGCTCCAGGACGCGCGCGACGGTGGACTCGCCAAATGGCTTGGTGGTGCGCACGTGGATGAGGCCCGTCATGTTGATGCAGCCGCTGATGATATCGTCTCCGGTTTTGACAGGGCGGGGGACTGACTCGCCCGTGAGCGCGGCGGTGTCGAGCTGGGTTTCGCCCTCGACGATGACGCCGTCGATAGGCACGCGTTCGCCGGGCTTGACCACGATCACGGTGCCGACGGCGATGTCATCGGGGAAGACCTGCTCGAGTGTGCCGTCGGGCTGCTCGACGTTAGCGTAGTCGGGCGCGATGTCCATCATGGCGCTGATCGACTTGCGGCTCTTGCCCACGGCGTATGCCTGGAACAGCTCGCCGACCTGGTAGAACAGCATGACGGCGGCGCCTTCGGCCATGTGCGGGTCGGTATCGGGGAAGAGCACCATGGCAAACGCGCCGATGGTCGCGACGGCCATAAGGAAACTCTCGTCGAAGGCCTTGCCGCGGCGGATGTTACTGAATGCCTTTTGCAGTACGTCGTAGCCGGCAATCAAAAACGGCACGAGGAACAGCACAAAGCTGGCGTAGGTGTCGCCCGGGGTGCCGAATGCGGCGGCGAGGGTGCCGAGTTCATCGAGGGCGTACACCACGGCAAAAATGCCCAGCGCTACCAGGATGCGGTTGCGTTTATGCTCGAGTGACTCTTTTTTCTTGCGCTTCTTCTTTTTCTTTTTGGGGTCGTCGGTGGCCATGACTCGTATCCTCCCATTTGAATGTATGAACACTCGCTCATATAAAATCGCGGATAAAGGCCGCGGCAATCGCGGCCTTGCAGGTTGGCGTAAACCTGGGCTAGAGAATGATCTCGCAGTCCGGCTCGGCGTCGGCGGTGAACTCTACAACGCGGTTGAACACCTCGTCGAACTCGGCGTCATCGGCCTCGAGCGTCAACTTCTGGGTCATAAAGTTGACGGACACGGATTTGACGCCCTCGAGCTTGGCCAGCTCGTCCTGAAGCTCGCGCGCGCAGTTGGCGCAGTCGATCTCGTCGAGTTTAAACTGCTTTTTCATGGTGGGTTCCTTTCCCTGTTTTGCGGCTTGGGTGCAGGCCGCGCTGGTACCGTGGTTGGTTGCTATTCGCAGATGTGGCTCATGCCTTGGTTGAGCATGGTGTAGACATGGTCGTCGGCGAGCGAGTAGAGGATATTGCGCCCGTCGCGCCGGAATTTAACTAGGTGCGACTGCTTGAGCGTGCGCAGCTGGTGTGACACAGCAGACTGCGAGGTCGCGGTCGCTTCGGCGATGTCTGCCACGCAGAGTTCGCGGCCCATGAGGGCGTAAAGGATCTTGATGCGCGTGGTGTCGCTGAAAACCTTGAACAGGTCGGCAAGGTCGTACAGCAGCTCCTCGTCGGGAAGGTCCTCGGGCGAGCAGGTGGTGGGGATGTCGGGCACGATGGTGGTGTCGATGCTGGACTTTATTTCATCAGCGGGATCGCTCATTGCAATATCCTTTCATATGAACATGCGCTCATATAACTTACTTCCGAGTATATGAGTGCATGTTCATATGTCAATATAATTCGCGAATTTTTTGCTATCGATTGGTCCTAAAGGCGGCTAAGGGCATCGGTGGGCGCGGATAAGGCCGCCGATGTCAACGTGGGTACCTTAGCGACGTGCAATGCGGGCCGATATCCACTTGGATATCGGCCCGCATTGCATCGCTTGAGAAGGGTGCCTCGGCGTGTCGCTTTTTCACAGGCGCTATGGCCCGGCAAGTTTTACTCGCGAATGGCGCCTCTGCTTGGCAATCTACTTGGCAAATAGGTTCTTGAGGTTGAACTCGGCCTGGACGGTACGGAGCATGAGGTCGGTGTCGTCGAGGCCCAGGTGCTGCTCGTTGGCGTCGGCGGCGAGGGTGCCACGGCGGCGCGCCCAGTTCTCGAGCGCGGCGGGCGCGGACTCGCGGGGGAGCGAGCGCACATCGGCGTCCAGGCTGCGGCAGATCTGGCGCGAGTCGATGACGATGATCTTACCCGCGCGGCGTGCCTCGGCGTAACCGTCCAAGTGGATCTTGAACCAGCTGTCTTCAAAGGCGGCGTTGTGCGCCATGTACGGGTACTTCTTCATAAGCTTGAGCAGCTGCTTTTGCAGCTCTTTGTTCTCGCGGAAGGGCGTTTTGCCGTCGATGTCGTCCCAGGTGATGTGGTGGATATTCGACAACGGCACATCCTCGCCGCGGTAGATATCGGGCAGGCCGCAGTAGTGCGCCTCGGCGTCGTGCGGGACGGCGTCGCTGGTGAGGTCCATGATCTCCCAGCCCACGTTGATGATATAGCCGCGCTCGGGTGCGCGGCCGGTGGTCTCGATGTCGATGCCGAGCACCGTGCCCTGAATGGGCTTGCGGGCGTAGGCGACGCCGAGCGCGTCGCGGTCGCCGCGGATCTCGCGCATGACGGACGCGGCGGTGCGCTTTTGCATCTTGCCGATGGCAGCGCAGGTGTCGGCGTCGGACAGGCCGCGCGAAAGCGTCGCGGGCGTCACGTTGCGCAGGCGCGCCTCGCCAATCTGGTCGCACAGGTCGCGGTTGCGGTCGGCTAGGTCGCGCACGGTGGCAAAGTCGAAGCCGGGGTCGTCCTCGGCGGTAAAGTACTCAGTCTCGAGCACCTTGAGGGCCTCTTCGCCTTTCTGACGCTCGGATTCCATGGCGCCGTGGTCGCCGTAGATAAACATGGGGATAAACGGCTGGCGCTCGTATTCGAGTGCTTGCGAAACGTTCATATGCTGCTCCTTGGACGGGCCGCGTCGCGCGGCTCGGGTTTGTCGAGTTATGGCGAGATGATAGTTTACCATGGGCAACTATTGGCATCACGCCTAGGACAATTACAATACCCTAGTTGACCGCTAGGACTTTTACAATGCTGCCGAAAGACACGAAAGGTTCCATCCGTCATGGATTTGCTGATTGATATTCTGCTCGACGCCGGCAAGGACACGTTCTCGCTGGTGCCGTTCTTGTTGGTGACATATCTGGTCCTCGAGACGCTTGAGCATGTTGCGGGCGACCGCGTTAACGGCGCCATTAAGCGTGCCGGCGCCGCTGGCCCCGTGGTTGGCTCGTTGCTGGGCATGGTGCCGCAGTGCGGCTTTTCGGCCATGGCGGCAACGCTATACGCCGGTCGCGTCGTGACGCTGGGCACCCTGGTGGCGGTGTTTCTCTCGACCTCCGACGAGATGCTGCCGCTGCTACTTGCCGAGCAGGTTCCCGTGCAGACTATGGCGATGCTTTTGGCTTCGAAGGCGCTGATCGCGCTGGTCACGGGCTTTATCGTGGATGCTGCCATTCGCGGCCTGCGTCGCAACGCCCGTGCGCATGTGGCGATTCGCCGTACCGTGTTGGGAACCGCTGTCAATCCGGCGCACGTTAACTGCGCGCATGACGATCACAGCGGCGGTGACATCATCGACGAGGTGGCCGAGGCTGGCGTGAGTGCCGATCACATCCATGAGCTGTGCGAGCGCGACCATTGCGGTTGTGATGAAGACGAGGACGAGCACGAACATGGACATGTCCACGATCACGGTCATGAGGGCGAGCATGAACACCATCATGGCCATGGTCACTCTCACTCACACGAAGGTGCGCCCGTCCTGTCGATTATCCGCAGCGCCATCTCGCATACCGTGCAGGTATCGGTATTCATTTTCCTAGTGACGCTGATTCTGGTCGCCGTGCTCGAGACCTTTGGCGAATCTGCGATCGAGCAGTTCCTGCGTGGCAACGAGACGCTCGCCGTCCTGGGTTCGGCGCTTGTCGGCCTGATCCCCAACTGCTCGGCGAGCGTGGTCATTACGCAGCTGTATCTGGAAGGCGCACTGCAACTGGCACCGATGCTCGCCGGCACGCTCATTTCCGCCGGCGTGGGCTACCTGGTCCTGTTCCGCACCAACCGCAGCGCTCGCGAAAATGCCGTGTTCCTGGTCATGATGTACGTCATCGGCGTGGGCTGGGGCCTCGCCCTATCTGCCTTCGGCCTCTAAGTAGGCCTAACAAAACGGGCTTCAAAATAGCTATGCACGGCGCCTACACAATGCGGCGACGCATGGCATTTTGAAGCCCGTTTTTTGTTGAGCCACGGATCCTGAGCGCTCACACCGGTCAGAACAAAAAGGCAAATTTCCGGGCATAGCCTAAAAATCTGCCTTGGTTAGCGCAGCAGCTCGGTGAGGTTGCGCTTAAAGCGGGCGCGGTCTTCGCCGGTGAAGGCTGCCGGCCCGCGGGTGCGACCGCCAGCGCGGCGCACCTTCTTTTCTTCGTGGCGAATAAACAGCTGCATGTCGATGGTCGCCTTGTCGTACACGCGCCCGCGCACGCCGATGGCGGCGGCATCGCGGCCGAGCACCATGCTCGCCAGGCCAATGTCCTGCGTCACGACCACATCGCCCGCCTGCAGACGCTCGACAATGGCAAAGTCGGCGCTATCGGCGCCCACGCTCACGTCGAGCGTCGTGACCCAAAAGCCGTGTCGTGCGTGCTCGGCATCACGTGGATCGTCGCGGCGAATGTGCCGCTCCAGGTTCTGCGTGCTGTTGCCGGCAATCACCACGGCGACGCCCGCCCGCCGTGCACAGTCGATCGACTCGCGCGTAACCGGGCAGGCGTCGGCATCAATAAACAGCGTCCGCGGCATCTAGTGCACCAGCTTGCCAAAGCGGATAGCGCGAATAATCAGCGTCACGCCAAACACCAGGAGCGCGGCGCCGCTAAAGATGACGAGCATCTTTGCCGACCACAGCGGATAGATAAACACGAACATGCCGGCGATGATGGAGAGCGCGCCGCTCAGGATGGCGAGGGCGCGGTTGGACGAAAGCTCGGACTCCAGAATGGACATGACACCTTCGACGATCCAGCCAAAGCCAGCCACGACCACCACGAGCGTGGTGAGCGTCGCGGTCGAGAAGGCCTGATTGCGCAGGATTATGACGCCGCCCAGGATGATGAGCAGGTTGGAGATGATGCTCGTCACGCGCCAGCCGGCGGGCAGCAGCGGCTCAAAAATGGCGGTGAACAGCCTGACGCCAGCCGTGATCACAAAGTAGAAGCCCAGGACGGTCGTCAGGAAGACGAGGGACTTGGCGGGCGCAAACAGCAGCGCGATGCCGGCAAGCAGTGCGATGACGCCCGTGGCGGCGTAGATCCAGCGCACGGCCTTGATTGCCTTGCCTGCCATGCTTTTCTCGTCAAATCCAAACAGATTCGACTGCTGGTCGTCGTTCTTAAAGATGCCCATGAGGTCTCCTTTCCGCACGGCGTTTGCCGTCATTGTTGTTTTTGCGGCGTATGCCGCAGTTGCTACAACAAGTATCGCCTAAAGGCGCCGGCGTATGGGTCGGGGAGGGCGAAGTGTAACCCAAAGGTCCCGATTTGTTCTCGTTGTTCCCCATGTCGCGTTTTTCTATTCAACAGGTGTAGAACATTGCGGCTCTGTTCGTTATTGCCTGCGTTTTAGGTTAGATTTTCCTAAGAACAATTGCCTTGTATTGGGGGTCTCTATGAACGAAGCTGTTCCCGCGGCGCCGTCGAGCGTGGAGTCGATGGCAAAGCAAGGTTGCGAAAAGCTCGGTCTGGAATCGTTTGACGCGCTGGTTCGTCGCGCCCGCACATGCCGCCGTTTTGACGAGTCCATGCGCGTGCCGCGCGAGTTTTTGCTTGAGCTGGCAGAGCTGGCGCACCTGGCTCCCTGCGGCGCCAACGCTCAGCGCCTACGCTTTCATGTGGTGAGCGACGCCGAGGAGTGTTCGAGCTTATTTGAAAAGCTCACATGGGCTGGTGCGCTCAAGGATTGGTCGGGTCCTGTCGAGGGCGAGCGCCCGACCGGCTATATCGCGATCCTTGCAGAGCGTCCCGCTCCGGGCAAGCCTGCCGCGCCAATCACCGAGGCAGACACTGGTATCGCCGCGCAGACGATGATGCTCGCCGCCCGCAGCGCTACGCCCGAGGTGGCGGCGTGCATGTTCAAGGCTTTTCCGCCTCGTGCGATTGATGTCATGGGACTTGACGGCGACAAGTACGAGGTCAAGCTGATCATGGTCTTTGGCGTTCCCGCCGAGACACAGGTGATCGATGCAATTGATTCCAACCCCGACGGCTCTATTAATTACTGGCGTGATGAGGCACAGGTACACCACGTACCCAAGCGCCCGCTTGCCGACGTGCTGGTGTAGCTGCGTCGTCGCGGCGCGATCCGGCGGCAAAACCACCACAAAGGTGCCTGGCCCCTTTGTGGTGCTGCGAGGGGAGGGCATGTGGCCGATCTGTATTTGGTACGGCATGGGCAGACCGAGCTCAACGTGCGGAACATTTTGCAGGGCTGGCACGATTCGCCGCTTACGGTGCGCGGGCGCGAGCAGGCACTGGCGACGCGCGCGGCGTTTGAGGCGCGCGGCATCTCCTTTGACCATGCGTATTCGTCTCCGTTGGGTCGGGCACGGTGTACGGCAGAGCTGATCGTTGGCGAGGGCCGTTCCATAGAGCTGGTCGATGACCTGCGCGAGTGGCATCTGGGCTCGCTGGAGGGCGCATCAAATCGCGAGATGCCGCCGAGGCCTTGGGGCGATTATCCGGTTGCCTTTGGTGGCGAGTCTGAAGGCGAGCTTCGGGCGCGCATGGTTGCAGCGCTGTCCCGTATTATGGCTCGACCGCAGCACGATTGTGTGCTTGCAGTCTCTCATGGCTCTGCCTGCCAGGAGTTTCTTAGATGCGTGGCCGGCGGGGGAGGACAGCCCGACAACGGTGCCGTGCTTCATTTTGGCTATTGCGACGGGGCGTTTTCGCTCCTTGACTGGTAACGAACGAAAGGACCCTTATGAATAAAGACCTGTATCTGGTCCGTCATGGACAGACGATATTTAACCTCAAGCGCATTATTCAGGGCTGGAGTGATTCGCCGCTCACGCAGTTGGGCTGCGAGCAGGCGGCGCGCGCTGGCATGTTCTTGCGAGCGCGTGGCATCGAGCCCGACCACGCCTACACCTCGACGCTGCATCGCACCGAGCAGACTATCGCCAACCTGTGGCCGGGCCTTGCCTACGAGCGTCTGGACGGTCTGTGCGAGTGGTTCTTTGGCGATTTTGAGGCCGAGCGCGTGATGCTCATGCCCGAGCGTCCGTGGCGTGACTTCTACCGCCAATTTGGCGGCGAGGGGCAGATGCAGGTGCGCGAGCGCATGGTGGCGACGTTGACCGATCTTATGCGACGTTCGGACCACGAGTGCGTGCTCGCGGTGAGCCACGCCTCGTCCATCAAGGAATTTTTGGACCACGTGAGGGGAGCGGCGGCCGACGAGCGCGAGCGCGTTCCGGGCAACTGCTCGGTGCTGCATTTTGCGTTTGACGATGCGACGGATACGTTTGAACTGGTCGAAGTCTTTACGCAAGAAGATTATGCGCGCGAGTTGGGTCTTGAGCCGCTCGTGGCGGCAGCGGGTCCGCAGCGCGGGTAGCGCGGGCGTGGCGATGCAGATTGCCGACATCATTGCTCGATGCGAAAGGGGCGGGGATGCATGCGCATGTATCCCCGCCCCTTGTTTGTCGAGCTGCCGAGTCTTTGTGCCGGGCGTTTAGGCCCTGTTAGAACCGTGCGATCTGGTGGGTCAGCAAACCCGTCGGAACCTGCGGTGCGCCGCCGGCAACCTGCGCGGCGGGGAATAACGCGGCAACGGTAAAGTTGAACGGCTCTTTGCCCGTGTAGGCGCCGGCTGCGCGGGCTTCGTCTGCCAGGAGCTGCGCCGCCCCTGCTAGCGCGGCAGCATAGGTGGGGTCGTCTGCCGGCGTCGGCTCCGGTGCCTGGTCGAGCATGGCTCGGATGGCAGCAACGGCGTCCTCGCGCTTGACCTCCCACGCGCGGTGCGTAATGCCGGCGGGGTCGGTGACGGCATAGAGCGACGCGCCCTCTTTGGCGGCACCGAGGATGATATCCATAACGGGCGAGGCCTCGTAGGTAAGTGCCACAGGGCGGGGTTGCACCTTAAGCTCGGCGATTGCACGGGCGGCTTCGGTCACATCTGCGGGGGTTACGCCGTCGCCCGCCAGTACGCCGACCGGGCAAATTGCTACAACGCCCGTCACGCGCCCCGGCTCTCCCGAACACTCGTACACGTAGTATGCTGCACCCGGATCTTTGAGCATGAGCCCGTCGGCAACGGCATCGCGCAGGGCGTCGTTGTCGCTTAGAATGTCGCCCATCTGCGGCAGCGCTTCGAGCACGCGGTCCTGAGCTGGGCGGATGCAGGGAAACGGAAGTGCTTTCATGGGCGGTCCTAACGCGCGAGTTGGTTTGTTCGCGGCTTATTATGCCCCAACTTGGCCGTTCGCGCCCCAGAGCGTGTTGTCGGCAAGCGCGATGAGCGCGTTCTGGCAGCGAACGATATCGGCATGGGGCACATACTCGTTGGGCTTGTGCGCGAGCGCCAACGAGCCAGGACCGTAGCTCATGCAATTGCGGTTACCTGTCTTGCCGGCAATGACGGCGGTATCGGTGTAGCCGGTAAAGAAGCCGACGGTTGTGTCCGCGTCCCAGCCATCTCCCAGGGTGACGGTATCCATGTGGCAGATGTAGACGAGCCGCGCCTCGTCGCTCGCGCCCGACACGGTAATCATAAGGTTGCGGCGCCCGGGGAGTACTTCGAGCTCGCGTATCTCTGCGGCGTCCAGCACGGGCGAATCGAGTTTGGCAACATACGCCTCGACCAGGCCTTTGATATGTTGTTCGATCTCGCCCCCATATGCGCCGGGGTCTGAGCTGTCAATCTTCACAAGGTCCTGCGTAAGCCGCCAGGCAAAGTCCTCATCAACCATATGCAGCGTCACAATCAGTCTGCTTTCCAAACCATTTGTAAGCCTCCTGAGGGATTCGTGACGTGGGCGTAGCAGTATTTACCGTTCGCAGGCTAAGCCATCGCGTTTGTCGTTCGATCGGGTTCGCAAACGACGTAGTGGGTACGTACCCTTCATGGACGACATGCTGTGCGACATATCTGCCTTTCGGTATCACCGGATACCTCCACAGGTCTTGGCAATAATGCCGGACCTGCCCGATTCTGCGGACGATCCGCGCAGGGAACGCCTTTGTGAGCATCCGCTCGTCAAGCATTTCCTGGGCACCCCGTTACACGTGTTGGCGCAGGGCGGCTGCGGACGTAAGGGCGGTCGCATTGTCAGGCATGTTTGGAACGGGGAGAGGCCGTTTGGCTCCGTGCGGCAGACAGAGTTTGGCCTTGATGTCGCATCCCCGCTCTTTACGCTGCTGACCCTGGCTTCCTCGGTCTCAAACGAGCGTCTGATCATGTGCATGTATGAGATGTGCAGCACCTTTGCCGTGTGCAAGATTGCGCCTCAAGTAAAGTTGGCGCTTGAGCAGGCATATGGGAGCCGGTGGGGTGACGCACTGTCGGGCTGGGAAAACGTAAAGGATGCCTCGGGGAATCCAACGGACTTGTGGAAACGACCTCCCTTGATCGAGCTCTCTGACCTTACGGAGTTCGCCAATAAGATCCAGGGGCTCCGCGGTGCTAAATCGTTCACACGTGCCGCGAAATGCATTACGGGGATTGTGGCATCGCCGCTTGAGGTCCAGGCTTCGATGCTGTTTGGCCTTTCGAGGCTGCGCGGCGGCGAAGGGCTGCACCTCACCAATAACGTTGAGATTCGCATGACGCGCAGTGCCCGCCTGATTTCGGGGCTTGATAAGCGCTATGCCGATATCTTGCTGTCAAATAAGGACGGCAGCCGGGAGTGCCTGGTTGAATGTCAAGGTAAAGCCATTCACGGATCCATAGAATCCAAGATCTCGGACTCCGATCGAACGACGGCCCTTCAGACGATGGGATATCCCGTCGTTCTGATGACCTATGGTCAGCTGGTCGACTCCGATGCCTTCCGCGTGGTGATGGAGCTTATCATGTCCCATCTCGATATGCCGCTGAAAGACAAGACGCCGCGGCAGCAGGAGCTCGAACGGCGACTTCGTGAGGAGATTTTTATCGATTGGGCGGGAATGTAGCCGCGCGGGTGGAAAACGGTCGCGGGAGCTAAGGTTTTAGTTGCGAATAGCCTTCAATTGCTCCTTGGAATTGGCTTGAAAAGTGCTACCTAGAGCAAGTTATTTCGGAAAATGGACAGTCAATTTTAGTTTGGCATATAGAGATCGATTTTTACCTACTAAAACCCCTGATAAAGCTGTTTGTAAAAGCAGTTGTGCTTAACGACTAGGGCCTCACTGTCGATTATCCGAAACAACTTGTTCTGGGTAGCACTTTTCAAGTCCTCGGGAACAAGAAATTCGGCCCCCGTTTTGTGAAAACGGGGGCCGAATGGTCGTCGTGGCCTGTCTGGCAGGCTTGGCGCCGACGCTACTTGATCACGCGCACGCGATACATCGACGGAATCTGCTTGAGAGCCTCGATGGTGCTGCTGTCCAGGTGCTCGTCGGTATCGAACATGGTGTAGGCGTTCTCGCCGGCGGACTCGTTGGTCATACGCTGCACGTTGGCGTTGTCCTTGGCCAGGATGGCCGTGATCTGGCCGATCATGTTGGGCACGTTGGCATGCAGGCAGGCAATGCGGCTTGCAGCGCGCGCCTTGCCCATGCTGCAGGCGGGGTAGTTGACGCTGTGTGCGATGTTGCCGTTTTCCAGGTAATCCTTGAGCTCGCTGATGGCCATGTCGGCGCAGTTGGCCTCGGCCTCGCCGGTGCCGGCGCCCGAGTGCGTGGTGATAAACGTATTGGGCATCTTGACCGTCTTGGGCGTGGCGAAGTCGCAGCTAAACCAGCTGAGCTTGCCCTCGCGCAGGGCGGCGTCGACGGCGTCCTCGTCAATGATGGTTTCGCGCGCGTAGTTGATGAGCACGGCGTCCGGTGCCAGCAGGTTAATCTGTTCGGTGCTGATCATGCCGATGGTGTCGGCCTTGCTGGGCACGTGCACGGTGAGGTAGTCGCAGCCGCGGCAGAGATCCTCGAGCGTGCCCACGCGCTGCACCTCGCGGCTCAGCACCCACGCGTGCTCGACGGAAATGAACGGGTCGTAGCCGTAAACGTCCATGCCCAGATCGACGCAGGCGTTGGCGACCTTGGAGCCCACGTTGCCCAGGCCGATGACACCGATGCGCTTGCCCTTGAGCTCGCGGCCCACAAAGGCCTTCTTGGCCTTTTCGGCATCGACCTGAATCTCGGGGTCGTCGGCGTTGTCACGCACCCAGTTCATTGATTGCACCACGCCGCGGCTCGAGAGCACCAGCATGCCTAGGACGAGCTCCTTAACGGCGTTGCTGTTGGCGCCGGGGGAGTTAAAGACGACGACGCCCTTCTTGGCGTACTCCTCGACGGGGATGTTGTTGACGCCGGCGCCGCAGCGGGCGATGGCGCGGATGCCCTCGGGCAGCTCGTAGCCGTGCAGGTCGGTCGAGCGCATCAGAATGGCGTCGGCCTCTTCGGCGGTGCTCACAAACTCGTAGCCCTCACCAAACTCGACCTTGCCGTCTTTAGTGATGTCGTCGATGGTCTTAATCTTACGCATGGAAAAACTCCTTAGCAGGTTTGTCTAAAACAGGTGGTTTGAAGTGGCTGATCGGCCCGCGGGTTGCGGGCTAGTTAGATCGCGGGCTCAAACTCTGCTGTGCTTCGAAGTCCTTCATGTATGTGGCCAGCGCCTGCACGTCCTCCATGGTGACGGCGTTGTACACGCTGGCGCGCATGCCGCCGACGAGGCGATGGCCCTTGACGTTTTGGATCTGGTGCTCTGCCGCGCCCGCAACAAAGGCGGAGTCGAGCTCGGCATCGCCGGTACGGAACGTGACGTTGGCGATGGAGCGACTGTCTGTCTGCGCGGTGCCGTGGAATAGTTTGCTGTTCTCGAGCAGGTCGTAGAGCAGGTTGGCCTTGGCCCAGTTGCGCTCGGCCATAGCGACAAGTCCGCCGGTCTGCTCAACCCAACGAAACACCTTACCGCACGCGTAGATGCCAAAGGTGTTGGGCGTGTTGAGCATGGAGCCCTTGGCGGCCTGGGTCTTAAGGTCCATGTACTGCGGAGTCTGCGCAAAGGCCGGACCGTCGGCGATCAGGTCGTCGCGCACGATAACCACGGTGACGCCCGCGGCGCCGGCGTTTTTCTGCGCGCCGGCGTAGATGAGTCCGTAGCGCTCAACGTCGAGCGGCTGCGACAAAAAGCAGCTCGAGACATCGGCGACCAGCGGCACGTCGCCGCAAGCGGGCAGCTCGTGGAACATGGTGCCAAAGATGGTGTTGTTCTGGCAGATGTAGACGTAGTCGAGCCCGTCGCCCGCGGCCTCGGCGGAAATGCGCGCGTTGATGTCGGCCATGGTGGGTATGCGGTCGAAATTGGTGTCCTCGGAGCTCGCGAGCAGCACAGTCTCGCCGTATTTTGCGGCCTCCTTGTACGCCTTGTTGGCAAAGTTGCCGGTCACGACGTAGCCGGCGCGGCCGCGGCGCATGAGGTTCATGGGGATGCCCGCAAACTGCAGTGTGGCACCGCCCTGCAAAAACAGGACGCGGTAGTTGTCGGGGATACTCAGCAGGCGGCGCAGGGTTGCCTCGGCGTCGTCGATAATCTGCTGGTACATGCTAGATCGATGGCTCATCTCGAGCACGGACATGCCGCAACCGCGGTAGTCCATCATCTCGTCGGCGATCTCGGCGAGCACGCTTGTAGGCAGCGCGGCCGGGCCAGCTGAGAAGTTGTGCACACGTGCCATCTTCTAGTTCCCCTCGTAGTCGTTTGAACGTTCGGGATACTTTAGCACAGTGGAGCGCCGGGCGCGACCGCATCACGGTAAAACTCGACTGCGCCGCTATGATTTACAGGATGGTTACATGGGGGAGAGGTGACCTTACCTGATGGTTCGCATCCGATCCGCCTCTACCTTTGCTTGTTTCCAGTGTCGAATGCGGCCGTTCACCAGGTCATCGTAGCTGCGGGCGATGGATTGCTGGACTCGTGCTCGTTCGTCGTTTGAGTTGCTCTTTTCTGAGCGACGCCTTGATTTGTCGGGGGATTCGAGCGGATCGTCCATAGGACGGCCTTTCAAAATTATGTTTATCTTTGTACCGATGTTGCCACTCGCTCTACTACTCCGGCAAGTCCAGGTCGGCTAACGACGACATCAGGCTTTCCAGGCGTTTGATCTCTTCGTCGAACATGGCGTTGAACTGTTCCCGTTTAACCTCGAGCTCGTTTTGCATGTCAGCTTCGGCGGCGGAGGACTTGTCCGCAAAAGCGGCAAAGTCTCTCTGCTTGCGACCGAGAATCGACATGATGCGCTCGTCGATCGTGTCCTTGCACAGCAGACGGTAGACCAGCACGTTGCGCGACTGTCCCATGCGGTGCGCGCACGAAGTGCTCCGCTGGGGCTAAACGGTCTTGCCATTACGGACTCCTGATGATGTGCGGACAAGTTGAGACGCGTGAGGCGCGCGGCGTGACCGCGCGACAGGTTCATTTTAATTGCCTTGGTGCCAAGGAAAATGAAAGGGCCTTCAAGCGTGCGCGATTGCCGTTCACCGATTAAAACTACCGCTCATCTGCATATGCACAGTTGATTTGTTGCACAACAAAATGTTGCTAAACAAAAACACGCGCAAGTGGCGTATCAAGTAATCATTGGCATAGTTCTTCCTTATTTCCAATACGGCCAGTAGGTTGTTTGGGGAATCTTGGGGGTCGTTTCTGTATGAATAAAAATGCTACGAGCGCTGCAAATGATTCGATGGACGTAGTCGCGTACTACGAGTCACTTATTTTAGATGCGGTCGCGCAGGCCGATGCTCCGCTTCACGAAGCGTTGGTACGCTCGAGCGTGTATCGCACCATTAATGACTCATACGAGCGCGCGCTGGCCCAACTAGTTATACATGGCGAACTTTTGTATGCCAACGGCGAGTACAGCATGGCGCCTGATGCGGCCGTGGAGGCAGCGGGGCCGGTGCCTTCGGATTTCGTCGAGCCCAACGCTGTCGAGCTTGAAGTCGTTGATACCGGAGATGTTGACGATGCTACTGTTGATGGCGAGGCCGCTGAGTCTGAAGCAATTGACAATGCCTTCGTTGATGACGAGGACACCGAGTCCGAAGAAGCTGTGCTTGAGGCTGCCGAAGGCGATGCGCTTGAGGTTGTCGAGGATACAGGCGAGCTAGAGGATTCCGAACACGTTCAGCCCGAAGCGGATGAAGTCGCAGAAATTGAATCCGTCGATGTGGATGTGCCGGAGCCGATGGACGCTCAGCCCGAGTTCGCGGAGCCTCCTGCCCCTGAGCCCCCTGCACCTATGGCTTGCGGTCCCATTTCGTTGCGTGCAGATTCGACCCTTGTGCAGTTGAAGGTTAATGAGCGCAGCTGGCCTATCCCCGTTGCCGTGGGTGTTTCGTATGACAAGAAGCCGGCCGATGGTCTGTCCCTCATGGGATACAAACTGCCGGCGGAGTCTGTGACGACCGCCGAACAGCCGGCTGAACAGCAAGAGCCAGTGCGAGCGAAGCAGCAGGAGCCCGTTCAGCCCGAACGTTCCGAGCTCACATTGTCTTCCGAGCCGCAGCAGCTGACCATTTCCTTCTCGGATGGCATCGAGGCCGCGAAGGCCGTTGCCGAGCCCGAAACAGAACCCGAGCCAGAGGCTGAGCCCGTTGAAGCCGCCGTCAACAAGCTCGAGCGCCCCAGGTACCTGAGCGGTTGGGATGACCCGCGCTGCGTGTTCGACAGCGAGACTCAAGTCGCCTTCCTCGACAGGCAGAATATTAATGATGTGTTCAGTCTCGTTCGCGAGCTGGGCAAGGCCGAGGACGCTGACGTGCGCGCTGCCTTTGAGACGCAGCTCCGCGCCTACGCTTTGCCGCTTTCCCCACAGTACCGCGCACAGGCGCCGAAGCTCGGCAAGCTCTCGGGCAACAAGAAGCTGGCGTTTGACGTCTTTGGCAATTTGCGTAGTATCGGGCTTGAATGCTGCGCGTATACGGATATTAAGGGCCCAGAAACCGAACTGTTCAGTACTATTTATTCAGGTGATGGCGAGCCTCTCTCGCTGTTGAATCTTTCGATTTCTCCGGCGTTGCAACGCAAATTAAAGAGCAAGTATCGCATTCACAATATGCCTGAGCTGCTTTCGTACAACTGGAGGGAGCTCCGAACAAAGGGTCTAACTTCGGGCGAGCTGCACTCGATTGTGTCTGCATTAAACAATTGGCCATCGGGAAAGCTGCAGCTTGGAAGAACCAAACAAGAAATTGAGCTTGCACGCCAGGCGGCGATAGGGGGCTGGTATCCATCGGTTAATATGTCACTCGAGCGTGCCGCGGCGGTTAACCGGCTCGCTGGCGAAGCTGTCCTGCGGCTGCATCAAGAGCGTTTGTCCATACATGAGCCCTCGTTCCGTCTGCTCTTTTGCGTTAGGGTGGCGGGCAAGCTCGCGATGGGCTATAGCGAAAAACACTCCGCTAATTCGGTGCTCGCTGAGCTTAAAAACGAGTACCCCGCCTTTAATGCGGCCGTAAAAACGTTCAAGCGCCTGAACTTTGAGCTTTCCCAGGATCAGGAGGATATTGATACAGCTAATACGCGGTCTACCTTCATAGATGCTAATGGTGCAGATAGCGTTATTGCATCGACTGATAAGGCCCAATCGGACGGGCGGTTGGTTGTCCAGTCCAAAGCCCGTGAGGGGGAATCCTCGCATGATTCCGAGATTCCGGCAGCGCGGGACTTTACGGTAACCCAGGCGCTTGCGCTGGCCCTTGACCAAGATACTGCAAAGTTCAACAGGTGGTTTGCGGACCTCGCTTACCAGGACCGCACCCTGATGGGCTATATGCTCATCGATGACAAGCCGGCTCGTTGGATTGACAACCTTGCTATCTCTGCTTGGAAAATCCGCGAGCGCTACGATGCCCTTATGGCGTCGCGCCCGACGTTCGACATTGATACATTCGGTTCGCTCTTTAAAAAGTACATGGTAACTGCTGGGGAGTTTTATGACCTGACGCACACCGCGCAGCCTTCCTATTTGTATATGAAGCGCGTGTATGGGCAGGGTGCTATCCCGCTTAAATACGCAGCGGTCGATAAGGACCTTGACCTGTCCGTATGCCGGGTGGTCCGCGCATACCTGGCAAGCAAGGGAATCAAAAATGCTGATGATGGGGTAGAGGAGAAGCCCGCGCCTGCAGAGCAGGCTGTCGCGTCGACGCCTGAGCCCAAGTCTGCTTCCGCGCCCGAATCCAAGCCCTCACCCGAACCCTCCGCTACCCCCGCCCCGGCCCCGGAACAGCCGGCAAAGTCCTTTGCCAGCAAGGTCGAAGACCTCACCGGCAAAGGCCCCATGTCCATCAATGCGTGGCTTGCATTGTTGCCCGCAGACGATGCCAACTTGTTGCGCTGGATCTTTAGCGATAAGCCGCTTATGGATTACCCGCACAAGCCCGCCGGTCTTGGCCCGCTTCGCCAGCGCCGTGCCGATTTGCTGCGCAACCGGCCGCACCTCGACGAGGACAAATTCGCCCCGTTGTACCAGCGTTATGACCTTACCGAGGACGCGTTCTGCAAGATCACGCAGGCATCCCCGATGACTTTTGGCTACCTGAAATCCGTTAAGGTATCGAACAAGTTTAGCCTGCGCCTTGCCGCCAACGACCGTACGTTGCCGCAGGAATGGCGCGAGAGGATAACGCAGCTCAATCGCAGACCTGTCGTCGATGCGCTTCGGACGCCCGCAAGCACCGAGGAGAGCAACGCCACTCAGCTCGAGCAGATCGCACGCAAAAAGATAGGCAACCTATCCACGCGCAGCGTCGCGCTGCGCGCCTTTGCCGAGTCTGGTGCCGTTAAGGAATACCACAACCTTAAAGATTTCCGTAACAGGTACCAGCTCTTTTTGGAAGAGAACAAGTGCGGCTATAAGATGACGCTCGCACTGCCCTCCGATGACATTCGATGCCTGAATGAGCTGCGCGGTACGCACATGTTCCTGGTGGCGCGCGCCAACAAGATCCGTGCCTACAAGGTCGACAGTCGCTTTACGTCCGAGCTGCGTCAGATCCTGACGCTCGCCGTGGGACGCAATATCGAGTGCGGCGCGGGTCTTATCATGCGCGAGAATCAGGAGCTGTGCGACCTGTACGACGTCCACGATGACGAGGAGCTCTACGAGATCATCCGATCGTTTGTGCGCCCGGGCTCCGTGCCCGGCTTGGAGATGGGCTCGACGCCGCTCATTCGCCTGGGCAAAACGGATCGCAAAAACCAAATGGTCGATGTACTGCGAGATGCGGGCACCGAGCTATCGCGCGAGGAGTTTGCCCAACGCTACGCGGAAAAGTACTGCATAGAAACGAAGACGGTTCGCAACAACTACCTGCGTGATATGAACGCATATCTGCGTAACGGCCGCTACTCGTATGTCGATAGCAACCTTACGGACGAGCAGCAGCAGTTCATTAAAGACATGCTGACCGAAGATTACGTCTCGTTGCCCTACGTCACGGCGAGCTTTGCCGCCAAGTTTGGCGCAGCGTCCGATCGACTCGTTAACGATCAGTCGCTGGCGCCCCTTGGCCTGGAAATCTCCAGGGATCTCATTGTCAAGGAAGACGTGGACCTGCGTCAGTCGTTTACGAACCTGCTTATGTCGCGCGACAGCTTTGCCTATGGTTCTCCGGGCTTTGGCGACGAGGTCATCAACCATCCGGAATTTAGGAATGCCATTACGCCGCTGCTGCGCAACTTTACCTTTATCGAGTGCAACCACGATTCGTTTATTTCGCTCAAGCGCCTGAGCGAGACAACGGGTGTCCGTCGTTTTGACCTGGGCAGCTACGCGTGTTCCCTGTTTGCGCGCACAGAGCCCGACGTGCCGTTTACGGTGACGAGCCTTCGTAAGCAGGGCTTTATGCACAAGCTCGATGCCGTGGTCGACGAGTGCGGTTTTGACAACTCGTTTTATGACTCAATCGTTCTGTACGGCCTGGCTCAAGAGCAAATAAAGCGCACGCGCTTTAGCGGCGTCTACATGTTCTGTCGCAAGGAGGGGACGTTCTCGTCGGGCGACGCGGTCGAATACGTCGTGAGGCAAAAGGGGCCTATCGAGGTGGGGGACCTGATCGATGCGTTCCAGGATGATTACGGCGTCGTAATAACCGCAGCCGATATTAACCGAGCGGTCCAGGACAAGAGTCTGTTCTACAACGAGGACCTTGACATGGTCATGCTCAGCAAAAGGATGAACGCAGAGTACCTGCGCGAGCTGTATATCAAAAACAACCAATAGGAGGAAACCAACATGAACCTGCTCGAGATGATCGACGACGGCGTCAACATTAAGCCGACCGGTGCCAACCACAAAATCGTGATCGACGGCAAACCCGAGATGTATCCCGTCTACAGCATTAAGCTCGAGTTCCTGCGCTATAACGTGCAAAATGACCGCATCGCCTCGTGGATCAGCCGCTACAAGGCCGAACATGGCGAGGGTGCGTTTAACGAGCTGGACGTCGCGGCCTGCAACGATATCATCGAGGGCTTTATCGTCGACAGCAATAAGGACGCCATCGAAAAGACGCAACGCAGCATTGCCCTGCGTTCGCAGGAGCGCCCCGGCGTGGTGCTGGCAGATGGTCTGATCGTCGACGGCAACCGCCGCTTTACCTGCCTGCGCCGTCTTGCTGCCAAAAATCCTAGCTTTGGCTGGTTTGAGGCTGTCATTTTGCCTGAGAGTCTGGGCAACGATTCCAAGAAGATCAAGATGCTGGAGCTTTCGATTCAGCATGGCGAGGAAGAGAAGGTCGGCTACGATCCCGTCGACCGCCTGGTGGGTATCTACAACGACATCATCAGCTCCAACTTGCTCTCGAAGGAGGAGTACGCCCAGTGCATTGGAGTTGAGCCCAAGGAGCTCGAGAAGGAGATCATTAAAGCTCGGTATATGAACGAGTTTTTGGAGTTCGCCAACGCCAAGGACCAGTTCCACCTGGCGCGCGAGCTCAAGGTCGCCGGCGTTATCAACGAACTGCAGGGCGTCCTTAAAAAGTGCAAGAGCGACGATCAGGAAGAGGACGTCAAGAACATCGTCTTTGCCAACATGATTACCGAGCCGCAGGGCGACATCGTGCGCTTTGTCCGTAAGATCAAGCCGATTTTGGAGGGCCCCGACGCGGATCGCTTTATCGAGCGCGAAAACGAGCTGGCCTTTGAGGTCGCCGAGCGCCTGAAGAACAAAGAGATCGTAACCTCGACCGACATCGCCGAGATCCGCGACGATGCCCAATTGTCGACGGCTTTTCGCGAGGTCATGGAGTCTGCCGAAAACACCACCAAGATGACGAAGGCCCTCAAGTCACCCTCGCTTTCGATCATTCGCGCCATCAAGGACCTCGACCAGGTGGAGGAGTCCACCTTTGGCTTGCTGCCTGCGGACGAGATCGCCAATATCGCCGCCGAGGTCGCCAAACTCGAGGCGAGGGTGCATATGATCAAGGACAAGATCTCGTACAGGATGGGCGGCGAGGAAGCCTAAATGAAACTCCGCCTCTCGTATAGCGACGGCATTTCCGTCGTGCCGCTCGACATGACGGTTGAGCAGCTGCGCCGCGAGCCGGTCTGGAAGATTCGGCTTTCGGCGTTGCGCCGCTATGCGCCGAGCTATCGAGAGGCGGACGTGCTCTTTTCGCTGGCGATTGACGATCCGGGCGCCAAGCGTATCGTCGAGCTGCTGCAGCAGGTGGCAAGCTTTGGCGTGGAGTGTCAGGTGGACCCAGACTTGTTACGAGGCCTTACGGCGCGCGAGGACTATCTGCGTGAGAAGGCGCGCGTGGGCCTGCTGATCAAGGCGCACGATGAGTCGGTGACCGATCGCTTTGATGAGTTCCGCCGCGCCGAGGATATCCTGATGCAGCGCCCGCTCAAGGACCGACAGCTGTGGGACGCGTTCTTTATGAGCGCCATGGGTCGCAGCGCCAACTTCTCCGTTCCCGGTTCGGGCAAGACGGCTTCGGTCCTGGGAACCTTTGCCTACCTGCACGAGCGCGACCTGGTCGACCGCATCATCGTGCTTTCGCCCAAGAACGCTTTTGGCTCGTGGCGCGACGAATGGGCAGCGTGCTTTGGAGCCGACCGCCCGCTGCGTTCACTGTGCTTTCACGACCCCGAATTTCGCGGTCGTTCCACGCGCGACAAGTACAGCACCCTGCTGTTCGACTACAAGCGCTACGACATGATCCTGCTCAACTACGAGTCGGTCGCGCTGGGGGAGGCGGCCGCGCGCATTGCGGCCGATCGCGCCCTGGTGGTGTTCGATGAGGTTCACAAGGTGAAGCGTGTGGGTGGCAAGCGCGCGGCAAGTGCGGTGCAGATTGCCGCGGCGGCGCCGTATTTTATCGCGCTTACCGGTACGCCGATTCCCAACTCGTTTGAGGACCTGTACAACCTACTTCATTGCCTGTGGCCGCGCGACTACAACTGGTTCTTTGGCATGAGCGCCAATGCCCTTAAGTCGACAAGCGAGGATGACGTTGAACATATCAACGAGTCCATCGCGCCGTTCTTTTGTCGTACGAACAAGCATCAGCTGGGCGTGCCCCAGGCCAACGAGGATCATCTGGTCGATGTGCCGGTGGAACGCTGGGAGCAGCAACTGTTCCAAAAGGTGCTTCGTACGCTTTCGGGCGAGCCGTTCGAGATGATTATTCGCCTACTACAACTCTCGTTCGACCCGCGCATGCTGGCCGAGGACCTGAGTGCCGGCGATTATGCCGACCTGTTTGACGGGGAGGTGCAGACAGGTGCGGGCAAAGCGCTGGAAGGCCTGCAGGTGGACGACCGGCCGACGGCTAAGATGACGGCCTGCCTGGATTTGGTCGAATCGCTGGTGGCCCAGGGCAAGTCGGTCATCGTGTGGTGCATCTTTAAGCGCAGCATTCGCAACGTGGTGCATGAGCTGCACGGGCGCGGCATTACGGCCCGTGCCATTACCGGTGGCACCGACATGCCCGCGCGCGCCCGCGTCATCGATTCGTTTAGGGCGGGGGAGACGAGCGTGCTTGTCACCAACCCGCACACACTGGCAGAGTCGGTCTCGCTCCATGGAGTGTGCCACGACGCCGTCTACTTTGAGTGCAGCTACAACCTGGTGCACTTGCTGCAGTCCAAGGATCGCATCCACCGCCTGGGCCTGTCGCAAGAGCAATACACGCAGTACCACTACCTGCGCGCCGTGTACGAGCGCCGCGACGGACCATGGTCGCTCGACCGCAACATTTACGAGCGGCTGCAGTACAAGGAGCGGGTCATGCTCGACTCGATCGACCGCGGCACGCTGGAGCCCGGCTATACCGACGAGCGCGATCTGGAGCTGGTGTTTAAGGGCCTGTTTGATGACGAGGGCCAGCGGAGCGAGGTTAGCGATCAGGGCATCGCGGACGTTATGCAAGAACCCAAGGAGATATAACGATGCAGAAAGCCTTTCCCATCTTTGTTATGGAGCTGTTTTGTGACGGCTGGCTGTTTTTGGAGCATTCCGATGTTACCTGGGACGGGTCGTCGCATGTTCTTAAGCGCGTTCGTATCAACGCGGACAAAAGCGAGTGGCTCCTAAGCCGCGCGCGCGAGCATTTTACGGATGTTCCGAGCAACATCGATTTGTGCCAGTACGTCGGCACCACGCTCGTGGAGCTCGAGAAACATACTGAGTTGGTTGTTCCCCGCGACGATGTTTCGCCCCGCTTGCAGTTGCTCTTTGAGGGCGATCTGACGCCTATCACGCTGGTGCAGCTCATGTGCGTGGGTGATTGGCTTTCGGTGCGGCAAGCAAGCGAGGATACGATTTGCATTGCCTATGACGAGCGATTGGCGCAGCAGATTTCCGGATTTGGCTTTCTTATGCGGCGCTTTCGGGCGGTACTTTGCTCGCAGAGCGCGATGCTGAGCAGCAGCGTGGTCGCTACAGTGTTTGAACCGCGCCCCGCGACGGAGCCTGGCATATGCGCGTTTTTGGAGATGGATGATCCGGTGCCTGTGGAGCCCGAAGCAGAGGTGACGGCGGAGCCTCAGGTGGCGCCCGAACCTGAAACGGCACCCGAGCCCGAAACCGAGGAGACGCTCGACGTTGAACAGGAATCCGAGCCCGAGCTCGAGACGGCGTCTGAGTCCGAGGAATCTCCTGAATCAGAACCGGAGCCCGAGCCCGAGCCTGAGCCTGCACAAACGCCAGAGCCTGCGTCGGAGCCTGCTCCCGTGTCCTCGACGAAGGAGCAGGAGAAGATGCGCATCGCCCGAGAGGTGAAGACTGCGCGCGACAAGATGGAAGAACTCGATAGGTCGCGCGAAGCCCTGCTTACCCAGCTGCTGGTGTTACGCCGGGAGTATCAAAAGATTTCCGGCGAGCGCAGCTGGGAGGCGTTTACCAGGATTGAAGAAATCGGCAAGCAGATTAAGGAAATGAGCGGCCAGGTCGATCAGCTCGATAAGCAGCTGAGCGACGCACGCCTTGCCTATGCCGAGACCCGCGCTACGTCCCTGCAGGCGCTCAAGGAGCTGAGCCAGTAAGGCAGCAACAACCCCCACGACCCGGTACTTAAACGGTAGAATTGGATGGCATGTTTGTATCGACCCGATGCAAATAAAAAGGCTCGAACCCTTGGAGTGTGTCCTGTGGATAACACCGACAAAATATCGCTGGGAGGCGTGCTCACCCGCGAGCAGTTTTTGCTGCCCGAGATGCGCATCGTCGCCGCGTTGCGCCTGGAGGGCGTGAGCGACGACGAGATCATCGCGCGCGTTAAGCACGACAACCTGTTTCAGTATCCCACTGAGCGCATGCTGGCCGATCGCGCCCGCGTGTGCCTGCGCCGCTTTGATGCCGTAGCACTCGACGAGGCACAGTGTGCTGCCCGCGGTATCGATAAAGATACTGCCGACCAAGCGGTCGCGCGCATTGTGGACCTGATCGCCAACGGCATGCCCGATCAGGCGGCCCAGGCCAACCTGTTTGCCATGATGTGTCGCTACACCATGGTTCGCGAGCTCATCCAGGTGGAGATTGGCGAGCGCATGGCCAGCTTCGACTACAACTTTACCGACACTGACCTCAACGCGTTTGTCACCCGTTTTCAGGTTGAGCATGCCGAGGCCGTCAAATGGTCCGATGCCACGCTGGAGCGCATTAAGAGCACCCTGCGCCAGATTCTGCGCAGCGCCGGCTTTAAGGCATCGCAGCGCACCGATACGCTCCAGCCCCTGCTGCTCGACCCCGACGTGGAACAGACCATCCGCGATCTGGGCGACATGGACGCCCTGGCCGCACTCACCGGGCAGGTGATGTAGACATGGCAATAAACCAGCCGCACATTCGCCCGCGCAACCGCGCCGAGCGCATCCATGAGGACTTTGGCCATCGCCGCGAGGCGCTGCGCGAGCGTCTGCAAGACCAAGACTTCTTGGCCAACAAGGGCATTGGCAACGAGATTGGCTTCTACACGTTTTGCTACGACCCTTCGCTGGAGTTTGAGTGCCGCGCCTACGTGGACGAGCTCAAGGCAGACGCCCAAGCCGGCAAGCTGCCGTGCAATCTGGAGGTCTTTAACCTGTACGACGTAATGCTCGATATCTGCGAGCAGCGCCGCGTCCTTCGTGCGATTCCCCGGCGTGAGGCAAAGGTTGGCTCGGAGGCCCAGATCAAAGAGCTCCAGAAGCCCTGCAGCTCCAAGAGCTTTGCCCAGTACCTCTTGGAGCATACCCAACCGCACCAACCCGGCGACGTGATCTTGCTCACGGGTGTGGGCGAGGTCTTTCCGCTGCTGCGTGTGCACAACCTGCTCAACGACATGCTTGCCGATTTTGGCACCGTGCCCGTCGTTGTCATGTATCCCGGCAGCTTTGACGGCCGCCAGCTCAAGTTGTTCAACAAAGAGAACGCCAGCAACTACTACCGCGCGTTCGATATTTCTTAGGAGCGACAGATGATCATCCAAGACCTGTTTTCTAAGGACATCAATCGTTCTATCAACGGCGTCGTCAAGGTGCAAGACGCCAGCGACGATTCGGTGCGCCAGGAGCTCGACGAGTACGTGGTGACGCGCGAGCTGCAGGGTCATTTTGCGCGCTTCTTCGAGGCATACGATAAGGCCCTCGACGTTCCCACCGACAACATGGGCGTGTGGATCAGCGGCTTCTTTGGCTCCGGTAAATCGCACTTCCTCAAGATGCTCTCGTATCTGTTACAAAACGACGAGGTCGCCGGCAAACCCGCCGTCGATTACTTTAAGGGCAAGATTACCGACCCCATCGTGGGAGCTCGGGTTCGTCGCTGCTGCGAGGTTCCCACCGAGGCGATCCTGTTTAACATCGACAGCAAGGGCGGCCAGTGGAAAGAGGGCGACACCTCGCGCACGGCCCTGCTGCGCGCCTTTGAGCGCGTGTTCTTTGAGCACCTGGGCTTTTTTGGCGAGGACCTTAAGCTCGCACGCCTGGAGCAGCATATCGACAGTAAGGGCAAGACGCAGGAGTTCCGCGCTGCCTACGAGCGCATTGGCGGTGGCAAATGGCTCGAGGACCGCGAGAGCTATAGCTACTTTGAGGACGATATCGTCGAGGCCCTGCAAGAGGTGCTGGGCATGAGCGAGCAGGCCGCGCGCCACTGGTTCGATGGCACCGAGGACGATGCCATTGCCCCCGATACCTTTGCCAAGATGGTCAAGCAGTATGCCGACAGGCGCGCCGAGGAGTGCGGCGGCGAGTTCCGCTTGCTGTTCATGGTCGATGAGGTGGGTCAGTTTATTGGCTCCGATGCCGACATGAGCACGAGTCTTATGCTGTCGCTGCAGACGCTCGTCGAGGAGCTGGGCAGCCGCTGCGGTGGTCGCGTGTGGGTCATGGTGACCAGCCAGGAGGCCATCGACGAGGTCGCCATGATCGTGGGCGACGACTTCTCCAAGATTCAGGGCCGCTTTAACACGCGCCTTTCGCTCTCTAGCTCCAGCGTGGACGAAGTTATCCAGCGCCGCGTGCTGCAAAAGAACGAAGCCGCCTCGGCAAAGCTCCAGCAGGACTATGAGGCCCAGAGCACCGTGCTCAAAAACGTATTCTCCTTTGACGGTTCGCGCGGCGACCTGATTGGCTACGCCAGCCGCAAGGACTTTACGGACAGCTACCCGTTTGTGAACTACCAATTTAAGGTGCTGCCCGACGTTATGACCGAGGTGCGCAAGCACGGCGTCAAGGCAAAGCACATGTCCACGGGCGAGCGCTCCATGCTTTCGGCCTTCCAGGAATCGGCCCAGGCTATCCAGGCCCAGGAGGTGGGCGCCCTGGTGCCGTTCTGGCGCTTCTTCGATACTATTGCCAAGGATCTGGAACACGGTGTGATCCAGGTGGTCACTCGTGCCGAGCGTGCGGCCGAGAATGGCCGTGGCCTTAAGGCCGAGGACGTTAAGGTCCTAAAGCTGCTGTATCTGATCCGCTATATCGACTACATCAAGTCCAACGTCGAGAACATCTCCATCCTTATGGTCGACGGCATGGACGTGGACAAGGCTGCCCTTAAGGACCGCGTTAAGGAGTCGCTCGACCGCCTGGTGCGCGAGAACTACGTGGCACGTCAGGGCGATGCGTACAACTTCCTTACCGACGAGGAGCAGGATATCTCGCGCGCCATTAGCGAGACGCCGGTGGATGCTGCCCTGATTATCGAGGGCATTAAAAAGTCGCTCTTTAGCGGCATCTATACGGCCACCAAGCTGCGCGTGGGCGCCAACGATTTCCCCTTCGACCGCTATGTGGACGACTCGGCCTACGGCGTGGCCCAAGGTGGCATGAAGCTTAATGTTGTTACGGTGGCAGACGACCTTTCGCGTGCCGACGACGCCGAGCTTGCCGTTAGGTCTGCCGGCATGGCGCTGGTTGTGCTCGCCGACGACGTTGACTACTTTGATGACCTGCAGAATGTTGCTAAGATCCGCAAGTACCGCAAGACCATCAATACCGAGGCCCTGGCGCCTTCGACCCAGCAGATTATTCAAGCCAAAATGAAAGAGGCTACTTTCGTTGAGCGCGAGGCGGCTAAGCTGCTGGAGGAAGCCGTGCTACATGCTCGCGTGGCCGTGAATAACTCCATGGTTAACGTCCGCGCTACCAAGCCGGCAGATGTGTTTGACCAGGCTTTGTCCAAGCTGGCGGACGCCATCTTTACCAAGGCCGACTACATTGCCGACCCCGCCAAGACCGACGAGGACATTCGCGCCACGCTGCGCGGTGCCAACCAGGTGGCGCTCGACGGTCAGAGCTCCCAGAACGCCCGCGCCGAGAAGGAGGTCGCGGACTTTTTGCATGCCCAGGCGCGTCTGTCCCTCAACACAACCATGGGCGACCTGCAGCGTAAGTTCCAGGGTGCTCCCTATGGCTGGCGCGAGATCGACATTGCCAACGTGGTGGCCCAGCTGGTGGTCTCGCAGCGCGCGACCATTACGGCTGCCGGTGCCAATGTTGCCCCCACAGACCTGCGCATGGTTACCCTCCTGCGCAAGGATGCCGACAAGGCCCAGGTGCGCGAGCGCGTTAAGATGAGCGACGAGCTCATCAAGAAGGTCAACAGGGCGCTGCGCGAGACCTTCGACGCCAAGCGTGATATTTCCAACGAGGACGAGCTTACCGCCACGGTGGTCGATACGCTTACGGGCTACAAGAACGAGTGCGTAGAGCTCACGAACAACAACTTTACGGGCCTGGCTCCGGCCTATCCGTATCCGGGTTTAAAGGTGTTGGAAGATGGCATTAAGCTGACCACGCGTCTGCTGGACAGCCAGAACGATGCTCAGACGCTCTTCAATGCCTTTGTAAAGGCGCAGGATGATCTGGACGATTGGAAAGAGGATTACGACCAAGTCGTGTTCTTCTTTGAGAGCCAAAAGCCCGTTTTTGATAGTGCCGTTGAGTTTATGGGCCTTATGAAGGACGAGGGCTTCTACATGGACTCTAACGCCCAGGCGGCCGAGGCCAACAAGCGCATTGAGCAGATTCTTAAGAACCCGCGTCCATACCGCGAGGTCCGCGAGCTGGTGGAGCCGGTCATGGTGGCTCACAAGCAGATGGTCGATGCCAAGCGCAAGGAGGTGCTGGACGACATTACCGCGCAGATGGCCCAGGTACACGTATATGCTCAGAGCCAGGACAGCTATGCCAAGCTGGCTGAGCGCGCTTTCGAGAACGCCGGTCGCATGGCCAAGTCGTTTGAGAGCCGTGCTCACGCCGCCACCAAGGCAAGCGAGCTTGCCGCGCTCAAGCAGCAGCTGATTGAGTATTGTGACCGCGCATGCGAAAAGATCGATAACGCCATCGAGGAAGAGAAGGCCCGCCAGCAGCGCGAGAGCCGCCGCAAGGAGGTCACGCCGACCGGCGAGATTGTTACCACGATCAAGGGCAACGACAAGGACGCCCCGACGACCGCAAAGCCCGAGCCTGCGCCCGCGCTCAGGATTAAAAAGCTGCGCCTGGCCGACCTGGGCGAGCGCAAAAAGCTACAGAGCGAAAGCGATATCGATGCCTACCTTGGCCAGCTCCGTGTGCGTCTGCTTGCCGAGCTGCAGGGCAACGACGCCATCCGCCTGAGCTAACCAAGAACCACCGGGGAAGGGTAGACCGCCATGAACGATACCGCCATCAAGAACTACTGCATCTGGGCCCGCAACGAGCTCATCGCCGGCGTCGAGGCCCGCATGAGGCTCTACGGCGTGGCCGAGGGCGCCGAGCCCGCCGGCGCGACGGCGGTGGGCGGGCGCGCCCTGTCCCCGGAGGAGACCGAGTGGCGCGACGCCCTGCTGCGCGCCGGCGCCGAGGAGGGCCTGGGGCACCTGCGTGACCGCGCCGCCTACACCTGGTTCAACCGCATCGCCGCCGTGCGCTACATGGAGGTCCACGACTTCCTGCCCTCCCGCGTGCGCATGTTTACCCGCCCCGCCGCTGACGGCGCCTGGGAGCTGGGCAGCCAGGCCGTGGACGAGGCGCTCGACGTGGAGATCTAGGGGGCGGACCCGGTGCGCATCGCCGAACTCAAACAGGCCGGCGAGGACGGGCCGCTCTTCCGCTACCTGTTCCTGGCCCAGTGCGCCGAGCTCTCCGGGTGCCTGTCCGGCGTGTTCCAGCCCGTGGACGCCTGCATGGCGCTCCTCTTGCCGGCCAACCTCATGGACGCCGACGGCGTCATCGGCCGCATGGTGGGAGACATCGACGAGGAAGACTGGGAAGACGTCCAGATCCTGGGCTGGATGTACCAGTACTACAACTCCGAGGTCAAGGACGCCTTCTTCGCCTCCAAGGCCAAGGAGACC
Organism: uncultured Collinsella sp.; assembly: GCA_959023295.1. Lineage (GTDB taxonomy): Bacteria > Actinomycetota > Coriobacteriia > Coriobacteriales > Coriobacteriaceae > Collinsella. The sequence continues at coordinate 513 of CAUFBM010000016.1, read as the reverse complement.
CCCGACACCATAGGCCCGGCCACCCAGCTGTTCACGCCCGACTGGATCGTGCGCTACATGGTACAGAACTCGCTGGGGCGCCTGTGGATGCTCAACAACCCCGCAAGCCCCCTGCGCGACCAGATGGAGTACTACATCGAGCCCGACTCCGAGCACGAGGACTTCATCAGGATCGCCGGCCCCGAGGACATCTCCCTGTGCGACCCGGCATGCGGCTCGGGCCACATCCTGGTCTACGCCTTCGAGCTGCTGGCCAAGATGTACCTGGAGCGCGGCTACCGCGAGCGCGAGATCCCCGAGCTCGTCCTGTCAAAGAACCTGCACGGCATGGAGATCGACCCCCGCGCCGCCCAAATCGCGCGCCTGGCGCTGGCCATGTGCGCCCGCGGCATGGACCGCCGCTTCTTCGGCCGCGGCGTGCAGGCCGACATCGCCGTGCTCGCCCCGGTGGCGCTGGGGGTGTGTTTCGTCAAGAGGATTTGAGCAAAAAGAGCATCGGAAATTGAGCAGCCT
>CAUFBM010000015.1 GCA_959023295.1 uncultured Collinsella sp. | reverse complement strand
AACTGCGGGAATGGCCTATTTGCTCAATGTGTTCGGCTGAGATCGGAAATCAACCCAGTAGTTCTTTCGTCCAAAGACCTCATCGCAGAGCACTTTCAAATAATGGCTCTCATCATCGTCTATTGAAATAAATACAACGCCATCATCCGACAACAGTTTTCTCAATAGCTCAAGTCGTGGTTCCATTAAATTGAGCCAAGTTGAATGTTCGACATTGTCGTCGTAATGCTCAAAAGCATTACCTGTGTTGTACGGCGGATCGATATATACGCATTTAATCTTTCCTGAGAAATCCTGTTCAAGTGCTTTAAGCGCGAGCAGATTGTCTCCGTGAATAAGCATGTTTCCCGTATCGGGGTCACCGTAGTCCTTGGACGGATCATGGATGAGGATTCGGGGCTCGACCTCGGGGTCTTCGCCTTTTCCAATCCAAGTAAGTTCAAGTCGCTGCATTATCTTTCTCCTATTCAACCTCAAACGCGATGGTCATGATTCTCTCAAGCTGGTTGTCTCCGCGAAGTCTCTCGCGTATCTCGCTTTGGAGCTCGTCGTTTCGCGCATCGATCTCATCTTCCCTTGCAAATAGCTCACGTCGCATCATGTTGAGACGTTTTTTCATTTGATTGAGCTCTCCACGCATTTTCACAACCTCATCAAGCGGCTGGTCAACACTCCTGTTAAGGTCGCGACTTTTCTCAGTAATTGCCTTCTTGAGGTCTTTCAGATCGCGCTGAAGCCCATCCTTGAGATCCTCGCTATAGGCGTCAAGCTTGGCGCACTCATCAAGGTAGTACTTCTTATTTGCCAGCTCGATTGCCTGCCTCTGCTGCTCAACCCGTTCCTCCCTAAGGGCATCGAGATCTACGCCAACGACGGCATCGGACACCCGAGTTGTCGCGGGCAGCTCGAATAAGATGTCGACCAAGCTATCATCAAGCGTTTCGCCCTCGTCCGTGAGCGCTGTGACCACAAGGTGCTCCTCCTCACCGATGCCGGAATAGGAAAGCCGGTCGATGGAGATGCGCCCCCGGATGCCGGGATGGTCATCGAGATACGAAATGCGCCTTCCGCTCGCGCCATATTGAAAACGCACCGTCGCGAACGGGAGCTCCTCGCTCTTTGCTTCCTCGATCCATCGGAGGTAGGTCGGGTTGTCCCTGCGGAAGAAAACGCAGCCATCGTCCTCGGCGTCCCTCCACTGAAGACTGAACACGCGGCGTTGAGGGTCATCGGGAAAACGGAATCTCCACTTGTCGAAGGGTTCAACTCGTTCGGCCCCGTGCGCAAGCAGGAAGAACAGCGTCCATTGACTGAAGTGGTCGAGGCTCGCCACCGTACAGTCCTGACAGTCCTTGAGCCTAAGCGCGACCTCCTCGTCGAAATTCTCGAGGATAGAGTGCCTGGCTTCGACCATCTTGGCATCGATGTTGTCGGCGAGCTCGCTTTGCAACGCATCAAACTCTTGTTGAATTTCCTCCGAGGTCTTGCACTTCTGGTAAATCGCCGCAATGCGCTTCTCGAAGTCAACGCCGGATTCGATGGAGCCGATGACCTCGTCGGATGATCCGAAGACTCCCTCGAAGAGGTTGAATTTCTCGGAGAGCAGCTCGTACACCCGGACGTCTGCAGCGTTCTTCTTGTTGAGGAAGTTGATGACGACGACGTCGTTCTTCTGACCATAACGATGGCATCGACCGATTCTCTGCTCGATGCGCTGGGGGTTCCACGGCAGGTCGTAGTTCACAATTAGACTGCAAAACTGGAGATTGATGCCCTCCGCCGCGGCCTCGGTTCCGATGAGGATGCTCGCTCGGTCGCGGAACTCCTCCACGACGGCGGCTTTCATGTCAGCCTGCTTGGAGCCAGAAATCTCCCCATCGTCGGCATGACGCTTCTTCCACTCTCCGTAGATACGCTTGGAGACATCATCATTGTTCGAGCCATTAAGGAAAACAATCTGCCCTTCGTATCCGTTGTCGGAAAGCAATCGCAGAAGGTATTCCTGGGTACGGCGAGATTCGGTGAATATGACAGCCTTGCGCTGACCACCAAGCTCCTCGATCTTTTTGAATCCCTTGTCGAGGGCGAAGAGAAGGTTATCGCCCTTAGCGTTCTTGGTAATACTCTTGGCTAACTTCTCGTATTCCCGGAGCAAACCCAACTCATGCTGAATTTCGGCATATTCCTGCTGCGAGTCACAGCGGTTGTCGGCGTCATCCAAGTCAGAATCCATCACTTCGTCGAGAGCGTCGAAATCGCTTAGATCGACATCGCAGTCCACGCCCTCCAGCATGCCCTCAAGCCTCGCAATAAGCGAAGAAAGTGTGCCTGAAATGGCAAATGAAGATGAAGCGAGTAATTTACGCAGGATCATAGTCATAAGCGTACGCTGACCGCTCGGGAGAGCATGAAGCCTGTCCGTCTGCAGGTAATCAGAAATGCAATTGTAGAGCTGTTCCTCGGCAGACGAGGGCGAATACTCCTCCAGAATAGCGTGCCTGTTTGTGTATCTAATGTACTCGGTGACCTGCTTGCGAAGCGTGCGATGACAGATGGTTTCGAGTCGACTCTTGAGGTTGATGTTGCGGACGTCCTCATTTGTTGCGGCAACGTACATTTCCCTAAAAGTCTTGGCGTCACCAAAAACATGTTCGTCAATGATGCTCGCAAGACCATAGAGTTCCATCAGGTTGTTTTGAAGCGGCGTCGCAGTGAGAAGTAGCTTTTTGCGCCCAGCTAGGGCCCCCTTGAGCTTGGCGCCGATCACGTTGCTTGGCTTGTAAACGTTACGCAGACGATGGGCCTCGTCCATGATTACGAGGTCCCACGGAATGGTGCGGATCTCAGAGTCTTTACGAGCCGCAAAATTGTAAGAGCAGATGACGACGGCGTCATCGACATCGAACGGATTAACCTTACCGACACGCTTCGCTTTGTTGAATGGCCCAGACTCCATCAGAACCGAATCGATAAAGAACTTATCAGAAAGCTCCTGCCTCCACTGCATGCGCAGGGAAGCAGGGACAATCAGCAGTATCTTTCTTTTGCGCTCCGCCCAAAACTGTGCCAGCACAAGCCCAGCTTCAATACTTTTACCAAGGCCGACCTCGTCGGCAAGCAGGGCGCCAGAAGAGAGCGGCGACTTCAGCGCAAAAAGAGCGGCGTCTACCTGATGCGGATTTAAATCGACCTTTGAACCCGACATTGCAGAGGCAAGGCCCTCGACGCTGGATTGCGGTCTTTTGAGCGCAAGTTGCTCCGCAAAATACCTTGCCTGGTAAGGCGTGAAACTGGCCATCGACGCTACCCCTTCTCGACAAACTGTTGAATCAAGCCCCGTCCGACAAGCGTGCTAAAGCTCGCGTCACGCACAACGGTTGTCTCCTTGCCGGAATCTCGAAGATTGCGAGGCATTCGGATGGAAATGACCATCTGCTTCCCCTCGCTCAGAAACTTCATGCTGCCGGCATCGTACACATCCGTTTTAATCAACTCGACGTAGCTCATGAGTCATCGCTCTAACAGAGCGCAAAAAATATGATTGCATAAGTATATAACCAGAAACAATGAGGCTACCATACCGAGGGTTTCACGTTGTCGCTCGCACTCAACGACTAGCAGGGCACCTCTATCCAATTGAGCATTTGTTGTGCAATTAGCCCACGCTAACCATGCATTTATTGAATAAATGATGAGGCTGATATAAGAGAAGTAGATCGCTCAACGAGATGCATGGCACATATGAATCACTGGTGTCCTGTACAAAAACAAAATGTGCCCCGGAGACTTGCATCAGAGGTCATTCCCGGGGCCTTTGGCATTTAGCTTGTCCGCATAACGACAGTTTTATCAAATGGGCCTCAATTGTGACAGTCGAGAGCCTCTACCTCCCCTCCGCCTTCAGCTTCAGCAGCAGGTCGCCCAGCTCGGGGCACTTGCTGGAAAGGCGCGTCTGGGGTCGCTCGCCCATCCCCCACCGCTGGCGGATCTCCTGGGCGTGCGGACTCACGCGGTAGTCCCCGTCCATCATCTGCTTGAGCAACTTGGCGGTTACGCGCGCATCGGCCAGAGCGCTGTGGGCGTGGCCCGTCGACTCGTCAAACTCGATGCCAAACCACGTCGCCGCGTCACTCAAAGAAACGCGCCCGTGGCTGCCCACGTCCATGATCGAGGTGTAAAACGCCTGCAGGTCGGCCCAGTCCGTAGGAAATGCGGAAAGGTCGATATGCTTTGCCTGGCACTCGGTCAAAAGCTGCCGACGATCCGTCCCGCTCCAGCAAACTATCTGGGCGGAGTAGCGACCGATCCAATCGCTGAGCCTTTTGATCACCACATAGAGTGGATCGGCCATCGCGGTATCCACGGCCGATATCCCCGTGAGCTCGCGGACGGGAAACGCAACGCCTTCGGTAAATTCCGTCTGCACAAACTGCGAGAACTCGCCCATAACGTTGCCGTGGTAATCGAGCTTGACGGCGCCGACCTCGATAATCTCGTTGCGCAGCCCACGGCGCTGGCGCTGCTTTGGCACCGGCGCAAACTCAAAGTCCAGCACAATCTGGCGCGCAAAGTTCGTCGTATCGATAGCCGAGATACCCGGCGTCTTTTCAGCTGACACGGTTATGGCCTTTCTCCGTCAACTGCCGCTTGTTACATAAGCGGCTACATTGCCGTAAGGATAGGCGCTCGCGCGGACACAAAAGCGGGGTGCAATGCCATGCCCGTTGTCTGTACGCTGTATGGATAGCCCCCAAAAAGCCCCAGCCCGATGCGCCATTACAAGCGAACATATATTCGTATTTCTAGCTGCAATTTGATAGAATGGCAGTTGTTGACGGCAGTTCCATGTGCCGGGCAGCGCCCTCCATGCGACGGGAGGTGATGCCCATGACCGATCTGATTGATTTCGTGAAGCTCCTGACCGCTCTGGTCTCGCTCATCACGGCGCTTATCGGACTTACCGAGGCACTCAAGCAGTGTTCGAAACAAAAGAAGAGGGGTCGACGCCGTTAAGGCATTGACCCCTTAAACTGAGTAACGGCGCTGCCCAGCCAACCAAAACTTGGGCTGCCGTCGACCTTATTTTACCCACGCGCGCCGGGTTTAACAAATGGTTTTTCGGTAACGAAGCCTCGACGCCCGCCCGACTCGTCCGCTGCTCCAGCCACCACTCAACATCCACGGAGCACTCAACCGCAAATGCTAAAGACCACGCGATCGGGCAAAGTCCCGTCCCCAACAACACGGGACGGACCCTCAGCTTCCTTTACGTTATAGCTAGCTATATTATACCTTTCTATAATATAGCTAGCTATAACGTAATTCGACAATCGCGCACGCAGAAGGGGCGGCTGAAGTGCGGCTTGGCGCCGCATGACGTCGGCGGACGAGGCGATGCGTCCGCCGACGAATAGCACCGAATTGGTTACTTCTTGCTCTCGGGCAAGACCAGATCCACGGCGGCGTCCTTGGCAGCATCGATGTGCTGAGCCACGACCGGCGTCTGCGGAAGGATCAGGTTAAGGACAATAGCCATGATGGCGGTGGGGGTTACGGCATTGGAGCCGATGACGGTGGACACCCAGGTGGGCATACCCTCGCCGGCAAGGCAACCGCTGGCCATCCAGATACCCAGGCCAAAGACGACGGAGGTACCGACGATGGTGGTAGTGCGCTGCGTGAGGCCCTCGCGGGTGAACATGCGCACGCCGTTCATGGTGATGGTGCCAAAGACGCCGACGGTCGCGCCGCCGATGACGGGCTGCGGGATAGCGGAAAGGACGGCAGAAAGCTGCGGGAACAGACCGGCGATGGCAAAGACGGCCGCGATGGTCACAAAGACCCACTTGTTGACGACCTTGTTGGAGCAGATGATGCCCACGTTCTGGCCAAGGGCGCTGGTGGGAAGACCGCCCAGCAGGCCGCCGACCATAGAGGTGATGCCCTGGGACACGATAGCGCCGGAGAGCTCGCGCTCAGTGGGCATACGGTCGATGGAGCCCAGACAGGCGGCGGAGACGTCACCGATAACCTGAATGGCAACCATGGGGAACACGACGGCGAGGGTAATGCAGACCTCGGGATCAAACTCGAGCGCATAGGGCATGAGCTTGGGAAGGGCGAAGACCTGAGCGGTGGCGACGCTTGAGAAGTCGATCATGCCAAAGGGGATGGAGACGATCATGCCAACGATCATGCCAAAGAACACGGATCCCAGCTTGAGCGTGCCCTTGCCAAAGTTGGCGAGCGCAAAGACCACGGCGAAGGTGATAAGAGCGACGCACCAGGCCTGCGGGGTGCCCCACAGTGGCGTACCCATACCGCCGGCCATATACTTGACGGCCGTGGGATACAGCGAAACGCCGATGGAGAAGATGACCGTACCGGTCACGACGGGCGGGAACAGCCACTTAATCTTGCTGTAGGCCAGACCAAAGAGGGCCGCGACAGCACCGCCGACAATCTCGCCGCCCAGCAGCGCACCAAAGCTAAAACCCGAGGCACCCATGGCCTGAAGGGCCGGCAGGAACGCGAACGAGACGCCCATGACGATGGGCAGACCGCCGCCGATGCGACGGAAGGGAGCGAAGGCCTGAAGGGCTGTGTCGAGTGCCGAAAGAATGAGCGCAACCTGAATGATGTCGGTGCTCTGCTGGCTATTAAAGCCGTAGACGCCGGCCATGATGACCGCCGGGGTAATGATGCCGGCAAACGATGCCAGTACGTGCTGAAGGGCACACGGGATCATTTCCTTAACGGGCGGCATGCCTTCGCGAGTGAACAGGGCTTCAGTGCCGTTCGTAACCGTCTCCTGGGCCATTTGACCACCAATCCTCGAAGTAGTTGTTTTCGCATCTAACATTCTATTGTGACGCAGTGCGGGGCTGAGGTTGTGCCTTCGTTGCATATCGTATTGAAGAATTTTCTCATTCTCAATAATAATTTTTTGTTATCAGACTATTCTTCAGCTGAGATAATGTATTTCCGCAGGTAAGGAAAGTGTCTGGTCAAAATAACATCTAACTATTCTTTTGGTCGACCGTTTACCGCCAAAATCCTACCGCGCGTCTGTATTACGCAATGTACCTGCGAATATGCGAGTCAATAGACACCGTGTTACCATGAGAAAAAATTGTTATGAACATTTCCGATTTCACCCAAAGGAGTTGCCCATGAACGAGACCGTACGCCGCTTTTTACCGATGGTCGATTTCCTGGAGCAGATACTCGGCAAAAACAGCGAAATCGTCCTGCACGATTTCTCGGATCCCGACCACACCATCGTCGATATTCGCAACGGCATCGTGAGCGGCCGCAAGATTGGCGGACCCGCTACCGATCTTGCGCTCAAGATTATGCATGATGGCAAATATCGCGACTTGCCGTTCATTACGGGCTACGAAGGCCGCGGCGCCGGCGGCAAGACGCTGGAATCCGCAACGTACTTTATCCGTGAGAACGGCGAGATCGTCGGCATGCTCTGCGTCAACACCGATCTTTCGGCCGTGCGCAACATCAACGCCATGGCCCAGCAGCTTACGGCCTGCTTCGACGCCGCCCCGGCCCGCACGGAGCCCTCCCCCATCGAGGTCGAGAGCCTTTCGGAGTCTACGCAGGAGCTTATCGACCGCAGTATTTCCGAGTTGCTCGAAAGCCGCGGGCAGGATGTCGCCTCGCTCGGCCAGACCGACCGCGTCGATGTTATCCGCCATCTCAACGGCAACGGCGTGTTTATGCTCAAAGGTGCCGTGGCCTGCGCCGCCGCCGCGCTTGGCATCTCTGAGCCCAGCGTCTACCGCTATCTGCAAAAGGTCCGCAAGGAGGGCTAACCCACTGATCCCTTGGGGACGGAGGAAAACGGATCATTTTTGCCCGAGAGGCTGCTGAAGACTTTGTCCTGCTTAGGCTGCGGGCATCGCCCATCGCGACGGCGCCCCTATACTTTTGAGTATCTGAGCATTTTGAAAGGCAGGATATGACCGCAACCGCCAGTCGAACCACCAACCGCAGACCCGAGCTTTTGGCGCCCGCCGGAGGGCCCGAGCCCTTTGCCGCCGCACTCGCCGCCGGGGCAGACGCCATCTACTGCGGCATGGGCAGCTTCAACGCCCGCCGCAAGGCAACGAACTTTACCGACGAGGCCTTTGAGGAGGCCTGCCGCGCTGCGCACCTGGCCGGCTCGCGCGTCTACGTCACGGTCAACATCGTCATCAAGCAGTCCGAGATGGACGATGCGCTGCAGCTCATCCACCGCTGCTCCACGCTGGGCGCCGACGCATTTATTATCCAGGACTGGGGCCTGTTCTTTGAGGTCAAGCGCACCATGCCCGGCATCGAGACACACATCTCGACCCAGGCGAACATCCATGACGACCGCGGTACCATCTGGTGCCGTAAGCAGGGCGCCGACCGCGTGACCCTCTCGCGCGAGCTTTCCATCGACGAGATCGCCGCCATTCACAATGCCGCGCCCGACGTTGACCTGGAGGTCTTTAGCCACGGCGCCATCTGCTTTTGTTACTCGGGCCTGTGCCTGCTCTCGAGTTTTGCCATGGCGGGCCGCTCGGCCAACCGTGGCATGTGCGCTCAGCCCTGTCGCCTGCCTTACGAGCTGACTGACGAGAACGGCCGCTCGCTCTCCCCTGCCGGTCGCGAGCGTGCGCTATGCCCGCGCGACACCAACACGTCGCAGCTTGTTCGCCGTCTGTATGACGCCGGCGCCGCGTCGCTCAAACTCGAGGGCCGCATGAAGGCGCCCGATTACGTGTACTCCATCGTTGATGTGTATCGTCATCAGATTGATGACATGCTGGCCGGGGTCGCCGTAGATAAGGATGAGGAAGCCGCCCGCCAGCGCCAGCTCAAGCGCTGCTTTAATCGCGACTTTACGCACGCCTACCAAGACGGCACCTCGGGTGACGAGATGATGAGCTACGAGCGCTCAAACAACCGCGGCCAGATCGTGGGCACGGTGCTCGGCAGCCGCCTGGCCAACCGCGATGTGCGCGGGCTCAAGCCCGACGACCGCCGTCGTCGCGCCGCCATCGCCTGCATTGAGCTGTTTGAGCCCGTGGGCAAGGGCGACCTGCTGGAGCTTCGCCACGACGATGAGTTCGACCAGTTCCTGACCACCATTGCCGCCGAGGATGCCGCTGCCGGTGATGTTGTCGAGTGCCGCGTGCCTCGCAGCATGCCCGAGGGCTGCCGCGTGCGCGTGATTCGAAGCCAGCGCGCTATCGACGCTGCCGGTGCCGCGCTCAAGCGCGATGTGCTGCGCCGCCGCGCCGTTGATGTAACCGTCGTGGCGCGTCTGGACGAACCGTTTACCGTTACGCTCACCTGCTGCAACGACCCTTCGCTTACGGCCACCGCCACCGGCTTTACCGTCGAGGCCGCCAAGACTCGTGCCGTCGAGGCGCCCGATCTGGTGGAGCACGTCGGGCGCATGGGCTCCTCTCCCTTTGAGGCCGCGAGCTTTGACGTTTCGCTCGACGCCGGCTGCGGTATGGGCTTCTCCGCCGTGCACAAGGTGCGTGCCGCCGCCTGCAAAGCGCTGGAAGAGGCCATTCTGGCACCCTACGAAGAGCGTGCAAAAACGCTCGAGCTGCCGGTACTCGACAAATGTACGCGCGCCATGCCCGAGCATTACCGCGATGAGCCGCAGATCTGCGCCACCGTCACCTCGCTCGAGGCCGCCGAGGCCGCTCGCGCCGAGGGTGCAACGCGCATCTACATGACCACCGACGCGCTCAATGCGGCCGAGCTCCTCCCCGCCGATGCGTTTGAGCAGGGTATCGTACCCGTACTCGACGAGGTCTGCCGCACCGTTGACCACGCACGTGTCGACCCGTGGATTCTTGCTGGAGCAACTGTCGCCGTCGGCAATATCTCCGAGCTTGCCCTAGCCGCCCAAGTTGGTGCCACGGCCGAGATTCGCTCTTGCCTGCCCGTGCACAACACGCCCTGCATGGAGGCACTTGCCGAGCGCGGAGCCGGCGCGTTTTGGCTCTCGCCCGAGATCACGCTCGACGAGATTATCTCGCTTGGCACCTCCGCGCCCGCAGCCCTGGGCATCACCGTTTTCGGCCGCCCACGCGTTATGACAAGCGAGCACTGCATCCTGCAGGTGGCCAATGGCTGCATCCACGATTGCGCCAACTGCCGCCTGCGCGCCCGCAAGCTGTCGCTCAAGAATATCGATGGCAAGGTCATGCCGGTACGTACCGACGTCCACGGCCGCTCGCGCCTGTACGATGCCTACCCCATCGACCTCACGCCGCAAGTTCCGCAGCTGCTCGATGCCGGCGTGCGCCGTCTTATGGTTGACGGAACCCTGCTCGAGCCCGATGAGGTTGGCCGTGCCGTCGCTCGCGTCCGTCGCGCCGTCGAGGCGGCTCAAGCCGGCCGCAAGCCCGCCGCCCGCCTGCGCGGCGCCACCTCGGGCTGTATGTTTGTGGGAATTAGCTAACCGAAAGGCTCACACGTGAACGAAGAACCCCAAGTCCTCTACTGCGACGCCTGGCTCATGGCCATCGATAAGCCCGCCGGCATGATCGTCCACGGTGACGGCACCGGCGAGCGCACACTTACCGACTACGCCAGCGACCTTTTGCTGGCGATGGGCGACGGCTTTGCCGCGACTGACATGCAGCCGCTCAACCGACTGGACCGCAACACCACCGGCGTGGTGCTGTTCTCGCTCGACAAGCAGACGCAGCCCGCCTTTGACCAGATGGTGAACGACCACGCCTTCGAAAAGCACTATCTGGCGCTGGCCGAGGGCAAGATCGACTGGAACGAGAAGCTCATCGACAAGCCCATCGCCCGCGACCGCCACGATAGCCGCAAGATGCGCGTTGGCGCCAGCGGCAAGCCGTCGCAGACGCGCGTTAAGGTGCTCAAGCGCCTTAAGAGCCGCCGAGGCCTGCCCGCGCGCTCGTATATCGATGTCGAGCTGCTCACCGGCCGCAAGCATCAGATTCGCGTGCACCTGGCCAGCGAGCATCACCCCCTGGTTGGCGACGACCTGTACGGAACGCCGCGCCCCTGCGGCCTGATGCTCCACGCCCACAGCGTGTCCTTCACGCATCCCGTTACCGGCAAGCACATCCACATCGAAGCCCCCTGCCCCTGGGAGCCCTAAACCGCCACAATGGGGACAGGCACCTTTGTGGTGGTTTTGCCGCAATGGCTCAGCCGCGGTCCCAAAACGTCTCGATCTGTAACAGTTAGAACCCACTTTCCGGTCTATCTGTTACAGATCGAGACATTCGAATCCCCCTCAAGGGAAAATCTCAATCTGTAACAGTAACTCGGCAAAATCAGTCCCAGATGTTACAGATCGAGACAAAGGGACGGCACGGTTCGGAAGTATCTCAATCTGTAACACCTAGCCCACTTTTAACGGTCCAGTTGTTACAGACTTAGACAAACCGGCAGACAACGAAAGCGGCAACGCTCGTGATGGACGTTGCCGCTTTTCTATTGAGAAAACTGCTCGGTTTTCGTTACTAACCACCACAATGGGGACAGGCACCTTCGTGGTGTTTTTGGCCTTAGCCCGCCCCCTGCTGTTAGACCGTGATGACGTTGTCCATTGCCCGGTACTTGGCGGGGACCTCGCCTGCGGTAATAATCGTTGCGTCGCGGAAGTCCGCGAACTTGACGGGCGCCACCATGCCAAATTTGCTGGCGTCCGAGATTACGAAGCGTTTGGCCGTATGGCGCATCGAGATACGCTTTACTTGCGCCTCCTCGATATCGGGTGCTGTGAAGCCCTGCTCGGCGGCAATGCCGTTAGAACCCCAAAAGCCACAATTGAAGTTGTAGCGGTCTAGGGTTGCCAAGGCATCGGGGCCAACGAGCGCCTCGGTCTCGGGTTTGAGCTCGCCGCCCAGCACTACGGTGCGCATGCCGCGCAAAGCGAGGCGCTGAGCATGGAGCACGGAATCGGTCACATAAGTGACACCTTCAAGGTGTGGAAGATGCTCGATGAGCTTGAGCGTCGTCGAGCCCGAGTCGATGTATACAAAGCTCTCGGGCTCCACAAGCGCCGCCGCACGGGCGCAGATACGCTCCTTGTCGTCGTTATGGAGGTCGCTGCGCTCGTTGAGCGTTAGGTCGCGCGTCACGTGTGCGCGCTCAAGACTCGTCGCTCCGCCGTGGACCTTGGCGATGCGGTGTGCGCGATCGAGCGTCTGCAGGTCGCGCCGAATGGTGGACGCCGTCACGCCCAAGGCCTCAGCAAGCTCTGGCACAGTAACCGAGCCAGCCTGCTGCACCATCGACACAATCGCATTGAGCCTATCTTCCGCTAGCATCGTTTACTCCTCCTCGGGGTACACGACTCCCCAGTCGGCGCGAAGCTTGGTCATAAGCTCCATAACATCAGAAGCATATTCCAGCAGCCCGCGCTTGGAGTCGTCGCCGGCAACGGCCTTCTCAAGATCGGCCATCTCATAGCAAAGGGCGTAAGCCTCGGTGCCCGCGTGGACCTCCTCGCGGTGGCCGTCCGCAGTCCACACGATGGTCGCGTGATCGGCACGCGGATACTCGTTGACCTCGATATAGCACTTGTCAAAGCTGATGACCGAGCGCTTGGGCTGCTTGGAGTGAAGCGTAAGGCTCACAACACCCAGCTGTTGCTCAGCATTACGGCAGACGATGCCGCCCGCAACGTCGACACCGGTCTCACAGGTGTTGCCCAGCGAAACGACCTCAGCGGGCTGGCTTGCCATAAAGAGGCGCATAACGGAAAGCGCATAGACGCCAATGTCGAGCATAGCGCCGCCAGCGAGGTTGCGGTTATAGAAGCGGTTGGTCAGATCGCCGTACTCCTTATAGCTGCCAAAGTTGAGTTGGGCGAGGTTCATGCGGCCAAACTCGCCGGCATCCATGCGGCGGCGCAGTTCTTGATACAGGGGCATGTGGAGCACCGTAGTGGCGTCCATAAGGACCACGTTATGCTCGTCGGCAATGGCACGGGCCTCGTCGAGCTCGGCAGAGTTGAGGGTAATGGCCTTCTCGCAGAGCACGTGCTTGCCAGCTGTCAAAGCGGCGCGCAGGTAGGTGATATGCGTGTTATGCGGCGTGGTGATATAGATCGCGTCGATGTTCGGATCGGCATAGAGGTCCTCGACCGTGTCATAGACCTTCTCAACGCCATACTGCTTGGCAAAAGCCTGAGCCTTGGACAGCGTGCGGTTGGCGACGCCCGCAAGCTTGCGGCCGGCAAGAGCGAGAGACTGAGCCATCTGGTTGGCGATAACGCCGCACCCGATCACAGCCCAACGAAGCTCGGGGGCCGTAAAGATATCATCGGGGAACGGCTTGTCCTGGACCGAAGCGAACGCTGCCTTAGCGGCTGCCGCAGCATCAAGCGGAGCCTGTTTGGAATCTGCCATATGTGCCTCCTGCGTCGTGAAAAGTCTTTCATTTCTGACAGCTTTATATTCGCACAAATGCGCGTGTATGTGCGTGCTTTTGCGTGTATTACCGCTAAATGGTCAAAAAGCAGCAGCAGACGGTGCATACACAAGCATAGTCACGCAATCCTACGCACGAAACTACGCACGAATACACATCACCTGATCCCTTGGGGACGGAGGAAAACGGATCATTTGAGGCGTCGCATCAGCCAGCAGTTGCCCTTTTATTCGTTGCCTCACCGAGTCCGCAACAACGCACAAGCTGACCGACTGTCACGCCAGCCTTTCGTGCGTGCAACCACTCATTTAAGTCTGTCCCCAATGACTGCCAAACAACGACCACTCATTTAAGCCTGTCCCCAATAAGTACCCAATGAGTAGGGATCAAAAAAGGCCCGGATGCCGTGGGGCATCCGGGCCTTTGCTAGCAACTTGATGTTGCGGGCAGCTTAGAACTTGTGGCCGCACTTCTTGCAGACGCGCAGCTTGTTCTTGCCGTCCTTCTCGTGACCGACGCGGGTAACCTTACCGCACTCGGGGCAAACGAGATTGACGTTGGAGGCATCGATGGGAGCCTCCTGCGAAACGATGCCGCCCTGCTGGTTGGCAGCGTTGGGCTTGACGGCCTTCTTGACGACCGAAACGCCCTCGACAACGACCTTGTTCTCGGCGGGGAGGGCACGCAGGACAACGCCCTGCTTGCCGCGATCCTTACCAGAGAGAACCTGGACCTTATCGCCCTTCTTGATATACATATATCTCCCCTAACTACAGGGTCTCGGGAGCGAGCGAGACGATCTTCATGTACTTCTTGTCACGAAGCTCGCGAGCGACGGGCCCGAAGATACGGGTGCCGACGGGCGAACCATCGTTGTTGATGACAACGCAGGCGTTCTCATCAAAGCGAATGTAGGAGCCATCCTTGCGGCGGATCTCCTTAACGGTGCGAACGACGACGCAACGGACAACGTCCTTCTTCTTGACGTTGGCGCCAGGGGTAGCCTCCTGGACAGCACCGATGAACACATCGCCGATGCCTGCATAACGACGCTTGGAACCGCCAAGCACCTTGATGCAGCGAATCTTGCGAGCGCCGGAGTTGTCGGCGACGTTCAGCATGGTTTGCATCTGAATCATGGTAGATGTTCCTCCGAACTAAGAACCGAAGAGAGGTGCGCAGCCTTTATGCGGCCCGTGGTATGCAAGCCAGGCATACGCACATCTTCGGAAACGTACAAGTCGTAAGAGCGACTGCTTATTTAGCGCGCTCGACGACCTCGATGAGGCGCCAACGCTTCATCTTGGACATAGGACGGGTCTCCATAACGCGGACGGTGTCGCCCACGCCAGCCGTGCACTCCTCGTCGTGAGCGTGCAGCTTCTTGGAGCTGGTCATCATCTTGCCGTACTTGGGGTGACGCTTACGCTCGGTGATGGTGACAACAATGGTCTTGGCACCGGAGACGGAGGTAACGACACCCGTACGGACCTTACGCGAGTTACGCGAATCAGTCATGTTCTCTCCTTAGGTCCTACTCGGCGACAGCGGACTTCTCCGCTGCGATCTCACGGGCGCGCTGCTCCGTGAGGACGCGAGCGATGTCCTTCTTCACGGTGTTGACGCGAGCGGTGTTGTCCAGCTGGCTGGTGGCCATCTGGAAACGAAGGTTAAAGAGCTCGGCGCGCATTTCCTTCAGCTTCTCAACGAGCTGAGCGTCCGAGAGCTCACGAATCTCTGCGGGCTTCATTAGTTCTCCTCCTTGGCGGCGGCGGCGTCCTCAGCAGCCCACTTGGCCTCGAGAGCGGCCTCCTCAGCCATCTCCTTCTCGATGCGCTGCTCAGCGTTCTTGGCAGCAACAATCTTGGTCTTGATGGGAAGCTTGTGCTGTGCAAGACGCAGAGCCTCGCGAGCGACCTCCTCGGGCACGCCCTTGACCTCGAACATGATACGGCCGGGCTTGACGACGGCCACCCACTCCTCGGGGTTACCCTTACCAGAACCCATGCGAGTCTCGGCAGGCTTCTTGGTGATGGGCTTATCGGGGAAGATCGTGATGTAGACACGACCGCCACGCTTCATGTAGCGGGTCATGGCAATACGAGCGGCCTCGATCTGACGGTTGGTGATCCAATGGGCCTCGAGAGCCTGGATACCAAACTCGCCGAAATGCAGCTCGGTATTACCCTTGGCCTGGCCCTTCATGGAGCCACGCTGCACCTTGCGGTGAAGAATACGCTTAGGGGCAAGCACTACTGACCCCTCCTCTCGGAGTTACGACGACGAGGACGGGAAGAGCCCTCGAGTGCAGGGTTGGGAACAGGCTGGCCCGGGAGCTTCTCGCCCAGGTAGATCCAGACCTTCACGCCGCAGGCACCCATGGTGGTGCTGGCGACAGCCGTGCCGTAGTCGATCTTGGCGCGGAGGGTGTGCAGAGGCACGCGACCCTCACGGTACCACTCACGACGGCCCATCTCGGCACCGCCGAGACGACCGGAGCACTGGATACGGATGCCCTTGGCGCCGGCCTTGCGGGCAGACTGGACAGCCTTGCGCATAGCGCGACGGAAGGCAACGCGGCCCTCGAGCTGCTCAGCGATGGACTGAGCAACGAGGTTGGCGTCGAGCTCGGGGCGCTTGATCTCGACAACGTCGACGGAGAGCTGGCCCTTGGAGACGCCAGCGACCTTCTCGAGCTCGGTGCGGAGGGTATCGATCTCGGCACCCTTCTTACCGATGACAACGCCGGGGCGAGCGGTGAGGATGATGACCTTCACCTTGTCGCCAGCGCGCTCGATCTCGACGCGGGAGACAGCTGCGCGGGAAAGACGCTTCTCGAGGTACTTGCGGATCTCGAGATCGTTACCGAGGGTCTTAGCGTAATCCTTCTCTGCGAACCAGCGGGAGCGCCAGTTCTCGGTGATGCCAAGACGGAAGCCGGTGGGGTAGACTTTCTGACCCATACAGCTTTACGCCTCCTTTCGAGGAGCAACGACGACGGTGATATGGGAAGTACGCTTCAGAATGCGAGAAGCGGAATCCTTGGCGCGGGGACGGATGCGCTTAAGCGTCGGACCCTCGTCAACATAGGCAGCGGCGACAACCAGGTTGTCGGCACGCAGACCGTTGTTGTTCTCGGCGTTCGCAACGGCGGAACGGAGAACCTTCTCGACATCCACGGCGACGGCGCGGTCGCAGAAGTGGAGGATGTCGAAGGCCTGAGCGACAGGCTTGCGGCGGATCAGATCGACCACCAGGCGGGCCTTGCTGGGGGAAACACGCACGTACTTAGCGACGGCGCGAACCTCGGTGGCCTCAGTTTCAATAGACTTAGTTGCCATTTACGGTTAACCCCCTATTTGGCCTTGTGGCCACGGAACGTACGAGTCGGCGCGAACTCGCCGAGCTTGTGACCAACCATGGACTCGGTAACATACACGGGCACATGCTTGCGGCCGTCGTGGACGGCGATGGTGTGACCAACCATCTCGGGGAAGATGGTGGACGCGCGGGACCAGGTCTTCACGACGTCCTTCTTGCCAGCCTCGTTCATCGCGGTGATACGCGAGAGAAGGCGAGTCTCCACGAACGGGCCCTTTTTGAGACTTCTGCTCATAAGTGCTTTCTCCTAAAACTCGGTATCCGAAATTACTTCTTACGGCGACGAATGATGTGCTGGTTCGAGACCTTCTTCTTCTTGCGCGTACGAAGGCCCTTCGTCGGCTTACCCCAGGGGGTAACGGAGGGACGACCAGAGGTGTGGTTCTTGCCCTCGCCACCGCCGTGCGGGTGGTCGACAGGGTTCATGACGGTACCGCGGACGGTCGGGCGCACGTTCATGTGACGCTTACGGCCGGCCTTGCCGATGACGATGTTGGAGTGATCGGCGTTGCCGACCTCACCGACGGTGGCGCGGCAGGTAACGAGGATGCGGCGCATCTCGGAGGAAGGCATACGGACGATAGCGTACTTGCCCTCCTTACCCATCAGCTGGCAGGAGTTACCGGCGGAACGGGCGATAGCAGCGCCCTTGCCCGGCTGGAACTCGACGGCGTGGATGAGCGTGCCGACGGGGATGTCGGCGAGGGGCAGAGCGTTGCCCGGCTTGATGTCGGCGTCAGAACCGGACATGATGGTCTGACCGACCTCGAGGCCCTTGGGGGCCAGGATGTAGCGCTTCTCACCGTCAGCGTAGTGCAGCAGAGCGATGCGAGCGGAACGGTTCGGATCGTACTCGATCGTGGCAACCTTGGCGGGCACGCCGTCCTTGTTGCGCTTGAAGTCGATCACGCGGTAACGACGCTTCACGCCGCCGCCCTGGTGGCGGGTGGTGATGCGGCCGTTGTTGTTACGACCGGCCTTCTTGGGCAGGGGCTCGAGAAGAGACTTCTCGGGCTTGGTGCAGGTGATCTCGGAGAAGTCGGAGATCGTCTGCCAACGCCTACCAGCGGAGGTCGGCTTAAGGTGCTTTACAGCCATTACAATCCCTTTCAATAGGAATCCGTTAGCCATCGCAGACAGGGATTCGAGGTTCTGCCTCGGGTGCGATGACACCGGACGTATACACGGTTCCGGGCGTGTCCATTTTATACGCCCAAAACCTTGAGCTCCCGCCTCCCCTATTTGGGAGGCATGAGCTCACTCAACAGCAGCGAGTCTTAGGCCTGGTTGCCAAAGACCTCGATGGTGTCGCCCTCGGCCAGCGTGACGATGGCCTTCTTCCAAGAACGGGTCTTGCCGGCGACATAGCGCACGCGCTTGGTCTTGGGCTTGACCGTCAGGGTGTTCACGCGAACGACCTTGACGCCGAAGATCTCCTCGACAGCGTCCTTGATCTGATACTTGTTAGCATCCTTGGCGACCTCGAACGTGTACTTGTTCTGCTCCATGCCGGAGAAGGAACGCTCGGACACGATCGGACGGATGATGATCTCGTGGGCGGTCATTTATGCAAGCACCTCCCCGAAGTGAGCGGCGATGTCGGCGGGCATCAGCACAGCGTTGTTGTTGACGAGATCGTAGGTGTTGGCCTCGTCAGCGGTGATGATGAACGTCTTGGGAATGTTGCGGAACGACAGGTAGGCGTTGACGTCCTCATCGCGAACGATGATGGTCAGACGCTTGCCCTCAAGGCCGAGAGCCTTGAGCATGGCAACGGCAGCCTTGGTGGAAGGCTTCTCGAAGCCGTAGTCGTCGACGAGCACGAGCTCGCCATCGGCCAGCTTGGCGGACAGCGCGGAGCGCATAGCCAGCTTGACCTCCTTGTTGTTCATACGCTTAGCGTAGGAACGGGGCTTGGGGGCGAAGACAACGCCACCGTGACGCCACTGGGCAGCACGGATGGAACCCTGGCGGGCACGGCCGGTGCCCTTCTGACGCCAAGGCTTCTTGCCGCCACCGGAAACCTCAGAGCGGCCCTTAGCGGACTGGGTGCCCTGACGCCAAGAGGCCATCTGGCACTTGACGATGTGGTGCATAACGTGGATGTTCGGCTCGATGCCGTACACCTCAGCGGCGAGCTCGGCCTCGGCGACCTTCTTGCCCTCGCTGTTCTTTACTTCAAACTTTGCCATTTAAGTGTTCTCCTTGGTATGACGCTGGGCTAAATGGGCTGGGCCCTTAGGCCATACGGATGGCGACGAGACCATTCTTGGCACCCGGGACAGCGCCCTTGACCAAGATGAGGTTCTGCTCGGCATCGATGCGGACAACGGAAAGGTTCTTGACGGTAACGCGCTCGTTACCCATGTGACCGGCCATCTTGACGCCCTTGAGGACGCGCGCAGGATAGGCGCACTGACCGATAGAACCGGGGTGACGCTGGAAGTGAGAACCATGCGTCATAGGACCGCGGCGCTGACCCCAGCGCTTGATGCGACCCTGGAAGCCCTTACCCTTGGAGGTACCGATGACGTCGACCTTCTCGACATCAGCGAAATCAGCGACGGTGACGACCTCGCCGACCTTGTGCTCCTCGCCGTTCTCGACGCGGACCTCACGAAGGAAGCGGACAGGCTCGACGCCGGCCTTGGCGAAGTGACCAGCCATGGGCTTGTTCACGTTCTTGGCCTTGATGTCGCCGAAACCGATCTGGACGGCGTCATAGCCGTCGGTTGCCTGAGTTTTAACCTGCGAGACAGCGCAGGGGCCAGCCTGGATGACCGTGACGGGAACGACGTTGTCGTCCTCGTCCCAAACCTGGGTCATGCCAATCTTGCGGCCGAGAATCATGCTGATCAAGATATGATCCCAACTCTCGCGTGGTCTTGGGACAATGCGTACACCACCGAGCGTACGCCCCTAGAGGACCACTACTTACACGACGTGCTCCCCAGTCTTGTATTGCGTCCGGACTACCTGACAACCCTATTAAGCAGGCATTTTGTCCAGCCAGAATACTCCCCTGGTTTCACACAGCTGTTTAGTATACACGGCTGCGGGCGTATCCATCGAGATTCATATTTCACTCACATTGTTTACGCAGGTAAAGTGCGTGGCACGTCTCCCGAGCACGGCGGAGGGCCGGAGAAATATATTAAGGTCCCTGCTCTACAGTCCTGCGCAAGACGAAGAGCACATTAAGTGCTCTCCTTTGCGTGCGGAACTCGCGATGACCTTAATATATTTCTCCGGCCCTCCGCCGTGCTCGGGAGACGACACGTTGATGTCTGCTTAACTCTGCTCGCTCAGCTAATTACTTTGTTGAGGGTCCACTATTTGCTGGAGAGTGAACTTGCATTGGGACCCGTCGCTCTCTCCTTGCAAATCTTCCTCGTCAAAATCGAAGATCATGATCGCGCAGTTGGGAAGTTTTGCTGGGAGCTCGAAGCCATCTGGGGCTGCGGCCTTGATGAATTGGCGGCTGGCACTGCCGTGGCTTACTGCTAAGAGGGTTTCTATGCCCTCGGCGCCCATGAGATTGGTGAGGGTGTCTACCATGCGCGCTTGCAGCGCCTGGCTTCCTTCTCCTCCGAAGGGGACCAGATCCTCGCCCGGATCCCAGACGTCGGTGGGAAGGGCATCGTGGGGGCCTTCTTCGAAGGTGCCGTAGCAGTGCTCGATGATGCCTTCGCAGGACTCAACTGCTGCGTCCGGGCCAAGGAGTTCGGTTGCAACGAGCTGAGCTGTGTCCATGGCTCGGCCTAAGGGCGAAGAGACCACTTTGTCGGGGACAACGCCGTGGGCTTTGAGCCATGCGGCTGCCATTCCCGCTTGTTTGCGGCCCAGGTCGGTCAGCGGTGAATCGCAGCGGCCCTGGACCAGCTTTTTGACGTTGAACTCCGTCTGACCGTGGCGGAGCAGATACAGCCTCTTCATATTCTCCCCTTCTGTATAACTTGCTTTGCCGGCACAGCCCTACTCGTGGGTATGCCCTACGTAGTCTTCGTCGATCGTAATCTTGGCAATCGACTTGGGGTATTCCGACTCGACCCGTTTCGCCAACTCGTGCTTTAGGTCCTCGGCGCTCATTCGCAGATCCGAGGGTCGCACGCAGTCAAAGATCACATTGGTGTGCGTGGGGCCCGGCACGCAACGCAGATCGTGAATCGAAAGGCGGCTATCGATCTCTTGGGCCATGGCGTTGATGCGCAGGCGCATGCTCGCCACCTTTGAATCGTCGGTCACGATGGGATCGTAATGGAGCGTGACGATCATGCCATCCTCGTCCCTAAACGACTGCTCGATGTTATCGAGCGTGTCGTGACTTTCCAGCGGGCTGGCCTCGGCCGCCATCTCGGCGTGCGCACTTGCGAACTTCCTGCCCGGGCCATAGTCGTGAACCATTAGGTCATGAACGCCCAAAACGCCGGGGTAGCTCATGATCTTGTCTCGGATGTGCTTGACCAACTTGGGATCGGGCGCCTGGCCCAAAAGCGGGCTCACCGTATCTTGAATAAGCTCAAAGCCGCTCCAGCCAATATAGGCGCCAACGGCAAGTCCAACCCAGGCATCAAGATTGATATGCGTCACCTGGGAAACAATCGCGCACGCCAACACAGCACCCGTAGCAAGGACATCATTCTTAGAATCCTGAGCGGTCGCATGCAGCGTCTCGGACTCAATGCGGTCACCGAGCTTTTGGTTGAGGGCCGCCATCCAGAGCTTTACGGCCATCGAAAGCACTAGAACTGCCACCAGGGCAAGCGAAAACTCGACAGGCTCGGGGTGGATGACACGTTCAACCGAGGACTTCACCAACTCAACGCCAATCAGCAGCACGAGCGCCGCCACGACCAGACCCGAGAGATACTCGTAGCGACCGTGGCCGTAAGGATGCTCGGGGTCGGCCGGCTTGCTCGCCAGCTTAAAGCCCAGCACGCTCACGATATTCGAGCTGGCATCGGACAAGTTGTTCATGGCGTCCGCCACGATCGAAACCGAACCCGACAGCACGCCAATTGCACCCTTCGCAGCGCATAGTGCCACATTGGCGAGAATACACACCATGCCCGTCAACGTACCCACGCGTGCTCGGTCGCCCTGCGCACGCTTAACAATCCACTCGACCATCTATATCCGCCCCCACGGTACTACCTATATATCTATTGCTCAAACGGATTGTAGTGTAGCCACTTTGTCCTCCAGATACAAAAAGGCCGCAGCCCACACGGACCACGGCCTTGGAATGTGGCAAAGGAATCGTCCTTGTGTCGCACAGGTTTACGCGCTTACTTCGGCCACGCTCTTCGAGGTTTCGGGTGAATCGGCTCCGTCTTCTGCCGCCTGCCCCTTCGCCGGCACCACGCCAAAGCAGTAGCTCAGCGCCGCAGACACCGCAAATGCCACACCGCCGGCAGCGCAGCACCACAGCAGGTTCGAGATGCCACCCGTGGCAAAGCCAATGACCATGAGGACATTCGTCATGCCGATGGTATAGGCCGTAACGTGGCCCACGGCCGCAACGAGGCCTCCGACGGCGCCGCCAATGGCCATGCACGTCAGGCACCTGCCATATTTGAAGCCGCAACCGTACAGCGCCGGCTCGCTTACGCCGCCAAGAACGCCCGAGATCGAATAGCCCAGCATGAGCGTCTTCTCGTCCTTATCCGCAACGCGGAGCGACGCACCAAAGGGCATACCCCAAACGGCGAACGTTGCCATCGTCGCGGCGATCAGGATGCACGAATCCGTTCCCACGCTCATAAACTGCGCATAGGCGAGCGATAGGACAACGTTGCTGACGCCCGCGATCTTAAGAAACTCCCAGCCCGCGGCAAGCCCCATGAGCGTGAGCAGCGACACGATGCCACCGGAATTGCCAAGCATAAACATAAGCTGGCCCAACAGCATACCCAGATAGCTGCCCGCCGGCGCCGTAATGCACAGCGAAACCGGAACCATGACAAGCATGGTCGCAAACGGAACAAACGAAAACGCCACGGCCTTAGGGATAACGCGCTGAAAGAAACACTCCACTCGCCATAGCAAGGGCACCGAGATGAGAACCGGAATAACAGTCGTCGTGTAATCGTTGACCGGCGCGGGAAGCAGACCATACACGGAAGTCATCGATGCCCCCGTCGTCGAGGCGGCATCAACGAGCTTAAGCAGATCGGGTGCAATCAATACGCCGCCCAGCATCATGCCCAGCTGCTCCGAGCAACCGAGCTGGCGGGCGGCCGCCCAACCAAGATAAATGGGCAAAAAGTAGTAGCCGGCGTTATAGAGCCAACTGTAGAACAGGCGATAGATTTCGGAATCGGCAGACCACAGGCCCAGCATCCCCTCGCCCATAATGACGGCGACGGTGCGGAACAACGCCGCGCAGGCAATAAACGGCAGCGCCGACATCATGCTTTTGGACAGATAGTCCACCACGGCCATGGCGTTTGATGAAACCGTCGTTGCAAACGTGGTGTTGGAAACTTGTGACATGGAACGCCTTTCCCAATGTGACATGCGGGCTGCCCCTTTGTCACATCGTGCGGTACTGACCGATTGCGCGGTACTTTTCGTAGCGGAGGTTTGTGAGGGTCGCCTCGTCGAGCTGCCCAAGCGTATCGAAGGCATCAAATGCCGAGGACATGACGGCACCGGCGATCTCCTCATGCGACAGGCCCCTATCGTCAACAATGCCGTCGATGATGCCGAGCGCCAACAGATCGGGAGCCGTGAGCTTCAGCGCCTCGGCGGCCTCATTCGCGCGGTCGGTATCCTTCCATAGGATCGACGCACAGGCCTCGGGGCTCACGACCGAATAGGCCGAGCTCGAGAGCATCAGGATGCGGTCGGCCACGGATAGCGCCAGCGCGCCACCAGAGCCGCCCTCGCCTGTCACCACCGAGACAATCGGCGTCTTAAGGCCGCTCATCTCCATGAGATTCTGGGCAATCGCCTCGCCCTGGCCGCGCTCCTCGGCACCGATGCCGCAAAACGCGCCCGAAGTATCGACCAGGCACAGAACCGGTCGACCAAACTTTTCGGCCTGGCGCATAAGGCGACGCGCTTTGCGGTAGCCCTCGGGATGTGCCATGCCAAAGTTGCGACGCATGCGCTCTTTGGTCGTGGTGCCGCGCTCGATGGCGATGACCGTTACGGGGCGCCCGTCTTTCCAGCCAATGCCAGCCACCACAGCGGCGTCGTCGCCAAAGTAGCGGTCGCCGTGCAGCTCCACAAATCCATCCAGGCCCAGCGAGATCATCTCGCCTGCCGTGGCGCGATCTGCCGAGCGGGTCTGTTTGACAATCTCGAGCGCGGTTTTTGGTGCGGCCGAGCGCTTAAACAAGTGTCCCAGCTTTTTGCCGCGGCGACCCGTATGCACAATCTCATGCGGTGCCCCCAGGCCGGGTGCGTGTCCTTCGTGCAACGCCAGCAGCTCGCCTACCGTGAGCGCAATCTCGCCACGCGGAACAACGGCATCGCAAAAGCCGTGCTCCAGCAAAAACTCGGAACGCTGGAACCCCTTGGGCAAGCGCTTATGCATGTTCTGCTCGATCACGCGCGGGCCGGCAAATGCCGTCAGGGCATCGGGCTCGGCCAGGATAATGTCGCCCTCCATGGCAAAGCTCGCGGTTACGCCGCCGGTCGTGGGGTCGGTGAGCACCGTGATATACAGGCCGCCCGCCTCGCTGTGGCGCCTAACCGCCGCAGAAATCTTGGCCATCTGCATAAGCGATGTCACGCCCTCTTGCATGCGCGCACCACCCGAAACGGTAAAGCCGACAACTGGCAATCCCAGCTCGATCGCATGCTCAAATGTGCGGCAGATCTTCTCGCCCACCACGGAGCCCATCGAGCCCATCATAAAGTTGGCATCCATAAAGAAGAGCGCCGTATCGCAGCCGCAGATTTTACCCCTGCCGCACACAACGGCATCGCGCTCGCCCGAACGCTCGACCGCGCCCTTGAGCTTGTCTGCATAACCGGGAAACGAGAGGAAGTCCTCCGACGCCAGATTGGCATCCCATTCCTCAAACGTGCCCTCGTCAACCGTCATGCGCATACGGTCGCGCCCGCTCACGCGAAAATGCTTGCCGCAACGAGGGCAGACCTCAAGGTTGTCGTGCAGGCGCGCCTCATCGATCACACGACGGCACTCCGGGCACTTGATAAACACGTGGCGCGCGGGAAACTCGGCGCACGACTCGGTCATCGGCCCCTCGAGGACGTTGACCGTCTTCGCTTTTCTATTCATCAGCATAGAGATGCCCCATCAGATCGGTGTGGTACATGCCCGACAAGAACTCATCGTTTGCCAGCACGTCGAGCTGCAGTTCGCTGTTTTCGCTCACGCCCTCAATCACGAGCTCGCCCAGGGCCGAGCGCATCTTGCGAATGGCGCCGTCACGCGTGGGCGCACACACGATGAGCTTGCCAAGCATGGAGTCGTAGTACGGCGGAACTTTCGCACCGGTAAACATGGCGGAATCCCAGCGCACGCGCGGACCACCCGGCACACGCAACGCGGTGACCGTTCCGCATGACGGCAGAAAGTCCGGCGTTTCGGCATTGATGCGGCACTCCATGGCGTGGTTGCGGACCGGCATGTCCTCCTGCTCAAAGGGCAGAGGCTGGCCGGCTGCCACGCGCAGCTGCCACTTGACCAAGTCGGTATCGGTCACAAACTCCGTAACCGGATGCTCCACCTGCAAGCGCGTGTTCATTTCCATAAAGTAGAAATTGCCGTCGTCCGAATACAGGAACTCGATGGTACCGGCTCCTTCGTAGCCGACGGCACGAGCCAGGTCACGCGCTGCCTTGTGCATGCGAGCACGAATGTCGTCGTGTCCGTCGAGGCACGGCGCGGGGCTCTCCTCGATTAGCTTTTGGTTGCGCCGCTGCACCGAGCACTCGCGCTCGCCGAGCGAAAACACATGGCCCTGCTTATCGGCCATAATCTGCACCTCAACGTGATGCGCCGGCGCGACGAACTTCTCCATGTAGCACTCGCCGTCGCCAAAAACGGCCTCGCCCTCGGCACGCGCCTCGATGAACGCCTTTGCCGCATCTTCCACGCGCTCGACCTTGCGAATGCCGCGACCGCCGCCACCTGCACGCGCCTTAATAAGCACGGGGCAGCCAATGCGCTCGGCCTCGGCCGTCGCCTCCTCGGGGCTTTTGAGCAAATCGCAGCCCGGTACGATGGGCACGCCCGCCGCGGCAGCCGTTCGACGTGCGGCGTCCTTGTCGCCCATGCTGTCGATCACCTTGGCCGAAGGACCGACAAACGTCAGGCCATACTTGTCGCAGTCGCGCACGAAGCTCGCCTTCTCGGAAAAGAAGCCATAGCCGGGATGGATCGCCTTTGCTCCCGACTTCACGGCACAGGTGAGCACAGCATCGTCGTTGAGGTAGCTCTCGGCAAGACGCGGGCCGCCGATGCAATACGCCTCGTCGGCAAGCTGCACGTGCAGCGCGTCCGCATCGGCCGTGGAATAAACGGCGACGGTCTTGATGCCCATATCGCGGCACGCGCGGATAACACGGACCGCGACTTCTCCGCGGTTGGCGATGAGCACTTTGTCGAACATGAAGACTTCCTTAACTTTCGTGCATGAGTGCAAAAGACATATCAGCGCGGCAGCAAACCTCACCGTTGACGCTCGCAGTACCCGTCGCAAAGCGGAACGGCCCGCGCGCACGCGTGATGGTGCACACCAGATCAACCGTGTCGCCCGGGCGCACCGGACGCTTAAAGCGCACCTTGTCCAGACTCGTGTAGAACGGCGTCGCGCCGCGCGCTTCCTCGTCGCCCATCAGCAGCACGCAGCAGTTCTGGGCGAGCATCTCGCACTGAATCACGCCGGGGACGACCGGGTTTCCCGGAAAATGCCCCTGCAAAAAGTACTCCTCGCCCGTAATCGTGATCTTGCCGTGGGCCTCGTCGCCCACCAGCTCGGCTTCGTCGAGCAAAAGCATCGGCTCGCGATGCGGCAACAGCTTCTTGAGCTCTTCTTTGTTCATGGATATCACCTATCCGATCCTCATGAGGCAGCTGCCAAACTCCACGAGGTCGCCGTCGGCCACGCAGATCTCGAGCACCTCGCCGTCTGCCTCGGCCGTCACCTCGTTGAGAACCTTCATGGCCTCGATGATGCAGAGGGTCTCGCCGGCCTTGACCTTAGAGCCCACGTGCACAAACGGCTCGTCGCCCGGCGCCGGGGCAGCATAGAAAACGCCGACCATGGGAGCGGTCACCTCGGTGCCCTTGGGCTCCGGTGCGGCGGCAGGTGTCTGCGCGGCGGGCTCCGGTGCGGCAGGCGCAACTGTGGGAGCTGCAACTGGAGCGGCCATAGCGCTCGGCATGGGCATGGGCACGGCAACCGGCTGTGCGGCGCTCGCGCGCTCGAGTTCGACCGCGGTGCCATCGGGCTCCTCAACGCGCACGCGCGTGAGGCCGCGGTCCTCCATCACATCGGCTATCTCGGCAAGTCTTTTGGAATCCATGCTCTAGCTCCTCGTATATCTACGCAGCGCGATGGCGGCGTTGTGCCCGCCAAAGCCTAGGTTGGTCGAAAGCGCCCAGGTAAGGTCGGCGCGAACCGCGCGATTGGGCGTGTAGTCAAGATCGCAGGCGGGATCGGGTGTGTGGTAGTTAATGGTCGGCGGCACCACGCCCTGCTCGAGCGCCATGGCGCAAGCCATGACCTCGATGGCACCCGTGGCGCCGATCATATGGCCGGTCATCGACTTGGTCGACGAGACATGTGCGGTGCGCGCCGCGTCCTCGCCGAGCGCACGCTTAATGCCCGCCGTCTCGGACGAATCGTTGAGCTTGGTCGATGTGCCGTGGGCGTTGATGTAGAGGCCCTCGGAAGGCTTGACGTCGCCCTCGGCCACTGCCATCGATATCGCACGGGCGATACCTGCCGCATCCGGGTCGGGACTCGTGATGTGGTAGGCGTCATCGGTGTTGCCGTAGCCCACGACCTCGGCGTAAATGTGCGCACCGCGGGCCCGTGCATGCTCCATGCCCTCGAGCACGAGCACGCAGGCGCCCTCGCCCATCACAAAGCCGTCGCGGTCTGCATCGAACGGGCGGCAGGCCGTCGCGGGATCGGGGTTGGTGGTCAATGCACGGCAGGACGTAAAGCCCGCAACAGCATCGGGGATAATGGCGGCCTCGGCGCCGCCCGCGAGGATCGCGTCGGCATAGCCGTGCTTGATGGCGCGGAACGCCTCGCCCACCGCATGGGCAGAAGTCGCGCAGGCGGTCACGACGGGCAGAGTCGGGCCCTTTGCCTTATGGCGAATCGCAATGTTGCCCGAAGCCATGTTGGGAATCATCATCGCAATCATGTAGGGCGATGCGCGACGAGGCCCGCGATCGGCAATCGTGTGGACGTTGTCGACAAGCGTCTGCATGCCGCCCACGCCCGAGCCCACATAGACACCCAGGCGATCGCGATCGACCGCGCCCTCAACATCGAGGCCCGCATCGTGCATGGCCTCGTCCGACGCTGCCAGGGCAAACTGAACGCAGGGGTCCAGGTGCTTGGCGTCACGCTTGCCAAAGTACTCGTTGCCGTCAAAGCCCTTGACCTCGGCCGCCACCTTGACGGCAAACGCATCGGTATCGAAGTGCGTGATCGGGCCGATGCCGCACGTGCCGGCACACATTGCCGCCCAGGTGGCAAGCGCGGTGTTGCCGAGCGGCGATACGGCACCGATGCCGGTGATTGCAACTCTCTGTTCCATCATGGTCTCCTCATCCAAGCCGTTGTGTGGCTCTGGTTTCTACATCGCCATTCCGCCGTCGACGCGTACGACCTCGCCCGTAATGTAGGCAGCCGCATCGCTCGCCAAAAAGCGCACCACGCCGGCCACTTCCTCGGGCTGCGCCATACGCTTTAGGGGAATCTGCTCCTCGGTTGCCGCGCGAACCTTCTCCGAGAGCTTTGCCGTCATATCCGTCTCGACAAACCCGGGGGCAACTGCGTTCACTCGTACGCCGCGGGGCGCAAGCTCACGCGCTACTGCCTTGGTCAGGCCAATCACGCCCGCCTTGGAGGCAGCGTAGTTGGCCTGCCCGGCATTGCCCATCAGGCCCACGACCGAGCTCATATTGACGATGCAGCCGCCACGCTGGCGCATAAAGGTCTTGGTGAGCGCGCGTGTTGTATTGAACGTGCCCTTGAGATTGACATCGAGCACGCGATCGAAGGCATCGTCGCCCATGCGCATAAGCAGCCCATCGCGAGTGATCCCGGCGTTATTGACGAGCGCCCAAATCGAACCAAAGTCGTTGAACACGGCCTCGATGCACGCATTGACGGCATCGGGGTCGGCCACATCGCATTGATACGCGCGAGCTGTGGCACCAGCGGCCTCGCAGGCTTCGCACGTCTCGCGCGCCGCATCGACGCTACCGGCATAGACGACGGCGATATCAAAGCCGTCCTCCGCCAGGCCAACCGCACAAGCGCGGCCGATACCACGCGAGCCGCCCGTGATCAGTGCCACGCGACGTGAATCGTTGCGCTCGAGCGCGCCGTTGTTCAAGTTGCCCATGTCATTCCTTTCGGGTTACAGCCCTGTGGGCTATGCGAGCTCGTCGGCAATAGCTGCGACCTGCTCGGCTGTTTCGCACGAATACACGCGAACGTCGCTCAACGTACGCTTGACCAGGCCGGACAGCGTTTTGCCAGGGCCAACCTCAATAAACGTGTCGATGCCTTGATCCTGCAGAGCATGCAGCGTGTCGACCCAGCGCACGGCATGGCTCACTTGGTTGGCCAAGACATCCGATGCTGCTCGCGGATCCGCCGGATAGGGCGCCGCCGTCATGTTTGCCATGACCGGAATCAGCAGCGGAGACGGCGCGTGGCCGTCTTGGATATACGTCGCCAGCCCCTCAGTCGCCTCTGCCATATAGGGGCTATGAAATGCACCCGACACCGCGACTTTCATAGCGCGGCCGCCAGCCTCTTTTACTAGGTCGTCGAGCGCCTGCAGCGCCTCGGGCGCTCCGGCCACAACCATCTGCTGCGGGCTGTTGTAGTTGACCGGCCAGCAGTCCTCGCCGGCCTGCGCAGTCAGGTTCTCGACTTGCGCCGCATCGAGCTTGATGACGGCGCGCATGCCGCCCGGATGGCGCTCGGCAGCCGCGGCCATCAGCGCCGCGCGCTCGCACACGAGCTCAAAGCCCGCTCGCGTATCGAACGCCCCCGCAAAGGTGAGCGCAGAGACCTCGCCCAGCGAAAATCCCGCACAGGCGGCAGGCACCACGCCGCGCTCGCGCAGGGCGGCAGCCGCTGCCAGGTCGTGAACGAACACGCACGGCTGCGTGTTCTCGGTCTGCGAGAGCTCCTCCTTGGAGGCGCTCCGGCACTGCTCGCTGGTTCCCGGACGCACCTCGTCGGCGATCGCGAACACCTCGGTAGCTGCCGGCGATGCCTCGATGAGGTCGACACCCATCGCGGGGTGCTGGGCGCCCTGGCCGGCAAACAGAAACGCTACGCTACCCATGCGCACGCACCCTTCAGGACGTGCTCGGCGCCATCGACCAGATCGTCGACGATTTCGCGCGCGCTCTGGCGCTCGTTCACCATGCCGGCAATCTGTCCGCACAGATACGAACCCTCTTCGTAATTGCCGTCCTTGGCGGCCTTGCGAAGGGCACCCGTGCCCATGGCCCCGAGTTCCTCGACACTTACGCCCGCCGCCTCACTTTTGGCGTAGGCATTGGTGAAGGGGCTCTTAAGCGCACGCACCGGATGTCCCGTCGAACGGCCAGTCGCGCGCGTCGAGGTGTCTCCCGCCTTGAGCACCAGCTCTTTGTATTGCTCGGAGACGGTGCACTCATCGGCAACGAGAAAACGCGTGCCCACTTGGACGCCAGCGGCGCCAAGCATAAAGGCGGCCGCCACACCGCGGCCATCGGCGATGCCGCCAGCCGCAACCACGGGAATATCGACCGCATCGACGACCTGCGGGACAAGTGCCATCGTCGAGGTCTCGCCAATATGGCCGCCCGATTCGGTGCCCTCGGCAACAACCGCCGTAGCTCCACGACGCGCCACGAGGCGCGCCAACGCCACCGAAGCAACGACCGGGATGACCTTGATGCCAGCCTCGTTCCACGCCTTCATGTACTTGGTGGGATTGCCGGCACCGGTCACCACTACGGGCACCTGCTCATCAATCACCACTTGTGCGACCTCGTCGACAAACGGGCTCATGAGCATAACGTTGACGCCAAAGGGCTTATCCGTCTTGGCGCGCAGCTCATGAATCTGGTCGCGCAGCCAGTTTGCGTCGGCATTCATGGCCGCGATAATGCCTAAGCCGCCTGCCTCGGACACAGCAGATGCCAACGAGGCGTCGGCAATCCAGGCCATGCCACCCTGGAACACGGGCTTTTCGATGCCGAGCAAATCGCAGAGAGGAGACTTGAGCATCACTACTTCTCCAATGCCGCCTCGACCGTATCGACGAACTCGCCAACCGTCTTGGGGTTCTCCTCGGTATCGAGCTCAATGCCAAACTCGTCCTCGACGGCAACGAGGATCTCGACGGTACCCAGGCTGTCGAGGCCAATCTCCTCGAGCGTGGACTCGGGCTTCATCTCGACATCGTCAAGACCGGCGGTCTCGCGGATAACGTCGCAAACGCGCTCGAAGGTCTTCTGATCTGCCATGGTAGTTCTCCTTTGTTTGTGCCCTAGGGGCGTTTTTATTTCCTATGTGCGACTACTTCCAACGAAGCAGATAGCCACCTATATCCAGGCCGGCGCCAAATCCAACGAGGGCGATGGTGTCGTCCTCATTCAGTGCGTCGGTACGTGCCAGCCGGTCAAGCGCAAAGGGAATGCAGGCGCTCGAAATGTTGCCGGTCTCGCGTAGCGTTCGAACCACGCGCTCGTCTGGCACGCCGAGACGCTTGACCGCCTGACTCAGGATTCGTTCGTTAGCCTGATGGAATACAAAATGATCGATGTCTTCGACCGAAATGCCCGCATCGCTCGCAAGCTTATGGACCGTGTCGCAGATGGCGTTGACGCCGAACTTGAACACGCGGCGACCATTCATGGACAGCACGCTCGCGCTATCTGCGGAGTCCTTAAACGGCGAGGTGCCGACCAGACCGGGAACGCGCAACGTCTCGACGTCGGGCGCCGTCGAAAGCTCAACGGCAAGGGGGTTGTCTCCCCCAGCCCCTATCACTGCAGCGCCCGCGCCGTCGCCAAAGAGCACGCAGGTGGCACGGTCGGTCCAGTCGAGCGCGCGCGTCATCTGCTCGGCAGCAACGACAAGCACGCGCTCGGCACGGCCGCGGGCGATATAGCCCTCGGCGACATCGAGCGCAAATACGAAGCCGGCGCAGGCCGCCGAGACATCGAAGGCAGGGCACGTCGCGCCTAGTCGCTCAGCAACGGCACACGCCTCAGCGGGAACAAGGTGGTCACCCGTCGTCGTCGAGCAGACGATCAGATCCAGCTGGCTCGCGTCGATTCCGGACACCTGGAGTGCCCGCTCGCTCGCCGCTACAGCAAGGTCGTCAAGTAACTCGGTGGTGCAGACATGGCGGCTCTTGATACCGGTGCGGGTAAAAATCCACTCATCCGAGGTATCGAGGAACTCAGACAGCTCGTCATTGGAAACACTGCGCTTAGGAAGCGCCGAGCCTGTTCCAAGAATCGTGAAACCCATCACTAACCTCCTTTGAGTTGTTGACGTGTTTACATCGACCAAGAGAGGATAGCGCATTTCAGTCGTTGTTGACGTGTTAACATTAAATTGTCCAAATGCGACAAAGGCTTCACATTGTGTCTATCTCTCGACACCATTGCGCGATTGCCTTATTAACTTAGGAGGTAGCAGCCGTTATGGATGCCAAATTAACGATCGTCGACGTAACCGGATCGACCAACGATGACCTGCTCGAGGCAGGAAAACAGGGTGCGCCGCACGGCACAGGACTTGCCGCCCGCGCGCAAACGGCAGGACGCGGCCGGCGCGGCCACAAGTGGGATTCAACCGCCGGCAACCTATTGCTTTCGATTGTCCTGCGTCCATGCGTTAATCCCGCAAAGTACTCTGGTCTTGCCGCCGTCAGCGGCCTAGCGGTGCTCGAAGCACTCGAAAAGCAGGGTCTTGCAAACGAGATTGGCCTCAAATGGCCCAACGACCTGGTCGCGCGAGGACGCAAGCTCGGCGGCATTCTGGTCGAGGCCGCACGCGATAACGAAGGCAAACCTTTCGCCGTCTGCGGCATTGGTGTCAACGTAAACTACACGCCCCAAGAGGTGCCCGATGGCGGCCTGGCGGCAATTGGCCTCTCGGACCTCAACGAGAGCGTTCCCGCCGTCGACATGCTCCTCGATGTGGTCTATCACGCAGTTATAGACGCTGTAGATAGCTGGGCAGAGCGCCTCAACGCCAAGGAAGAAGACGCCGGTCCGCTCGCGCCCGTCCACGACGAATATATCGCTCACCTCAATTGGATCGGGAAGCACGTTATCGCCCGCTCCCCCGCTGGAGACGAGCTGGCACGAGGCATATTTAGAACGGTCGACGATTGCGGCCGCGCATGCATTGAGACCGAGAGCGGCTTGTGCGTCTTCCACTTCGAAGAAGCATCCTTGCGCCCCCTGAGCGAATAGGGCGCCGCAGCCGCCGGCTCGGCAGACGAATTCGCTATCCCAAAATCTAAACTCAAAACAAAAGGGCCCCGCTACCGTAACGGCAGCGGGGCCCTTTAAGCTATGAGCGATATCGCTTAGAGCTTGATGTCGATGTCGACGCCAGCGGGGAGGTCGAGACGCATGAGCGAATCAACGGTGCCCGAGGTGGGGTCGAGGATGTCGATGAGGCGCTTGTGGGTGCGCATCTCGAACTGCTCACGGGAGTCCTTGTTCACGTGCGGCGAGCGGATAACCGTGTACAGGTTGCGCTCGGTGGGCAGGGGGACAGGACCGGAAACGCGAGCGCCGGTCTTCTGAGCGGTCTCGACGATGAGCTTCGCGGACTGATCGACGACCTCGTGATCATAGCCCTTGAGGCGAATGCGGATCTTCTGGGTAGCCAACTTAAACCTCCAAAGAGTGCGAGAGATGCTCTCGCGGATTACGTAACAGGGAGCTCGAACTTAGGCGTTCTTGCTCATGACCTCGTCCACAATGGACTTGGGCGCGGGCTCATAAGAGTCGAACTGCATCGTGTAGGATGCACGGCCCTGGGTCTGGGAGCGAAGGTCGGTAGCGTAACCGAACATCTCGCCCAGCGGCACCTTGGCACGGATGAGCTTGCTGTTCTTGCGATCCTCCATGCCCTCGATCTTGCCGCGGCGACCGGAGAGGTTGCCCATAACGTCGCCCATGTACTGCTCGGGGGTCTCGACCTCGACAGCCATGATCGGCTCGAGCAGCTGCGGATCGGACTTCTTGAGGGCGTCCTTGATAGCCATGGAACCGGCGATCTTGAAGGCGGCCTCGGAGGAGTCGACCTCGTGGTAAGAACCGTCGAACAGGGTGACCTTGACGTCGAGGACCGGGAAGCCGGCGATAACACCGGTGTTCAGGGCCTCCTGGATGCCCTTGTCGATGGACGGGATGTACTCCTTGGGCACGACGCCGCCGACGATAGCGTTGACGAACTCGTAGCCGAAGCCCTCCTCCATCTTCTCGAGCTTGATGACGGCGTGGCCGTACTGACCGCGACCGCCGGACTGACGGACGAACTTGCCCTCAGCCTTCTCGACGTCGTGACCAGCGGTCTCGCGGTAGGCGACCTGGGGCTTACCAACGTTAGCGTCAACCTTGAACTCACGGAGCAGACGGTCAACGATGATCTCGAGGTGCAGCTCGCCCATGCCGGCGATGATGGTCTGGCCGGTCTCGTGGTTGGTGGACACCTGGAAGGTCGGGTCCTCCTCGGCGAGCTTGGTCAGAGCCAGGGACATCTTGTCCTGCTCGGCCTTGGTCTTGGGCTCGATGGCAACGTCGATAACGGGCTTAGCGAACTCGATCTTCTCGAGAACAATCTCCTTGCCCTCTTCGCACAGGGTGTCACCGGTGGTGGAGTTCTTGAAGCCGACGCAAGCGACGATGTCGCCGGCGGCAGCGTCGTCACGGTCAATACGCTCGGCGGCGTTCATCTCGAGGATGCGGCCGAGGCGCTCGCGCTGACCGTTGGAAGCGTTGACCACGTAGGAGCCGGACTCGGCGCGGCCGGAGTAAACACGGACGTAGGTGAGCTTACCGACGAACGGGTCGGTCATGATCTTGAAGACCAGGCCGGAGAAGGGCTCGTCGAAGGAAGGATGACGCTGGATCTCCTCGCCGGTGTCCGGATCGGTACCAGTGACGGCCTCGACGTCAAGCGGGCTGGGCAGGTAGTCAACGACAGCGTCAAGCAGCTCCTGGACGCCCTTGTTCTTGTAGGCGGAGCCCACGAAGACGAGGTTGAGCTCGTTGGCCAGAACGCCCTTGCGCAGAGCAGCCTTGAGCTCCTCGACGGTGAAGTCCTCCTCCATGAGGATCTTCTCCATGAGCTCGTCGTCAAAACTGGCAGCAGCGTCGAGGAGCTCCTCGCGCTTGGTGGCAGCGATGTCAGCAAACTCAGCCGGGATCTCGTCCATCGGCTCGGGGTAGGTCATGCCCTTGTCGTCGGCCTTGAAGTCCCATGCGGTCATGGTGACCAGGTCGATAACGCCCCAGAAGTTGTCCTCGGCGCCCATCGGGACCTGAGCGGCCACGGCGTTGGCGTCGAGACGATCCTTCATGGTCTCGATAGCGTTGAAGAAGTCAGCGCCCACGCGGTCATACTTGTTGATGAAGGCGATGCGGGGGACGTTGAAGGTAGAAGCCTGACGCCAAACGGTCTCAGACTGGGGCTGAACGCCGGCAACGGCGTCGAAGACGGCGACAGCGCCATCGAGGACGCGCAGGCAGCGCTCGACCTCGGCGGTGAAGTCAACGTGGCCCGGGGTGTCGATGATCTGGATGCGGTAGTCGGTACCGTCCTTCTTCCAGAAGCACGTGGTAGCAGCGGAGGTAATGGTTACGCCGCGCTCCTGCTCCTGAACCATCCAGTCCATGGTGGCAGCGCCCTCATGGACCTCACCGATCTTGTGGGTCTTACCGGTGTAGTAAAGAATACGCTCGGTCGTGGTGGTCTTACCAGCATCGATGTGGGCCATGATGCCGATGTTACGGGTATCGGAAAGCTTGTACTTAGGCTTAGCCATGTTAGTTCCTTACCTTAACTTACCAACGATAGTGAGAGAACGCGCGGTTGGCCTCGGCCATCTTGAAGACGTCCTCACGCTTCTTGACGGAAGCGCCCAGGCCGTTGGAGGCGTCGAGGATCTCGTTGGCGAGACGCTCGGCCATGGTCTTCTCCTTGCGAGCGCGGGAGAAGTTGACGATCCAGCGGATACCCAGAGCGGTGGAACGACGGGAGTTGACCTCCATCGGGACCTGATAGGTAGCGCCACCGACACGCTTGGGCTTAACCTCGAGCGTGGGCTTGACGTTGTCCATAGCTTTCTTGAAGGTAGCGAGAGCGTCGCCACCCTCGGACTTCTCGGCAACGATCTCGAAAGCGGTGTAAACGATGCGCTCAGCGGTGGCCTTCTTGCCGTCAAGAAGGACCTTGTTGATGAGCTGAGTCACCAGGCGGTTGTTGTAAACGGCGTCAGGCTGAACCTCACGACGATTAGCTGCTGCACGACGCGGCATGTGAAATCTCCTTAAGTGTCTACCGTGCGGCGCTTAGGCGGCACACGACGAAAGTATCAAAACGTTATCTGGCTTATTTAGCCTTGGGGCGCTTAGCACCGTACTTGGAACGGGCCTGCATACGGTTCTGGACCGGAGCAGCGTCGTAGGCGCCACGGATGA
The DNA here is from genome assembly GCA_959023295.1 of uncultured Collinsella sp. GTDB lineage: Bacteria > Actinomycetota > Coriobacteriia > Coriobacteriales > Coriobacteriaceae > Collinsella. Next base: position 22,122 of record CAUFBM010000015.1, on the reverse strand, counting down.
CGTGATAACGGACACCAGGGAGGTCACGGACACGACCGCCGCGGACGAGCACGATGGAGTGCTCCTGCAGGTTGTGGCCCTCACCCGGGATGTAAGCAGTAACTTCGATGCCGTTGACAAGGCGAACACGGGCAACCTTACGAAGAGCCGAGTTCGGCTTCTTGGGGCTCGTGGTGAAGACGCGGGTGCACACGCCGCGCTTCTGGGAGTTGTGCTGCAGAGCAGCGTTCTTGGACTTCTTGGGCACGGAACGACGGCCCTGGCGAACCAGCTGGTTAATAGTAGGCAAAGCGTACTCCTTCTCGAATGATTCCAGCTTTCTGTAAAGTGCAACGGCTTGAATCGAGGGGTCAGCATCCCCCTACGAAACACGCAGTTCGATAGGATACGTGGCGTTAGCTGTGCCGTCAACAGACCACGCCGCCGGGCGTATCCCAAAATTGGCATATTTCCGCAAACCCTACACAAAAGGGATCCCCCTCCTGTGCGCATGTCGGATTCCCGGGCCGGGCGGCCTGCGGTTTAAGTTTGCTGCTCTACAGTCCTGGCTCGCACGGAGGCCACATTAAGTGGCCTCCGGCTCGTGCGGAACTCGCGACAAACTTAAACCGCAGGCCGCCCGGTCCGGGAATCCGACATGCTCGTCGAGGCAACGCTACCTGCCAAAAAGGGACAGGTTTATTTTGGTCGGTTTTATCTGGGGAAACGTCGCGCTCCAGCGGTAATCTGCTCTCATCTGTCGCATGGAAATCGGCGGCGTTTCCATTTAACGCAAAAGAGGCCGCTTCCCCTAGTAAGAAGCGGCCCCAAATCTTACGAATAGACGATGGTAAAGGGTACTTCTGTTTCGGTCTCTCCTGTTGACGTGCACCTCGTGCCCTCAAGCGTTACTGAGACCACTTGGTCGACATTGATCAGTTTTGTCGGCACCCAAATGTTCTCTCCGCTATTGCGTGCCATCGAAACATAGAAATTGTACGCCCCTGCGTCGTCATCTTCGATAATCTGCTCCGATCCATCCTTGTAGCTGACGGTCAGTTTATGATCAACTGCTTCATAGCCCAGATCATCGATGTGCGTCTGGATGGAAAACGGGCTAATCTCAAGAGACGAGTCATCGGAGCGGAGTTCCTTTATATCGACGTGCGCTCCGACGTTAAACTCTGGCGTCGATACCTCGATCACCTTCGCATCCTCACCTTTGCCCTCCGTCCAGCTGATATTCCAGGTGACCGCATGTCCCAAATCTCGCTCGCGATCCCACGAGGCAAAGTACATCGTGCCATTAATGACCGTGTCGCTTGATGTGTCCTTATCAATTGTGCAGCGTGTGTCAGCCCATTCCTCGCCGAAGTTCATGCTTGGCGTGCCGATGCCTTGTTCTTCTTCACCATAGAGAACAAGTTCGCCTGTCTCTGCTGCTGGCTTGTAGTAGTTAACTCCATTTAGATTGGACAACGTAAACGTCACGGCTCCGCAGCCGTTTTGGTCGATTGCCATCTCATGGATATCGAGCGTATAGCCGTTGCCCTCGACGGACAGATTAACCTCCTGGACTGCACCCTCCAGGCTTTGGGGCGCGATGCCATCACCAAACTCCCTGGTGTAGGTATATTTAGTCCCCGACGAGCCACTTTGAGTCCAGGTAATGGACTCTCCGTTGCCATGGTTTCCCCAGGCAGAGGCAAAATAGCTGGAATTGATAACGGCGTAGGCGACCCCTCCGGTCGCCAGCACTCCGGCAAGGCATCCGATCACGGCAACATACAGAGGCTTCGCGTGACCCTTTCGGCGAAGCGGCTCACCCGCAGCGGTATTAAGGACGCGATCTGCAAGATCGCTATCGGCTTGGATGGACTCGAAGGCCTGCTTGATTTGATTGGATTTCACGGTCGCCCTCCTCTAGGATGAATTTGAGCTTCGACCTGCCGCGAGCCAAACGCGTTCGAACGGTCGCGGCTGGCACATGCAACAACTCGGCAATCTCTGAGGTCGAAAAGCCCAGATAGTAATAGAGCACGATGGGAACGCGGAATCGCTCCGGAAGTCGCATAACGTCTGACAGGACCGCCTTGGTCTCATCCTGCGCCGCCGAAAGCGAATCGGCCAGGTTCTCAATATCCTCCACACGCCTCCATGGCTTTCGAAAGAGCGATTTACATTCATTGATCGTGACCCGGATAAGCCAGCGGCGAAGATGTTCCCAACTTTCAAAGTGTCCATCGCTTTTAAGCAACTTAAGAAAGACATCTTGGGCAATATCGTCGGCATCGGCACGATCGCGCAGGTACGTCAATGCGATTCGAAACACGACATCTCGGTGATCTTCGACCGCCTGTCTAAAAGCTTGTTCTTCCATAATCACCTCCCGGTGACGTTAATGGTTCTCGATGAGGCCCTCACCATAGATACGCTCTTGTCGGGCGAAATGTTTCAAATTCAAGCAGGAAAAACCTACCAAAATAAACCTGTCCTTTATTGGCAAGGGATCAATGGAACGCAACAGGTTGAGCATACGCAAGCGAGCGGCCCCCAGAGCGTACAAGGTGGCATGAAAAAGGCAGGGCATTGACCTTTTGGTCATGCCCTGCCTTTTGAATGACAGATTGTAGCTCTGGGGGCCGCGCAGCGACGGAGGTCGCCGCCGTTCGTTAGAACGGCGGAACTAGTTACTCCTCGTCGTTGTCCTTGGCCTCTTCGGCGTCGTCGGTGTCCACGAGCTGGTTGAGCAGCTCGTCGAGGGAAGCCATGTCCTCGTTGATCGCGCCGTTGGCGGGAGCCTTCTTGTCGTCGATCGGGGCGCCCAGGAGCTCCTCGTCGGCGTCGGCGTGATGCGTCGGAGCGGAGGTACCCAGCAGGATATCGTCCGGACCGTCGGGGCTAAAGACCATCTGCAGCAGCTGCGAGAGGTCTTCCTCGTCGGCAACGTCGTCGTTGTTCTCGAGGATGTAGAGCAGGTCGTGGGCCTCCAGGCCGTCACGGAGCTCCTCGATCGCCTTGGCACCGATGCCATCGATGCGCAGCAGATCCTCCTCGGACTTGCCGACCAGGTCGCCGACCGTCTCGATGCCGACCTCGCTGAACTTGTTGGTCCAGCGCTGCGACACGCCCAGGTCGTCGAACAGGTACAGGCGAGCCTTCTCGGCGGAGATGGTGTGGCCGTTGCGGGTGAACGAACCGTCAGCACCGCCGAACTCGTCGTAGCCGGCCCAGTCGAGCTGCTGCGGGAGCTGCTCGTCCAGGTCCTTGAGCTCCACAGGAGCCCACTCGGGCAGCGACTTGGCGTTGGGCGAAGCCGGACCGTCGATGTCCACGTAGCCGTCGGCCGTGCGATACGTCAGCTTGGCATTGGCGTACGGCTTGAGGCCGGTACCGGCCGGGATCTTCTTACCGACGATGACGTTGGACTTAAGGTCGAGCAGGTGGTCGACCTTGCCCTCGATGGCAGCCTCGGTAAGGACGCCGGCGGTGCGGATGAACGAAGCGCTCGACAGCCAGGAGTCGATGTTGGACGCGACCTTGAGCGTACCCAGGATGACGGGCTCGGCCACGGGAGCCTGACCGCCCAGACGGGCAACGCGCTCAACCTCGTCGGCGAACTCGTAGCGGTCGACGTACTGACCAAGCAGGTACTTGGAGTCGCCGGGGTTGGTGATCTGAACGCGACGCAGCATCTGACGTGCGAGCACCTCGATGTGCTTGTCGTTCAGGTCGACGCCCTGGCTGGTGTAGACGTCCTTGACGCTCTCGACGAAGGTGTGCATCGTCGACTCGATGTCGGTCAGCTTGCGCAGGTTGCGGAAGTTGACGAAGCCCTTGGTGATCTGGTCGCCGGCGCGAACCTCGCAGCCGTCCTCGATCTCGGGCATGAAGCGCACCGAAGCGGGGACGCGACGCTCGTCGAGGACACGGGTGTGATCCTCGGAATCGGTTAGCGTCAGCACGTACTCGGACTTCTCGGGCTTAATCGAGAGGTGACCGGAGTACGGAGCCAGCTCGGCCTCGCGACCCAGGATCTTCTCGTTGACGTTGCCGACGATATCGAACATACGGCTGACCGTAGGCAGACCCTGCGTAATATCGTCGACGCCAGCGACGCCGCCGGAGTGAATGGTACGCATCGTAAGCTGCGTACCGGGCTCGCCGATGGACTGGGCGGCAATAATGCCGACCGCGGTACCGATGGCGACCGGACGACGGGTGGAAAGATCCCAGCCGTAGCACTTCTGGCACACGCCGTACTTGGAGCGGCAGGTGAGCAGCGCGCGGAGCTTGACCTTCTTGAGGCCGGCATCGACCATCTTCTGGATGTCAGCGACCTTCTCGATGTAGCCGTCCTGCTCAAAGAGCACGGCGCCATCGGGAGCCACGACGTCCTCAATGAAGCAACGGCCGACGAGATCGGTGTTGAGGTCGGTGGTGCCGGGGATGATGAGGTTGTAGGTGACGCCCTCGTGCGTACCGCAGTCCTCCTCGCGGACGATGACGTCCTGGGCCACGTCGACCAGACGACGGGTCAGGTAACCAGAGTCCGAGGTGTGGGATGCGGTATCGACCAGGCCCTTACGGGCGCCGTAGGTCGAAATGAAGTACTCGAGCGGCAGCAGGCCCTCGCGGAAGTTCGCCTTAATGGGAAGGTCGATCGTCTCGCCGGACATGTCTGCCATCAGGCCACGCATGCCGCCGAGCTGACGCAGCTGGGTCTTAGAACCACGGGCGCCGGAGTCGGCCATCATATAGAGCGGGTTCTCCTCGTCGAACAAGTCGAGCATGAGCGCTGCAACCTTGTCGGTACAAGCGGTCCACTCGTTAACGACTTCGATGTGGCGCTCCGTCTCGTTGATGAAGCCCTCCTCGAAGTACTCGTTGATCTGGTCGACGTTGGCCTGGGCGCGATCGAGCAGCTCCTGCTTCTCGGCAGGGATGAGAGCGTCCCACACCGAGATGGTGAGGCCGGCGCGGGTAGCGTAGTGGAAGCCGGAGTACTTGATGGCGTCGAGGATCGGGCCGACCTTGGCCTCGGGGTAACGATCGCAGCAGTCGGCAACCAGCTTGGCCACATCGCCCTTGACCATCTTGTAGTTCATGAACTCATAGTCTTCGGGCAGGCACTGGCGGTTGAAGATGATGCGGCCGATAGAGGTCTCGAAGCGCGCGGTCTTGTTGCCGGTAACGTCGTAGTCGACGAACTCGTTCTTGCCGTTCTTGACGCGGAAGATACGGGTGCCGTCCTCGTTGATGACGTTGGCATCGGCAGCGGACACGCGAACCTGGATCTTGGCCTGCATGTCGACCTCGGAGCGGCAGTCATAGGCGTGCAGCGCGTCGTCGAAGCTGGCGAACACGTGGTTCTCGCCGGGCAGGCCGTCGCGGACCTGGGTGAGGTAGTACACACCAATGATCATGTCCTGCGAAGGGATGTTAACCGGCTTGCCGGATGCCGGCGAGCGCAGGTTGTTCGCAGAGAGCATGAGCACGCGAGCCTCGGCCTGAGCCTGGCTGGACAGCGGCACGTGGACAGACATCTGGTCGCCGTCGAAGTCGGCGTTGAAGGGCGAGCAGACCAGCGGGTGCAGGTGGATAGCCTTGCCCTCGACCAGCACCGGCTCAAAGGCCTGGATGGACAGACGGTGCAGGGTCGGTGCACGGTTGAGCAGCACGACGCGACCGTCGATGACCTCTTCGAGGATATCCCACACAAAGGTGGCACCGCGGTCGATAGCGCGCTTGGCGCCCTTGATGTTCTCGACCTTGCCAAGCTCGACCAGGCGCTTCATGACGAAGGGCTTGAAGAGCTCCAGCGCCATGGTCTTGGGCAGACCGCACTGGTGCAGCAGCAGCTTGGGGTCGGTAACGATTACCGAACGGCCGGAGTAGTCGACACGCTTGCCCAGCAGGTTCTGACGGAAACGACCCTGCTTGCCCTTGAGGGCCTCGGCGAGCGACTTGAGCGGGCGACCGCCACGGCCAGAGACCGGGCGACCACGACGGCCGTTGTCGAACAGGGCATCCACGGACTCCTGGAGCATGCGCTTCTCGTTGTTCACGATGATCGCAGGGGCGTCCAGGTCGAGCAGGCGCTTGAGTCGGTTGTTACGGTTGATCACGCGACGATACAGGTCGTTGAGGTCGGACGCGGCGAAGCGGCCGCCGTCGAGCTGGACCATCGGGCGCAGATCGGGCGGAATGACCGGGATGACATCCAGGATCATGTTCGCGGGGCTGTTGCCGCCCTTCAGGAAGGCGTCAACGACCTCGAGGCGCTTAACGGCCTTCTCGCGCTTCTGCTTCTGGGAATCCTCGTCGGCGATGATGGCCTTGAGCTTCTCGGCCTCGGAGGGGAGGTCGATGGCAGCGAGCAGGTCGCGGACGGCCTCGGCACCCATACCACCCTTGAAGTACATGGAGTAGTAACGGGTCATCTCGCGGAACAGCGGCTCATCGGAGATGAGGTCGCGCTCGGTGAGCTTCATGAAGGCGTTGAAGGCGTCCGTGCGGAGCTGCTTCTCGTCCTTGCACTCTTCCTCGATGTCGACGATGCCAGAGGCGATCTCCTCGGGGGTCAGCGGCTCCTCGTCGGAGAACTCGTCAAAGTTCTCGGGGTTGCCCTGCTCCTTGAGGGACTCGATCTGGCGGGCGCACTCGGCATCGATCTCTTCCAGATCGGCGGCGAGCTCCTCGCGCAGGTCGTCAGCGTCGGCCTCGCGAGCCTCGTAGTCGACCTCGGTGATGATGTAGCTGGCAAAGTACAGAACCTTCTCGAGGTCCTTGGACTTGATGTCGAGCATACGGCTCATCGGGAAGCTCGTGGGGCTCTTGAAGTACCAGATGTGGGACACGGGAGCGGCGAGCTCGATGTGACCCATGCGCTCGCGACGAACCTTGGCCGAGGTGACCTCGACGCCGCAGCGCTCGCAGACGATGCCCTTAAAGCGGATGCCCTTGTACTTGCCGCAGGAGCACTCCCAGTCCTTGGCGGGACCGAAAATCTTCTCGCAGAACAGGCCGTCCTTCTCGGGCTTGAGGGTACGGTAATTAATGGTCTCCGGCTTCTTGACCTCACCGTGCGACCAGGAACGGATCTGGTCGGCGGAGGCAAGGGAGATCTTTACCGAGTCAAAATCAGTAGTTTCGAAATCTGCCACAGTCAACTACTCCTTATCAGTGGTCGTGGCGGCGACAGCCTCGGGTGCCTCGGCGGTCTCGGCATCCTGGGCCTCGACGTCGGCGTCAACGCCGGCGAGCGCAGCCAGGTCGTCGAGAGCAGAGGTCTCCTCGGCGGTCACAGGGGCGGAGGCGTCCTCGTCGGCATCGTGCATGGGCTCGATGTCCAGCGCGAGGGAACGGATCTCCTTGACGAGAACCTTGAAGGACTCGGGGATACCCGGAACCGGAACGTTCTCGCCCTTGACGATGGACTCGTAGGTCTTGACGCGGCCCACGGTATCGTCGGACTTGACGGTCAGGATCTCCTGCAGGACGTTGGAAGCACCGTATGCGTACAGTGCCCAAACTTCCATCTCGCCGAAGCGCTGGCCGCCAAACTGAGCCTTGCCGCCCAGCGGTTGCTGGGTAACCAGGCTGTAAGGGCCGGTCGAACGGGCGTGGATCTTGTCGTCAACCATGTGGCCGAGCTTGAGGATGTAGGACGTACCCACGGTAATGGGCTCGCGGAACTCCTCGCCGGTGCGGCCGTCGAACAGGCGGGTCTTGCCGCGCTCGTCAAGCTGGGTGACAAACTCGGGGCGCATGTGATCGCCAAAGGCAGCGGTGGCCTTGTTGAGCATGTTCTTGTTGGCGCGACGGATGACCTCGGCGATCTCGTCCTCCTTGGCGCCGTCGAAGACGGGCGTCGAGACGAAGAACGGACCGGGGACATACTTGTCGGAGTCGGCATCCTCGGTATCCCAACCGCAGGCAGCAGCCCAGCCAAGGTGGCACTCGAGCAGCTGGCCGACGTTCATACGCGAAGGAACGCCCAGCGGGTTGAGGATAACGTCGATCGGGGTACCGTCAGCCATGTAGGGCATGTCCTCGACCGGCAGAACGTTACAGATAACGCCCTTGTTGCCGTGGCGACCGGCGATCTTATCGCCCTGCTGGATCTTACGACGCTGGGCGACGTAGACGCGCACCTGCTCGTTGACGCCGGGGGCCAGGTCGTCGCCGTTCTCGCGGCTAAAGCGGACGACGTCGATGACGCGGCCATAAGCGCCGTGAGGCATCTTAAGGGAGGTGTCGCGAACATCGTGAGCCTTGGCACCGAAGATGGCGCGCAGCAGGCGCTCCTCGGCGGTCAGAGCGCTCTCGCCCTTAGGCGTGACCTTGCCGACCAGGATGTCGCCAGGACCGACCTCGGCGCCGATGCGGATGATGCCGTCCTCGTCGAGGTTGGCAAGCATGTCCTCGGAGAGGTTCGGGATCTCGCGAGTGATCTCCTCGGGGCCGAGCTTGGTGTCGCGGGCGTCGATCTCGTGACGGGTGATATTGATGGTCGTCAGCAGGTCCTCGGCCACCAGGCGCTCGGACACGACGATACCGTCCTCGTAGTTGAAGCCTTCCCACGGCATGTATGCCACGGTGAGGTTCTGGCCCAGTGCGAGCTCGCCATGATCGGTCGAAGGACCGTCGGCCAGAGGCTCGCCCTGCTCAACGGTGTCACCGACGCGCACGAGCGGACGGTGGTTAATGCAGGTGGACTGGTTGGAGCGCTGGTACTTGGCCAGGTGATACTCGTCCATGCCGCCGGCGTGCTTGACGATAATCTTGGAGGCGTCGGCATAGATGACTTCGCCGGCGTTCTTGGCCAGGGTAACCTCGCCGGAGTCCAGGGCGGCGCGACGCTCCATGCCGGTACCGACATAGGGAGCGGCGGGGTGAACCAGCGGCACGGCCTGACGCTGCATGTTGGCGCCCATGAGCGTACGCTTGGCGTCGTCGTGCTCGAGGAACGGAATCAGCGTGGCTGCGACGGAGAGCATCTGACGCGGCGAGACGTCCATGTAGTCGACGTCCTCGACAGGCACGTCGGCGGGAGCGCCGAAGGAGCCGTCGAAGTCGCGGGTACGGGCGATCACGGTATGCGGACGGACGATCTTGCCCTCGGCATCGGTCGTGATGAACTCGTTGGTCTTGGGATCGAGCGGCGTGTTGGCCGGCGCGATGACGTGCTTCTCTTCCTCGTCAGCGGTCATCCAGTCGATCTGATCGGTGGCAACGCCGTTCTCGACACGACGGAACGGGGCCTCGATGAAGCCATACTCGTTGACGCGGGCGTAGAGGGCGAGCGAGCCGATCAGGCCGATGTTGGGGCCTTCGGGGGTCTCGATCGGGCACATGCGGCTGTAGTGCGAGTTGTGAACGTCGCGGACGGCCGTCGGCACGTTGGTGCGGCGGCTGGAGCCCGACTTGTGGCCGGCAAGACCGCCGGGGCCGAGTGCGGACAGACGGCGCTTGTGGGTCAGACCGGTCAGGGGGTTTGCCTGGTCCATGAACTGCGAGAGCTGCGAGGAACCGAAGAACTCCTTGATAGAGGCCACGATCGGACGGATGTTGATGAGCGACTGCGGGGTGATCTCGTCGATGTCCTGGGAGCTCATGCGCTCACGGACGACGCGCTCCATACGGCTCATGCCGATACGGAACTGGTTGGCGACGAGCTCGCCGACGGTGCGGATGCGGCGGTTGCCGAAGTGGTCGATGTCGTCGACCTTGAAGCCCTGCTCGCCGGCAGCGAGGGACAGCAGGTAGCGCAGCGTCGCGACGATATCCTCGTCGGTGAGCACCGTGACCTCTTCCTCGGTGGTGAGGTTGAGCTTCTTGTTGACCTTATAACGACCGACGCGGGCCAAATCGTAGCGCTGCGGGTTAAAGAGCAGGCCCTCGAGCAGGCTGCGGGAAGCGTCCACGGTGGGAGGCTCGCCCGGGCGCAGGCGACGGTAGATCTCGATGAGGGCGTCCTCGCGAGTGAGGGCGGTGTCGCGCTCCAGGGTGCGCTTGATCACATCGGAGTTGCCGAGCAGCTCGATGATGTCGTCGTTGGTGACGGCGATGCCAAGGGCGCGCAGGAACATCGTGGCGCTCTGCTTGCGCTTACGGTCGATGGAGACCATGAGCTGGTCGCGCTTGTCGACCTCAAACTCAAGCCAGGCACCGCGGGACGGGATGATCTGGGCCTTGTAGATCTGCTTGCCCGAATCCATCTCGGAGCTGTAGTACACGCCCGGGGAGCGGACGAGCTGCGAGACGACGATACGCTCGGTACCGTTGATGATGAAGGTGCCCTGATCGGTCATCATGGGGAAGTCGCCCATGAAGACGAGCTGCTCCTTGATCTCGCCGGTCTCCTTGTTGGTGAGACGAACGTCGGTCAGAAGCGGGGCCTGATACGTCATGTCCTTCTCGCGGCACTCCTCGACGGTGTGCGCGGGATCGCCAAACTGATGCTCGCCGAAGGTAACCTCGAGAACATGGTTCTGGCTCTGGATGGGGCTGGATTCCTTGAACGCCTCACGAAGGCCCTCGTCCTTAAAACGCTCAAAGGATTCCCTTTGAACAGAGATAAGGTTGGGGAGCTCCATGGCCTCCGGGATTTTCCCGAAGCTGACGCGCTTGCGCTCAGTGGCAGTGTATGCGTAGGTCACCAGGTTTTTCCTCCTTCACGGAAATGCTCGGTGGGTTGGCGAGGCATAGCTTCGCCAGTTATCGCAACCTAATAGTTTATCAGGTACCGACCGTTGGGCAAGAAAAGCCTTGACGCGATTGAGTTTTTGGAGTAGCAAAGTTTTTCGACAGAAAACACGCAGGTAGATGTATGTGTATCGAACATCTGTTCATATATTTTCTGTGAACAGAGGGCCGGCAATCGCAGCTCTTATAAAAAACGGGCGCGAACCGAGGTCCACGCCCGTAAATGTCGGTGCCCGAAGGCTTACTTGCGCATCAATCCGCCGCGCTCGTCGATGGCGTCCCAGAAGGCATCGGCAAAGCGGGGGTCGCTTGCAGCCATGAGGGCGTTGGTGGCCATCCAGCCAGAGGGAGTGCCGGTGTCGTAGCCCGACAGCGGGTCGATGACGACTGCGTACATGGCTTCGCGGTCGAGCGAGCGGGCCATGGCGTCGGTGAGCTGGATCTCGCCGCCCTTGCCGGCCTGCTGATCTGCCAGCAGGTCCATGACCAACGGGCTCAGCAGGTAGCGACCGACGATGTACAGGTTGGACGGAGCCGCCTCGGGAGCGGGCTTCTCGACCAGGCCGCCGATGCGCCAAACGGCACCGGGCTCGTCGTCGGCGGCATTCTCGAAGCCCTCGAGAGCGCCCACGCGATCGCCGGCGATAACGCCATAGCGGCTGACTTCCTCGGGAGCGCACGCGGCAACGGCGATAACAGAAGCGCCACCGTGCTCCTTGGAGACGGCAAGCATCTTGTCGCAGATGTCGCGGTTGGGCACAACGTAGTCGCCCAGAAGAACCAGGAAGTTCTCCCCCGCCACAGCGTCAGCGGCAGAGCGAATGGCGTGACCGAGGCCCTTGGGCTCGTACTGATAGCGGAAGTCGACCGGCATACCGCCCGCATGGGCGACGGCGTCGGCATAAGCATCCTTGCCGCGCTCGCGCAGCAGGTTCTCGAGCGAACGATCGGGCTGGAAGTAGCTCAGCAACTCGGGCTTGCCGGGAGAGGTGACGATAATAGCATCGTCGACCTCATCGGGGTCGAGCGCCTCCTCAACGACGTACTGGATGACCGGTTTGTCGAGCACCGGCAGCATCTCTTTGGGCGTGCACTTGGTGCCAGGCAGAAAACGCGTGCCAAGACCGGCGGCGGGGATGATTGCCTTCATGTTATTCAAGGATCCTTTCGCAGGCGCAGGATGCGCCCTGTGCGTGCGGCACGGCGGCCGCAGACCAAATTGCGATACCGGTTTATCTTACCGCCGTTAATTAACGTTAATGTAGGCAAGCGCCATTCTTCAGCAGGTCAACGCAAATTATTGCTCGAATGGTGCAATTTTATCGCCCAACGGTAGCGACCCCAAAGCACCGCAAGCGGCAGCAATTTGTATGCCGAGCCAACAAAATAGAAGGATCAAAACGAAAAAGACGGGGCTCGCAATGCGAACCCCGTCTGCAAAGAAATCTGGCGAGAAAGCCTGATTACTTGAGGGTGACAGCAGCGCCAGCAGCCTCGAGCTTCTCCTTGGCAGCCTCGGCGTCCTCCTTCTTGGCACCCTCGAGAACAGCCTTGGGAGCGCCCTCGACGACCTCCTTGGCCTCCTTCAGGCCAAGGTTGGTGAGCTCACGGACGGCCTTGATGACCTGGATCTTGTTGTCGCCGAAGCCCTCGAGCACGACGTCAAACTCGGTCTTCTCCTCGGCCTCAGCAGCGCCAGCGGCGGGAGCGGCGACAACAGCGGCAGGAGCAGCGGCGGAAACGCCGAAGGTGTCCTCGATAGCCTTAACGAGCTCGGAAGCCTCGAGAAGGGTCATTTCCTTAAGAGCATCGATGATCTCATCGGTGGTAAGCTTAGCCATTTCTAAGTCCTTTCGGTTTCCGTGTCTGTGCACGGAGATCAGTTAAAACACGGCGCGAATGCGCCAGGGGTGCGGCGTTGCCGCCGCGGGTGAAAACAGCGACTAGGCTGCCTTCTGCTCGGAGACCTGCTGGATCGAACGAGCGAGACCAGAGGAAACGCCGTTGACGCAGACAGCGATGTCGCGAGCGAAACCGGAGATGAGACCGGCAATCTGGCCGAGAAGCTGGTCCTTGGTGGGCAGCTCGGCGATAGCCTTAACATCATCAGCGGAAACGGCCTTGCCGTCGGAGATACCGCCCTTGATCTCAAGGACGCCCTTGGACTTAGCGGAGAAGTCCTTAAGGGTCTTAGCGGCCTCGACCGGCTCGGTCTCGTAGAACACATAAGCGACGGGGCCGGCGAGGATCTCGTCGAGCTCGGGCTGCTCCTGGTTCTTGAGAGCGATCTTGACCAGGTTGTTCTTGTAGACCTTCATCTCGGCGCCGCACTCGCGAAGCTGATGACGCAGCTCCTGAGCCTGCTTAACCGTCAGACCGTTGTAGTTGACGACGAACAGACCGGCGTTCTCGGCGATACGGGACTCAATCTCTGCAACCTTGTCGATTTTGTACTGCTGGGGCATGAATTACACCTCCTCGAATTCTTTCCGGGCACGGTCCGCCACAAGGACGTGACGGGGGCATGTCCAAAAAGAAAGCCCCCGCGCTGCATGAGCGACGGGGGCGAGAAGACATATCTACTCGACCACCTCGGCTGGCGGGATATCCCATTAAGCTCGCGGGCAATGCCCGTTTGCACCGGCTGTCTCTGGCAGCGGATTCGTGCGTGAACCGAAATTATTATGGCGGGGACCCCGGCGTCGGTCAACGGAAATCCGGGCTGCACACAATTCCACCATTCCGACCGCGCCGCCGAAGGCCGGGCGCAAGGTTTTCGCTCGGTCAGGTCCTGGGCTCGCTCGGAAAGCACATTAAGTGCTTTCCGGCTCGTGCGGAATCTACGAAAACCTTGCGCCCGGCCTTCGGCGGCGCGGCCTGCGGTGACTTTGGGGCAGCCCGGTTTTCCGTTGAGCGACGCCCCCACGCATAACCCTTATGTCGGTGGGCTGATGTGTTGCGTCCCCGATGGCTACAAGGTTGAAATGAAGGTGGACAGGCGATTTAGGCCTTCGCCCAGATCTTGGTCGGATACGCAGTAGCTTAGGCGGATGTGGCCTTCGGTGCCGAAGCAGTCTCCCGGGACTAGGGCTACGTTTGCCTCTTTGATGGCTTTGATGCAGAAATCTTCGCTTGTTAGGCCGTACTGTTTGATGTTGGGGAAAGCGTAGAAGGCGCCTGCCGGTTCCACTACGTCGAGGCCCATGGCGTCTAAGGCCGCGAGCGCGCGTTCGCGGCGGGCTCGGTAGACTTTGAGCATGGGGGTTGGGTCGACGGTCAGGGCTCGGGCCGCGGCGTCCATCTCAAAGGAGACGGCGCTCGATACTAGGTATTGGTGGGCCTTTGCGATCTCGGCGATGACGGGGGTTGCCGCTGCGAGCCAACCTAAACGCCAGCCGGTCATGGCCCAGGGCTTGGAGAAGCTCTCGATGACCACCGTCTGCTCGCGTAGCTCCGGGTGGCGCTGGGCAAATCGCTCGTAGCCGTCCACGTAGACCAGGCGGTTATATACGTCGTCGCAGACCACGTAGATGCCCGCCTGCTCCGCCACGTGTGCCACGGCGTCGAGCGATGCCGCGTCGAGGATGCAACCCGTGGGATTGTTGGGCGAGCAGATGACGATGGCCTTAGTCGCCGGCGTCACACAGGCACGAAGCGCCTCCTCATCAATCTGGAATTGCGCAGGCTCTGTATCCAAAAAGACCGCTTTGGCGTGATTGGCCACGACGATGCTCTCGTACAGGCCAAAGGCCGGCGTGGGGATAATGACCTCGTCGCCGGGGTTGAGCATAGCCATGAATGTTGCCGACAGGGCCTCGGTCGCGCCGTCGGTCAGGATGACCTCGTCGGCCGAAAACGTAAGGCCCGCATCCCCCATGTAGGCAGACAGCGCTTCGCGCAGAGCGGGGCGACCGTTGTTGGGCGGATAGTGCGTGTCGCCGCGGTCCAACGAAGCGGTCACCTCGGCGCTAATCATATCGGGCGTGGAAAAATCGGGCTCGCCGAGCGCGAGCGCAATGCATCCTGGGTACTGGGCAGCGAGCGCGTTAATCCGACGGATGCCGGAGGGCTTGAGCGTGGCAAGCGAGGTGTTCATGGGCAGACGCATGGCGTTCCTTTCGTAAGGGTTGCACTAGGATAGCGCGGCGAGGCACCGCCAGACGGTGTAACCTAAACGGAAACCAACCGGAAAGGAGGCGGCATGGAGACGACCACACGCGGCGATGTGCCAAAAACGTTGCGAACCATTGCGTATATCAGCATTCCCGATAGCGCCGATCTTGAGTTTTTGCTCTGGGACCTGCAGGATGCCATCGCCGCCTATGCTCAGCTTTCCGACACCGCGCTCCCCCGCCCGATCGATTTGGAAGCGGATGATGCCGGTGCAGTCGATGGCATCGTGCTAGCCATTGAAGATGTGGCTGACGATGAGACGTTGACAGCTATCGAGCAGGCGCTTGAACGCTTTGGCGGTACGGGAACGCGCGTCTATGCCGCGATTCGAGCCGCACAAGAGGGCGCTAAGCAGGCGCGCGGGACCGCCGTTCGTCTGCACAAGGCATGTGAGCGCCATGACCAATTGTGGTGTGGCGGCGTTGTCGTCTGTGCCGGCAGCGGTATTGCGGCGCTTCGCCACTCCCCGCGTATGGGCCTCTTGCGCCGGCCATTTTCCGAAGCGATGGACAAGCTCGTAGGCGCCGTTCGCATGGGCTGCTCCGTCGAGCATGCGCAGCGACTTGGCGGCGGCAATGCCGTCAACGTCAACGTCGACGGCATGGTTTGCGCCGAGCCAGCCGTGCCCGCGCCGATCTGGCGAGGCGTTCTGAAACGCCTCGGCGCCCGCGCCCAATCAGATATCTAAATTAGAGAGCGGCCCAGTCAACGGCTTCGTGCCAACGCTCAACAAGACGCTCCAGACGCCAGGCGGCATTGGCGGGACTCGTCGAGGGCAGGACGGTGGCGGGCAGCCCGGTGCGTTCTTGTAGATAGCGCTTGTAGAGCCGGCCAGCTGTACCTCCGTTGCATATCACCTGCTCAATGGGAGCTGCGCCGGTAATGCGCTCGATATGTGCCGGCACAACGTTGCGAATGCTCGCGTCACTCGAGCCCTTAATGTCACAGCTCTCGATCACGTCCCAC
The DNA here is from genome assembly GCA_959023295.1 of uncultured Collinsella sp. Classification (GTDB taxonomy): domain Bacteria; phylum Actinomycetota; class Coriobacteriia; order Coriobacteriales; family Coriobacteriaceae; genus Collinsella. Next base: position 6,294 of record CAUFBM010000015.1, on the reverse strand, counting down.
AGGGCCACGCCGCCGTTCAGCAGCATGGAGCGCTTGGCGACAATCGAGGCGTCGAGCGTCGCAGGCTCGCTGTCCGCCAAAAGGTCGCCCTCGTTGGGCGGCACGGGCACACCGAGGCACGCGGCCATCACGCGCCAAAAGCGATTCTGGGGGTTGCCGTAATAAAAATCATTGGCACGCGAGAGCACCGAGGGAAACGACCCCAGCACCAAAACGCGCGAACGCTCGTCAAACACGGGTTCAAACCCATGCTCAATATGTTGATAGCCCTCGTCCGGCGCGGCCACGAGCTAGGCCCTCAGCAGATAGCGCACCTCGTAGGGCGCAAGCTCAAGGGAGCCAGACAGCTCGACCGTAGGCACGCCGTCGGCAAGCAGGTCGACGAAGGAGCCGTTGAGCTCGCCGGCGCCAAAGGCATACGTCTCGTCCACAGCGTTCACCGCCACGAGCACCGTCGCGCCGTCACAGGCGCGCTCGAACAGCAGCTGCTTGTTCTGGATCACCACGTTGCGATAGGCACCGTAGTTGAGAGCACGGGCCGCCGCGTCGTCGGCCGAGCGCAGGTGCGTGAGCTGCGTGATGAACGCCGTCAGCTCGTTGGGCGCAGGCTCATCGAGCGCAGGGCGCAGCGCCCAGTCGCCATCGGGGCCGCCCTTTTCGCCGGCAATCCCCCACTCGCTGCCGTAGTAGACGCACGGAATGCCCGGCATTCCAAAGAGCATGCCGTAGGCGGGGCGCAGGCAGGACTTGTCCGTCAGGATGCTCGCCAGGCGCGGCACATCGTGGTTGTCGACAAACGACAGCAGATGCTTGCCGCGATAAATGCACCACGGGTCACCGCCAAACTGGCGATGAAGCGAATGGGCAATCTCGAACATGTTGATCGAATTAAAGCTGGAGTACAGGCCCTTGTAGCACTCGTAGTTGGTGCAGGAGTCGAGCATCTCGTCGTTGACGATCTGGTTGTAGTCGCCGTGGAGCGTCTCACCAATCAACACAAAGTCGGGCTTGAGCTCACGGGTAAAAGTATGCAGGCGGCGCATAAAGTCGCGGTCGAGCATATAGGCGACGTCCAGTCGCAGACCGTCGACGCCAAAGACCTCGACCCAGTGACGCACAGACTCAAGCAGGTAATCGGCCACAGCGGGGTTTTGCAGATTGAGCTTCACAAGCTCAAAATGGCCCTCCCAGCCCTCGTACCAAAAGCCGTCGCCATAGCACGAGCCGCCATCAAAGCTGATGTGGAACCAATCCTTGTAAGGCGAGTCCCACTTGTGCTCCTGCACATCGCGGAAGGCCCAAAAGCCACGACCGACGTGGTTGAAGACGGCGTCGAGCACCACGCGGATGCCGTGGGCATGCAGCGTGTCGCATACGGCGGCAAAGTCGGCATCCCCGCCCAAGCGACGGTCGATATGGCGCAGGCTGCGCGTGTCGTAACCGTGGCTATCAGATTCGAGCGGCGGGTTGATGAGCACAGCACCAACGCCGAGTTCCTGCAGGTAGTCGGCCCATTGGGCGATCTTCATGATGGGCGCATCGGGGTTTGGCGCGGCGTTGACAGCCTGGGCGAGCTCATCCTCGGCAACGGGCGCGGCGTTTTCGCGCGGAGCTCCGCAAAAGCCCAGCGGATAGATCTGATAGAACGTCGTCTCGTATGCCCACATAAGCAACCTCCCGGTAAGCTCAACACAACGACATCCATTGTATGCCCGGCAGGGTAGCTAATTTGGGACGGGGCTCTTTTAGCTGCCCCGGCCCCTTTCCAAGTTGCGGTGGAATACGGACTGTTTGCCGGGTTTATTGGACCCAGCAGTCCGTATTTCACCGCAACTGATAGGGGGATGTGGTTAGGCGACGGGCTTTGCGCGGCGTATAGCCGGGAACAGCACGGTGATGGCGAGAATGACGCCCACGACGGCAATCGCCCCACCGACGAAGCCGATCCAGGCGATACCGGGACCCGAAACCACGGCTCCGCCGATCGCGGTACCCGTGCCGATACCGAGGTTGAACAGGCCCGAGAAGATCGACATGGCGACGGCCGACGAGTCCGCCGGCGTGTACTTGATGAGCTCGGCCTGAAACGCCACGTTAAAGGCCGTGGCGCAGCAACCCCACAGTGCGCAGACGGCAAGCACTGCCACGAGCGACGATGCGGCCGGACCCATAAGCAGCAGAGCCACCGGCACGCCGGAGAGCGTGATAGCCAAGAACGGGAAGCGATGCCCATCGAACAGGCGGCCAAACAGCCAACTTCCGAGCAGACCAGAGCAGCCAAACGCCGTCAGCGTCATGGTGATGGCGCCCGCATCGACGTGCGCGACCTGCGCCAGGAAGGGCTCGATATAGCTGTAGCTTGCGTAATAGCCGGTCGCCATAAAGACCGTGACCGCGTAAAGCGCGATCAGGAACGGGTTCTTGAGCAGCTCGGGCAGCTGTTTGACGGTAAAGCGCTCGCCCGCCGGCATGGCCGGGAACGCCGCGGCTTGGTACACAACCGCGGCGGCAGAGAAGGCACCGACCACGGCGAATGTCATGCGCCAGCCCACGGCCAGCCCGATGGCGCGGCCGATCGGCAGGCCAAAGATCTGCGCGATGGACGAGCCCGTAGCGATCATGCTGATGGCGAGCGCCCCGTGGCGGGCGTCGACCAGGCGCGAAGCCATGATCGAGGCGACCGACCAGAACACGGCATGCGCGCAGGCGACCACCAGGCGCGCACAGACCAGGATGGGATATGTCGGTGCCACAGCGGACAGGAACTGACCCAGAGAAAACACGGCGAGCACACCGAGCAGCATACGCTTGAACTCAAAGCGCGAGGCAAACACCATAAGCGGCAGTGACAGCAGCATGACGCCCCAGGCGTAGACCGAAATCATGATGCCTGTCTGGGCCTCGGTGAGCGAGAACGACGCGGCGATATCAGTCAGAAGGCCGATGGGCATGAACTCCGACGTGTTGAATACGAACGCGCAGCAGGCGAGCCCAATAAGCGGGAGCCACTGCTTGAGTGAGATGCCATCTTGTCTTGCCTGAGCCATGTAGAAACCTCTCCGATTGTCTTGGGCGGTGGGCGATTATATAGCAACGGCCCCGCATCCGTCAGTACAGATGCAGGGCCGCAATCAACTCAATACACAGAGGTTGCGCCGTCAATAAATAACTAAGCCAACCCCAGCAATATGCCCGCCGAATGCACGACAAACGCCACGATCCAGGCGACCGTCACCTGAAACGCGAATACGGCCACGGCATAGCGCGCGCCCAACTCGCTCTTGACGGCGCCGATGGACGCCACGCACGGCGGGTACAGCAGTGTAAAGACCAAGAACACGTAGGCGGTAAACGGCGAAAACATGGCTGACAGTGCCGCGGGAGAGGTTGCGCCCAAAAGCACCGTGAGCGTCGAGATGACGCTCTCCTTGGCAATAAGTCCCGTGACGAGTGCCGTCGAGGCGCGCCAGTCGCCAAAGCCGAGCGGGGCCAACACCGGTGCGATGATGCTACCCAGACCGGCAAGCAGGCTTTGCGACTGGTCGGCGACCACGTTAAAGCGGATATCGAACGTCTGCAGGAACCAGATGACCACCGTAGCGGCAAAGATAATGGTAAAGGCCTTGGTAATAAAGTCCTTGGCCTTATCCCATGCCAGCATCACCGTCGTCTTGACGCTCGGCAGGCGGTAATTGGGGAGCTCCATGATAAACGGCACCGGATCGCCCTTAAATGCCGTACGGTTGAGCACCAAAGCCGCAATGCAACCAACCGCAATACCAATCAGATAGAGCGAGACCATGGCGGGAACCGTCGCCTGTGGGAAAAACGCCCCGCACAGCAAGCCGTAAACCGGCAGCTTGGCCGAGCAGCTCATGAACGGTGTGAGCATGACGGTCATCTTGCGGTCGTGCTCGGATGGGAGCGTACGGGTCGACATGATAGCCGGCACGGTGCAGCCAAAACCGACGAGCATGGGCACAAAGCTGCGGCCCGACAGGCCAAAGCGACGCAGCACCTTATCCATGACAAAGGCCACGCGTGCCATGTATCCGGAATCTTCCAGAATGGAGAGGAACAAGAAGAGCACGACGATAATCGGCAGGAAGGTCAGCACGCTACCCACGCCCGTAAGCACGCCGTCGACAGCCAGCGAGCGCACCACGTCGTTGGTTCCGAACGCCTTGAGGCCCGCATCGGCCGAGGCGATGATGGCAGCGATACCGTCCTCCATGAGTCCCTGCAACGCCGCGCCGATCACGCCAAACGTCAGCCAAAAGACGAGGCCCATGATCACCAGAAACGCCGGAATGGCTGTGTAACGACCTGTCAGGATGCGGTCAATCTTGACGGAGCGCACGTGCTCGCGGCTTTCGTGCGGCTTGACGACGCAGCGCCCACACACGTCGCCGATAAAGCTAAAGCGCATATCGGCCAGTGCGGACAGGCGGTCGGTGCCGGCCTCGCCCTCCATCTGGGTAATGATGTGCTCGATAGCGTCGAGCTCATTGCGATCCAGGTGAAGCGCCTCGGTTACCAGCTCATCGCCCTCGACCAGCTTGGTCGCCGCAAAGCGCACCGGGATGTGCGCCGTCACGGCATGGTCCTCGATCAGGTTAGCAATACCGTGGATGCAGCGATGCAGCGCACCGCCGTCCGGACCGTCGGGCGCGCAAAAGTCCAGGCGACCAGGGCGCTCGCGGAATCGCGCCACGTGCAGGGCGTGGTCCACCAGCTCGCCGATACCCTCGTTTCGCGCGGCGCTAATGGGAACGACCGGCACGCCCAACAGACTCTCGAGCAGGTTGACGTCTACGGCGCCGCCGTTGGCGGTCACCTCGTCCATCATGTTGAGCGCGATGACCATGGGGCGGTCGAGTTCCATAAGCTGCAGCGTCAGGTACAGGTTGCGTTCAATATTAGTAGCGTCGATGATGTCGATGATGGCGTCGGGATGCTCGTCCAGGATAAACTGGCGGCTCACAATCTCTTCGCCCGTGTACGGCGACAGGGAGTAAATACCGGGCAGATCGGTGACGCTCGCCTCGGGGTGGTTACGGATGGTGCCGTCCTTGCGGTCGACCGTCACGCCGGGAAAGTTACCGACGTGCTGGTTGGAGCCCGTCAGCTGGTTGAACAGCGTGGTCTTGCCGCAGTTTTGGTTGCCGGCAAGGGCAAAGTGCAGCGGCGCGCCCTCGGGCACGGCCGTCTTTGCCGCACGGGGCGAATACGTTCCCTCGCCCAGGGCCGGATGCTCCGTCGTGCCGATTGCGGCGTTAGCGCGCGGACCCGTATCGGTGTCGTGAATACCCACAAGCTCGATGCGAGCGGCATCGTCCTTGCGCAGTGTCAACTCGTAGCCACGCAGGCGAATCTCGAGCGGGTCGCCCATGGGGGCGTACTTCATCATGGTGACTTCGGTGCCCGGCGTCAGGCCCATGTCCAAAATATGCTGTCGGAGTGCCTGATCGTCGGATGTCACCGATGCGACAACGGCGTCCTTTCCAATCTCGAGTGTATCGAGCTTCACGCGCTCATCCTTTCGTTAGACGCGGTTAACCGTTTACCGGGGCTAACCAACTCGTAACGACAAATGATAGCGCTCTGAACTTTTTTATAAAGTCAAATACCGATGTTTACCTGCGCAAACTTTATGCGGTGCGCCCCGAAAGCTCTTTGCGCATACCGCTCAGCGAGATCGAAACGGAACCCGACCGCGCAGTAGCGGTGAGTCGATCACCCTCGACCGACCCCGTGCATGTAAAGGGAGCCTTGCCCATCAAGACGTGGGAGATAGTACCCGAGAGCTCAAAGAAATCGCCCTCAGCGCGGGCACTCGAGAGAGCGATATTGAGACCCCTGACGTTTAGTACTGCCCTGAGCGCGCCGTTCACCCCATGTGCAAACGTCACCTCGCCGCGTTTACTCCCCACCGGCGTCTGGGCCGAAACCACATACGTACCCTCAAGCATGGCTCCTCCTCTGAGTAGGCTTTTTGAAACGGCTATCTAGTCTACTTTGCTGCGAGACGGCTTGCCCAGAAACTGCGGGCACGCAACGACGTTCAATCAACAGATTGGCGCAAAAGTAACCTATCCCCATTGCACCAATGGGCGGGATGCTGAGCGACTGTGCACACTAATTCCGGGTCGCGGTTTCCCTGACGAGCCTGCCGTGGAAACTACGTCCCAGAATTTGCGTCCAAAACGGGTCGCAGTTTCCCAAACGACGCCCTTCCGGGGTGGCGCGCGCAGACGTGGTGTAAGAGCGTCCCGAGGTCCGTCGCTGCAAGTC
>CAUFBM010000014.1 GCA_959023295.1 uncultured Collinsella sp. | reverse complement strand
AAGCGGTCGGCGGGGCCATTGTGGCTCTTGACAGCGGATTGGGTCATATGAGCGAGCGCCGTCCAGGACGTACAAGTTGGCATGAAAAAGGCAAGGCATAGACCTTCTGGTCATGCCTTGCCTTTTGAATGACAAATTGTCGTCCTGGGCGGCGCGCAGCGTCGACTGGTTGCGCGGTTCGTAGAACCGCGCAACATAAGTGCGCCCCCTCCCGCGCACGGAACGGGAGGGGGCTAAAGGTAGGAGTCTACCGGTGGGTTGACCCCACCGGACAGACGATGACCAGATGATCCTTTACAGGATCGTCAAGGTTTCCGTGGGGTACCCGTTGGGTACTTAGATCAACACGCAAGCGACGGTCAGGATGATGGCGCAGACGACGGAGAGCGCGACGATGAGCTTAAGGGCAAACTTGAGCCAGGTCGTCCACTCGATCTTGGCCAGGGCGAGACCGCCCATGATGGCGCCGGAGGTCGGGGTGAACAGGTTCACGACACCGATGGCGGCGGAGAAGATCATGACCATGACCTCGGGCGAGAAGCCGAGCTTAACAGCCAGCGGTCCCATGATGGGCATGGAGACGGTGGCCATACCGGAGGTCGAGGGGATCAGGAAGGACAGGCCGAAGTAGACCAGGAAGCTCATGGGAGCGAAGATCACGCCGGACAGGCCAGCCAGGGCATTGGCGGCAGCGTCGAGGACGAAGACGTCGAGGCCGGTGTTAGCCATGAGGACGGAGATACCACGGGCGAGGGCGATGACGAGAACAACGGACATCATGTCGGCAGCGCCGGTGATGAAGGTGTTAACGATCTGCTTCTCGGACAGGCCACCGATGATACCGATCAGGACGGCCATGAGGAAGAACCAGGTGGAAGCCTCGTCGAAGTACCACTGGCCAATGGGCAGGCCGGTGATCAGGGCAGACCAGCCCTGGACGACGGCGTTACCGTCGGCGTCGTAGACAGCGCCAGCGTCGAAGAAGTTGGCGACGCCCTCGTTGAGGTCGGCCAGCGGGATGAAGCCGACGATCATGACGACGAAGGTGAAGGCGAAGGCGATCAGAACACCCTTCTGACGACCAGTGAGCTTGACCTCCTTGTGGACCTCGGAAGCAGCCTTGCCGTGAGCCTCTTCGGCGTCCTTAAGCTCCTGCATCGACAGGATGGTGGAACCCTTGTCAGCCTTGACCTTCTTGGCATAGTTCATCACGAAGACGATGGACATAGCGGTAGTGACAATCCACAGGACGGCACCAAGGCCGATGATGATGGACTGGTTGACCTCAATGCCAACGCCGGTCAGAGCGTCGACGGCAGCGCCGACGGCGAACGGGTTAACCGTGGAGCCGAGGCAGCCGCAGCCAGCGCCGAGCAGGACGGTAGCGGCGCCGACCATGGGGTCGAAGCCAGCGGCCATCATGGTAGCGGCGAGCAGGGCGTAGAAGGGAACGGTCTCCTCGCACATACCATAGGTGGTACCACCGAGGGAGAAGATGAGCATCAGCACGGGAATGAGCATGATCTCGTTACCCTTAAGCTTCTGCACCAGGACGGCGATACCGTTGTCCAGAGCGCCGGTCTCGGTCATCATGCCGAGGAAGCCGCCCAGGATCATAACGAAGAGGCAGACGGGCAGAGCGTCAGCGAAGCCCTTAATCGGGCCGGTGCAGAAATCGCTCAGACGGGCGGCAGTAACCGCGCCGCCGGACGTGCCGGAGACGATAACGGTAATCACTGCAACAATTGCCAGCAGAGCTAGAAGAATGGTGAACGATGAAGGCATACCGCGCTTTTTCTTAGCGGTCTCAGTCATGGTTCTCATCCCCCCTTCATAAATCATTTAACTTTCTCGCGCGAAGCGGATCTTCCGTGCCGTGCCCACCGCCCGACGCGAGATATTTACCAGACAAAGCCGCTCGGGGTGTGCAGCAATACACCCCGAGCGAGATGCTAGATGCACTTACTTGAGCGTGGCGTACATGACGGCCTTGATGGTGTGCATGCGGTTCTCGGCCTCGTCGAAGACCTTGGAAGCGGGGCTCTCGAAGACCTCGTCGGTGACCTCCTGCTCGGTGATGCCGAACTGCTCGCACTTCTCGGCGCCAATCGTGGTGTTGGTGTCGTGGAAGCTGGGCAGGCAGTGCAGGAAGATGGCACCCGGGTTGGCCATAGCCATGACCTCGGAGGTGACACGATACGGGGTGAGCTGAGCGATGCGCTCGGCCCAGACCTCGTCAGGCTCGCCCATGGAGACCCACACGTCGGTGTAGATAACGTCGGCACCGGTGACGCCGTCCTTGACGTCGGTGGTCAGCTTGATGGTGCAGCCGTTGGCCTCGGCGATGGGCTTGCAGGCCTCGATGACGTCGTCAGCGGGCATGCACTCCTCGGGGCCGCAGGCCACGAAGTTCATGCCAAGCTTGGAGCAGACAACCATGAGGGAGCGAGCAACGTTGTTCTTGCAGTCGCCCATGAAGACGAGGGTCTTGCCCTTGATGTCGTAGTTGAAGTTCTCCTGGACGGTCAGGATGTCGGCGAGCATCTGGGTGGGATGCCACTCAGTGGTCAGGCCGTTCCACACGGGCACGCCGGACTTAGCAGCGAGCTCCTCGACATCGTCCTGGGCAAAGCCACGGAACTCGATGCCGTCATACATGCGGCCGAGAACGCGGGCGGTGTCCTCGATGGACTCCTTCTTGCCCATCTGCGACGAACCCGGATCGAGGTAGGTGACACCCATGCCCAGATCCATGCCGCCGACCTCGAAGGCGCAGCGGGTACGAGTGGAGGTCTTCTGGAAGAGCAGAACGATGTTCTTGCCCTCGAGATAGCGGTGCGGAACGCCAGCGCGCTTCATGTCCTTGAAGTTCTTGGAGAGCTTGAGCAGGTACTCGATCTCCTCGGTGGTGAGGTCGAGGAGCTTGAGGAAGCTACGGCCGGAGAGGTTAACACCCATGGTTCGTTTCCTTTCGAAGAAATGAATTACGTAAGTAATTAGTGTTGCCCGTTTGACGGGCGAAACCGGTGCGGTTGTAGGGGGACCGCACCGGAAACGGAAAGACTTAGAGGTCCTCGCGCCAGAAGGGCATGCTCATGCAGCGCGGGCCGCCGCGGCCGCGGGAGAGCTCGGCGGAGGGCACGACGAGAAGGTCCAGGCCCTCCTTGTACAGCACGTCATTGGTGACGGTGTTGCGGGCGTAGACGCAGATCTTGCCGGGCTCGACGCACAGGGTGTTGGAGCCGTCGTTCCACTGCTCGCGGGAGGCCGCGATCGGGTCGCCGCCGCCGCAGGGGATCAGCTTGACCTGGTCGACGCCGGTGGCGTCCTCCAGGACGTGCTCGAGGGTGTCCTCGATCAGGCGGATGTTCACGTCGCCCGGGTTCTTGCCGGCGGTCAGCTCGTAGACGCGCAGGGTGCCCATGATGGCGGGGTGGATCGTGAACTTATCGACGTCGATCTGGGTGAAGACCGTGTCGAGGTGCATGAAGGCGCGCGAGACCGGGATGTCGAAGGCAAGGATGCGCTCGACCTTGGAGTCGGAGTTCCAGAAGATGTTCTGGGCCATGATGTCGATAGCGGCGGCCTGGGTGCGCTGGGAGATGCCGACGGCGAGGGTCTTCTCGTTGATGTTCAGCACGTCGCCGCCCTCGGTGTGGAACTGGCAGTCGCGGCGGAAGTACAGGGAGACGTCCTTGTAGTCGGGGTGGTACTTGAAGATGTACTTGCCGTACAGGGTCTCGCGGTTGCGGGTGACGGAGTACATGCGGTTGAGGTTGACGCCCTCGCCGACGACCGCGAACGGGTCGCGGGTGAAGTAGAGGTTGGGCATCGGGTCGATGATCAGGTCGGACTCGGACTCGGAGTTGACCAGGGAGTCGAGGGTCGTGGACGCCGTGAGGGGCATGTCGATCTCGGCCTTGGTCATGCCGGCCATGGTCTTCTTGACGAACTCGAGGTTGTCCTCGATGGAGTCCAGCTTCTCGCGGACGATCTGCGGCATGTGCTGGCCGCGGATGCCGGCCTCGGCGATGTACTGGTCGGTGAACTCGGCGCGGGCGCCGGGGACCTGGTCGAACACCTCGGCGACGAGGTTCTCGAGGTAGAGCACCTCGACGCCCTGGTCCCTCAGGATCTGGGCGAAGGTGTCGTGCTCCTGCTGTGCGACCTCCAGGAACGGGACGTCGTCGAACAGGAGTCGCTCGAGCTCGTCGGGCGGCAGGTTGAGGAGCTCGTCGCCGGGACGGTGCAGGCAGACCTTCCTGAGCTTGCCGATCTCGGAAGGCACGTGCAGACCTTTCGTCATGGCCTCCTACCTTTCTTTCGGGCCCCTGTCAGGGCCGATTCGTTAGCGCCCCTCCGTGTGAGGCGTTATTGCTGACGACATATTTATATCCAAAATCAATCCATACTTCCACCTCGCCCCCGAACGGTTTTATATGAGGGGTGAACGGCATACACATATACTTCACGCATGGCATACTTTGATTAAATAAAGTGGATTTACGTGCTTAAACGCTTTTTAACCGCAAGATCAATTGAAACTAACCTTTGTTAAACCACCCCCAAATTGCATATTTCACGCAACGATATGAATATAATTCGCAATTCTCGCTGTGTCTCAACCATTTTGATTTTTATTCAGAAAAAAGTGCGTCCTATTCATTTTTGACAAACAGATTACCGTTTACCAGACGTTGGATACCGTTCACCGGAAGCTCAGTATAAGGCCCATCGAATACCCGATCGATCTTGCGTCTCCATTTGTAACAACTTGACTTTTTCGGCAGCAAAGACAAACAGACCCGTTCCCCAAAAGGGAGCGGGTCTGCATTCGGTACACCTAGGGTCCAGCAAGGTTTAGGCCTTCGAGAACCTCAAGGGACTAGCGATCGAGCTCGGCCAGTGCCTCGCCCAGAAGCCTCAGGCCCTCGCGAAGAACATCTTCGCTCGCGCAGTAGCCCAGGCGCGCTCCGCAGGGAAGCTCAAAACGGCTACCGGGGACCAACAGCACTCCCCTATCGGCCAGCAGGCGCTTGCAGAACTCCTCGTCATCCTCGGGAATATCCAGCTGGATAAACGAGGTTGACACGCCCTGCGGGGCCGTCCAGGAGACACGCTGCTGCGTATCGATCCAAGCCTGTGCGATATCTCGGTTACCAAACACGATCTTGCGGTTGCGCTCGAGAATCTTGTCCTTGTGCTCGAGCACGTAGGTCGCCAAAGCATCGTTAAACACGCCACCGCAGATCATGGTGTAGTCGCGGTAGGTGCGGATGCGGTTGGACACCTCTTCATCCGCAACGACCCAGCCCACGCGGGCTGCAGGCGTCGAATAGGTCTTGGACACCGAGTTGGTGACAATGGCCCTCTCGTACACGTCTGCCATCGACATAAAGGACTCGGTGTTCTCGAGCGGCAGATACACCTCGTCGCACAGCACGTAGGCGCCCACCGAGCGGGCAATCTCGGCAATCTGCCCGAGCATGTCTGCATCGAGCACCGTACCGATGGGGTTCGATGCGTTATTGATGCAGATAAGCTTGGTATTGGGGCGAACGAGGCGCTTGAGCTGTTCGATATCGGGTTTCCATCCGAGCTCCTCGCGAAGCTCCCAATACTCGACCTCGGCACCAAGCGTACGCGGGATCTCATAGAGCGGCGCATAGGTAGGCCACTCGGCAATCACGTGATCGCTGGGCCCGACAACGGCCATGATGGCGTTGAGGTTGGCGCCCGTGCAGCCATTGGTCTGCAGAATGTGATCGGGATTGACCTCGCAACGATACAGCTTGGCGACCTCGGCCTTAAACTCCGGCGAACCCTCGATCCAGCCGTAGTTCATCTTCTCGCGATCCAGACGCTCGTAGAACGTAGCGCCGTCCTGCTCGTCGAGCGCGCGAAGCTCGCCCATGGTCAGCGACGAAATCGTCGACTGGGCAATGTCCCACGTAGCGCTCTTCTCCCAAACGTTGAGCCATTCCTCAACGCCAATTGTCTTGATATCCATGACTAAGCTCCAATCGCTAGAACACGGGGATGATGCCGGCAAAGGTCATGGGAATCGAGATGATGCCCAAAAGACAAAGAAGCCGACACCGTTGGGGTATCAACGTGACCGCCTCTAGACATAATGGACACCTTATCTGATGCTAATTTAACTTATTAGACAAGAATGGGGCGGTGCGAAAAACCCGCACCGCCCCATTGGGAGACATCTAATGGCAGCTAGATGTTTGTATTAAGACCCGTACGGTCTATGAAAACCTTAGAGGTCCTCGCGCCAGAAGGGCATGCTCATGCAGCGCGGGCCGCCGCGGCCGCGGGAGAGCTCGGCGGAGGGCACGACGAGAAGGTCCAGGCCCTCCTTGTACAGCACGTCATTGGTGACGGTGTTGCGGGCGTAGACGCAGATCTTGCCGGGCTCGACGCACAGGGTGTTGGAGCCGTCGTTCCACTGCTCGCGGGAGGCCGCGATCGGGTCGCCGCCGCCGCAGGGGATCAGCTTGACCTGGTCGACGCCGGTGGCGTCCTCCAGGACGTGCTCGAGGGTGTCCTCGATCAGGCGGATGTTCACGTCGCCCGGGTTCTTGCCGGCGGTCAGCTCGTAGACGCGCAGGGTGCCCATGATGGCGGGGTGGATCGTGAACTTATCGACGTCGATCTGGGTGAAGACCGTGTCGAGGTGCATGAAGGCGCGCGAGACCGGGATGTCGAAGGCAAGGATGCGCTCGACCTTGGAGTCGGAGTTCCAGAAGATGTTCTGGGCCATGATGTCGATAGCGGCGGCCTGGGTGCGCTGGGAGATGCCGACGGCGAGGGTCTTCTCGTTGATGTTCAGCACGTCGCCGCCCTCGGTGTGGAACTGGCAGTCGCGGCGGAAGTACAGGGAGACGTCCTTGTAGTCGGGGTGGTACTTGAAGATGTACTTGCCGTACAGGGTCTCGCGGTTGCGGGTGACGGAGTACATGCGGTTGAGGTTGACGCCCTCGCCGACGACCGCGAACGGGTCGCGGGTGAAGTAGAGGTTGGGCATCGGGTCGATGATCAGGTCGGACTCGGACTCGGAGTTGACCAGGGAGTCGAGGGTCGTGGACGCCGTGAGGGGCATGTCGATCTCGGCCTTGGTCATGCCGGCCATGGTCTTCTTGACGAACTCGAGGTTGTCCTCGATGGAGTCCAGCTTCTCGCGGACGATCTGCGGCATGTGCTGGCCGCGGATGCCGGCCTCGGCGATGTACTGGTCGGTGAACTCGGCGCGGGCGCCGGGGACCTGGTCGAACACCTCGGCGACGAGGTTCTCGAGGTAGAGCACCTCGACGCCCTGGTCCCTCAGGATCTGGGCGAAGGTGTCGTGCTCCTGCTGTGCGACCTCCAGGAACGGGACGTCGTCGAACAGGAGTCGCTCGAGCTCGTCGGGCGGCAGGTTGAGGAGCTCGTCGCCGGGACGGTGCAGGCAGACCTTCCTGAGCTTGCCGATCTCGGAAGGCACGTGCAGACCTTTCGTCATGGCCTCCTACCTTTCTTTCGGGCCTTACTGGCCGAATGTATCAGCGCCCCTCCATATGGGACGCTGCTTGCTGACAGCTCTAGTTATATCCAAATTCCATTCGTAATGCTACCTCGCCCCCGAACGGTCAGCAAAGTACGATGAACGGTATATCGCATATGATTTCCCATGATGCACTTCAGTTTCGTAAAGCAGATTTTCCTAGGTAAACGTTATTTTTCTAGGAAATCAAGCTTGAACACTCAAAGTTATCCATGATTCAAAATTGCATAGTGAAAACGGTTTTCTGCATATAAATGACGCTTGCCCTCGATTCGACCTACATTCGATTATATTCAGCTTGCTATCATTCTTATTCATACATTCTCACCAGTTGAGTGAGGATATAGATCGCTTGCTCAAAGCACCGGACGTTAGTGCTTCGGCTTGTCAGCGTAAGAAGTAGGTAAAGATACCGTTCACGCGATACGTCCGTGCCAGCGGTCGACTAAATTGAGACAATAGTGAATTAGAGTTAGGCTACCGTCCCCTGCGGGGACTGAACGGACAGATGCATATGCCGAGCAAAATCGAAAAGAAACAAAAGGCCGCTAAGCTGCGCAAGCCGCCGCGCGACTTCTCGTACACGCAAAACCGAGAGCTTAGCTGGCTGCGCTTTGACAACCGCGTGCTTGACGAAGCCTTCGACGAGACCGTTCCGCTGTTCGAGCGTCTAAAGTTCGTGTCGATTTTCGAGTCTAACCTCGACGAGTTTCTCATGGTGCGTGTGGGCGGCCTGTCCGATCTTGCAGAGCTCAAAAAACAGCCTGTCGACAACAAGAGCAATATGACCGCCTCCGAACAGGTCGATGCTGTCATGGCAGAGCTGCCCGGGCTCCTTACCCGTTGGGAGTCCATCTTTAAGAGCATCGAGGACAAGCTCGACGCTCTGGGCGTTCACCGCGCCCGCATCGATTCGCTTACGCCCGAGGAGCGCACCTTCGTAACCCGCTACTTCCAAGCCTACGTGTCGCCGGTCATCTCGCCGTTGGTCATTGACCCGCGCCATCCCTTCCCCAACCTGCGCAACGGCGCACTCTATCTGGCTTGTGGCCTGGACGGCGTCACCGACGAGGAGAGCCTGCTGGGCCTTATCGAGATTCCCACCTCGATGAACCGCGTGGTCGAGATCCCCTCGCCCACCGGCACCTACTCCTACATCTTGCTCGAGGACGTCATCCTCGCCTGCCTGGACAGTTGCTTTGGCTCCTATAAGCCGCTGGACCGCGCGCTGATCCGCGTCACCCGCAATGCCGATATCGACCCGGACGGCGAAGGCGTCGAGGAGGAAGAGGATTACCGCCAGCACATGAAGCGCATCCTCAAGAAGCGCCTGCGCCTGCAGCCGGTGGTGCTCGCCGTATCGGGCTCGCTCGAGAAGGCAACGCTCAAGACCATCCGCAAGGCGCTCGAGCTTTCTCGCCGCTCGGTCTTTACCTGCGATATCCCCCTTGACCTTGGCTACGTCTTTGGCATTGAGGGTAAGATTCCCGAGCACCTGCGCAATGAGCTCCTCTTTACGCCGTTTAAGCCGCAGCCCAATCCCACCATCGATATGGCCCGCTCCATCCGCGAGCAGGTGCTGCAGCACGACAAGCTGCTCTTTTACCCTTACGAGGCAATGAACCCGTTCTTGGACCTGGTGCACGAAGCAGCCTATGACCCCGAGTGTATCTCGCTGCGCATCACGCTCTACCGTGTGGCAAAGCAGAGCCGTCTGTGCGAGTCGCTCATCGATGCTGCCGAAAACGGCAAAGAGGTCACGGTGCTCATGGAGCTTCGTGCCCGCTTTGACGAGCAAAACAACATCGAATGGGCCGAGCGCCTGGAAGAGGCTGGCTGCACCGTTATCTACGGCTCCGAGGGCTTTAAGTGCCACTCAAAGATCTGCCAGCTCACCTATCGCGAGGGCATGGCGCTTACCCGCCTGACGCTTTTGGGTACCGGCAACTTTAACGAGAAGACGGCCAAGCTCTACAGCGACTTTATGCTCATGACCGCGCATCCCGGCATCGGCGAGGACGCCAACCTGTTCTTCCGCAACCTGTCGCTGGGCAACCTGCGCGGCGACTACCGCTTCCTGGGCGTGGCGCCCGTGGGCCTCAAGCCGCTCATCATGCGCGGCCTGGACCGCGAGATTCAGCGCGCCCTTGTCGGCGAGCCCGCCCGCGTGTTCTTTAAGCTCAACTCGCTTACCGACCGCGAGGTCATCGACAAGATTGCCGAGGCATCGTGTGCCGGCGTGCGCGTGGACATGATCATTCGCGGCATCTCGTGCCTCAAGCCCGGTGTTCCGGGCAAGACCGAGAACGTGCACGTGCGATCCATCGTCGGACGTTTTTTGGAGCATGCGCGCGTCTATGCCTTTGGCGTGGACTCGGACATGATCTACCTGAGCTCGGCAGACATGATGACGCGCAACACCGAGCACCGCGTGGAGATCGCCTTCCCCGTGCTCGACCCCACCTGCCGCGCCCTGGTGCACGAGTACATGGGCATGCAGCTGCGCGACAACGTGAAGGCACGCAGCCTGACGAGTGACGGCACCTGGGTTCCGGTGGAGCGCAAAGAGGACGAGAAACCCTTCAACTCGCAGGAAGCTCTGCTGGAGCGCGCGTATCGCAACGCCGAGGCCGCCGCGCAGCAGCGCGCACAGGAGAAGGAACGTGTGGCCGAAAAAGTTATCCAGGACGAGATTGAACATGGGGCGGCTGCCAAACCGGAAGCGGTTGCCGCTCTCCCGGTGAATGAGCCCGAGGCTGCCGCAGAGCCCGCCGTGGAGAAAGCGCCCGAGGCCGCTACTGCGACTCCGGAGCCCGCCGCCGAGGCAAAGCCCGCCCCTGCTCCTGAGCCGCAGCCGGCCACACCCAAGGTCCAAGAGGTCCAGGCGACCGTCATTGAGCCCAAGCCTGCACCTGCACCTCAGCCCGAGCCGCAGGTCACCAAGCCCGCACCCGAGACGAGCGCCCGTCGCGATAAGCCCGCCGGCAAGACCAAGGCCATCGAGCGCCATCGCCCCGGTCGCGTGCGCATAGGCCTGGGCCTGATCGGCCTGGGTCTAAAGACGCTCATTACCGGCAAGACGAAATAGTCGTTTGTAGAAGCGCCCCGCATTTGAGGAAAGCCTCGGATGCGGGGCGCTTTTCCCTGCTACCATGGTGCGAATAACAACGCGAATGACAGGCAGGAATATGAAGCTCACTATAGAATCGATGACCTACGGCGCCGACGGGCTGGCGCACGCCGACAACGGCAAGGCCGTCTTTGTGCAGGGCGCCGTGGCAGGCGACACCGTCGAGGCCGAGGTCGTACAGGACGGCAAGTCGTTCATGCGTGCCCGCACCACCGAGATTCTGGAGCCAAGCCCCGATCGCATTCAGCCTCCCTGCCCCTTCGTGGGCATCTGCGGCGGCTGCTCGTGGGGCAATCTCTCACGCACGGCACAGCTCGCCGCCAAGGAGCAAAACCTGCGCTCCACGCTCGAGCGCATCGGCAAGTTCGCTCCTGAGCAGGTCGATGAGTTGGTACAGCCCATCTGCCACACCAAGGACGACTGGGGCTACCGCAATAAAATCGAGCTCGAACCGACCGTCGTCAACGGTCGCGTGCGTCTTGGCATGCACGGTGTCGACCCCAGCAAAATCGTGACCGTCGATACGTGCCCGCTGTTCGACAAGCGCTTCCCGAAGGCGCTCAAATCGGTCGTCGGCGCACTCAACTATCTAAGCGGCAGCCATGACTTGGGGCTCGAACGCGTGGGCATTCGCGCATCACGCCGCACCAAGGCACTCGAGGTCGCACTCTGGACGCCCACAGGCTCTTTTCCGCGCTCGCAGGTCTCCCGCGTGCTGGCGGACGCCGCTCACCCCACGAGCATCGTGCGCGTGATGAGCAAGGGCGAAAAGAAGGCCCGCCGTGTCTCCAAGGTCGAAATGCTCGCCGGAGAGGGCTCATGGACCGAGAATATCGCCGAGGGTCAGATGCGCTTGTCTGCCCCGTCTTTTTTCCAGGTCAACACCAAGGGTGCCGAGATTTTGATCGAGCTTGTCATGGAAGCACTCGACCCGCAGGAAGACGAGCTTGCCGTGGACCTGTACTGTGGTGCCGGCACCTTTACCCTGCCGCTCGCCCGCCGCTGCGACTTTGTCGCCGCCGTCGAGGCCTACGGCCCCGCCGTGCGCGACCTGCGCCGTAACCTGGAGATCAACAAGCTTGATAACGTCGACGTCATTGGCGGAGACGCGGTGCGCGAGTTCCCCGACCAGGATGCCGACGTCTTGGTGGTCGACCCGCCACGCGCAGGCCTCGCCCCCGAGGCGATCGACCTTATCGCCAGCACGAGTGCTCGCGATGTCGCCTACGTGAGCTGCGACCCGGCCACCCTGGCGCGCGATCTCAAACGCTTTGTCGAAGAAGGCACCTTCTTCCCCGTAAAGATCACGCCAGTCGACCTGTTCCCACAAACCTTCCACTGCGAGACCGTCGTCCACCTTAGGCGCAACTAGACTGTTTGCCCAAGGCCACGCCCGATGATTTTTCTGGGACGGGGATTAAATAATCAATTTGTACCAAATGATTATTTAATCCCCGTCCCTTTTTAAACATTGGGAAATCGAGCGTGGCAAGCGCATGTCTTCGGGGTATAAGACGCCTAATTGTATGCCGCCTTACGAAAGGAACTCTCATGCCCAGCGTTGCCGTTCTCGCCGCCGATGGCTTTGAAACGATTGAATGTCTGACCATGGTCGATGTCATGCGTCGCGGCGGCGTGCGCGCCACGCTCGTCTCGATCATGCCCACGCGCGAGGTCGTGAGCTCGCTGCAGATCCCCGTGACCTGTGATGTGCTCTTTGACGAGATTGACTTTGACGAGTACGACTGCGTCGTGCTGCCCGGCGGCCTGCCCGGTGCCACCAACCTGCGCGCCGACCAGCGCGTCTGCAACGTAGTCTGCGATTTCGCCGCGACCAAGCACGTTGCCGCCATCTGCGCCGCCCCGTTTATCCTAGGCGAGCTTGGTCTACTCGAGGGACGCCGCGCCACGTGCTTCCCCGGCTTTGAGAAGAGCTTCCCCGAGGGCACCTATACCGGCGAGAAGGTCACGCAAGACGGCAATATCATCACTGCCAGCGGCATGGCACAGTCACTCCCCTTTGCCTTGGAGCTGCTGCGCACGCTCGCCGGCGAAAAGGCCGTCGAGAAGGTCGCCGAGGGCATCCAACTATGATTTTGGCTTCGCAATCGCCGCGCCGCATAGAGCTGATGCGCGAGGCGGGCTATAACATTCGCGTAATTCCCGCAGACATCGATGAAACGCCTTTTGATGGCGAAGCTCCGCTTACGCTCGTCGAGCGCTTGGCGCGTGCCAAAGCTGCTGCCGTCGCGGCCGAGCATGCCGAACCCAATGAGTTGACCGTCGCGGCCGATACTATTGTCACCTTTGACGGCCAAATATTGGGTAAGCCGGCAAACGAGGACGAGGCGCGCACCATGCTCCGCGAGCTTTCGGGCCGCACGCACCAGGTGGCGACCGGCGTCTGCATCGTTAAAGCCGGCGACGCTACAGCTCCGCATGCCGCCGAGAGCCTGTCGTTTGTCGATGTGACCGACGTGACGTTCTACGAGCTCACCGACGAGCAGATCGAGCGCTACGTCGCCTCGGGTGAGCCCATGGACAAGGCCGGCGCCTACGGCATTCAGGGCACAGGCGGACGCATGCTCGTGCACGATATTTCGGGCGACTTCTATAACGTGGTGGGCTTACCCATCGCCCGCGTCGCGCGCGCGATTCAAAAACTCTCGTAATTGCATCTGGCGCTGGGTATTCCCCAGCGCCTACAATTTTGGCGTACCGTACGGATCCCGACCGGGCACAAGGCGCGGCGGAAAACCGATAGGAGTTAAACATGGATACACTGCTCGAGGCCATTGACGTCTGCGATGTCGATGGCTTTTGCTATGGCAACTATACGGACGAGGAGGCCGGCACCGGTTGCACCGTAATCGTGGCACCCGAGGGCGCCACCGGCGGCGTTGACGTTCGCGGCGGTGCTCCAGCATCGCGCGAAACCGACCTGCTGCGTCCCGAGAACACCGTCGACAAGGTCCACGCCGTCTGCCTTTCGGGTGGATCGGCCTTTGGCCTCGAGGCTGCAAGCGGCGTCGCTCGCGAGCTTGAGAGCCGCGGCATCGGCCTTCCCGTCGGCCCCACGCAGGTGCCTATCGTGTGCTCCAGCTGCATCTTCGACCTCGCCTTTGGCGACCCCACCGTGCGCCCCGACATTGAGGCCGGTATCGCCGCCGTGCGCGAGGCGCTCGACCACACCCCTGCCACGCTCGAGCAAGGCAACGTGGGCGCCGGTACCGGCGCCACCGTAGGCAAGCTCATGGGGCCTGCCACCTGCATGAAGGCCGGCCTTGGAGCTGCCGCCGTGGCACTCGGTCCCGTCAAAGTGGGCGCCGTGGTCTCGGTCAACGCCTGCGGCAACGTCATCGACCCGACCACTGGCGAGTGGGTCGCCGGCATGCGCGCCACAGCCGATAGCGACCAGATCGTCGACATGGAGCTCGCAGCCTTTGCCGCAGCCGGCTCCATGCAAATGCCGCTCGACCGCACCAACACCACCATCAGCTGCATCGTCACCAACATGGAGCTCACTAAGGCGCGGGCTACCAAGGTCTCCCAAATGGCAGCAGACGCCTACGCGCACGCCATCCGCCCCACACACACCACCAACGACGGCGACACCATCTACACCCTTGCCAGCGGCAAACTGGGAGCCCAGGCAAGCGCCGCCGTTCCCCTAGACCTGCTGGGTATGCTCGCAGTAAGGGCCCTAGAAGCTGCCATCGTAAACGGAGCCAAAACCGCTAAAACCTCCCACGGCATCCCCGGCGCCGCGAAGTAAACTAACTCGTCCGGTTGCCCGGTGGGTCTTGGTTATGTTTGCTGCTCTACAGTCCTGGCTCGCACGAAGAGCACATTAAGTGCTCTTCGGCTCGTGCGGAACTCGCGACAAACATAACCAAGACCCACCGGGCAACCTACTCAACTAAATCCCTTTCAGCCCAGGCCCCTGTGTACCGCGCGTCTAAGATCTTCAAATTCTGGCAGCCTGACAATCGATTCTTGTAGCAGAGGCCCCTTGGCCTTTAGTTTGATACAAGTTCCGCACGAGCCGGAAAGCACTTAATGTGCTTTCCGTGCGAGCAGGACTGTTCGCAGTAGCAAACTAAAGGCCAAGGGGCCCAGTCAACCCATCAGCAGCGATTACTCAGCAGCTAGTTGAATTTGAAGATCTTTGAGGCAAGACGGTATAGGCCGAGTGTGGTTTTGTCACCAGCCCGACCGCGCAGGTTGGTGAAGAAGCCGACCACACCGTAGCGTGCACGACGATACATACGCTCGTCATAGGCCTTTAAATCACTCCACAACGTCTTCAGGCGCTCGTCGGCACAATCCTCGTCGGAAAGCTTAGTGAGCACCGAGCAGATTGCCATCATCATGGTGAAATAGCCCATCATGTACGAGCGCAGACGCGACGACTCGACATCGCTGTACAGGTGGAACGACTCCATCATGATGCGCGTCACGCGAAACTGTTGGTCCAGACGCTTGACCATCGTGGCCTCGTTGACGCTTTGGCCCTCACGGCCGATAAAGTAGCGGTAGAGGTCGATGTCGGCGTAGTACATGGTCTTGCAGCGCGGTAGCGGCACGTAGGCGTAGATGTTGTCTACATAGAACGTGTGCGGCGGCATAGGCAGATTGGACGCGCGCAGCACATCCGTGCGATAGCACAGGCTGTGCATGAGCAGATTCTGGTCCAGACGGAAATGACCAATCTGGTCCCAGGTAAAGATCTTTTTCCGCGGCAGGGCAAACTTGTAGCCAATAGCGGTGTGCGTACCCTCGTAAACCTTCTCGTACACATAGTTCGAGATAAAGAGGTCGACGCGCTGGTCGCGCTCCTCAAAACCGCGAAGGATCGAAAGCATGGTCGACAGGGCTGCGCCATCGAGCCAGTCGTCCGAGTCGACAACTTTGTAGTAGGTGCCCTGTGCCTCGCGCAAGCCCGAAAGGACGGCAATGCCGTGGCCGCCGTTCTCCTGATGCACCGCGCGGATGATTCCGGGGTAACGCGTCTCCCACTCATCGGCCTTGGCCGCCGTCTCGTCCTTGGAACCGTCATCGACGATGATGATCTCGATATCGGTGGCGTAATTGCTCCCCTCCAGAATGGAGGTGATGCAATGGTCCATGTCCTTGGCGGCGTTATACGAGGGAATACCGAATGATATGACTTTATGCATGGCAGGCGATAATCTCATCCGAAAGATCGAGGGCGGAGTTGGTCACGGCATCCATATCGTAGTAACGATACTCGGCCAGGCGACCCACCGGGTGGAAGTTCGTCAGGTTCTGAACGCGCTCAAGATAGCACTCATAGAGCTCACGGTTCTCGGGCTCCAGAATGGCGTAGTACGGCGTCTCGCCCGAGCCGGGCGTATAGGCCTTGGAGTACTCCTTCATGATGGTGGTCTTGCCGGGCAGGACCTGACCGGTCATGTTCTTGAACTCGGTGATACGCGTGTAATCCTCGCTCGTGGTGTAGTTGACGGTGCCCACGGGCTGGAACTGGTCCATATCGAGCGTCTCGAACTTCATGTCGAGCGTACGGTACGGTAGCGCGCCCAGATCGAGATTGAACAGCTCGTCGAGCGGACCGGTGTAGACGATCTCGCCGCCATAGACCTTGCCGTCGATCTTGACGGTGGTCTCGTCGATCTCGAAGAGATCGCGGGCGTCCACGTCGCAGAACACATCAATCAGATCGTGGTCGAGCATGTGCTCGAACAGCGCGGTATAGCCGTCCTGCGGCATGCCCTGGAAGGGAGCCTGCGGGAAGTAGCGGTCATCGTCGCCCACAAAGACGGGAACGCGACCGGTGATCGAGGGATCGATCTGGTCGGGCGTCTGGCCCCACTGCTTCATGGTGTAATGCAAAAAGACGTTCTCGTAGACGTAATCGGCGACCTCGGCAAGATCCGGGTCGTTCTTCTTGCGCAGCTCCATGATGGGCACCTTGACGTCCTTGCCAAAGGTCTCCACGAGCTTCTGATACAGCTCCTCGCCGCGCTCGTCGCCAAAGGCGAGCTTGAGGCTCGCGTGGTTAAAAGGCACGGGCATGAGGGTGCCGTTGATGTTGGCAAGCACCTTGTGCTGGTAGTCCGTCCACTTGGTAAAGCGCGACAGGAAATTGTGGACGCGCTCATTAAAGGTATGGTAGATGTGCGGACCATACTCGTGGACCAGGATTCCGGCCTCATCAGCGCAGTCGTAGGCGTTACCCGCAATGTGGCTACGGCGCTCCAGAACGGCAACACGATAGCCGATGGTCTCGGCGAGACGGCGGGCACAAACGGCACCGGCATAACCGGCACCGACGACAATCATGTCGTATGCGCCGGCGTTAAAGCCTTCAGGCAGGCCTGAGGTAATCTGCATCGATACTCCTTGTCAAAAGCCACGGGCTCGTTAGCTGGGCTTTTCTCGAACATTCTTCGAGACATATTTATCAGAGCGATTATAGCGCTAATGCGTCCTATAATGAGCTTGCCACACAAGGAAAGCTCAAGCACCGCGGCGAACATAATTGAAAGGTAAACCCGCTAGCAGCGGGTTTATTCGTGAACAGCCGGGCGCCTGGAGCTTAGCGAAACGCTTGTAAGGAGTAACATGAGCGATTTCCTAAACCGTATGAAGTCTGCCGCCAAGGCCGACCTTAAGACGATCGTCCTGCCTGAGGGCGAGGATCCGCGCACCATCGTCGCAGCCACCAAGATCATCGAGGAGGGCCTGGCAAAGATCGTCATCCTGGGTAACCCCGACGAGATCAACGTTCCCGGCGCTACCGTCATCGATCCGCGCAATGCCGAGAAGCACGAGGAGTACGCGCAGAAGTTTGCCGAGCTCCGCGCCAAGAAGGGCGTCACCATCGAGCAGGCTCGCGCCCAGGTGATGGACGCTACCTACTTTGGCACCATGATGGTCAAGATGGGCGATGCCGACGGCCTGGTCTCCGGCGCCTGCCACTCCACCGCCGACACCCTGCGCCCCGCGCTGCAGATCCTCAAGACCGCCCCGGGCACCAAGCTGGTCTCGGCCTTCTTCGTGATGTGCACCGACACCCCGCAGTTCGGCACCGACGGCACGCTGATCTTCGCCGACTGCGGCCTCAACATCAACCCGTCCTCCGACGAGCTCTCCGAGATCGCCATCGCCTCCGCTCACTCCTGGTCCACCTTCATGGGCAACGTTGAGCCGCACGTGGCCATGCTCTCCTACTCCACCATGGGCTCCGCCGGCGGCGAGGTCGCCAAGAAGGTCCAGGAGGCCGTAAAGTTCTGCCACGAGAAGGCTCCCGAGCTCGCCATCGATGGCGACCTGCAGCTCGATGCCGCTATCGTCCCCACCGTCGCCCAGCTCAAGGCTCCCGGCTCCTCCGTTGCCGGCAAGGCCAACGTGCTGGTGTTCCCCGACCTTGAGGCCGGCAACATCGGCTACAAGCTCGTCCAGCGCTTCGCCGGCGCCGACGCCTACGGCCCCATCCTGCAGGGCATCGCCAAGCCGGTCAACGACCTTTCGCGCGGCTGCTCTGCCGACGACATCGTGGGTGTCGTTGCCATCACCGCCGTCCAGGCTCAGATGGCTGAGTAGCGGACATATCCCCTCGGGACCCTACAGGGTAAAGCTCTGAAAACGTCCTCGGACATGTCGGAAGCCCCCGCTGCGCGCTACGCGCGGCGGGGGCTTCCTCCGTCCTGCGGAATGTTTTCAGAGCTTTACCCTGTAGGGTCCCTGCCGCTACGTAGCAATCAGGGCATCTGGAGTGGACGGCGGCTTGACTACGAGCTGGGGCTGAAGATCTGAATGGATGGGTGCCGTTGCTAGGGGCGCAAGCGTTGCTGGCGATGGTCACTTTGGGACTGGTATTTCCGCCTGCTAGTAAAAAGGCCTCCGGAGCTGTTGCTCTGGAGGCCTTTCGTTTACTTGTAAATGCGCGCGTTAGTTGTTCTTGGTCAGACGCTCGACGTCGTGGGCGATCATGTATTCCTCGTCGGTGGGGATGACCATGACCGTGACGGCGGAACCGGCGGCACTGATGACCTGCGGGCCGCTGCCCACGGCCTCACGGTTCTTGTTGTTGTCGATGCGCACGCCCAACCACTCAAAGCAGTCGCAGAAGGCCTTGCGGATCGACCAGTCGTTCTCGCCGATGCCGGCAGTGAAGGTAATGGTATCCACGCCCGCCATAGAAGCGATCATGGAGCCGGCCTGCTGCATAGCCTTATAGGCGAACATATCGAAGGCGAGCAGGCAGCGCTCATCTCCCTCGGAGGCGCGCGTGCGAATGTCGCGGGCGTCGTTGGAGATACCCGAGATGGCGAGCAGACCAGACTGCTTGTTCATCATGTCGTCGACTTCCTGGTAGCTGTAGCCGCCCTCGCGCTGCAGGTAGCACACGGTAGCCGGGTCGATAGAGCCGCAGCGGGTTCCCATCATCAGGCCGTCAAGCGGCGTGAGCCCCATCGTGGTGTCACGGCATACACCGTCCTCGATGGCGGCAAGCGAGGCGCCGTTGCCCAAATGGCACGAGAGCAGGCGGTGGCAGCGCGAGCCCAGGATCTCCTTGGCCATCATCCACTCATAGCGGTGGCTCGTACCGTGGGCTCCGTACTTGCGCACGTGATACTTGTCGCACACGTCCTTGGGCAGGGCGTAGGTGTAGGCGACCTCGGGCATGGTCATGTGGAACGAGGTGTCGAAGACGGCCACGTTGGGCAGCTCCGGATACTTCTCACGGCAATACTCAATCGCCGCCGCCTCGCCGTAGTTGTGCAGCGGAGCAAGCGGTGCCACCTCGAGAATCTTAGCCATGACCTCGTCGTCGACGACCGCAGAATCATCGAAGTGCCAGCCGCCTTGAACGATGCGATGTCCAATGCCATCAATCGTAAAGTCGGTCTTCTCGAGCTCCTCGAGCACGCGAGCGATAGCAGAGCGATGATCGGGGAAGGGAACCTCCTCGGTCTGTTTGGCGCCACCGTTCTCGGAGTGGCCAAAGATGCCCATGTCCGATCCGATACGCTCGCAGTTGCCCTTGGCGAAAACCTCGCGGGTATCGGTATCCAAAAGCTGATATTTAAGGCTTGAACTGCCGGCGTTGACAACAAGTACGTTCATGAGACTCCTTTGCAGTGCAATACGGCCGACGCAGACCCCTTAAGGCGGCCGTATTTTAATAAGAAGTTATCATATCTTGATAAATAGCTATCAGCATATCGCCCAACGAGCGCAAAAGAGGGACTAAACGACACTTGGTCGTCCAGCCCCTCCCCTCTTGCAATTACTTGCCGTTGACGATGCGCTCGACGTCGGAAGCGATCATGAACTCCTCGTCCGTGGGGATGACGAAGATCTTGACCTTGGAATCCTTGGCAGACAGGCACCAAGCGCCGTCGCCACGCAGGGCGTTACGGGCATGGTCCATCTTGACGCCCATAAAGGCCAGACGGTCGGCAACGCCGGCGCGAACGGCCGGAGCGTGCTCACCGATGCCGGCGGTGAAGACCAGCGTGTCCATACCGCACATGGAAGTGGCCATCTCGGCAGCCTTGGCGGCAATCTTGTAGACGAACATGTCGAAGGCGAGCTGAGCCTCGGGGTCGCCGGCGGCGGCAAGCTCCTCGACGTTGCGGCAGTCGTTGGTCTTGCCACCGGTCACAGCCAAAAGGCCGGACTTCTTGTTCATCATCTCGTCGACCTCGTCGAAGGTGTAGCCGCCCTCGCGCTGCAGGTAGCACACGGTAGCCGGGTCGATGGAGCCGCAGCGGGTGCCCATCATGACGCCGTCGAGCGGGGTGAGGCCCATAGTGGTATCCATGCACTTGCCGTCCTCGATGGCGCACAGGGAGGCACCGGAGCCGATGTGGCACACGACAACCTTGCGGGCCTCGCCGTTGGTCATCTCGGCGACCTTCTTGGAGATGTAACGATAGCTGGTGCCGTGGGCGCCGTACTTACGGATGTGCAGCTTGTCGCAAACATCCTTGGGAAGGGCGTAGGTCTTGGCGACCTCGGGCATGTTGAAGTGGAAAGCGGTGTCATAGACCGTGACGTTGGGCAGGTCGGGATACTGCTCCAGGCAGAACTCGATAACGTTGGCCTCGGGGTTGTTGTGCAGCGGCGCCAGCGGGGCGACCTCACGGATCTTGGCGAGGACGTCCTCGTCGACGAGGGAGGAATCGCCAAAGTACCAGCCGCCCTGAACGATACGGTGGCCAATGCCCTCGATCTTGACGCCGTTGGCCTCGAGGTCCTTCAGGACGACCTCGATGGCGACCTTGTGGTCGGGGAACTCGATGTTCTCGGTCACCTTCTTGGAGCCGTTGGCAGCGTGGGTGAAGGTACCGCCGGTAAAGCAGACGCGCTCGCAGGAGCCCTTTGCGGACACCTTGTGGGACTTGGTATCGATGACCTGATACTTAAGGGTCGAAGATCCTGCGTTGACGACCAGAACGTTCATGTGTCTCCCTACTAACAGGCGGTGTGGCGCCGCCAGGTTACATACGCTTCAATAATAAACCCAAACGCCCTCGCGCTCGGGTTTATTGCGTTGATATATAAGTTATCGGTGCCAGAGCTTCCGTTTCATTGCACGGAAGAAGCGTCCTCAGATGAGGTTCTCGCCCAGGTTTTTGCCGCCGAGGACGTGCATGTGGAAGTGCATGACGGTCTGGCCGGCGTTGACGCCCTTGTTGGAGATGACGCGGAAACCGTCCTCCAAGCCCTTGGCCTTGGCAACCTCGTGGATGGCGTGGGCCATGGCGCCCATGGTCTCGGCCGGCACGTTGTCGGCGATGTCGCTGTAGTGCTTCTTGGGGATCACGAGCGTGTGGACCGGCGCCTGGGGGTTGAGGTCGTCGAAGGCGATGACCTGGTCGTCCTCATAGACAACGGTTGAGGGAATCTCGTGGTTGGCGATTTTGCAGAAGATGCAATCACACATGGCTGGTTCCTTTCTCACAGGCCAAGGTAATTATATTTGGTCGGGATGGTTAGAACGAAAGCTTGTCGTCGGTGTTGGCGGCCTCGCCGTCGGCGAGCACGTCGTTGCCGTCGACGTCCTTAAGGAGCACCGAGACCTTCTGCTCGGCATCGGACAGGCGGGTGCGCAGGCTCTTGAGGAGCTCGACGCCGCGGGTATAGCTCTCGAGTGACTCCTCGAGCTCCATATCGCCCGACTCCAAGCTGCGGATGATGAGTTCCAACTCCTGCGAGGCCTGCTTGTACGTAAGCTGCTCGACCGGGGTCTTCTCTGCCATATCTGTTTCCTTTCCTAAAGGTTTATCGCTGTGAAACGCGGTCTACTCGACCGTATCGACCGTTGCCGCCACGTTGCCGTCTGCCATGCGCACGCGTATGGCGTCGCCGGGCTTAAAGGTCTTGGCGCTCGTAGCCACCCCATCATCGCTGTACGCGATGGAATAGCCACGGGCAAGCACCTTGAGCGGCGACAGGGCATCGAGTGAGGCTGCCGCACGGCCCAGGTCGGACGCGGGTTTGCTGAGCATCGTGCGCCCCTGATGCTCCAGACGGGAACTCGCAAGCGTGAGCGCATGGCGCTTGCCATCGAGCCCCGAGGTGCTTGCAACCAGACGCTCGGGCAGGCGCTCAAAGTTGGAGCGGAATGTCCCGACCGAGCGTACTATGGCGCCCGACAGGCGATCGGCAGTCAGCGCAAGCTCCGATTCGCGACGCTCGACCATAAATGTGGGGTCGTTGAGGCACGGGCGGCAGGCGGCGGCATCGAGTGCATCGCCCAGACGGGCCGTATAGGTATTCCAAGCGCGGCGACCACGCTGATCGAGCATCTCCAGGTCGACCTGATTCGACCCAATCATCGATGCCATCGCGGCGCCAAGACGCTGATGGCGTGCCTCGAGCACATCGGCCAACTCCGTCATAGCCGGCGCCACCGATTCGGCCGCCGCCGTGGGCGTGGAGGCGCGGCGGTCGCTCACCATGTCGCAAATCGAGGTATCGGGCTCATGGCCAATACCGGTCACCACGGGCACAGGACAAGCCGCCACCGCGCGGGCAAGCTCCTCGTCATTAAAGGTCATGAGGTCCTCAAAGGAGCCGCCGCCGCGCACCAGCAAAATACAGTCGGGCGCCGGCGTAATGGAAGCGGCGCGGCGCAAGCCCTCGATGAGCTCGGCCGGCGCACCCTCGCCTTGAACCTTGGCGCCCACGCAGACGACCTCGACGAGCGGGTTGCGACGACGCAACGTGCGCTTGACGTCGTCGATTACGGCACCCGAAAGCGAGGTGACGACCGCCACGCGGGAGCAGAACACCGGGATGCGGCGCTTGCGCGCTTCGTCCATCAGGCCCTCGCGGCGTAGCTTTTCGGCCAGTTGCGCCACTTGTTGACGCAGCAGACCCTCCCCCGCCAACGAAAATGAGCGGGCAACAAAGCTCATGCGACCCGTGGGCTTATAGAGATTGAAGCTGCCCTTAAAGCTCACCTGCATGCCATCGCGCAGATCGAAGGTGCGCTTGAGATAGGCGCCCTTCCAGATAATGCAGTCGACGGCGGCCGAGTCGTCCTTGATCTGGAAGTAGCAGTGACCGCTTCGGGCGTTAGGACCACGAAAACCTGTGACCTCGCCCAGAACGCTCAGCTGCGGAATGGCATCGAGCGCACCGGCGGCGATCTCCACTGCCTGGCTCACGCTGAGCTCCTTGCGCTCCTGATCGTCCGAACCGTCGAACTCGGCGGAAACGGCATTGCCGGTTAGATTCCAGCCTGCCACGCAGCCCCCCTTCGTTATCGAGCACAAGGGCTTCGACCCTGCGCAGATTCAAGTCCAACACATAGTACAGCGCCGCGGGGACAAGAATCTCCGCGGCGCCTGTCAAGCCAATTTGTTATCGGTTGGAGTTTCTGTTGTAGCGGGCCATCAGGTAGAGCAGCTGAATAATCGAGGTGAGCGCCGCCGCCACGTAGGTGAGCGCGGCTGCCGTCAGCACCTTCTTGGCACCGTTGACCTGCTTGGAACTCATGCCCGACTGCTCGATATACGCCACGGCGCGGCGACTGGCATCGATCTCGACAGGCAACGTAACGAGTTGGAACAGCACACTAAACGAGAAGAAGATCAATGCGAGGGTCGTGAGCCCGGCGATGTTCATAAACAGGCCCAAGAGCAACACGATGGTCCAGGTGTTCTGGGTAAAGTTGACGACCGGGACCAGGGCGGTGCGAACCTTCATCATGGCGTAACCGCTCTGACGCTGGGCGGCATGACCCGCCTCGTGGCAGGCCACGGCAACGCTTGCGACCGATCCGCCCGAACGGTTAGCGTCCGAGAGATACAGGTTGTTATCCTGCGGGTTGTAGTGGTCGGTGAGCTCACCGGCAACGCCCTTGATACCCACGGCGTTGCAACCGTTGGCGTCGAGCATGCGGCGAGCGACCGTGGCACCCGTGTCGCCGTCCGAGCGAACCTTGGACCAGGTCTTGTACGTCGAGTTGATATAGCTCTGCGCCGCAAGACCAAGCACCGTACAAACAAGGACAACCAGCAGGTACAGCGGGTCGATGCCAAAGCCGTAACCATAGTAATAGGGCATGCGAATTCCTCCGAATCGAATTACACGTTGGAGGCATTCTACCCAATCAAGCGGCTAGGCTTCCTTACAGCAATTCAATTTTGCCATCTTTGACCGTCAACCCCATGTTGCCGGAAAGCAGATCGTCCAGGCGCGAGCCCACAAGTTCAAAGCGCCAACCTTCGCGCAGGCGGCTCTGCTCGGGATGCTCAATGTAGTCGGCCAGGTCATCGCGCGACGCAATGACCGAGGTCGCCACGCCCGAGCGCTCGGCAACCAGGCGAATAAGCGCATACATAAGGTCAGTCACGCTCTCCAGCTCCGGCGAAATCTGACGATGTCCGCGCACCAAGAGCGGCAGGCGATCGTGCGGACAGCTCGCTCCGCGCTTGATGGCCATGAGCGCGCCGTCCACGTCGCGCTCCCCCAGCTGGTCGGTGCCGCGGATGCTACGGAACTCCTCAACACGCACGGGATTGCGCTTGACGAGCGCCAGCAGCGTATCGTCGGACATAACCCACTTGCGCGGGATGTTGCGCCGCTCAGCGCGGTCCTCACGCCAGGCGGCAAGCTCGCGCGCAATGCCCAGCTGATGGCGGCTGCACGAGTTGATGCGCTTGACCTTGCGGAACGCTTCGTGGCGGTCGGCGCGGTAGTGCGACTCATCGGCCAGAGGACGCAACTCGTCGAGCACCCAATCCACGCGGCCCAGCTCGCGCAGACGGCTCATCATCTCGGTATAGGCAACGATCAGATACTTGACGTCATCGATCGCGTACTCAATCTGCTTGTCGGTCAGCGGGCGGCGCGACCAGTCGGTCAGCGACTCGGTCTTGGGCAGTGATACGCCGCAGAACGTCTGAACGAGCGCACCATACGAAATCTGCTGGCGCTCGCCCAAAAAGGCGGCGGCAACCTGCGTGTCAAAAATCGGACGCGGCAGCGCGCCCACGGTGTGGAGCATGACCTCCATATCCTGCGAGCAGGCGTGGAAGACCTTGGTCACGCTCTCGTCGGCCATAAGCTCGGCAAGCGGCGACAGGTCGTCGATCACCAGCGGATCGACAGCGACACTCTCGGCGGGGGTGGCAATCTGGACCAGGCACAGGCGCGGATGAAACGTGCGCTCGCGCAAAAACTCGGTATCGACGGCGATCGCGTCGAACTCGCGGGCGCGCTGGCAAAAGTCGACCAGAGCCTGATGTGTGGAAATGTACATATCAACCCATCGAATAAGGTTAGGCCCGAAAAACACGGGTAGGATATCGGCATTGCTCTACAACTATACTCGGTTAGTCACAGAACGGGAACGTAAGTATGCGCTGCCTTATCATCCACAACCCGGCATCGGGCCCCAGCTCAGATGAAATCTACGCGTTCACGCACGCCCTCGCGCAGGGCGGCGACGAGGTCGTGATGCGTTTTATCGGCGATGGCATGGAGCCCGAGGACGCGGTAGCGGACGTTCGCGAGTTCGATCGCGTGGTCGTTTCGGGCGGCGACGGCACCGTCTCCAACGTGCTCGACCAGATGCGCGGGTGCGGTGTCCCCACGCTTGTCTTCCCCTCCGGCACGGCCTGCCTGTTCTTTAACAACATCGGCAATGCCCCCGAGGCGGCGGCACTCGCCAAGGCTTGCCGCGACGGCCGCACGGTCAAAGTGGACATGGGTGAGCTCTTTTGGCTCGACGAGAACGGCAACGAGAAGCGCCACGGCTTTATCATCATCGCCGGCTCGGGCTTCGACGCCGAGATCATGATGAAGGCCGCTCCCACCAAAAACGACATTGGCGAGATCGCCTACTTCCTCTCCGCGCTCGCCACGCCCAACCCCACGGTGGCGCACTTTACCATTGAGCACGACGGCATTGTCGAGGAGCTCGACGGCATCTGCTGCATGGCAGGCAATACCTCGGTCATCCAAAACGACATCAACCTGTTCCCCAACTGCCGCATGGACGACGGCATGGTCGACATCGTCGTTATTGAGCCCGTGCGCACGATGCAGCTGCTCCCCACGGTAATTACCGCCGCGCTCGACCCCGCTGGCAAAGTGCTCGGCCGTCCGCAGTTTAAGATCATCCAGACCAAGGAAGCCAAGATCACCTGCACGCCATCGCTGGGTATGCAGTTCGATGGAGAGATCATCTCCAGCAACTCCGGCGTCTTTGGCGCTCGCGCGCTGCCGCAATGTCTCGACCTCATCGTCGACGATTTTTCACCGCTCGGAAAATAGGAGGACCCCATGAACGACAATCCCCTGATTGGCTTTATCGTCATCGTCTTGGCCATGCTCGTTGGTTACGCCATCAATGTGATCCACCGCCGAAAGAAGTAAATCCACATTGGTATGATATTCATCCAGTTATCGACTCTCCCGTTGTTTATGCAAATCCTAAACAGCGGGAGAGTTTTCTTTTTGAGCATTGTCTGGCGCTTTATTCAGCTACAGTAAATGCAGGGTGCCTTTATTTAACTAAAGCAATAAAATGAGTATTATTATCCGCTCATCGTATATTTCTTCACGCTCATCGAGTAAAAGCTGTTGTCGAATGAATACTCTTTACACTTCCTTTAGGCTAGTAGATGTATTTATTAGCTGAAACTCCGTACGGTTTCGCGGGGTTTCAACAGTTGGGAGGGATCATGAGGTTTACTCATCCTGTCAACACGCTCAAGAAGCTCGGCTGCGGCCTTGCATTTGGAGCAGCGGCCATTATGGCCATGCCGACTTCGGCGCTCGCTTGCACCCAGATCTACATGGGCAGCCAGCTCACGGCAGACGGCAACACGTACTACGGACGCTCCGAGGACTTCGGCCCGCGCTACATCAAGCACTTTGGCATCGAGCCCGCACACAAGGACGGCAGCAAGTACACCTCGGTCGAGTCCGGCTTTGAGTACAAGTCCAAGGGCGCAACCTACCGCTACACCTTCGTTCGCGACAACCCCTCTCAGTGGGAAGATCGTTACGACGCATATTCCGAGGCTGGCATCAACGAAAAGGGCGTTTCCTGCTCTGCCACGCTGAGCACCTCCTATAACGAGAAGGCAGAGGAAGCCGACCCCGTCACCGAGGAGACCGGCATCGGCGAGTACAACTACGCCAGCGTCATTCTGGGCGAGAGCGCCACGGCCCGCGAGGGTGTCGAGCTCCTCGGCAGCCTGATTGACGAGCAGGGCGTCTGCTCCAACGACCAGATCATCATTGCCGACAACAACGAGACCTGGTTGTTTGCAGCGCTTTCCGGCCACCAGTGGATCGCTATGAGGCTCACCGACGATATTGCCTCACTCAACCCCAACATCGGCAACCTCACCTATGACGTCGACCTCGACGACACCGAGAACTGCCTCCACTCCGAGGGCATCGAGTCCATGCCTAAGGAGAAGGGCTTTGCCGAGTACACCGACGGCAAGTTCGACGTCGCCAAGACCTACGGCGAGGAGATTAGCGAGGCCGGTATGCACCAGTGGTCGCGCTATGTCCAGGGCCGCGATTACTTCATGGCTCCGCTTGCTGAGGGCACCGACTATGAGATCGTCAAGGACGAGCGCGAAGACGCTCGTGCGACGACCGGCGCCCTGGTCCACGAGATGCAGCCGCTGTTCTTCCAGCCCGGCAAGTCCGACTGGAACACCTTTGAGATGATTCGTTCCTTCGCCGCTCGCGGCGAGAATGTCGCCGGCCTCAACGCCAACACCGACGGCGCCTATGCCATCGGCTCCAACCGCAACACCGAGATCCACACCTTCCAGATCCGTCACGGCATGGACCCCGAAATCGCGACCATCCAGTGGGAGATGCTCTCCAACGCCGAGTTCTCCGTCGCTATCCCCCTCTATTCCGCACTGCTCACCGAGGTCAGCCCCTACTTCAGCGATCAGGATGTCTCCTTCGATCACTGTGAAGAGGAAGACGTCGTGAACAACGAGGAGCCCAAGAACTCCATCAACTACGTCCTCATGGACATCAACACGCTCGCCTATGAGAACCGCGACAGCTGCGCCACCGGCGTCCGCGCCTATCTCGACGCCCTGCAGAAGGAGCTCATTGAGCAGAACCTGACCGTCGACGAGGCCATGCAGGCCGCCAAGGACACCGAGGCCCGCACCGCCCTGGCCAACAAGGCCGGCAAGGCAGCGACCAAGAACACCTACGTCAAGTGCAAGGCCATGCTCGAGGAGATGCGCGACTACCTCAAGAAGGGAGACTTCTCCGAGAAGTTCGTCCCGAGTGACTACGATGCCGACAACGACTGCCTAGTCGAGTCCATCACCTACGCCGACGAGGCCCTCTCCGATGAGGACGTTGCCGAGCCCGAGGTTGAGGAAGAGGCGACCGAGGAGAAGTCCGAGGGCAACAACATGGCCGCCATGGCCGTTGGCGCCGTCGTCATCATCGGTGTCTGCGGCTTCGTGCTCTATCGCCGCAAGAAGGCCTAAGACCCTCGCGTTCCAAGAGACGGGCGGGGTCGCATGAGTCATCCCGCCCGCTCAGCCTGCCCTTTTGACCGGCAGGAAACGCCGCCGAAATCTTTTCAAAAAAAGATTTCCCCGCACACACTTCGCTGTGCTATAGTGCAGCGCAACAGCAACGAGGTGCAACCGCGCCAAGGCATCACGAAAGGAGCCACCAAGATGATGAACACAATGAAGTCCCTCAACAACTGGTGGTGGCGTGATGCGAATACGATCGGTCGACAGTGAGTCCCTCACGCCTGTTTTTGCGCTCTAGGTGATTGGAAGGCCTCCGGTTTCGACCGGGGGCCTTTTTCTATCTCGAGCCCGATCGCATTCGCATCACGCGCCTCCGTTTTTCTCTTACACTCCCCTTTTTGAAAGGACTTTTACCATGTCTCAGAACACCACCGCCACAGCCCAGCCCCGCACCGTCCAGACCGCCGACCGCGGCAAACTCGATATCCACGCCCTTGTCCTGCTCGCCATTCTGCTTGCCGCAGGCTTCATCCTCAACTTCACCGTCGGCAAGGCAATCTCGGGCATCTCGGGCGGTATGATCAGTCCCGAGTTCATCATCTCGGCCTTCTGCCTCACCATCCTGGTCGTTCGTCCCAACATTGGCCAAGCGCTCGTCATTGGCCTCATCTCAGCGGCCGTGATCCAGATCACCACCACCTCGCCGTTTGTCGATTTTGCCGCCGAGGGTATCGCCGCCATGCTCATGGCCGTCATTGTCAACGCCGCCGCCAAGGACGGCCAGGTTAAGCCCGTCGTCGCCATCGTCGCAACATTCGTGACCACCTTTGTCTCCGGCGTTATCTTCATGGTCATCAAGATGGCCATGCTCGGCGTGGTGGGCGAGCTCGCCGCAGCCATGCTGCCCGTCGTCGCCATGACCGCCGTGTTTAACGCCATTCTGGTCGGCGCCCTCTACATGCCCATCCAGAAGGCCCTTAAGCTCAACTAACCTGTTCGGCTTTGCGAGCCACCCCATCTTGGCGTTCATTCGTCGCTCGCGTACCCAAGTACGCTTCGTTCCTCTTTCGCGCCAACCCGGGGCACCTCGTAAAGCCGTCTCCGTGCTTCACCGCCAAAGACTGTCCCAAACAACGAGCTCTTGAGGACGTTCTTATAAACGACTGGACATGCAAGAACGTCCCCAATGACTATGAAAGGTACCCATGGAAACGATCATCAACGTCGACGATGTCTCGTTCTCCTATGGCACGCAAACCGAGCAGGCGCTCAGCCACGTTTCGCTCAGCGTGAACAAGGGAGATTTCATCGGCATCATCGGGCCCTCGGGCGCCGGTAAGTCCACACTTGCCGCCTGTCTGTCGGGCGCCGTGCCTCACCACTACACCGGCACCTTTTATGGCTCCGTGTTAGTTGACGGCCACGACACCTGCGAGGTCTCGCTCACCGACGTATCGCAGGTCGTCGGTAGCGTACTGCAGGACATCGATACGCAGATGGTCGCTTCGGTCGTTGAGGACGAAATGCTCTTTGGCCTCGAGAACTTTGGCGTTCCGCACGATCAGATCGAGCAGCGCGTGAGCGAGACGCTTAAGACCGTCGGTATCAGCGACCTGCGCGACCGCGAGATCGCCACCCTCTCGGGCGGCCAAAAGCAAAAGGTAGCTATCGCCGCCATCCTCGCCATGCGTCCGCGCGTCTTAGTGCTCGATGAGCCAACCGCAGCGCTCGATCCCGCCAGTTCCACCTTGATCTTCGAGACGCTGCGCGAGGCAAACCGCGCGCTCGGCATCACCATCGTCGTCGTTGAGCAAAAGGTCGCTTTACTTTCGGAGTACTGCAACCGTGTGTTGGTGCTCGATCACGGCCAGATCGCGCTGCAAGGTGAGCCGCACGAGGTCTTCGCACGCACCGACGAGCTTCGCACCATCGGCGTCGATTGTCCGCGCGTCACGCGCATCTTCAACAGTCTCGAGGCCGATGGCTTGGTAAGCGGCACGCCCTGTCTGGATGTCGACGAGGCAGAACGCCTGATCACGGAAATCGTCGACCCCGACCGTGCGACAAGCGATACCCAGGCGCCCGCAGGCTCCCCGCACGCGCCGTCGCTGCGCCCGCATGCGAAAGACGCCGAGCCGGTGCTCACCTTTGACCATGTCGAGTTTTCTTACCCCCATGGAGGCGCCGCCGTCCACGACCTCAACTTGACGCTCTACCCCGGCGAGCTCGTGGGCATTGTCGGCCAAAACGGAGCCGGCAAAACCACGCTCACCAAACTGCTCACGGGTTTGCTCAAGCCCGCATCGGGCAGCGTACGCGTTACGGGCTTGGACACGGCATCGGTTCCCACGAGCCGCATCGCACACGAAGTGGCAACGCTTTTCCAGAACCCCGACCGCCAAATCTGCAAAGACACCGTGCTCGACGAGGTCGCCTTTGGTCTAGAACTTGCCGGCATCGACCGCGCCGAAGCCCTGCGTCGCGCCCAGCTGGTCATCGACCGCTTTGGTCTGCCCGCCGACGAGGCACCGTTCTCACTGTCGCGCGGCCAACGCCAGATGGTGGCGCTCGCCTCCGTTGTGGTGATCGAGCCCAAGATCGTGGTGCTCGACGAGCCCACGAGCGGCCTGGACTACCGCGAGTGCATGACCGTGATGGAAACGGTGCGCACCATGGCAGAGCGCGGTTGCGCCGTCATCATGGTCTGTCACGACATGGAAGTCGTTTCCGACTTTGCCGAGCGCATCGTGGTGATGGCCAACGGTCGCATCCTCGACCGCGGCCGCACGCACGAGCTGTTCTCGAACATCGAACTCATGCAGCGTGCCTACGTTGAGCCGCCCCAGGTCATCGAACTCTCGCGCCGTCTGGCATCCACCGTCTCGCCCGCCTTTACGCAGGTGAGTGAGGTCACTGATATCGTTCGCATTACCGAGGAGATGGTCCGCCGTGGTTAACGTCATCGACTACATGCCGGGCGACACGCTGCTACACCGCCTGAACCCCGTCATCAAACTGGGCCTCGCCGCCACCATCATCATCGGCATTTTCTTGTCCGACACCTATGTGGCACTGCTGGGCTTTCTGGCACTCACGCTCGCGCTGGGAGCCTACGCCGGCGTCGTCGACCGCCTGCTCGCTCTGCTCAAGCTACTGATTCCACTCGCGCTCATCATGCTGGTGCTGCAGCTGGCTTTTATGCGCGATGGCAACGTGGTGTGGAGCTTTGTCACCGATGAAGACCTCATCACCGGAACAAAGGCCTGTCTGCGTCTGCTGGGCGTGGCGCTACCGCTTATTCTGATGCTCATGGTGACCAAGCTCAACGACCTTGCCAACGCCTGCGTCGAGGTGCTGCACGTTCCGTATCGTTACGCCTTCACCTTTACCACGGCGCTGCGCTTTGTGCCAGTGTTTGGCCAGGAGATGAACGCCATCATGGAGGCGCAGACCGCACGCGGCATCGAGTATGACACCAAGAACCCCATCAAGAAGCTCAAGCTCATGCTGCCGCTGTGCGTGCCGCTACTGATCTCGAGCGTGGGTAAAACCGATGCCACGGCCCTGGCAGCCGAGCAGCGCGGCTTCTACCTGCGCACGCGCGCGAGCTCGTACAAGCGCTACCCCATCAAGGGCCTGGACATTGCCATACTTATTGTCAGCATTGCCCTCATCGTCCTCGGCTTCCTGTTTTAACCCATCGCCCCCGGCAACCGACAAATTCAAAAGGCCTCGGCTCGCACCAAACGAGTCGAGGCCTTACTGTTCCCCCAGATAAAACCTACCAAAATAAACCTGTCTCTTTTTGGCAGGTCGAGGGCTACAGGCGGTAGGGGGCGCCGCTGCGGATGATGGATTCGCGCACCAGGACGTCCATGGCGTCAAGGGTAATCTCGGGCATCTCCCGGTACTTTTGCAGCACCGAGAGCTCGGTGCAGGCCAGAATGACGCGGTCGCAGCCGCTGCGGGCGAACTCCCACATCACGCGGTCAAACTTGTCCATATCGGGCTCGCGTCCGGCCTTCACGTCATCATAAATCAGCGACATCACGTCGGCCTGGCGCTTCTCGCTGGGATAGACGACCTCGATGCCCGCGGCCTCGCACTCGCGCCCATAGACGCCTGCACCCACGGTGCCGTCAGTGCCCATGATGCCGATCTTGCGCACCGGCTCGGACGGCATGCTCAGGTTGGGATCGAACTCGCACTCCCCCATCACCGCGCCCGCCAGGGCATAGCGCACCGACTCACGCGGCATGTGGATAATCGGCACCTTGGTATACGACTGAATCTGGTCGTAGAAGTAGTGCGATGTGTTGCAGGGAATGGCAATGTGCGCGCAGCCCAGTGTCTCGAGCGCCTGTGCGCACTCCTTCATGGTCGCCAGCAGCTCGGCATGCTCGCCGGTCTTGATGGCCAGCGTACGGTCGGGCATGGTCGACTTGGAAAGCACCACCATGTCGATATGCTCCTGATCACAGGCAGCAGCCGTATGACGCACGACCTGGTCGTAGTAATACGACGTGGCCTCAGCGCCCATGCCGCCGATAACTCCCAGCTTTTCCATCGCCGCCTCCTTGGTGACGCTCGCACCGTTGCGCGTATCATGCCCGCGCCCGCCCGATGTAAACCGGGCGGGCGCCGCGCTCATCTACTTGTAATACGTCTTGAACAGCTTAAAGTGACGCAGCTTGGTGTGCCGCATGCGCAACCAGCGGTTAAAGACAAAATCGCCCTTCATAAACGAAGGATCGGCGGCCTTGCCCTCCTTGGCCAGACGATGCGCCTTCGCACGCAGCTCGGGGTCCTTGACATACTTGTCAACGACACCCATGGGGACGACCATCCACAGAGCCTCGTCCTGCGCCGTCACAAATTCCGGCTCAAACGGACGGTTATAGACGTACTCATCCACCACGTACTTGGCAACGTTAAAGCCGCTGTTGGTGACGTAGTAGTTACTGCGGCCCTGACGCGTGTTGAAGTCGAAGAACTTAAACGAACCATCGCGTTGGTCGTACTTGACGTCGAAGTTGGAGAAGCCCGTGAACTTAAGGTCCTCAAGCAGCTTGCGCACGCCACCCATGAGCTCGTCGTTGGGCTCGGTGATGATGCAGGCGTGGTTGCCGACACCATGGGGCTGATGCTCCTCGAGCAGCACGTGACCCAGGCACATCATGCGAACCTTGCCGTTGCGGTCGGAATAACTGGTAAGCACGCGCATGTACTCGTCGTTGCCGGGAACGCGGTCCTGCAAGATGAGGTCATCGGTGTAGCCACTGGCGTACACATCGCGAATGACCTGCTCCAGCTCGGCGCAATCGGCAATCTCGTAGGCCTTCTTCTGGCCCTCGAACTCGTGCTCCCACCACATGATGCCGTCAGAGGGCTTCAGAATCATCGGGAAGGGGAAGTCGATCTGGTCGAGCACCTCGGCGGAAGCCTCGCCCTGGGCGTTGAGCATCGCCATGGTAAAGGTAAACGTGTGCGGATAGGGCACACCGTGCTTCTCGCACAGCTCGTAGAAGATCTCCTTCTTCTGGCACTGCTCGAGCATGCTGTAGGGCGCATAGGGCGCGATGACGTTGGAGGCAAGCTGGCCGGCATCCTGAGCCTGTGCGGCAAGCGCGACGTAGTTATCGCCGCAGCCCATCAGAATAATCTTCTTATCGGGATTGGCCTGCGCAATGCCGTTGACGGTCTCGATCATGACCGGCATGGTATCGATATCCACATTGGGCGTATAGTCGATAATCTGGCTGCGGTATGCAGGACCTGTATGATACTTGCCAAAGACCAGACTCTTGACCTGATACTCCTCGTAGAAGGCGCGCGCCACCGAATAGGCGTTGATATCGCCGCCGAGCAGCACGGGTATAAACTCGCGCTCTGTAAACTGCAATGCCATGGAAACTTCCTATCATCAACTGCCCGTACGATGGGCGGTCTTTATGCAACTGGTTTATTCTAGCGTGCCAAGCTGCCGCTTCCCAAAGTTCCACCATATCTATGGCAAGCAGGCGCTTATGATCGAGCCCGCAGGGTTCCGTAACGTTAAAGTTGAACTCTATGGTTTCTCAACAATTCACTATAACTGCAGGTCAAGGCTAAAGCCTCAAGTTCAACTTGACCCTTTAGAACCTTTAAGGTTCAAGTTGAGGTCGAAAGCAGTAGTAGAATACCTTTCGAACCATAACCTACGATTGATTGCAGAGGGACTGGATGCAGCATTCGAACCATCGCACCGCAGCGCTCATCGCGTCGAAGCCGGCTCGTATCATCACGAGCGCCGCGCTCGCCGTTGCACTGACGGCCGCGCCGATGCTCTCCCCCGTCGCAGCCTATGCCGCCTCGCAGGCAACGCAAGATCAGCTTTCCGCTGCCCAGCAGAAGATCGAAACCGCCACGAGTGCCTACAACGAGGCCCGCACCAAGCTCGAGGATCTGCAGAAGCAAATCGACACCAACGAGGCAAGCATCGAGATGATCGAAGCCGAACTTCCCGATCAGCAGGCCAAGGCGAGCTCCGCCATGCGCGATCTGTATAAGTACCAGAAGGGCACCAACCCCATCGTGAGCTTCCTGGTCAATGCGCAGAGCCTGGGAGAGTTCATCACCACCTGCAAGTACACCAACCAGATCACGAGCTCGAGCGTCGATGAGATCGAAGA
The DNA here is from genome assembly GCA_959023295.1 of uncultured Collinsella sp. Classification (GTDB taxonomy): domain Bacteria; phylum Actinomycetota; class Coriobacteriia; order Coriobacteriales; family Coriobacteriaceae; genus Collinsella. The sequence continues at coordinate 27,950 of CAUFBM010000014.1, read as the reverse complement.
GCTTAACAAGATGCAGACCGAGCTCGAGCAGAACAAGACCGAGCTCGAGCAGGCCAAGTCCCAACTCGAAACCGAGCAGAAAACCGCCGAGGACGCACTGGCACAGGCCCAGCAGCTTCGCAGCGAAGCCCAGGCAAAGGCCGAGCAGGAGAATGCCGCCGAGCTGGCCAAGCTCGAGGCCGACAAGGCCGCTGCCGCCGAGAAGCTCTCGGGCGAGGGCGTGAGCGGCAACAACTCCAACAGCCAGGCCAATAACGCCAACACCACCATTGACACCACGGTGAACAACTCCAATACCGGCAACTCCGATTACGACTCGTTTATCAACGAGTGGACGAGTCGCATCGACAACTACCTCGCCGGCTCCCCCATGGCAGGCCAGGGTTACACCTTTGCCGTCGCCGCCTGGAACACCGGTGTTGACCCTCGCTGGTCTCCCGCCATCGCCTGCATCGAGAGCAGCAAGGGCCTCTATTGTGCCGGCTCCTATAACGCCTGGGGCTGGAGCGCCCGCGGCGGCGGCTGGCGGAGCTTTGGTAGCTGGAGCGAGGGCGTCTCTGCCCACGTTGCCTACCTGGGCGCCAACTATGGCTCCACGCTTACCCCGGCAGCCGCCAAAAAGTACTGCCCGCCCACGTGGCAGGACTGGTACAACAAGGTTGCAACCCAGATGAACCGCATCTAAGATCAACGTCAAAGGGCCCCAATTGGGGCCCTTTTTTCTTTTATGCGACGGAGGTATCGACGATGCCAGTCGCGTTTGCGATGGCAACAATGATGATCATTGCCAACAAGAGCACACCCATAGCCTTGAGCCAGAGCTTTGCAAGCTTTTTACCGCGATATCTATCGAGTAGCTCAAACCGCCGGCGAAGGCGGCGTTTATCGAGCATCACAAAATGAATGAGCACTATGAGACCGTCAACGAAGATAAAATACTCAATCGCGAGAAAGCACATCGGGTAGTTTTGGTTGGCGCCCGTGGGATGAAAAACGGCAAAATGGCTTCCGGCAAAGAAAACAAGTAGCGAAAGATAGACGAATCCGTTCCAAATGCGCCCAACGGTGTCGGGAATGCGGGAGATTAAACTCGGGCGCTCAGGCACCAATGGCAACCCACCCTGAGACTGATCCGTGGGGAGCACGGGCGCAGGGCACACAGCTCGCCGCTCTGGAGGCTCTTGGAAGGAAGCAGCATTCGGCGCGAACGACGGCGTCGGTGCGGACAACGCATAGGATGCGCGCGCAGCGTGCCCTAGCGCCTTCGCGCTTGCAAAGCGCTTGTCCGGATCGAGCGCCATCGCCATGCAAATAACATCGGCAAGCGAGGCGGGGACGTCATATGCCTCGCATTGCTCGCGCATGTTCCGACCTGGCTTGGGATCGGCCCCCGTCAGACAAAAGAATAGCAGGGCACCGAGCGCATAGACATCGCTGCGCACGCTCGTCTGGCCAAAACCGTACTGTTCGGGTGGCGCATAGGGTCGCGTACCAAACTTAACGGTATCGGCATCGGCTCCTTCGCGCCACACGCGAGCGATTCCCAAGTCGATAATCACCAGCGATGAAAACGTCATGCCTGTATCGGGCGTATAGTTTGCGCCCGATACGATGATATTCGAGGGCTTTAGGTCGCGATGGATCACCGGCGCAGCCATCTCCCCCGCCGACGCAAAGCCGGCATGGAGCTCCGCAACTGCATCACAAAGGGCGCCAAACAGCTCACAAGCATAATCGGGCGTCGCACCCAAACGCCCCACCAGGGCCCCGAGCGTTTCGCCTTCGATATATTCCATGACCACGCAAAGCTCGTCGCCCACGCGGCGGCAATCGACAATCCGAGGCAAGTGCTCGTAACGTCGCCCGGCATGCTGGGCCGCAAACAGGCGTTCATACGCCCCGCCAATCTGGGCCGACGCATCGATGCGCTTGCGAACAAAGGGGCCAAGAGATCCCCCGCCAGAGCCCTCAAAGTATACGAGCTCGGTCGTCTCGACGTCGGAGTGCTTGAGCACACGGTCTACGCGATAACTGTCATCACGCTCAAGTGACGCCAGGTGTCCGGCGAGCGCAGCGGTCAGCTCATCATCGGAATATGCTGGGCTCTGAGTATCCATAGCGTCCATAATAACGCAGGGCACGGACGCCCAATGACGCCCGTGCCCTGCACGTTCTAAATATCGTGAACGGCGCTTCCGCCAGCAGTTAGCCGTTAACTCACCGTCTCCTCGCCAAAGCGATACAGCTCCTCGTTCACCTTTTGCAGGCTGCAGCCACGATCGATACAGAAAATGATGATGGCGTCACGGCGATCCTTGCAGTTGAGGACATTGGCACCCGCCGCCGTCAAGGCGCGGTTGGTTTCCTTGAGCGTTAGCGCCATGGCGAAGGCAATCTGCAGCACCTTATTGCGACTTGGATGCCGCGTACCGGTAAAGATCTGATAGCCAAACGTCTCGTTGAGGTCGGCCATACGCACCACGCGCGAACGCTCCAGACCTTTCTCTTGCAGAAGCTGCTTTAAGTAGTCCGAAAGCGACGGGGCGGCAAAGTCATGCCCCTTGATATAGCCATCAATGCTTGGCGCATCGAGAAGCTCATTGAGCAGCTCCTCAGTCAGCTTTTTATCGGGCATACGACTTCACCTCCCCCAGTGCATGCAACATGCTAGAAACCGCTCACATCCGAGCGCTCCCAACTGGCGACCTGATCGGGAGACACCGTGCCCAGCGCCTCGAACTTCCAGGAGCCGCCCGCCTTCAGATGATTGGTGTTTGCAAGAGCCGTTCCAACCTGGTTGCCATCAGCATCATACAGAACATACTCAATCTGAATGTAGCTCTTTTCCTTGTCCGTGTTATTGGTCAGCGTACCCGTGATCTTATAGGCAAACTGATTGGAGGTGTCTTCAGCCTCGTCAGCAATGGTATACGGTTCTTGCGGTTCTTTTTGCTCCTCAGCCTGCTGTGTCGTCTCGGCAGGTTTTGCCGAATCGTTCGCAGACGAATCGGTTGAGTTGCCGCCCATAGAGCCCACGGCACCGGCAATAACCAGCACCACGATGACGCCTAGGACAATCTTGCCAATCGGCTTCTTTCCCTCTTTTGCCATTATGCATCCTTCCTACGATCCGGCTACCGTGCCGGCGCACAGCACATCGTAGGAGGCAGCGAACTCAAATTCATTAGCTGGGAGCTAATGTCGCAACACAGCTTGCCATCCGACGCTCATTGAGTCCTTTTTTCCTTCACCGAACTCATGCCTTTGTTGTTGACTATTAAACATTTAGACGTAAACTGCTTTGTTACCTTGTCAACATCTGAAAGGAACCTCATTGGGAAAAGACGTACTGGTGCAGCAACTCGTCGACTCATTCGACAGCTGGCCCGCCAAAAATTCCGGTTGTGGATTGTCCCGCATGACACAAGAGCTCTATCCTTTTGACAAGCTCTTCTCTCCCATCAAAATTAACAAGCTCACCGTCAAAAACCGCATTGTCATGGCACCGATGGGCAATATCGACATGTGCGAGGAAACTGGCCGCCCCAGTGACATGATGCTGCAGTACTTTTTCGCCCGCGCCAAAGGCGGCTGCGGCCTCATCACAACAGGACTCGTGCCGGTAAGCCACGGCATCGATACCACGGTCACCGAGCTGGACAAGCTCACCTATTTCCCGCGCATCGATCGGAGCCGAACCGTTATGGCAGGCTGGCGCGACCTTGCCCAAGGTGTCCATGCCTTCGGATCGCGCATTTTTGTCCAGCTTACGGCTGGACTCGGCCGCGTGGGCAACCCGCAATGCCTCATCACGCAAAAGAAGTTTCCGGTCTCGGCGAGTTTCTTGCCTAACTACTACATCCCCGCCATTCCATGCATGCGCCTCTCGGACCAAAAGCTGCGCCGTATCGTAAACAATATCGGCCAAGCGGCGGCCGATGCCCATGCCATGGGCATCGATGGCGTCTATTTGCACGGGCACGAGGGTTATCTTATCGAGCAGCTCGGAAACCCCGCCTTTAACCATCGTAAGCTCGGACGTTATGCCGATTGGCGTCAATTTGGCCTCGATATGGTCAAAGAAATCCGTCGCCGCGTTGGGCCCGACTACCCCATTATGTACCGCATCGACCTTTCGCTTGCACTCGAGGAAACCTATGACGAGCAGGTCATGAATTCGACCTATCTGGGACGCATGCGCGGCGGCCGCACGGTCGAACAGACCCTGTGCTATATGGAAGAACTCGTGACGGCGGGAGTAGACATCTTTGACGTCGACCTGGGTTGCTACGACAACTGGTGGATGCCCCACCCGCCCGCGAGCATGCCCGCAGGCTGCTTCGTTCCCATGGCGCGCGCCGTTCGGGAGCGCTTTGTCGCCGACAATATCCGCTCCAATGCCGGCCTTCCCGTACCCGTTGTCGCGGTGGGTAAGTTGGGCTACCCCGACATTGCCGAACGCGCCCTTCGCAATGGCGATGCCGATATGATCATGCTCGGACGCCCGCTACTTGCGGATCCTGAGTGGCCCAATAAGGCGTACGCCGGTCGCGTGGCAGATATTCGCCCCTGCATCGGATGCCAGGAAGGATGCCTCAACGAGTTTGTCGAAGGGGGCCATCCGCAGTGTGCCGTCAATCCACGCTGCAGCTTTGAATACCTCATGCCACAGACACCCGCTCCCGCCATAGAATCCAAACGCATAGCGGTGATAGGAGCCGGACCCGCCGGGATGGTCTGTGCGCTAATCGCCGCGCGTCGCGGCCACGACGTAAAGCTCATCGACACCGAAGATGAACTTGGAGGAAAACTCCTCTCCGCCAGCGCCGCCCGGATCAAGTTCGACCTCGATAATTACCGCTCCTATCTTGTTCGACAGGTGCGCGAGCAGACAGAAAAACCCAACGGGAACCTGACACTCGAGCTTGGACGGGCAGTACGCGCCGAAGATCTTGCAAAAGCAGGCTTCGACGCAATCGTGTGCGCGACAGGCACTTCCAATGCGATACCGCCCATCCCCGGCCTTACGGAGCTTGCAGCATCGGGCCACGCCGTGCAGGCAACGCAGCTACTGCGCCAACCCGCGCTGCTTGGTAACGCCAAAACCGTCGCCATCATTGGCGGAGGGGCCGTGGGCTGCGAGGTTGCCCAATGGCTCACCGTCGAACACGGCATACCACAGGTCAGCGTAATTGAAATGCTGCCTCACATGATGCAGGGCGCCTGTACGGCAAATCGTGGCCACCTACTCCATGCGCTCAGGGGACGCAATGTGCGGCTTCTCAATATGACACGCGTCGAGCGCGCGGAGGTCGGCGGCAAACGCGAGTCTGGAGCCCCATCGAGGTGCGCGCGTCTCCACTTGAGTCGCAACTGCCACAAAAACGTTCCCGACCCCTACGTCTCGTGGTCACCGGTCTTGCCCGAGAACGTCGAAAACCCGCTTGCACCCAAAATCGGCAACGACTGGAAGCCGCTCGAGCTAACCTGCGACCTGGTAATCATTGCCTGTGGCGGACACCCCGACGACGCGCTGTTCTACAAACTGCAGCAGACGCACGCCGCAGACGAGCTGCATAACATCGGCGATGGGTTTGCACCCGGCCGCGTGCTCGAAGCGGTCCGTGCGGCATACCGACTCGGCACCAATATCTAACACGAAAGGATGGGCTCACAGATGAACCTGACCTCCCAGCAACAAGCCCTGCTCGACGGCGCCAAGGGCCCCGCCATGGCCAAAGTGGTCAAGACCCTCGTTATGTACGGCGAATGCTTTGGCGCCGAGCGTATGGTTCCCGTGACCGGCGCAAACGGTCATCTTGTCACAAGTTTTGGCCTCTCCATGCTCGGTCCAGTCTATGACCTTATGGATGAGCTGCTGAAAGACGGCGCACTGTCCGGTCAGTCATTCTCGGTCGACCCGAGGCCCCTCGACCCCGCCGTCCCGGCCAACCCGCTGCAAAAGTTGCTGTTCAAGATTATGTATTCCAAACAAGACGATTATGAGGCACAGCTGCGCAGCATGGGTCTATTGGACAGCGATGCTTTCACCTGCACCTGCTACCAGCCCGAGGTTGGCAATCGACCTCGGCGTGGCGACATCCTAAGCTGGGCAGAAAGCAGCGCCGTGGTCTTTGCCAACTCCGTGTTGGGCGCTCGCTGCAATCGCAACTCCGGCATCATCGAGATGTTCGGCTCAATTGCCGGCTTTGTCCCGGAATTCGGCCTGCTCACCGATGAGGGCCGCAAGGCGACCTGGATCATCGAAGTCGACTGTAAGCGCAAGCCCGAAGCGCAAGTGCTTGGCAGCGCCATTGGCATGAGGGTGATGGAAGACGTCCCTTACATTAAAGGCCTCGACCGCTGGCTTGGCCGCAAACTCACACCCGGCACGCAGGACTACCTTAAGGACATGGGCGCCGCCAGCGCATCGAACGGCGCTGTCGGGCTCTACCACGTGGACGGCATCACGCCCGAGGCCGTCGAACAAGGCGAACAACTCATAGCACCAGACGCCCAAATCTATCGCATTGACGACGCCGAGCTGGAACGCATCCGCTCGAGCTACCCCGTTATGTGGAAGAACCCGGGCGCGCGCCCCAAGCTGGCCTTCATCGGCTGCCCCCATCTCTCGTCTGCACAACTCGCCCACTGGGCAGACGCTATCTGCGATGGGCTGAGCGCCTCCGGCAACCGCCGCGTGCAAGTACCCACCGTGCTGACCGCCGCCCCATCTGTGGCAGACGCCTTCCGCAAGACTGCGGCATACAGACGCCTCTCGACTACCGGCGCCGTCGTCTCGAGCATCTGCCCGCTTATGTACACCAACAACCCGCTGTGCGGCAGCATGCCCATCATCACCAACTCCAACAAGTTGCGTACGTACTCGGCATCGCGCTACTACACCGACGACGAGGTGCTCGCCTACGTCACCACCGGAAAACCAATCAAATAGGAAGGCGACTCCTCATGGAAAAAATCTTTCACGGCCGCGTCGTTGTCCCCGGAACTGCCCACGCCAAGGCACTCGTCTCTCACGGAGGGCTCAACACACTCGCATCGTTTCAGAAGGCACTGATGTTTGGTGACAAAAAGGCCACGTGTTCCGACCAAAACAATCCCGACTTGTACGGCAAACCTTTGGCGGGATGCGCCCTGTGCCTTCCGCAGACCATCGGCTCCACCACAGGCGGCATGGTGCTCTTCTGCGCCACCAAAATGGGGCGCCAACCCGCATGCCTGCTGTTTTCCAAACCCATTGACAGCCTTGCCGCCGCTGGCGCGATTCTCTCGGGCGTATGGACCGACACCCCCATGCCCACCATTGACAACCTGGGCGATGAGTTTCTCGATGCCGTATCGACGGGAGACGCCATCACTGTGGCCGAAGACGGCACGGTCATCGTCGGCTAAGACTGTCCGACCCGCCGCCCTCAGATGAACAACGTGTTTCGCCGTTTCCCACGCGCGGTGCGGGCGATAATCTTGACATATTCGATATACAACACGAAAGGAGTCCCACCATGGGAGCATCGGTATCGGTCGCACAGGGCGCGCCTCTTGATGCAGGCACCTACAAGGCAGACGAGGCAGCCGTCGAGCGCTTTTGCGAATTGCTGCGCATCCCCACTGTTTCGCGTGAGAACATCGCCGAGCGCGACGATGAGCCCTTCAGTCAGTGGATTCCCACGCTTCAGCGACTTTATCCGCATTTCTTTAAAGTCGCCGAGCCCACACGCATCGACGACTTTGGCATGCTCCTGCGTTGGCCTGGCGCCGATTCCGCCTTGGACCCCATCGTCATGATGGCGCATCAGGACGTCGTGCCCGTCGAGGGCCAAGACTGGAAGCATGATCCCTTTGGAGCCGAGATCATCGACGGCGAAATCTGGGCCCGCGGTTCACTCGACACCAAGTGCATCGTCTCTGCTTTTCTCGAGGCCACCGAGCACCTAATCGATCAGGGCTTCGTTCCCCCGCGCGATGTCTGGTTCTTCTCGAGCGATGGCGAGGAAATCGCCGCGCCTACTGCAACCCATGCAGTGCAGTGGCTTCGCGAGCACAACATCCATCCCTATATGGTGCTCGATGAGGGTGGAGCCGTGGCAACCAATGCCCCGCTCGGCGTCACCGAACCCGTTGCCATGGTAGGTGTGTCCGAGAAGGGCCACGTCGACCTTACCGTCACGGCGCGCGCCGACGGCGGCCATGCCTCTACGCCTGCGGCAAACGATGCCTGCCGTCTTCTCTGCCGTGTATGCGAGACTATCTCGGCCAACCCCGGCAAGCCGCAGCTCACGCCCGCCGTCGAGGCTACACTGACCGAGTTGGGTGCCCGTAGCAGCGCGACGTATCAGGCAATCTTTGGCAACCTGTGGCTCACGCGCCCCGCGGTTACCAAGATCATGGCCGCCAGCCCCGAGACCTCGGCCATGCTGCGCACAACCTATGCGCTCACGCAGCTCGAAGGCTCCAATGCGCACAATGTGCTGCCACCAGCTGCTCGCGCCAACTTCAACGTGCGCATCGCTCCGTTTGAGAGTATCGCCGATGCCGTTGAGCGCGCCCGCAAGCTCGCCGCCCAGCAGTGCCGCGCCTCGGGCGTAAGCCCCGACCATGTCACCGTCGAAATCAACGAGGCGATTCCCTACACCGAGCCCGCGCCCATCTCGCCTTACGAAGACGATGCCGCCTTCAACTACATCCATCGCTGCGTGTCGGGTGTCTATCCCGAGGCCGGCTTTGCTCCCTACGTGCAGAACTCCTGCACCGACTCGCGCGAGTTCAACGAGATCTGCGATCGCGTCTACCGCTTCTGCGGCTTTATCTACTCGGGTGAGGCACGCAAGCTCATCCATGCCGCCAACGAACGCATCGGCGTCGACGTCTACAAGCGCGGTATCGAATTCTATGTGGCGTTTCTCGCCAACCTTGGACAACTGTAGGACGGGAGGGCCGATAGCGCCCCTCCCCGCTTTTACCGACCAGGAGAACCAGCATGACCCAACCAAATCTTAAGCGGGCGGCCCGGCTCGACACCAAGGCCGTCGCCCTCGCCTCCCTACCCTTTATGGGCATGATCAGCTTTTGGCAGGTCTACGACGGCATCGTTCCCAAGATGCTCACAGGGACCTTTGGCCTATCCAACTCGCTCACCGGCGCGATCATGGCCATCGATAATGTCTTTGGCTTGTTCCTGCTTCCGCTCTTTGGCATCCTCTCGGACCGCTGCGCAAGCAAACTCGGACGTCGAACGCCCTTTATCTTGGGCGGCTCCGCGGTGGCAATGCTCTCCGTCCCGCTCATCGCGATTGCCAACAACATGGGCAGCCTACCTCTGCTCATTGGCGCGATTATCCTCACGCTTTTGGCAATATGTGCCTACCGCACCATGACGGTTGCCATCGTGGCCGATATTACGCCTCGCCCACTTCGAACCAAGGCGGACTCAATCGAGAAGATCGTCGGCTATGCGGGAACGGGCCTTATGCTCGTCGCCATCTCGGTCATGGTTCCCAGGGCCGACAAACCCAATTATCTTCCGCTCTTTATCTTGCAGGCCGCCTTTATCCTCGTGTCGGCCGTTGTCTACGGCATCTTTGTCCGTGAGCCCGCCCTCGTCGAAAAGATGCGCGAGAAATCGCTGTCCATGGGCATCGACGAAGATCAGATTGACAAAGATGACTCCCCCGAGGCCGGCGGTAAAGATCGCGTTGCAGACGCCGGCGTACACCGCTCCATCATCATGCTGCTCGCTGCAACGTTTTTCTACTACATGAGCTATAACGCCATGACCACCAATATCAGCCGTTATGCCGATATGTTCTACGGCATGGAGGGCGGTTCCTATGCCATCATCAATATCGCGACGATTGCAGGCGCGCTGCTAAGCTACGTACCCCTGGCAAACCTTTCGCTCAAAATCGGCCGCAAAAAGGTCGCCCTGGGCACCGCCGTCATCATGGTTTTGTGCCCCGCGCTTCTTTGGCTGGCACCCGGCTTCTCGCCCGTGTTGTACGGCGTCTTTTTGTTGATGGGCGTCGCGTTGGGCGGCGTGGACCTGTGCGTGTACACGATGATTCTGGAGTGCTGCAGCTCCCAAAGCGTAGGCCGCTACTCCGGTTACTACTACACCGTGAGCATGGCGGCTCAGGTGGCGACACCGATTCTCTCCGGCATCGTCATGGACGTGGCGCCGTCGATGCTCTTCGCCTACATCACGGCAATGGGCATGTTTATGGCCGCGAGCATTGCCGCCGCCAAACACGGCGACGCCATCTTGATCGACGAGGTCGCTCGCCGCGAGGCAGCCGAGTAGAAGTGCACGCCAATATTGAGCAATGGAGCCGGATGGGGGCATTTCCCATCCAGCTCCTTTTCTCATCCTCAAGAGGCTCGTCGAAGCCTACCCCACCGTGACGGATTCCCCGGTAAAGGCACTCATCATCAACAGGACAAAGAAGACCAGGTAGCTGACACTCAGCAGGTACGCAATGATCAGAAAGAAGACCCATCCGACATTGGTGTTACCGTCGGCACGGCGTTGCTCGCGATTGCGGCAGAGCCAAATCGTCACGCCAATGGCCACAATCAACAGCACAAGTGCCGCTGCCGCCAGTCCAGCAAGCGCAAACATCACGCCAATGCTCACAGCAATAACCGGGAGCAGCAGCAAGCCGCATCCGCACCCACCAGGATTATATACGACAGACTGTCGGCGTCGTTCCATCGTCACTCCAACCTCAACATCTTTGAGCGCTACAACGCAACGACCTGCTGAACGGGAACGATCTTATCCAGTTCCGGTTCGATGCGCCTCTTCTCTGCCTCGAGGTCAAACGCGATCTGGGCTCGAAGCCAATAGCCATCCGTCAGGCCAAAGTAGCGGCAAAGACGAAGATCGGTGTCAGCCGTAACACGACGCCTTCCCAAAATAATCTGCCCAATACGCTGAGCCGGAATCCCGGTCTCCTTAGCAAGGCGATATTGAGAAATACCCATAGGGACAAGAAATTCCTCTTTGAGAAGCTCGCCGGGGGCCACCGGCGACAACAAGCCAGCATCAGTTTTGTCACTTGTGATAATCGACGATTTCAACATTCCAAGCCATCCCCTGTCTCCACTCAAAACAGACCCGATAGCGCTCATTGACACGGATACTATATTGACCGGCGCGATCGCCCTTCAACGCTTCAAGACGATTGCCTGGCGGAACGCGAAGATCATCAAGCGAAGCGCAGATCTGCAGTTGGCGAATCTTCCTCAAGGCGACCCGCTCAAAAGGAATGAACTTCCTAATCCGCACACCCATTGCAAAGCGTTCAGTGTCTTCATCTTTATATGATGCAATCATAGTATCGCCTTACGTTAATAACGTCAAACGTTTCTATAGAGTTACATCCCTATTATAGCGTACATTTGTTCGTATTTTCGAGAACAAACGTCCACGTCAATTAACCAAGCAAAAGTAATCGTTTGTAGACATCGAGGCCTTTGAGCAGGACTTCCTCGTCAAAGAGCATGGTATCAGTATGCAGGGCACTCGTGGCATAGGCGGGGCAGCCCTCGGCGTCGCTCGGGTTATCCTGACTGACAGGAACGCCCGTGCCCAGCAAGAAGAACACACCCGGCAGATGGCGCTGATAGAAAGCGAAGTCCTCGGCAATCAGCAAAGGCTCATCCACGAGCTGCAGCTCGGGCAAGGCAGGCGCGACATTGGCAAATAGCTCGGGGTCGTTGTCAACCGGCGGATAGCCCTCGGCAAAGTCAAGATCGTACGTGCAGCCCGTTGCAGCGCATGCCTCATCAAGCACGCGGTGCACGCCCCCGCGTGCACGGTCGAACATGTCGTCTGTAAACACACGCAGGCTGCCGGCAACATGGGCCTCCCCCGCCACCGCGTTGCAGACGGTGCCGGCCTGCAGCAGGCCGAACTTACCAATGCAGGGCTCGTCGGCACCCAACTCGTCCATCAATTCGCGCTCGGCGACCAAGAACTTGGCAGCCGCCAGCGCCGCATCGTGTGATTCGTTTACGGGAACGCCGTAAGTCTTGGCGATATGGATACTTGTCCCGTGAATGCGCACGTGCGTCTCACTCGAGCGCGCCAGCAATGGACCGGAGCAGCTCGCCAACGTGTTTGCAGGCAGGTCGGGCCATACGTGGAACCCGAAGATGCGATCTGCCCCATAGCGCTCGAATACGCCGCTCTCACACACCGTCTTGGCGCCACCGGTCGTTTCCTCGGCCGGCTGAAACACAAAGAGCACGTTGCGCTTGATGGCACCCGGCTGCTCACGAATCGCTCGGTCGACAAAAGTCGCCGCCGCGAGCGCCATGGCCATGTGACCGTCGTGACCGCACGCATGCATCTTGCCGGGATGCGTCGAGGCAAAGGCCGCACCCGTTGCCTCCGCGATGGGCAGGGCATCCATGTCGGCGCGAATCGCCGTAGCATGCGCGGCGCCCGTACCGGCATCGAAGAAAGCGCAGACACAGCTGGGACACGGATGAGTCACCTCGCAGGCGAGCGGCCTCAACACGCCCTCAATATAAGCGATAGTCTGTGGAAGATCGAAGTCGAGCTCCGGGATCCTGTGCAAGTCGCGCCGATAGCGACGGAGTTCTTGGAGCTCGGTCATAAAGGTTCCTTTCATAGGTGCGCGCCAGTTGCCATCTTATTGTGCCGCAAGATTGCCGCACCCTTGTTTCCAGCATATCCCTGCATTTTTTAAACGTTATATACGAATACTCTTGTTTGGTAAAGTGCAACGTGGTAGGGTCGTTACCACTTGATAGAGGCGCGGGCACGAAGAACCGCGGGCGAGCCGGCAGGCTTTGACCCCGTGGGGAGGCGAAACCCGCCGAACTGGGCTTTTCGGGCACGAACAACCTGGTGGGCCTGCGGGAAACACCCGCAGGACTGTCTGCAGCAATGCGGGAGCGCTATCCGGACATTGGGTCCACGCTATGCGGATTCGATGCGCAGATGGCGCCGTCTGGATAGCGAGGTTTACGGGACATGGCATTGACCCCCAACGAGGCATATGCGGCCAAGCAGCCGTTTGTGGACAAGGAGACGCTCGAGCATATCGTCGAGCAGTTCCCCACGCCGTTTCATCTATATGACGAGGCGGGCATCCGCCGCAACATGCAAGAGGTGCGCGATGCCTTTGCATGGAACCCGGGCTTTAAGGAATACTTTGCCGTCAAGGCCAATCCCAACCCGGCGCTCATCTCCATTCTCAACGGATACGGCTGCGGCTGCGATTGCTCGAGCTATACCGAGCTCATGATCGCCCGCTCACTGGGCATCACGGGACACGACATCATGTTCTCGTCCAACGACACGCCGGCAGCGGACTTTGAGCTCGCCGACAAACTGGGCGCCATCGTCAACTTTGACGACATCAGCCACATCGAGTTCTTTGAGCGCGTTGCGGGGCCCATCCCCAAGACGGTCAGCTGCCGCTTTAATCCGGGCGGCCTGTTCCAACTCTCCAACGGCATCATGGATAACCCCGGCGACTCCAAGTACGGCATGACCACCGAGCAGCTCTTCGAGGCGTTCCGCATGCTCAAGGCCAAGGGCGCCGAAAACTTTGGCATCCACGCATTCCTTGCTAGCAACACCGTCACCAACGACTACTACCCCAAGCTCGCGCGCATCCTCTTTGAGCTTGCCGTGCGCCTGGAGCGCGAGACCGGCGCACATGTCGCCTTCATCAATCTGTCCGGCGGCGTCGGCATCCCCTATCTGCCCGAGCAGCAGGCCAACGACATTCACGCCATCGGCGAGGGGGTGCACGCGGCCTACGACGAGATCCTGGTTCCCGCCGGTATGGGCGATGTGGCCATCTGCACCGAGATGGGCCGCTATATGATGGGACCCTACGGCTGCCTGGTCACCAAGGCTATCCACGAGAAGCAGATCTACAAGGACTATATCGGTGTCGATGCAAGCGCCGTCGATCTGATCCGCCCTGCCATGTACGGCGCTTACCACCACATTACGGTGATGGGTCAGCCGGGCGGCGCCGACAAGGCCACAGCGCCCGTCACGAACACCTATGACATCACGGGCAACCTATGCGAGAACAACGACAAGTTCGCTATCGATCGCAAGCTGCCGCATATCGACATGGGTGACCTGCTTGTAATCCACGATACCGGTGCGCATGGCTACTCCATGGGCTACAACTACAACGGACGGCTGCGCTCGGCCGAGGTCCTGCTGCGCCCCGATGGCGCGGCCGACCTCATCCGCCGCGCCGAGCGCCCGGGCGATTACTTTGCCACGCTCGACGTGCTGTCGTGCGGCCGCGAGCTGCTGGCCAAGTCGCGCGCCGAAAGTGCCCGCCGTCGCGCCCAAGACGAGCGCCTGGCAGTCGCAGCTCAATGGAACAAACGCATCCAGATCGCGGAGGCGAAGGAGAAGAACATGGATATCCGCAACCTCGAGGGCTCGATCGTCGCCCTCGTCACGCCGTTTAAAAAGGACGGCAGCGTCGACTTTGACGCGCTCGAGCGCCTTATCGATTTCCACCTGCAAAATGGCACCGACGCCATCCTCACCCTGGGCACCACCGGCGAGAGCGCCACGATGACCGATGACGAGGACAACTCCGTTGTCGCCGCCGTGGTCAAGCAGGTTGCGGGACGCGTCCCCGTCATCGCCGGCTCGGGCTCCAACTCCACGCAGACGATGCTCACCAAGTCGCTCACCTACCAAGGCCTGGGCGCCGACGGCCTGCTGCTCATTACCCCCTACTACAACAAATCCAATGAAGAGGGTATCTATCAGCACTTTAAGACCGTCGCCGATGCCGTGGACATCCCCTGCATCCTGTACAACATCCCCGGCCGCTGCGGCTGCGGCATCAGCGAGCGCAACGTAGAGCGCCTGGCCGCACACCCCAACATCATGGGCATCAAGGAGGCCTCAGGTAACGTCGCCTACGCGGCCAAGATCGCCCACCTGCTGTCCGACGACTTCCGCATGTACTCGGGCGAGGACGCCCTCACCGTGCCGCTCATGAGCCTGGGCGCCTCGGGCACCATCAGCGTGTGGGCCGATGTTCAGCCACAGCTCGTGCATGACATGTGCCGCGCCTATCTGGACGGCGACGTGGAGCGCGCCCGCGATATCCAGATTGCCGGCCAGCCGCTCATCAATGCCCTCTTTAGCGAGGTCAACCCCATCCCCATTAAGGAAGCGCTCGCCCAGATGGGTATGATCGAGGCAAACTACCGCATGCCGCTGTGCCCCATGGCCAACGACACGCGAGCCGCACTTACCGATGCTCTGAAGGGAGCTGGTCTGCTTGATTAAGACCGTCATTATGGGAACGGGCCGCATGGGCTCGCTCATCCGCACTACCGCCGAGGGTATTGTCGATACCGCCGGACAGCCCGTTTTCGACATTGTGGCCCAGATTGGCTTCGATTTGAGCGAGCTCGAGAACGCACCGGCTGCCGATGTGATTATCGACTTCTCGAACGTCGTGACCTTTGACGCCGTCGTCGCCTATGTCGAGCGCACGGGCGCGGCGTTGGTCTCGGGCACCACAGGCTACACTCCCGAGCAGATGGACCGCCTGCGTGAGCTGGGACAGAACGCCCGCGTCATGCACTCCGGCAATTACTCCATCGGCATCGCAGCCCTGCGTCATCTAGTGGCCCAGGCCACGCGTGAGCTGCCCGGCTTTGACTGCGAGATTGTCGAGACTCACCACAACCAAAAGGTCGACGCCCCCAGCGGCACCGCAAAGCTGCTGCTCGACGCCGTCGTCGAAGCCGAGCCCGAGGCAGGCTACCACCCCGTCTATGGCCGCGAGGGCATGTGCGGCGCGCGTGACCCCAAGGAGATCGGCATGCACTCGCTGCGCGGCGGCACCGTCGCCGGCGTGCACGAGGTGAGTTTCTTTGGCCAGGACGAGGAGGTCACGCTCGCTCACCGCGCCACGAGCCGTCAGATCTTCGTCAACGGTGCCTTGGCAGCCGCGCAGAAGCTCATCACCCGCGAACCCGGCTTCTATACCTTCGACCAGGTCATGTTCGCCTAACCAGGTATCAACCGAATCCACGCAAAGGAGAAACAGCACATGAGTAACGCAGCCGAGATGGATGCACAAGAGATTATCAACTACATCGCCACCGCGCCCAAAAAGACGCCTGTCAAGCTGTACGTGCGCGAGAAGCCCGGCATGAAGGTTGCCTGGGGCGACGCACATGTCTACGGCGGTCGTCGCGGCAAGACCGTCTTTGGCGACTGGGATGAGCTTAAGGCCATCCTGGACGCCAACGCCGATTCCATCGATTACTACGATGTGGAGAACGATTGCCGCAACTCCGCCGTGCCCATGCTCGACCTTAAGGGCATCAACGCCCGCATCGAGCCGGGCGCGATCATCCGTGACCGCGTCGAGATTGGCGACCGCGCCGTCATCATGATGGGCGCCATCATCAACATCGGCTCCGTCATTGGTGAGGGTTCCATGATTGATATGGGCGCCGTGCTGGGCGGCCGCGCAACCGTGGGCAAGAACTGCCACATCGGCGCCGGCACCGTACTGGCAGGCGTTGTGGAGCCCGCCAGTGCCACGCCCGTCATCATCGAGGACGACGTTATGATTGGCGCCAACGCCGTGGTCCTGGAGGGCGTGCACGTAGGCAAGGGCGCTGTCGTTGCCGCCGGCGCCGTGTGCGTCGAGGACGTCCCCGCCGGTGCCGTCGTGGCCGGTGTCCCCGCCCGCGTCATCAAGATGCGCGACGAGAAGACCGACAGCAAGACCGGCCTCGAGGAAGGTCTGCGCCAGCTTTAATGCTTACTGCGTTTTACCAAACGCCGTAAGCACTCGACGCTGCAAACGCCCCTAAGCGGCAATCTGACGTTCAATCGTCGGGCATGACCAAAAGGTCAATGCTCTCCTCTTTCACGTCACCTTGCTCGCTCTGGGGCGTTTTCGCTCATATGACCCAATCCGCTGTCAAGAGCCACAATGGCCCCGCCGACCGCTTGCAATCGGTCGGCGGGGCCTGCCGTTGAACCCGTCCCGGTCCGCCCCCGGCATGTCATCGACGCCTTCGGCTCAGTCTCATATCCGCGGATGCCGCTCCGGCGGCCCGCAATCCTCTCCTTCGGCGGGGTTCCCCTAGTCTGACTTCGCGCATGCGGCGACCGCCGCGCGCACAGCGAGAACGGGGGTGTCCCCGAAGGCTGCCCGGCTCGCCGGGACGGGGGCTATGTCTATTCGGTTGCCTCCCGGCACATCGTGCCGAGGGCCCACAGCCACCTCACGAGCTCGGCGGCGGTGGCGGCGTTCGCCTTCGCCTGGGGCATGCCCCTGGCGAGCATCTCCTCGCGTCGCCGGAGCAGGCGCTCGGACCCCTTCCTCCCGTGCATCCTTACCTCGAGGGGGACGCCGGAGCCCTTGGGCATCAGCTTCGGCTGGTGGCCGGCCTGGGCGTAGCACCAGGACCCCTCGACCGCCAGCCTCCTGACGAGCGCGTTGCCGGCCCCGCTGATCCCGCCGAGGCGCACGGAGTCCGCGCTCGACCTCTGCTTCGGGGCGAGGCCGAAGTAGGCCGTCACCTGCCTGCCGGAGCGGAACCTCGAGAAGTCGCCGACCTCGGCCGCGAAGGCGGCGGCGAGCGCGAACCCGCACCCCTTGATCGACTGGAGCGCCTCGACCTCCGCCGAGAGGGGGCCCGCCGCGACGGCGGCCCTGTACTCGGCGAGGAGGGCCTCCCTCGTCTCGTCGGCCGCCTCGACCTCGCCCCTCAGCGCCGCCAGCGCCCGGATGCCGCCGTCGTCGGCGGGGTGTATGCCGTCGAGCCACCTGAGGAAGCCGTACGTCCAGTACTTCCGGGGGTTGCCGGCCGGCGTCGTGCCGCCGTAGACGTAGCCCCGGCGGGCGAGGAACGCCAGGAGCCGCCGCTTCGCCGCCGCGAGCCTGGCGGTCGCCGCGTCGTGGGCCCCGGCGAGGTCCCTGAGCCCCTCGATCTCGGGGGACGGCACCCATACCGGGGAGATATCGTGCGACAGTATCGCCTTGGCCATCCTGGCCGCGTCGTTGCGGTCGTTCTTGGACGAGAAGTCTGCCGCCGACCTCGGGACCCTGGAGACGGCCGCGACGACGCAGTCGACGCCGAGCCCGGAGAGCTCCCTCTGCGGGGCGAAGCCGAGGTAGCCGCTCTCGTAGGCGGCGAGCGACGGGCCCGGGAAGCCCGACATCCACTCCGCGACCTCGCCCCACGGGTTGCCGCGGAACCTCCTCGTCACTGCCTCGCCCGTCTCCGCGTCGAGCGCGCAGACGGTGGTGGACCTGAGGTGTACGTCCATTCCGAAGGCGGTAGAATATCTAGGCACGGGAGCCTCCCAACCTCGTTGCGGCGCGGCTGCGCCTCTGGCACTTCAACAACATTGTCGCAGCCCCGACCCGCGGTCACGAGCGGGGGCTCCTGTCGTTTCCGTGCCCCTGGATTGGGTCATAGTGTCTGACTTATGCTCAACCAGTAGCGTAATTAAGCCCCAAGTAAAAAGGCCGAAGCCCTCATCCGAGGCTTCGGCCTTTGTTTTTTGCAACGTCCAAGCGCAGTTTATCGATTCTCGATGCTGCTGATATTCTTGAGCTCGATGGAGATGAGGCCGTTGGGTTCGTTGACGAACTCGATGTACTCGGAGTTCGAACCCATCTCGGCCGGGAAGCTGATCTCGATGCCCGTGTCGGTACGAATCTTGTGATTGCGCACCGCCGCGCGCTCGACTTGCTTGCGTTCCACGGGCACACGCTCGGGCACCTTCTCCTCGGTCAGTGCCGCGCGCACGCTTTCCTTGATGACCGGCTCGTCCTCAAAGACCTCATCGACGATATCCCAAGGCGGCAGCTCTTCGTCATCCTCAACCTTCTCGGCAACGGCAGCCTTAACCTTAGCGAGCGCTACGGCCGTATTGGTACCGTGCTCCTCGGCGACTTCCTCGACCACACGCGTCACGGTGTCGATGACCTCCTTGCCCGATACGCCCGTGTCGCACTGCAGCAGGCCATCGGGAATGAGCATGCGATCCTCGCCGGCAATCTTGCGCTTCTTATCCACATAGCCGATCTCCATGGTGCTTGCACGCACGATTGCATAGCTCGGCACCTTTTGCGAGGGATTCGGCAGAATGGCGTAGTGGCGCGCAATGTCGTTGCGCACCTCGCCCTCTTCGCGACCCACCTCGTGCATAAAAGCCTGCTTGGAGCCCAGCAGCATCACGGCAAACCAGCGGGCATCCTCATCGTCATCAAAGTCCGCCACAAGCACGTCAGTGGACTCGGCTTTCTCGGCCTTGGTAAGTTCGGAAGAGATGAACTCCGCAATCTGCTGAGACAGATCCACGAACTCACGCTCACCAAAGAAATAGCCCTTGAGCTCGCCGCCGAATGCGGAGTTCTCGGCAAACGTGGCACGCTTGTTATCAGCCGAGGTACGAGCGCGCCGCAGGTGCGTGGTTACGAAATTACGCACGGTGCGGCTCTCGATATCGAGCTCGCGCTGGCTCATAACGTTGACGGCAGAGTCAAAGTCCAGGATATGCAGAATCGCGTGATTGATTTTCATATACGGCATTCCGTTCTAGATCGATTTCGGCACGAACCAGTATAGCGGTCGATCCCGCCCCAGGCGCATCGAAGATTGGTGCATCGGGGACAGGTTGCTTTGCACCAATGGTTAGCGCAGGAGCTCGGACTGCCAAGCCTCGAGCTGTTCTGCCAAGCTCTTGCCGGCAGCGGGCATGTCGATCTGGGGACGTTTGGGCAGAAGCGCACACTTAAGAATCGCAACGATAGTCTGCGAGACAAAGCGTCGCGTATCCTTGTCAAAGCCTTGCGCAGCCTGGAGCATCACGGGCGGGCTCTCGCGCAGATTCCCAGCGATATCCGCAAACCGCTCAGCACCCGTAGCCTCAAGCACGGAGAACAACGCATCTACAAAACGCTCGCGCTCGTTAGGCGACACCGCAAGCAGCATCTCGCGAATGGAGCCATCAACGTATCGAGCACCGGCGGACAGGCGCTCACAGTACACGAAGTCGCGACCATCAACCACCCAGCTAAAGGGATTATGCTGAAGCAGGCTGAACTCGGTGCTCTCAACGATGGCATAGTCCTCCTGTGTCTCGAACATCATGCCAAAGATCGACGACCGAGGTAGCGTCTTGTCGATTCGACCGGATAGATCGGCGAAGGCGTTGCCGCTCAGAAACTCCTCGACGAAGCCCGGACCATCATGGGAATACGCCCGTTCGATTCGCTCACGGGCGACATCGGGGCACATCGCCGCACCGTACACCGCAAGGTTTCCACCCTTGGAATGACCTCCGCACAAAAGCGGCCCGTCAATCGCATCCGCCGCCTCGTCTACATAACGCGCCGCGGATTCCTGGGCCGGCACAGGACACCGGAACGCCATGTTAAAGTCCTCTTTCCAGCCCACAATCGTGCTGTCGGTCCCCCGGAAGGCAAGATAGCTAAACCCCGCCGGAAATCGGAACGTCATGGCCGCAAACTGCTCCGTTGTCTCGGCATCACTCACGCTACGATAGCCGCAAACACGAACGCCACGGTAGCGAGGGCTTGCTGCCACAGCCTCCAACAGGGCACGACTCCCCTCCGGATCCCACAGGTCGCCAATCATGTCTTGGTAGCACTCGGCGCGCAGCAGCTCGCGTACGTCTAGGCCCTGCCAGTTCGTCAGCTCCGCCATATCACCCGGCAAACGCAAATAGGACAACCACGCAAAGACGAGGCTATCCACCGCGCAGAACGGCCGTTCCTCAAACGGATCAAACGCTGTCTGGGCATAGGTCAAAAAATTAGGCGAATCCGACATGGCCCTCCCATCAACTATGGTGCATTGGGGTCAGGTTACTTTGCACCAAAAAGGCGCCCGGGCCGTGTGGACCCGGACGCCTTCATTGTAGCTTTTCGCTCTAGCGAGCTTGATTTAGCAGGAGAAGTCGACGCTGTCGATGATGTCCTTGAGGGCCTTGGCGGAGGCGGTGAGCTCATGCTGCTCGTCATCGTTCAGCGGCACGGGGACGCGGCAGACGACGCCGTCGCGGCCAACGACCGTCGGCATGGAGATAGCCAGATCGGACAGGCCATACTCGCCCACCATGAGCGAGGAAACGGGCAGAACGGTCTGCTCATCGCGCATGACGGCGGTGCAGATGCGCTTGACGGCCATGGCGACGCCGTAGTAGGTGGCGTGCTTCTTCTCGATGATGGTGTAGGCGGAGTTCTTGACGTCCTCGGCGATACGCTTCTCGGCAGCCTCGTGCTCCAGATGACCGTGAAGCTCGCAGAAGGTGTTCAGCGGAACGCCAGCAACCTGAGCGCTGGACCAAGCGACAAACTCGGAGTCGCCGTGCTCGCCCATGACATAGGCCTGGACATCGCGCGGGTCAACCTCGACGTGGGCACCAAGCATCTGCTGCAGACGGCCAGTGTCGAGCACGGTGCCGGAGCCGATGACATGGCCCTCGGGCAGGCCGGACATCTTGATGGCAGCATAGGTCAGAACATCAACCGGGTTGGAGACAATGAGCAGAATGCCGTCGAAGCCAGACTTCTTAATTTCGGGAATGATGGACTTAAAGATGTTGACGTTCTTGTTGACCAGGTCCAGGCGAGTCTCACCGGGCTTCTGGGCAGCGCCAGCGGTGACGACGATCATGGCGGCGTCGGCGACATCGGAATAATCGCCGGCGTAGATCTTCATCGGCTCGGCAAACGTCATGCCGTGCGCGATATCCAGGGCCTCACCCTCGGCGCGGTTCTTGTCCACGTCGATGAGGACCATCTCGGAGAACAGACCACTCTGCATCAGCGCGAACGCCGAAGACGAACCAACGAAACCGCAGCCGACAATAGCGACCTTCTTCTCGTTAACCATTAGAAACTCCCATCTCTCTCCACAAACAAGCCGCCCGGGAACGACCCGAGCGGCTTGCCGTAATCCCAATACATCCAATCGGGACTTTGATTATGCTCCTATTCGCAGCCAAAAATCGACCGTTTACCGAAATTGTTTGCAGGATTCGTAAAATAACTGCACGAAATCGGTTTCGAGCTATTGACGAGCGGAATAGCTTTCTAATACAGGCCCGCCTCGCGAATGGCCTCGACAGCCAAAGCGATCTGATCGGGCGGCAGGACCAGCGCCATGCGCACATGCCCCTCACCCGAAGGACCAAAGCTCGCGCCCGGCGTCACCACAACGCCGGCCTTCTCCATAAGCTCCTCGCAAAACGCCATGGAATCGGTGCGACCACCGGGAAGCTTGGCCCACACAAACATAGAGCCATGCGCGTTGGGACGCTCCCAGCCCAAGCCCTCAAGACCGTCGCACAGGGCATCGCGGCGCTCCTGGTACTTCAGACGCTGCGCCTCGACCTCATCGCGCGGACCGTTCAGGCAGGCGATAGCAGCCTTCTGGATCGGGAAGAACATACCAAAGTCGATCTGGCCGCGCAGCTTGGCAAAGGCAGAGACCACGTCCTCGCGGCCGACCAAAAAGCCGATACGCGCACCGGTAACGTTAAACGACTTGGAAAGCGAGAAGAACTCCACGCCCACCTCAAGCGCACCAGGATACTGCAAGAAGCTTCCGCCCGGCTCGCCGTCGAACACGATGTCGGAGTACGCGTTGTCATGGACGATGAGCAGGTCGTGCTCGCGGGCGAAAGCGATGATCTCCTCGTAGACCTCGGGCGTGCCCACCGAGCCGACCGGGTTGGCGGGCAACGACACGATCATATACTTGGCACGATCGGCCACCTCGGGATCGATGCCCGCCACATAGGGCAGGTAATTATGCTCGGCGACCAACGGATAGTACTCGAGCTTGGCATCGGCAATCTTGGCGCCCGCCTCAAAGACCGGGTAGCACGGATCGGGAACCAAAATGGTGTCACCCGGATCGAGCAGGGCCAGGCCCAAATGGCCCACGCCCTCCTGCGTGCCGTTGCACGACTGCACCATAGACGGCGTAATGCCAAAAACGCCAAAGCGGCGCTCATAGTAATCGCACACGGCTTGCTTGAGTTCGGGCAGGTCGCGCAGGGCATACTTCCACATCTCGGGGTCCTGGGCCGCTTGCGTGAGCGCCTCGACCACGTGGTCGTACGGCTTAAAGTCGGGCGTGCCCACGCTCATGTTGTAAATGGTCTTGCCCTGAGCCTTCAGCGCAAGCAGTTTGTTGTTGAGCGAGGCGAAGACCTCCGCGCCAAAGCGGTCGAGACGCTGCGATGCCTGCATGGTGCCACCTTTCGATATGAAAAACGCGGCGCTCCGACAAGAGCGCCGCGCGATACGGGCCATCAGATTGCAAAAGTGTAACGCTTGCACCCGCTGTTTTGGTTCAATTTGGCAACCTTAGTCCATCGGATTGAGCGCGTCAATCTGGGCGAGCCACAGGCGCGAGCTGGCGTCACTCGGCATGCGCCAATCGCCGCGCGGGCTGAGCGTGACCGAGCCCACCTTGGGGCCATCGGGCAGGCAGCTGCGCTTAAACTGCTGGGCAAAGAAGCGACGGTAGAACGTGCGTAGCCACGTGTGAATGGTCTTGACGTCGTAGACGCCCTCGAAGCTCTTGAGCGCCATGCGGTAGATCTTGCCCGGCTCAAAGCCAAAACGCAGCAGGTAGTAGAGGAAGTAGTCGTGCAGCTCGTACGGGCCCACCAGGTCCTCAGTCTTCTGCGCAATCTCGCCGTCGCCCGTGGGCGGCAGGAGCTCGGGGGACACCGGCGTATCGAGGATATCGAGCAAGACCTCGGCAATACGCCCGCCAAAGACATCGGCCGCATAGCGCACCAGATGGCGCACAAGCGTCTTGGGCACGCTCGCGTTGACGGCGTACATGCTCATGTGGTCGCCGTTATAGGTAGCCCAGCCGAGCGCCAGCTCCGACAGGTCGCCCGTGCCGATGACAAAACCGCCAGCCTGGTTGGCCAGATCCATCAGAATCTGCGTACGCTCGCGGGCCTGGCTGTTCTCGTAGGTCACGTCCTGCACGGTCGGATCGTGCTCAATGTCCTTGAAGTGCTGCTCCACAGCCGCGTGGATCGAAACCTCGCGGAAGCTCACGCCCAGGTCGCGAGCGAGCGACTCGGCATTCGACTTAGTGCGATGCGTCGTGCCAAAGCCAGGCATGGAAACCGCCGTGATACCCGTGCGCGGCAGCCCCAGCGCATCGAAGGCACGCACGGTCACAAGCAGCGCCAGCGTGGAGTCCAGACCGCCTGAAAGACCGATGACAGCCGCCTTGGTACCCGTATGGGCAAGACGGGTCTTGAGGCCCGCGGTCTGCAGGTCGAGGATGGTCTCGCAACGCTCGGCCAGGTCACCATGGTCGGCCGGAACAAAGGGTGCGCGGGGGAAGACACGGTCGATGCCGAGTGCATCGCGCAGGACAGGCTCTTCGGCCAACACGCCCTCAAACGAAAACTCAACGGTCGTGGCCTCCGGCGCATCGTCCGCGCGCGTCCACGTCGTCGAGCGACGGCGCTCGGCAACCAGACGGTCAAGGTCAACGTCGACGATGGCCATATCGCAGGTAAGCAGTTTGGTCGCGGCGAGCTTCGAGCCGTTTTCGTAGACGAGGTTCTCGCCCGCAAAGACCATGTCGGTCGTGGACTCGCCCTCACTCGCATCCGCGTAGGCATAGGCACAGTACAGGCGCGCGCTTTGGTTAGAGATAAGGCTGCGGCGGTAATCTGCCTTACCGATGATTTCGTCAGAAGCCGACGGGTTGAGAATCACCGTCGCACCGGCAAGCGCCATCTCGGTCGAAGGGGGCGCCGGCACCCACAGGTCCTCACAGACCTCAACGCCCAGCACCAGGTCCTCGGCGCCCTCATCACAGCAGCGGTAGACAAGCCCCGAGCCAAGCTGCACCGGACCCTGACCGGCAAATTCAACCCACACGGGATCGGCAGGCGCCGGGGCAAACCAGCGGCGCTCGTAGAACTCGCCATAGTTGGGCAGATACTTCTTAGCCGTAAGGCCCAAAAGCTCGCCCGCACAGCACACGGCCGCGCAGTTGTAGATGTTTTCGGCCACCGCAACGGGAAGGCCGACGGTAAAGACAATCGGCAGCTCGCGGGTTTCATCGAGGATATGCACCAGAGCAGCCTCGCAGGCATGCAGCAATGTGCGGTCATGGAACAGATCGGCCGCGGTATAGCCGGTCAGGTTAAGCTCGGGCAGCGCCAGCGCGCGAACGCCGCGCTCGGTAGCCTCGCGAACAGCCGCCAGCGCAACCTCGGCATTGCCCTCGACATCGGCCACGCGAATCCGCGGCGACGCCGCCGCCACACGCAAAAAGCCATCGTTCTTATTAGCCGAAACGCAGCATTGCCTTGTTGATCTGGACACTGGAGGCCCCTTCTACCCTGAGATTCAGTCTAACGGACGTTCACATATCTCTAACTAGCCAAAGCAACCTCTCAGTTTACTGAGACGCCAACCTGTGCTAAGAGCATGTATTCCAAAAATATCTTAAATTAAAAAAGGAGAAATCGATAATCGACTTCTCCTTTAAGCGAGGCAAGTTAATTCCGAAACTAATGGCAGAATTTATCCATGTAGTCCTCAAAGTCGAACACTTCTACCACGACGCCCTCTTCCTGAGACTCTTTCAGTTGCTCCAAGAGATCTTTGTTAATAACGTCCATGCAGAAACCTCCTCTATCTAATCAATTGTAGTATATCTGCTTTCATGCAATTATCAACCAACTTGTTTAATTGCTCCTCGTTTGTCGATAGCCCCTCTTTTTTCAAAATGTCGCGCACCTCGTTCTTAGTAATCGGCTTTTCAAACAACGAAAGCAAAGCGAACGAAAAATCATTAACCGCACACATTCTATGGGTGGCACAACTCAGCAGTACTCTTAACCCCTCTTTTGAGCGTCCGACTTCTTTAACAAACGAACTTTTAACCAATTGAAAACCGTTATCGTGCATTACATAATCGGCATCGATATTTGTATTCAGCAATCCATAATGCAACAGTTCTTCTATCGCCCTTGTCAGCTCGAGGTCGCCCTGATCAAGAATAAGAGAAATGCTACAATCGGCCTCCAATAAACGGGCCAACTTAAGGTATACCAACTGGGAAACAGCATAGACATGATGGTATTCAGAATTATAGAAGTAGGCAAATGGCTCAACGAGCACGACAGAGGTCTTGGAATCCAGCCAGATTCGATCAGCTGGATTTAGACTAGTTAGCCATCGCTTTACTTTGGTCAAATGCCCCTTATACCTGACAGCGTGAATAGAATCTAGGATCCAGGTCACCTCTGAAATATGAAGCCGCTGGGGCAAGTCAATTGTGTCGCTACCGTTTATGACCTCTTGCATATAAAAATCAATATGATGCTCATCAGATAAGGATTTTGCTTCATTTAAAGTTAAACCAGTGCCTGAAACATAATCCACTTCGAGGCGCAAATCCTCATATTGGGACTTCGGCATTACAGAGACACCATACTTATCGGGATGATTCCAAACATCCGACCCCATAACGAGACCAAAATTCGTAAATCCTCTCGTGGAATATGGAACACCACATACCTGTTTTGAATAATTCAAAACATTCTCTGTATAAGCTAAGGTGTTCAGAGCCTCTTCTTTAGTTTCGGTCGGAAAGCCAATCATAAAAAATAGATGAACAGGAATACCCGCATTGAGACAATCATGGATATTGCGATCAATCCAATCAACTCTCGTGTTCTTCTTCATTAGATCAAGAACTCTTTGGTTGTATGACTCGAGGCCAAACTGAATCTGCCTACATCCACTTTGGTATATCTTGTTAAAAACTTCTGTACTTAGGGTTGGAGAGAACCTCGTTTCTCCATGCCAGAAAAACGTTTTTCCCGATGCGTTTATTTCATCCGCGAGTTGCTCCATTCTTTTGCCTTCGAATGTTTCATCCACAAAAGAGAAAACTCTCGTGCCGTATTTTTCATTTAACCGACACATTATTTCAAATACTCTCGATATAGGCATCTTTCGGTAACAACCACCGGTAGCACCGGGAATGGTGCAGAAGGCGCAATGATTAAAACACTGCCTAGAGGAATAAACCGGCAATATTAACTCAGGCATGAAGTATTTAGAAAGGGCGAAGCCATCGAAATCGGGAACTGTATCGTTGATAAATGTTTGCTCAATCCGATGGTTTTTATATATCTTTCCACCTTTAGCATGGCAAAGGTTTGGAACACAGTCGAGATTGTCATCACCAGAGTCAAGAGCCTCAAGAAGACGTGCAAGCGGCTCTTCGCCGTCATACATCATTATCGAATCAATGTATTCAAAAAAGGGATGCCATTCTTTCATGCAGTCATCTGCTAAACGAGTAATGTAATTGCCGCCCAATGAGACGTGTTTAACAGATGGACATTCTTCCTTAATCAGTTTCGCTAACGTAACTGCAGAAATCAATTGGAAACAGCCGCTCACCGAAATCCCAATAAACTCGAATTTTTCCCTCTGAATACGCTTAAGAAAGGCAGTTTCATAGAAGGAAATAAACGGATTATGCAAGGTATCCGCAAGCGATTTCATTATTTCTGGTGTCGAATAATAATCATAGGGCAGATCTATGGAGTTGAACGTGTATTTAACTCCATATGAGACGTGATTTATGATATAGAGTGCATTTCTAAAAATGTTTTCAGCATATTGTCTTTCTTTTAGATTAAAGTATCTCTTCGATCTGAAAATATCTTTTGCCTCGTCAACATTAAGTGCCGACTTTTGTATCAACTCGATTGTTAATTGAACATTCGAACTAAACGATTCCTTTGATTCCCGATACCTTTTACAGCACTCTTCGAGGTTGATTTCCGATCTCAGCCGAACACATTGAGCAAATAGGCCATTCCCGCAGTT